>JAXMAT010000092.1:0-1751 GCA_046350235.1 Gemmataceae bacterium | reverse complement strand
CATTTCGTGGATGAGCGGGCAAGCGATGGTTGTCGCTCCGCGCGGCATCGAACCGGCTCAAAACGTCATGGTCGAATTCCCGCCGGAAAAAGAAGGGGCGGCAGCGAAGATCGAGAAACGTGACGCGTGGGTTTTGCCCAAAGACAAGCACATCGAGAAAGGGAAGAACACCAAGGTCCTCATGGCGTCTTCCAGCAAGAACATGGGCATTTTCTTCTGCATCACGCTGCTTGTAGTGATCTTCATCACGAACGTTCCGCTCCGCGGACTATGGTCCGTCATGGTGATCGGGCTCGTCGTCTTGTTATCGATCATTTTCGGCCTGCTTGATTGGTGGACCGTCATTTTCGATGCTTTCCACGTGCTCGATATCCGCATTAACCTCGGCGGCTATCTGCTCATCTCCGGCGTGCTCTTCCTGCTGTGGCTGATCGTGTTCATCTTCTTCGATCAACAACTGTACATGGTCTTCACTCCAGGGCTCATGCGCGTCCGCCTTGAAATCGGTGATGCGGAAACCGCGTACGACACCATGGGCATGACCGTGCAAAAGCAACGCAGCGACCTTTTCCGCCACTGGTTCCTCGGGCTTGGCTCCGGCGACCTCGTCGTCCGCACGGCCGGCGCTCAGGCGCATACTTTCGATCTGCCGAACGTGTTGTTCGTGGGCCGCAAGGTCAAGGAGATCGAAGCGCTGCTCAGCTCGAAGCAGGTCGTCACCACGCAGTGACGTCAGCCTGTCAATGCGATCTCTCGCGACCGAGGCTGACGTGAACCGGCCTCGGTCGCGTCGTTTTGCGAAGGAGCCGCGCACGCAGTAAGCGGATCCACAGAGCCCAGGGCGAAGTCCGCTTACTGCGTGCGCGGCTCTTTCGCGACTGGTCGGCAATCCACCTCGACGGTGGATTTTGGCGCGCCGTTCGCGAAGAATGATGGAGTCACTTGGCATGTCAGTAAACGCCCATGCGTGAACGCTCCTCGCCCGCAGCCGTTGCCGTGCTTTACATCCTGGTTTTCGCCCTCGCCGGCGTCACCTTTTGGCGGCTATGGCACCTCGATCGGGGAGCCGACACGACCCCTGATCCGAACGCTCAGCCTCGCACCGTCGCTCCCCGAGGCGATTTAGCCGAGGATGAAAAATCCACGATCAATCTCTTCAAGGCCGCCTCCCCATCGGTGGTTCACATACGTTCGATCCAATCGCGTACCGATCCGTTCGGCTTCCAGATGAACAAAGTGGAAGCAGGTTCCGGCACCGGGTTCGTTTGGGACGAAAAAGGGCGCATCGTCACCAACTTCCATGTCGTGAAGGGGGCCACGGAGTTGCAGGTCACGCTCGCGGATCATTCGACTTGGCGAGCGGTGCAGATCAATTACGACGAGAGCAAAGATCTTGCCGTCGTCTGGACCGATGCCCCGAAGGAGCGACTCAAACCGCTGCCGGTCGGCGAGTCGGCAAAACTGCTGGTGGGTCAAAAGGTGTTCGCCATCGGCAATCCCTTCGGGCTCGATCAGACGCTTACGACCGGAATCATCAGCGCGCGGGGACGCGAGATCGACTCGGCGGTCGGGCAAACGATCAAGAACGTCATCCAGACCGATGCCGCGATCAACCCCGGCAATTCCGGCGGCCCGCTGCTTGACAGTGCGGGCCGGCTCATCGGCGTCAACACCGCGATCATCAGCCCGTCGGGTAGTTCGGCCGGCATCGGCTTCGCGATTCCCGTCGATGAAGTCAATCGCGTGGTGCC
>JAXMAT010000091.1:0-2782 GCA_046350235.1 Gemmataceae bacterium | reverse complement strand
GATCGTGCCGAATGTCGCGGTCAGCAGCGACTTCATCGTCGGCTTCCCGGGGGAAACGGAGGAATCGTTTCAGAAGACATGCGAGCTGGTCCGCACGTCGGGATTCAAAAACAGCTTTATCTTCAAGTACAGCCCGCGGCCTGGCACGAAGGGCTATGAGATGTACACGGACGATATTCCCGAAGAGACGAAGAAACGCCGCAACAACGATCTGCTCGCGATTCAAAACGAAGTGAGCCTCAACGACCACCTCGCCCAAGTCGGCAAACGATTCCGCGTCTTAGTGGAAGGGAAGAGCAAGTTTGGCGAGAAGCAGGACCAAGGCGGCCCCGTGCAGTTGACCGGTCGCAGCGAAACCGACCACATCGTCGTCTTCGACGGCAACCCGCGTCTCACCGGGCGATTCCTCGACGTCGAGATCCGCGAAGCGACGTCGTTCACGCTGTTTGGCGACGTCGTGACGGGCGAACAGGTAGGCGTTGAGGAGACGAGCTGCTGCGAAACGCACACCTGTTCATCCGCTGAACCTGAAATATCGCCCCGACGCATCGGCCTGCCGTTGGTGTGATGCCGAACGCTCGAGTCCCGATCATCCGTGATATTCCGTTTCCGCTTCGTGCCTTCTCATGAGATCCAGCGCGCAAACCTTGCGTTGGCTTGATCTTTGCGTGGCGTGGGGTTAATGTTGCGCCCGCGATGCCATTGTGCCGCCAGGATTCTTCTTTATGAGTCGTTTCGCCGCTCTCCCGGGCTGTCTTTGGGCCCAGTCCGATAACCCTTCCTTCTTCGACCAACTTTCCGGCTGGCACATCGCCCTGGGTGTGGTCGCCGTCCTGCTGATCGTTACCATCGTTTTTCGCTATGCGATGCTCGTCCGCCTGCCGCTGTGGATCCTGCGCCACACCTTCTACCGCCTCCGCGTGCATGGCGGGGAAAATATCCCGCAGAAGGGACCGGTCCTCTTCATCAGCAATCATGTGAGCTGGGTCGACGCGATGCTCATCATGGCGTCGCAGAATCGGCGCATTCGATTCATGATCTGGGCGCCGTTCACCAAGATGCCGTTCTTGGGTTGGTATTTGAAGCTGCTCAACGTTATTCCCATCGACGGCGCCTCCGGGCCGCGTTCGATCGTGAAGGCTTTGCGGACCGCGAGCGAAGCCCTGGAACAGGGCGATTCGGTCTGCATCTTCGCCGAAGGCGGCATCACGCGCACGGGGTTTCTGCTCCCCTTCCAGCGCGGATTCGAGCAGATCGTGAAAAAAGCTCCCGCCCCGATCATTCCCGTATGCCTCGATCACCTCTGGGGCAGCATCTTCAGCTTCAACGAAGGCAAATTCCTTTGGAAGTTGCCTAAGCGAATCCCCTACATCGTCCACGTCAACTTCGGCACGCCCCTGCCCGCAGATTCCACCGCGTTTCAGGTGCGGCACGCGATTCAGAAGATGTCGGCCGAGTCCGCGGTTCGGCGATCGAAGGATCGCGTTCCCGTGCATGTTCAGTTCGTCCACATCGCTTCGAAACGGCCGTGGCGGACCTGCATCGTCGATCCGAACGGCCCCAAGAAATCGCTGAGCTACGCCGAGGTGCTCGCCGGCGTCCGCATCCTCAATCGCCGGCTCAAGCCGATCCTGAAGGACGAACCGATGGTCGGCCTGTGGCTGCCCCCCGCGCCCGGCGCTGTCATCGCCAACATCTGCGTGTCGTTTCTCCGCAAGACCGCGGTGAATCTCAACTACACCGCGAACCAGGACGTTGTTCAGAAGTCGATCACGCAATGCGGCATCAAGCATGTGTTGACGTCGAAGCTGTTTCTGCACAAGGTGCCGCTCGAACTGAATCCGGGCGTCGAGTTCGTGTATCTCGAAGATTTCCGCAAAGACATCGGCACCTTCGAACGCCTTCGCACCTGGCTGTCGGTCTTCATTTGGCCTCGCTTTCTCCTCGAACGCATCCTCGGCCTGCACAAGCACACGGCCGAGGATTTGGCGACGGTCATCTTCTCGTCAGGTTCCACGGGGGATCCGAAAGGCATCATGCTGACGCATGCGAACATCGCGGCGAATTGCGAATCGGTGATTCAGGCGATCGATCCGTTGCCTCAGGACCGACTGTTCGGCATCCTGCCGTTCTTCCATTCGTTCGGCTACACGGTCACGATTTGGCTGCCGCTGCAAGTCGGCGCGTCGCTTCTGTATCATCCGAATCCGCTCCAACCGCGTGAAATCGGCGAACTGGCTCGCAACAACAAGCCGACGATCTTCGTGGCCACTCCGACATTCCTCCGTTCCTACATCAAGCGATGCGAGAAGGACGACTTCAAAACCATCCGGCTTCTCGTCGTGGGCGCCGAAAAGATGCCGGGGACGGTCGCGGACGAGTTCAAATTGAAGTTCGGCGTCGAACCGCTCGAAGGTTACGGCTGCACGGAACTTTCTCCTGTGGCGTGCGTGAATGTGCCTGATTTTCATCAGGGTCACGTCAAGCAAACCGGCAACAAACGCGGCACCATCGGCCAACCGGTCCCCGGCGTCGCGGCAAAAATCGTCGATCGCGAAACGCTGGCGGACCTGCCCCCCGGCAAGGAAGGCTTGCTCCTCATCTACGGCGCCAACGTGATGAAGGGCTACCTCAACAACGAGGAACTCACGAAGAAAAAGATCCGCGACGGATGGTACATCACCGGCGATCTCGCGTTGCTCGACGAAGACGGCTTCATCACCATCACAGGCCGCGAGGAGCGCTTCGCGAAAGTTGGCGGAGAGATGGTGCCGCTCGAGCG
>JAXMAT010000090.1:0-2819 GCA_046350235.1 Gemmataceae bacterium | reverse complement strand
GAACGAAATGTCCGACTTGATTGCATATCTCCTCTCGGCGCGCTAATGCGGCCCTGTGAGAGCGAGCTAGCCGTTGTCCCGTCGACCGTGCGTTCGGTCAAGTGCGCGGCGTTTCTGGTCGCCCACTCTCATCTTTCGACGAGTGTGGGCGACCACGTTTTGCGTAATCTTTGAAGTCAAGAGCGATCCGGTCCTTAGCGGCGGCGCGACGAAGTTTTTGCTTCGGCGGCCTCGTCCTCCTCGTCTGACTCTTCCTGATCCATGTCTTCGTCCGCCTGTTCCGCGGGGAAGACTTCCTCGACCGACAGCGTCGTCAGTTTCTCATCCGCTGCGGATTCTTCTTCGAGTGTTTCTTGCAGGAGTTCGGCCACCTTATCATGGCCTAAGTGTTCGGCCAGCGTGCGCGCGGAACCGTAGCCGGAGATTTCATAGTGTTCGACGCGTTGGGCCGTGATGATGAGAGCGGCATCGATCACGTTCTCAGGACCGTCGGCATCGATCACTTCCTTGCTTTCCTCGATCAGGCCTTCCATCGCCGCGCATTTCTTGCCGGTCAGCTTGATGCCGAGCGTTTTCCCGATCTTTTCCAATCGTTCGATTTGACCCTTGGTCTCTTCCAAGTGAGACTGAAATGCTTCGCGAAGAGGATCCGAGGAGGCGGCCTTCGCCATTTTCGGCAACGCCTTGGAGACTTGGTTCTCCGCGCTGTAAAGGTCCTTGAGCTGGTCTTCGAGCAGCTTATCGAGCGACGCAAGTTTCATGAACGAACTCCTGTGCAATGATTCGAACGACATAGCCCACCCATGTCGCCGATAGGCGAGAGTAGAGGCACGGGCAGGCCGGGCCGAACAGCAATGCGACTTGGATGCCAAAGCCTGGCAACCAGCGTCAGCTGCGTCTGGAAACGCTTGATTTCATGGGAGGCTGTTGGATGATGGTTGTCGGAGCTCCCACGGGATTGGTCGTGAATCCGATGTTGCGAATCGATGTGATGTACCGCCAGAATCGCGAGACGATCGAGCATGCCGAAGGCGACATTGAGTTCGGCCGAGGTCCGGGCGGTTCGGTGCGCCGCGTCGTCTTAAGCGATCCGTTCGTCTCGCGCGATCAGCTTCGGATACGCTCCAATCCATCGGGCACGGTGACGGTCGAAAACCTGAGCCGCAAGCGCGAATTGACTCTTCATCCGAACCAGATGCTGTCGCCCGGCGAAACCGCGAACGTCGATCTGCCGGCGACGATGACGGTCGGCGAAACGTCAATCCGCGTCGGCGCGGCCGCGCCCCCCGATTTCGATTTCGCGACCCTCGCTCACTGGAAGGCGCCGATCGATCGTGGGAAGGAATCGCTTCGGCTCTTCGACCTTGGCGACATGCCGAGCCCCGAACGGCTGACGTATTGGATTCAGCAAACGCTCGCCTGGCAGAACGAAGCGTCCGACCTGCGGGATTTGACGCAGCGAACATGCAAGGCCGCGGTCGAGATGGTCGGTCTTGACCAGGCCATGCTTCTGACCCAACAGGGCGAGTCGTGGCGGATCGATGCGCTGCATTCGGCCTCCCAGGCCAAGCCTCGTTTCAGCCAGACCCTAGTCGCACACATCTGCGAAACGAAAGAAACCGCGTATCAATCGGAAGGAACCTTCGACATTCATGCGCCGAGTTTGGCAGGCGTCGAATCCGTGGTCGTCTCGCCGATCTTTTCGATGCAAGGGGAGGTCGTCGCAGCTCTCTACGGATCACGCTTTCGTGCGAGGCACGGGCACGTGGGCATTCGTCCGCTCGAAGCGCAGATGATCCAGATGCTCGCAGGCGGCATCGGCTCACGCCTCACGCGCGATGCGGCCCTGCGGACGCGCGTGCAGTTCGAGCGGTTCTTTTCGCCCGAACTCGTCCGCCAACTCGAGGCGAATCCAAACCTGCTGGAAGGCATGCATCAGACGATCACCGTGCTAATGTGCGACCTTCGCGGCTTCACCGCGATGTCCGAACGAATCGAACCGGCCGTCACCTGCGTGATCCTGCAAGACGTCATGGAGCGGCTGACCGCATGCATTCTGCAGGAAGACGGCGTCGTCGTGGATTATGCGGGGGATGGCATCCTCGCGATGTGGAACGCCCCGGCGCCGCAACCCGATCATGCCGCTCGTGCCTGCCGGGCTGGTCAGTCCATGTTGGCCGTGCTCCCCGCCCTGAACGATCGCTGGGCCGCCGTCGCACAAACGACGATTGGGCTAGGCATCGGCATCAACACGGGGGCCGCTCTAGTCGGCAATACGGGCTCGAAAACTAGGCTTAAATACGGCCCTCACGGCTTCGTCGTTAATCTCGCGAGCCGCGTGCAATCCGCGACGAAGCAATTCGGCGAAGCATTGCTCCTCACCGAATCCGTCTGCCGCGAACTGCGAAACGCGGATTGCTGCCGCGAAGCGGGAAAGGCGACGCTGCAGGGCGTGCAAGGCGAAGTGCCGCTGTTTCGTCTGACAAGCCGCATCGAGAAATGACCGATCACGCTAGCCCCACGGAACCCCTTCATCGGGATTTCGCTTGAGCCTGAAGCGGCGCAAAGGGACAGCGGATCGGACGGGCTGATATCGAATCGAATGCCAAATCATACGAGCCAATACGGCCGTGCTCCGGAAGCCAACAGCAGAGCCCGCTTGACGGCGACTTCGATCAGCTTCAGCTTGTAGCCGTTCTGCGAGAGCGGCTTCGCACCTTGCGTCGCGGCTTGCCCGGCGGCGGCGGCGGTTTGCTCGGTGATCGCTTGATTCTCGATCGCGCGCATCGCGGCCTGTGCCAGATGCGGGACGGGGGCGA
>JAXMAT010000089.1:0-3084 GCA_046350235.1 Gemmataceae bacterium | reverse complement strand
ACCGCGTACGAAAAACTCGCCTCGCAAGAGGTGGACGAGAAGAAGGACGAGCTGACCATCCAGATCCCGCCCGGACCCCACCTCGGCGATTTGGTCGTCCGAGCCGTCAACGTCCGCAAGGCGTTCGGCGACAATCTGCTGATGGAAGACATGAATTTCGATCTGCCCAAAGGCGGCATCGTCGGCATCATTGGCCCCAATGGCGCCGGCAAGACGACGCTTTTCCGCATGATCATGGGTCAGGAGAAGCCGGACTCGGGGACGCTCACCGTCGGCCCCACCGTGTTCCCCGCCTACGTCGATCAGAGCCGCGATCACCTCGACGGGGCCAAGTCGGTCTACGAGGAAATCAGCGGCGGCACCGAGTTCCTCATGCTCGGCAAAGCGAAGGTTTCGAGCCGGGCGTATGTGTCGTGGTTCAACTTCAAGGGCCCCGAACAGCAACGCAAAGTGAGCGAACTCTCCGGCGGCGAACGCAACCGCGTCCACCTCGCCAAGTTGCTTCGCAAAGGCGGCAACCTGCTGCTTCTCGATGAACCGACGAACGACCTCGACGTCGATACGCTGCGGGCGTTGGAAGACGCGTTGCTGAACTTCGGCGGCTGTGCCGTAGTCATCAGCCACGATCGCTGGTTCCTCGACCGCATCGCGACGCACATCCTTGCGTTCGAGGGGGACAGCAAAACGGTGTGGTGCGAAGGAAACTACCAGACCTACGAAGCGCAGCGCAAGCAGCGACTCGGTCAAGACGCGGACCAACCGCACCGCATCCGCTACAAGAAGCTGACCCACTAATCGGTGCGCATCGCGACGTAAATCAGAGCCCGAGCGCCAGCGAGGTCTTTGACCAAGACGCGGACGGGTCGCATCACCTCCGCTACAAGAGGCCTGATGCCTGGAGTTGGGATACCCAACATCATCTCCGACCCCCAAAGGATTCGCGTCATGGAACGCCAAGACATCGAGCAAGCCATCGCGGACCTCAGAAGCCGGGTGGACCGATTGGAGCAGCGATTGGGAGATTCCCATCAACCGGGTTGCCCAACAAGTTCATCCGCCGTCGAGGAGAGCGAACGCCGACGCCGGGCGATTCCGAAGGAGCACCTCAGTTGGACAAGGTGGTGGCGCACGCCCGCGACTTTCGAAGCGATGCAAAGCCTGACCTGGCACAACTTGGCGAACTACAATCAGATCTTCGACGCGGCGATGAGCCTGCTCTTCTACGACCCGCACGGAAACCCGGGCCTGCTGTATCGCGGCGAACTCTATGCGCATTCGCAAGCAGTCGTCGACTGGAACGGCGGCAGACGCCTCTTCACGCCCTTCGAGCAGGAGGCGTACCTTCGCGACGGCCGATTCTTCTACAACGCGCACGATCAAAAGTGGATCTACCCGCCCGAACCTCAGGACCTGGGCATATTCGGCCGGGCAGTCGTTCCAGGAAACTGGATCATCTTCAATCCTGCCAGGCACCTATCTCATGCGACGCAAATCGGCATACCGGCGAACGCACAAGGGGTGGATATGCTGGCATGGATAACGGCGGCGACGATGCTGCACGAGATCATGCACAACAACGGCGCCCGCCACGGCTCCGGTTTCGCGGACGCCCGACCGGGAAGCGACTACGCATCGTCTCTGCCGTTCGTCGCCGAACAGTCGGTGCTCCGAGCCTCGCCGTATTGGAGTACCTTCGAGCAATGGTATACCCGGCGACTGTGGCTTACCGATGGCGCCGGCCGCACATGTGGGACGGAGTAAGGAGTCGACGAAATGTTTCGCGTCTTGATTCTCTCCGCTGCATTCAGCCTGGTCTCGTCGGCCGGTGCGCAGGAAGAAGCAAAGGGCGATAATGCCCCGCCTGCTGGAGTTCAACGTCCGCCGGCCCCGCCCGCGGAACAAATCGCCCGAATCGTCAAGGCGGGGGCAGGGAATGTCCCTTTCGGCGGCAATCTCCTGGTGCAGTACCCGGGCGCACAAATGGGCACTCCGCGCGATCTGGTCGTACACGCCGAGATGGGGTTCAAAGTCTACTTTTTCAAACCCTTCAAGCAAGCGAAGGCCGACGACTTGAAGATCGGCAGCCGGATATGGTTCCCCTTGGGGCCGATCGCCAAATCCAGACCGGAACAGACGTCGACAAGCGTCATCTACATCATGAGTCCGCCTGAAAAAGAGGACCGGAAATAGCCAAGCCAATGAGGAGCAAGCATGGAGTGGATGAAGCGCGCGCTTGGCGGTTTGGTTTTGGCACTGATCTGGAGTTCCGCCGTTGCAATCGGTTGGGTTTCGACTGCGGTGACGACCTACGGATCGATCGACAAGGCGCTCGACCGAATGAAGTTGGAGCCGTCGTCGCTCATTCCGCTCGCAGCCTATTTTGCCACCGCCCCGGCAAGCTTTCTCGGCGGATGGGTCGGATCGATGTGCGAGGGGGCCTCCCCGCTCGAAGGCCGAGTGATTCGCGGTTCGCTGGTTGGCGCCGCGATCGCGACCTTTCTCGCCGCACTGCTGGGATTCGCGACAGGGTGGGCAGCATCCACCCTCGCTCGTGAGCTGGATCATTTTCTCATGCTTGCTCTGGGTCTTGGTTCAATGGCCGGCATCTGCGGGGGAATTTCTTCGGGCCTTATCTTCCGCAGCAGGCGACAACTTTACATGGAGCCACGGGAGCGATCGACTGGGTCAGCTCTTCTCTAATGGCAGCCCCTGCCCGCGCCAGTCGCGATAGCCGCCGTCCATGGAGAGGACGTTGCGGTAGCCCATCTTTTGAAGATTGTCGGCTGCGAGGGCGGAGCGGTAGCCGCCTCCGCAGTAGAGGACCATGGGCGTGTCGAGGTGGGGGACCTTCGCTTCGATGTCGCGTTCGATGATGCCCTTCCCGAGATGCATCGCTCCCGGAATGTGATCGCGGGCCCATTCGCTTTCTTCTCGCACGTCGAACAGCAGAAATTTTTCGCCCCGATCCATCTTTGCCTTCGCTTCGGCCACGCTGATTTCGCGAATGCGGCTGCGGGCATCCGACACGATTTGCAGAAAGCGAGGGCTATGCTGGGCCATGGGTTCACCTCGAAAAAAAGTCGC
>JAXMAT010000088.1:0-3201 GCA_046350235.1 Gemmataceae bacterium | reverse complement strand
GACTGCAAGATGACGATGGGCTTCGGCGCCTGGATCGGAGCCTTCTACAGCTGGAACGGCATGTGGATCATCGTCTATGCCTTCTGCGCAGGCGCCATCGCCGGCGGCGTCATCGCCCTCGCCATGATCGCCATCCGCGGCAACTACCGCAAGAATCTGCAGCACGTCCGCGACATCGTGGGCGACATGGTCACGCCGAACAGCCTTGGCCAAATCCACGACAAAGCCTTCGCTCGCCGCCCCCGCTGGCACCGCCTGCCCTACGGCGTGCCGCTTTGCATCGGTTTCGTCGGTACGCTGCTTTATCTCTACGAAATCAAGCCGACCCAACCGGAATCGGCTCCGCAAACGCATGACGCGCAAGTGTCCCTGAACTAATCGCTCGACGGCAGGAAGAAGCTAGCCGTCGATTCCACAAGCAAAGTTCCATCGCCTGAGGATTTTCCCCATGAAGCCGAAGACCATGATCCTGATGGTGGTCGCAGTCACCTGCGGCCTCGGCGCGAGCTACATGACCAGCAAGCTCCTGGCCGAACGCAAAGTCGAAGTCGAAAAAGTCCGCTTCCTGGTTCTCCGCAAACCGGTGAGCCTGGGCGACTCCATCAAGAATCCCGACGAGTATGTCGAGGACAAGGAAGTCGCGAAGGATACCGAACCCAAGGGAGCCATCGCCGATCGCGACTTGCTCAAGGGCAAAGTGATGAAGCGATCGCTTCGCGTGGGCGATCACCTCACGCTTGAAGACCTTCTCAGCGACAAGGATTCGGGCATCCAGGCTCATCTGCCTCCCGGCTTCAAGGCAGTAGGCGTTCGCGTGAATCCTGAAACGATCGCCGGCGGCTTCGCGTCGCTGCCGAACTCGCGAGTCGATATCTTCTGGACCTGCCGCCGTGCGACCGACAAGGACACGTTCGCCAAGGTGCTGCTAGAAGACGTGCTCGTGATCGCGGCCGACGCCAATGCGGTTCGCCCCGAAAACGGCCAGGCGATGCCGGCAAGCGTCGTCAGCTTGGCTCTCAACACGGAAGATGCACTCAAGCTGAGCCTGGCGAAGGAGAACGGCACCATCAGCCTGGTGCTCCGCAAATTCAACGACAAGGTTCGCTCCGACATCAATCAGGTCAACGTCGAAGCGCTTCGCAACGACAATGTGCACAAGAGTGGGGATGTCAAGGAGGACGGCACAGGCTCGACCGACATCGCGGTCGCTCCGACGAATCCCACGGTGAAGCTGCCCGAAATGCCGAAGGCTGCTCCGAAGATCGTGGCCAAAGCCGAACCAGTCATCGACACGACGACCCACGTGCTCAAAATCGTCGAAGGCGACAAGCAACGCCATGTCCAATATCAACTCGACAAGGATGGCCAAGTGGTGAACACCGGCGTCACTCGCAGCGAACTCGGCAATCCGCCGCGTCCGGAAGCCGACGTGCAGCCGGCTCCGTCCGCTTCGGCGGTTCCGCAGGAAGCGGCTCAGCCGAAGATCAACGAGTAAGCGACGATCGAATTTGGGGAATTCCGACCCGCAGCCGCATTGGCTGCGGGTTCATTCATTTCAAGCGGACTCTGCCTGCGCTGTTCCGAATGTGCAGCCTATGCTGCCTCGGCACTCCGTCGAAACGTTGGGTTCAGATAACGATTTTCGCCCATTCCTGAGCTACGTTTTACACGGCAAGGATGAAAGGCGAGTGCTCTGTGGCTTCCGAATCGATCTTGCAGGCACCTTTGAAGGTGGGGGTTTCCCTCCGTTACGCGATTACGGATGCGGAAGGCACCTTGCTGCTGAACCAGGGAGCGTTAGTCACGGAACGCCTTAAGGAATTGCTCGAAAAACGGGGCGTACACCTTGACCTGGAAGCGTCGCTCGTTGTGGAAGGCGGCGATCCGGAAGGTTTGAGCATCCCGCTTCGGAAGCAACAGATCACCATAGGCCGTCGCCCCGAATGCGATATCCGCATCGATAGCGGATCGGTCAGTGGATTGCATTGTCGTCTCCTGCAGCAGCGATTTGGACTGCGCGTCGTCGATCTCGACAGCCGCAACGGCACCTTTCTCAATGGCACGCTCGTAGTCGGTGCGTCCGATCTGTCCCATGGCGACTTGTTGAAAATCGCGTCGACTTCCTTTCGAGTGCAAATCTTCGCTGCTCTCCACGCGGAGACTTCGAACGATCAGGCGATGCTGCAAGCTTGGATTCGCGATCATGCCGCTCAACGCCGGCCCGCGTCTTCCCCTTATGCCGCCACCCTGGCCGATATCGACCTCGGTTGAAGCTCGAACATCACGCGGCTTATTTCTTGTCGGCATTCGCTTTGCGCACCTTCGTCCGGTTTGACACCAGGGTCTCATGACCTATTCTTGCGCACGGTTCCCCTCGTCTCATTTCGATCGGATGTCGGTATGCCTTTCACTGCGTCCCGCTTGCAGGAAGGGATCGAGGCCGCCAAATCCGGCGAGTACGATCTGGCTCGGCGCCTGCTGCATGAAGCTGTGGAGCAACCCGTCGGCTCGGACATCGCGTGGATGTGGCTCGCGCGCATCGCGCCCAATCCTGACCAAGCCCTCGCGTGCTTGCAGCGCATCCTTTCCGTCGATCCGCAACATGCGGCAGCTCGCGCGGCGTTGCCGGCCATTCGCCTGCAAGCGGGAATCGCCGCGGCGAAGTTAGGCGATCGTTACCGTGCCCGATCGCTTCTGACCGATTTCGTCGCCGATGAGCCGAACAACGAGGTGGCTTGGCTTTGGCTCGCCCATGTCGCCGACTCCCCGGAAAGTGCTGTCGCAAGCCTCGAACGCGTCCTCGAAATCCATCCGAATCACGTGAACGCGCGCAAAGGCCTTCAGCATTTCCGGTCCTTGTTGCCGGAAGCCCACGAATGCCCTTTGTGCCTCCATCGGCAGCCTGAAAAAATCGACCGATGCGTCAGCTGCGGCGCTTGGTTCTGCTTCGGTCAACTCGATGCCGTCGTGCACAATCCGGAACTGAATTTCCCGCTCGTCCGCCAAGCGATTGGCCGACTTCGCAATCGCGTGCGGCGGGGAGATACGGATCCCAAACTTCGACTCGCGCTCGCCTGGGCCTTTCTCAATGGCGGAGATGTCGAATCGGCAATCGACTGGTTCGAGCAAGCTGCTGCTGCCGCGCCGAACGATCGAGCGTTGAAACTGTTTCTGCACCAGTTGCGCTGCCGCCAGCATGAG
>JAXMAT010000087.1:0-6223 GCA_046350235.1 Gemmataceae bacterium | reverse complement strand
GCCGAGGGCTACCAGCTCACGTGGATGGATGCGAAGGTGGGCGACTGGGTCGTGACGCCGCGCCGCGGAAAAGCCGTCGAAATCAACGCCCTCTGGTACAACGCCCTGCGTCTGCTCGAAGAATGGCTCCGCGAAGAGAAAGCGTTCGCGAAGGCCGACGAGGTGAAAGCCGCCGCCGAGCGAACGTTCCGTTCGTTCAACGAACGATTCTGGTGCGAGAAGGAAAAAGGCCTCTACGACGTGCTCGACGGCGAAGCCGGCAACGATCCCGCATGTCGGCCGAACCAGATCTTTTCAATCTCGCTGCCGAACCCGATCCTCGATCCGTCGCGTTGGAAGCAGGTGGTGGAAACGGTCCGCACACGACTGCTGACGCCCGTCGGCCTTCGCTCGCTCGCTCCAGGTCATGCCGACTACAAGGCACGCTACTTCGGTAACCTCCGCTCCCGCGACGCCGCCTACCATCAGGGCACCGTATGGGGCTGGCTGATCGGTCCCTATTTCGACGCGTGGAAGAAGACCCACGCGGACAAATCCGGCACCGCGCATCAGCTACTGCAAGGCTTCGCCGACCACCTCTCCGAAGCCTGCATGGGATCGATCAGCGAAATCTTCGACGCCGAAGACCCCTACACCCCCCGCGGCTGCGTCGCTCAAGCATGGAGCGTCGCCGAGGTGCTAAGGTGCTGGGCTCAATCGGACTGATGCATCACGGCGGCGTTTCGTTCTTCGGCTGCCAGAAAGTGCGATACATGGGCCTGAGCCACGAGGGGATCGACTTTTCGACCCGCGCTTGCTGCGTTTCGCCCACGTAGATCTGGTCGAACGGCATCACGCGGATGTTGGTGCGGTGGTCCCGTTTCATGACGATCTTCTCGAGATCGACGTGAAAAATCTCCGCGCGGCGATCGTCCGCCACATGCGAACGGACCACATACACTTTGTCCGGCGCCGCCTCCCAGGTGATGCCGCCCGCTCGCTGCAACACGTCGAGCACCGTCTCCGGCCCCTGATAGGGAATGCGGCGTTGCGAACCCAATACCTGGCCAAAGAGCAGCAAATGCTGGCTGCGAAACTCCGACACGCGAACCGCCACGCCCTCACGCCCGGAGCCCGATTCCTCGGCCAATAGCTGCACGATCTGCGGAACCGTCCGCCCTTCGACCCGGACCCGGCCGTAGTGCTTCAGATCGATGCGGCCATCGATATTGATCTCGTATTTGCCCTGAAGTTCAGGATGCTCGCGGAAGTTGACGTCGAGCACGTCGGGATGGAGCACCTGGTAGCTGTCGATCACGCCGTGATTGCGCGCGGTCGCGAGCGGTTCGGACATGATGTGCTGATCGACCTGGGAGCGTTCGGGAGCACACCCGGCCGCGCCGAGCCACGCCGCCATCGCCCACCCCGCCGGCCGCCACCGACTTCGCCAGAATCTGCGTACGCCATCCATATCACCGATGACATCGGCGTCCGATCGGATCGATCTTGAGGATTTTGCGGAACATGCGGAATTTCAGGGGAGAAAGGAAACATAGGGGAAGCGGGCAAACGCCTCGGCATTCGTCGTGAACATGCTAGGCCGCGCGGCGGAGTTGTTGAAACTGGCTTTGCCAGGCGACTTGGCGGGCGAGGCCTTCATCGAGGGAAGTCGTCGCTTTCCAACCGAGATGCCGCTGCAGCTTGGTCGTATCGGCAAATGTCGCGCGCTGGTCGCCGGGGCGGGCGGGCTCCATGCTGACGTTGGCTTTTTTGCCGAGGATGGATTCGAGTTTGTGAAGGATGTCCCAGACGGTGGCCGCCTCGCCGCCGCCGAGGTTATAGGTTTCGCCCAAGGGGGCCTGCATGGCTGCGACCGCCGCTTCGACGCAATCGTCGATATACGTGTTGCCCCGATTCTGTTGGCCATCGCCGTAGATGACGACCGGCTGATCGTTCAACATCCAGTTGATGAATTTGTGATATCCCATGTCGGGCCGTTGGCGGGGGCCGTATACGGAGAAGAATCGCAGCACCACCAGGGGCAGCCCAAGTTCCTCATACGAGCGGCATAAGTTCTCCGCCGCAAGCTTCGTAACTCCATACGGCGAGATCGGCCGCGTGGGCATCGATTCATCGCCCGTGCTGAACTTACCGTAGACCGAAGAGGTCGATGCATAGACCAGCTGAGGCATCGAAGGCTGTCGCCGAATCGCTTCAAGCAGGCGTTGCGTCGCGAGGAGATTGCAGTCGGAATAGAGATCGAAGTCGGTCCAACTCTTCGCCAAGCCCGGCATTGCGGCGAGGTGAAAAACGGTCTCCACGCCATCCAGGGCGTCATCGAGCGAGTCAGAACGAAGATCGAGACAGCGGAAGTCGAAGCGATCGGAAGTCCTAGCCTTCAAGAGATTTGCTTCTTTTGCGATCCGCGGATAGTACGGAATGAATGCATCCAGGCCAACGACATCATGACCATCGCGTAGCAGTCGTTCGGACAGGTGCGAGCCGATAAATCCGGCAGCTCCGGTAACAAGGACGCGCATGATGTTTCCCTTCCGTGGGCGAGAAGCGAGCCAATCCTTGGCCATGTACGAGATAGAAATTACCCGACTTAACGTGGGCGGAACAATGCCGATCTGCCGTCCACACGATCAGTTGCGTTTTGCAAAAATGGGAAGTCTGAGAGATTCAGTCAAATTGATCGCTTGGTTTGCAGGGACAAATTTCGCCCGCAAAGGCATCCCATTTCCCCTGAACTCACTGGGACTTAGCGATTCGGATAGTTAGCAACGGATAACATTTTCGGACTTTCTGCTTGCAATCGAGAGTGACTGAGGTTTAATACCCCCATCCTGCGACGTGGATCGGTTGCGCAACCGAATCGTCGTTTGCGGGATCTGCGGAGGTTTCCGTTTGCCCGGCTTCCGCGGCCGCAGTCTCGATAGCCCGATGGTGACATACCTCCGAGCAGGTCGGCCATCTCGAGTCTCGCACTTTCGGGCGTGCCGGTCTTGTGCTCGCGAGCCAGGGCTTCTCAGCCTTTGGTCGCAATGCATACGGCCACGCAGGGCAAGGTAGTTTCTTGGTTCCGACGGTTTCCCGCCGTCCTTACTCCGACCGACAGCCTGGGTGGTTTGATGTGTGGAGTTCTTTCGCCGGAACTCCAATGAGTCGGCCTGCGCGCGCATGGCAGCTGCGGCAGGCCCCCTTGCAGTCCCTTGTTTGCATCAGGACGACTTTGATTTACACCTAGCAAGGAGAAGGAACAATGGAATCTCTTCGCGCTGCCGCTTTACGGACGGTTGCTCTCACGGCTCTTTTCTCGACGATTCCCTCGGTGATTCAAGCTCAAGAAGTTCGCTGGCGTACCGATTACTCGTCTGCTCTCCGCGAATCTCAGGCCAAAAAACGCCCGCTCTTCGTCGATTTCACTGCCCCCAACTGCATTTGGTGCCAACGGCTCGATTCCTACACGTTCAGCCAAGGCCCTGTCGCCCGCATGTTGAACGACCGATTCGTCCCGCTGAAATTGGACGGACATCGCGCAGTTGCTATCGCCCAGGCCCTTGGCGTGCAACGCTATCCCACCATGGTGTTCGCCGCGCCCAATGGAAACATCCTCATGATTCGCGAAGGATTCGAGGACGCCACCGCGTTCACCGCCCGCGCTGAACGCGCGCTTCGCGAATCGGCCGAACAGAAAGATCCGGAGGTCGCCGAAGCCGAAAAGATCGACATCCAAGATTGATGTCGGATTTCGGACGGCGAAGAGTCGGAACCAACGAAACGAGCCGGGCGTTAGCCCGGCTCGCTTCGTTTGCCTTTGGCACTTTCTTACGCAGCCTTCTGAAGGCTACTCCGCTTTCAGTTCCTGTAGATACATGTCCTGCTCGCGGCGGAGCGATTCAAGGGTTGTTTGAGCTTGGCGGACTTGGCGCTGCAGCGTTTCGATCTCCGTCTCCTGCGCCACGAATTTCTCGAGGAACTTCTTGTAGTGGTCGGAGTTCATCGGAATGATCTGCAGATTGGATCGCAGTCGGCCTTGGTCGTCGCTCAGGACCTTGAGTTGCTTCTCCAGAGTCGACACGCTCTTTTGAGCCTGGTCGACTTTGGAGTTGATCGCATCCGCCTTCGCGAGAGCGGCCTTCACCTCAGCACTGACTGCTGGGCTGGCGAGGTAACGCCGAACGTCGATCTCGGGTAGGCTTCGCACCAGCACTTCCTTCGAGGACTCCACCTTCTCCTCGACGATCTCCTTCTGAGCCGACTTGTCCTTTTCGACCTTCAGTTCGAAGTGATAGACCTCCGGCCCTTCCTGCATGACCTTGCCGTCGATACGTGTCCAACTCTTGCGGACGATGTGATCGATCGCAAAGGTGCGGTCCATGTCGGTGAGATTCTGAATCACATAGGTCGTCGATTCGCGGGTGCGATGTTTCGCGGTCAGGGCCCCCTTGTCGATCTTCACACTTTCGAGCTTCGGGTCGTCCGCATGCACCAGCGTCTTGACCGTCACGCCGAGTTCCGGCATCGGTTCGAATCGGCCGTAAACGAGCGGATGCTGCGCGTTGCGAGGTTCCTCTTCGACCACGTCGAACGTCGTCGTCTTGCCCGCGGGAGCGTTGACTTCGAATCGATAGAAGCTGCGGGACTTGTCTGCCGGCTTCTGCGTATCGAGAAGCGTCCAGCCGCTGCGAATCGGATGCTCGATGATGAGCGTGCGATCCTGCGGCGAGCGATTGCGGATGGTGTAGGTCTTCGTCTGGCGCACCCGATAGGACGCGGAAAGGCGGGATTCGCCGAGCTTAAGGTTCATGTCGGGGCTAGGCGCTTCCTTGACGGTCGTTTTGACCTCGGTCCCCTGATCAAGAGCGTAACTGATGAGGCGAGCCTCGCCGGGTTGCAGATCGAGAACGCGTGAATCGCCCGCATAGGTGCCGGCATCGTAGACGGTGATCGGGCCTTGCGTGAGCGGTTGGCCCGAGGTGTTCTTGAGCCGTAACCCGAGGAGCGGATTGCGAGCGTGGACGCTCTCGTTGTAGATGCTCAGCTTCGAGCCTTCGACCGTCTGATCGAGAATCGGCAGCATGGCCGACTTCTGCCGGGCGAGGGTGATGCGTTGATCGATGACGTACTGGTAGTAGTCGCCCGCGGATTCCCCGGTAGCGACCGAGTCAATACCTTGCTTGAAGTTCATCGCAATCGCAGGACCGGCCTTCTTCGCCTCGTCAGCGACTTCTTTCATCTCCTCGCGACGCTTTTGCAATTGCTCGTAGGTAATTTTTGAGTTATTGCTCAGCATCTCCTGTTGCATTCGCTGTTGCTCGCGAAGATTGGCCGCGTTGCCGTACGGGTTGTTCGCGTTTTGAAGAAACGGATTGACGTTGCCGACCTGTCCGAACTGGCCGAGTTGCCCGAACTGCATGCCGCCTTGCCCCTGCAAAGCTTGCTGTTGGCCCGGAGGAGCGGGTGGAGCCCCTGCGCCTCCGCCCCCGAAACCGCCGCCGAGGTTGCCGCCCGAATCCACCGTCGGTCGCAACAACGCGAACGAAGAGGGCTCCACGAACGGACGTGGGATGTAGAGCGGCTCATAAAGATTCATGCGAAACGAAATCGGCCGACCGGAAACAAGCACCATACGGATGTCGTTCCAGTCGTCGTCGCTCGTGTTTTCGACGAGCGCCCAACCCTGCAGAGCGATCTTGCCGTTCGGATCGATGCGAAGGCGATACGTGGTCTTCCAAATAGGACGTTCCGAGATGTAACCGACGCGCACGGCTCGCTTGCCGGCGCCGTTGAATTGCAGGTTCACCGTCTTCTTCTGGAGATCGTGCGTCGAGGCGAGCACGGTCAGCGCTCGGCGAAACTCCGCGTCGAGCTTCGCGTTCAAGAACTTGACGCCTTGCACGTCGCTGAGCGGAACCGATTGCAGGCCATTGGGGCCGGAGAGATTGACGATCTCCTCGTCGACCGTCTGATCCTTGCCCGAAGGCCGTTTCTTCACTTCCATGCCGACGACGATGCCGACGACTTTCTCCGATTGCTGTTTGTCCTTCTTCGGCGTCAGCACCAGTTCGACTTTTTCGCCGCGAACTTGGTTGAGGATTTGGCCGAAGGTCGGATTGTCGTTCAAATCAATGGCGAAGGATCGCAGCGTTTTGTCGATGGGGTCATGGCTGTCGTAGCTTACGACGCCGACTTTGCCGCCGCCGAGATCCTGGAGGATGAGGCTCTTGAGGAGGTCGTT
>JAXMAT010000086.1:0-6317 GCA_046350235.1 Gemmataceae bacterium | reverse complement strand
AAATTGGCTCTCGAAGACGGTTCGGTATTCACCGGACGCGCGTTCGGGGCGACCGGCGAAACGGCCGGCGAAGTCGTCTTCAACACCAGCATGACCGGCTACCAGGAAGTGCTTACCGATCCGTCCTACACCGGACAGATCGTGACCATGACCTACACCGAGATCGGCAACTACGGCATCAATGCCGAGGATCGCGAATCGGGCGGCGTGCAGGTCGAAGGATTCGTCGTCCGCGAACTCACTCGTGTCGGCAGCAATTTTCGATCGCATCAGCACCTCGACGACTATCTGCGCGAAGCGGGCGTCATCGGCATCGAAGGCGTCGATACGCGGGCTCTCGTCCGCAAACTCCGCATCCGCGGGGCCATGAACGGCGTCCTCACCACGCAAGACATCGACGACGTTTCGCTAATTAAGAAAGCCAAGTCCGCCGAGAGCATCGTGGGCCGCGACTTGGCTCAGACCGTGATGCCGGAGAAGCCATTCCCCTGGAAGGAAGGATTCATCACGCCGTTCGCCTCGCAGGAACTGCATCCGGGGAAACGCAAGCATCGCGTGGTCGCGCTCGATTTCGGCATGAAGTGGAACATCCTCCGCTGCCTGCATCAAATCGGCTGCGACGTCACCGTCGTCCCCGGCAACACGCCGGCGAAAGACATCCTGGCGATGGAACCCGACGGCATCTTCATCTCCAATGGCCCCGGTGATCCGGAGCCGTTGAAGTATGCGATTCAGACCTTACGCGACCTCATCGGCAAGAAACCGTTGTTCGGTATCTGCCTCGGCCATCAGCTGCTCGGCCAGGCGCTTGGCGGCAAGACGTTCAAGCTGAAGTTCGGCCATCGCGGCTCGAATCAACCCGTCCTCGACAAGCGAACTGGCAAAGTCGAGATCACCTCGCAAAACCATGGCTTCGCCGTCGATGCGAACAGCTTGCCGAGCGATGTGGAAGCGACGCACATCAACCTCAACGACCAAACGCTTGAAGGCCTACGACACAAGAAGTATCCGGTCTTCAGCGTGCAGTATCATCCCGAAGCATCCGCGGGCCCGCATGACAGCAGCTATCTGTTCGAGGAATTCCGCGACATGATGGATCAGAATCGCTGATCCACATCCTCCGCTTGCGGCTTAGCGAGCGGCTACTCCGACGCTAAGCCGCAAGCGGAAGTAAATGACGCCATGCCTCGCGTGCTGCATGTTAACGACTTCCCGCTCAGCTTCGGCGGCGGCACGGAAGTCATCATCCGCCGCACGATCGGACTGCTTGAGCATGCAGGTTGGGAAACTCGGCTCTTCACTTCCGACGATCTGCCCGACAGCCGAACCACAGCGCGTCGTTACGTCAGTAATCCCGTCGCGGCCGACGCATTAACCAAGGCGCTCGATACCTTTCGCCCCGAGGTCGTTCATATCCACAACTTCTACCATCGCCTCTCGCCGAGCGTGCTGACGGCGATCGACCGCTATCGCGAGACTCATCCGCTTCGCGTCGTGATGACGGCACACGACTTCCATTTCGTCTGCCCCAACTCCGGTGGCACATGGTTTCCTCGGCGGGGCGGCCGGCTGCCGATCGATGCGAGCCGCGTTCGCGATTGGTCGTATCTGATTTCGCGAAAGTGGGATCATCGAGGCCGATTGCACTCGTGGCTACGCGTCATGCAGCACGTTTGGAACTATCGCTGGGGCCGCAAGCGACGCGTGCCGGATGTCGTCATTTCGCCCAGCGTTTACCTCGAGGAAATGTTGCGGCCCATCGTCCGCGCGACGCGGGTTATTCCGCACCCGGCGCCGAAATGGGACACGCCGCCCCAAGCCGCTCGGCCCTCGACGCTGACGTGGCTTTTCGTCGGAAGGCTGGAACCGGAGAAGGGCCTGAGCGATTTGCTCGAATCGCTCGCGTCGCCGTTGCCGGGCGAGTTGATCGTGGTGGGAGATGGCTCGGATCGGACCCGATGCGAGTCGATTGTCCGCGAACGCGGTTGGGGCGATCGAGTTCGCTTTCGCGGCAAAATTCCGCATAGCGAAGTGGCGAATGCGATCTCCGGCGCTCACGTGCTCGTCGCCCCTTCGCAGGTGCCGGAGAGCTACGGGCTTTCCATCGCGGAGGCGCTGTCGTTGGGAACCAATGTGTTAGCGACGGATTTAGGCGGGAGCCGGGAGACGATCGAATCGGCGAAAACAGGGTTTCTTTTCAAGCAAGGCGACAGTGGCGAACTCGCGGAGCGGATCAACCAGATCGAAGCTGCCTTTCGCGACGGCTCGCTCAACCGCTTCGAACTTTCCGCGTTGTTTGCGGAGAGGAGCGAAGAACACTACCTGCACCAGATTTTGGATGCGTATCGGCCCGGCTGATGTGGCGACAAGATTTTCGTCTTGCCGAAATCGGTCGTTGGTCATCTAGGAGAAACAACCAAACAAGTTCATAAACTTGTTTCCACGATATACAACCTATTCGACGCGGTAGTTGGGGAGGACGGTGATGCCCTCGAACCATGCTCCACCCTTCTTCTGGGAGCAGGCAAGACCCGTCTCTTGGATCATTTCGAGAAAGGCGAATTGGTCGTGGATCGCAACCCCGGCGTTAAGGCACCAGTTGACGTAAGTCAAGTAGAGCTCGATGGCGGGATAGCGGGCGTTTTCCGCCACGATGCAGCACTTTTTCATGAACCTGCGAATCGGCTTCATCTTCGAAATCCTCCCACTCCTTTCTAAGTCCGAGGCTCGCGCGAATCCAAGAAAAATGAATCGTTTCCGTCGATTCGAACTGATTCTCGGTGCGGTCTTGCGCTTGAGACGGACTTTGCGGGGTCCGCAAGCTAGGCGACGCACCATCGACTTGCCCGACCCCGCATTTCAGGTAACGTAACTGAGCCTATGTAGCCCATCTGCTTCCGCGAGAGGTAAGCGGCTCATTGCCTCGTGATCGCACGGCGCGCATCCGCTTGCCTCTCGCGGACCGAGAGGGCTACTTAGAAGAACAACCTTCGCATGAGGCGTTTCATGTCTTCCGCCACCAGTTCTGCCGCGAATGTCGCCTGGGATTTGAGCGATCTGTACAAGGGAATCGACGATCCCGCCGTCGAACGCGACATGCAGGCGGCGAAGGAGCGAGCAGCCGCCTTCGAAAGGGCCTATCGCAGCAAGATCGCCACACTCTCGGCCGGCGATGCCGACACGTTGCTGAAGGCGGTGGTCGAACTCGAAAGCCTGTACGAGGTGATGGACAAGCCCGGCATCTATGCCTCGCTGGTTCATGCGGCACAAAGCGAAGATCCGCGCCATGGCGCCCTTGTCGCCAAAACTCGCGAACAACGCACGCTCGCCAACAAGCATCTGATCTTCTTCGACCTCGAATTCATCAAAATCCCCGACGACGCGACCAAGGCTCTTTTCGCCGATCCATGCCTCGCGAAGTACCGCCATTGGCTCGAAGTGAAGCTACTCTGGAAGCCCTATTTCCTCAGTGAACCCGAGGAGAAAATCCTCGAGGAAAAATCGCTGACCGGCCGGGGGGCGTTCGTCCGGCTGTTCGAGGAAATGACCTCATCAGCACGCTTCCCGCTGAAAGGCGACGACGGGCAGGAACGCAGAGTTTCCCAATCCGAAGTCCTCGCGAAGCTCTACGACCCGGACCGCAACCAGCGTAAGGCGGCCGGCGAAGCGTTGACTGCCGGCTTGCAGGAAATCGCCAAGCCAATGACGTTTATCTTCAACACCGTCGTCCAAGATCATCGCTCGGATACCAATCTGCGAAGATATCCGAGCGTTATGTTTGGTAGAAATCTGTCGAACGAGATCACCGCCGAGGTGGTCGAAGCGTTGATGTCGGCAGTTGAACAGTCGTTTCCCCTCGTTCAGCGTTATTACCGACTCAAGAAGCAACTCCTGGGCTTCGACACGCTCTACGATTACGACCGCTACGCGCCGCTCTTCTCCGATTCGCCGACCTGCGATTGGGCGAGCGGCCGCAAGATCGTGCAGGAGAGCTACGACGCGTTTTCGCCCAAGGCGGGAGCCATCGTCCGCGAGTTTTTCGACAAGAAATGGGTGGATGCGGAACTCCGCGACGGCAAGCGAGGCGGTGCCTTCTCCGCCAGCGCGGTGCCAAGCGTTCATCCGTATATCCTGATGAATTTCACCGATCGTATCCGCGACGTGATGACGCTCGCGCATGAGCTAGGCCATGGCGTGCACCAATATCTCTCGCGCGGTCAGGGCTACCTTCAATGTGACACACCCCTGACAACGGCCGAGATGGCGAGCGTGTTCGGCGAGATGCTCACCTTCCGCCGATTGCAGGAGGTGTATCCCGAGCCCCGGCTGCGCCTCGCCATGCTGTGCGGAAAGATCGAGGATGCGTTCGCCACCGTCTTCCGCCAAGTGGTCCTCACCCAATTCGAGCAACGCCTCCATCAAGCCCGTCAGGACCAAGGCGAACTCAGCACCGCCGCGATCAACAAACTTTGGTTCGACGCGAATCAAGCGATGTTCGGCGATTCCGTCACGATGACCGAAGGCTATGCATGGTGGTGGAGCTATATCGGCCACTTCATCCGATCGCCCTTTTACTGCTACGCCTACGCTTTCGGCGAACTCCTCGTGCTCGCGCTCTACCAAAAATATCTGAACGAAGGCGACGCGTTCGTCGAACGCTACCTCGCCCTACTCTCTTCCGGCGGCTCCGACGCTCCACACGTCCTGCTCGCGAAACTCGGCGTGGACGTCACCGACCCGGGCTTCTGGAGCCTGGGGCTGAAGTTGCTGGAAAAGATGGTCGCCGATGCGGAAACGCTGGCGGGGCACATCAATAAATGATATCTCCAATCGGTTCCGGCGAACCCTTGCTTGCGCGGCGTGCTCACTGAAGCTGCTTGCGTGAAAGCGTTCGATCGCATACACTTGCGACACCTACCTTTTCCGGAGTTTGGTCCGCATGGGCCGGCTTCGTGTCTCGTCTGCGTCGAGGAAGTGCATGCCTCGCTTGGTCACGCCCTGGATCGCTGCCGTTTGCGTTTGCCTAATCCCAGTCGCTGGATTCTGCGACATCGTCGTCGTTCCGCAGGCGGTCACGCTTGCGGGGTTGCACGAAGGCCGTCAAATCCTCGTCAGCGATCGCACGGGCGATGATTCGAAGGACCTCACGCGAACGGCCAAGTATTCGATCGAGAATCCCGCGGTCGCACGAGTGACGGCGGCTGGTTATGTCCGCCCGATTGCGAAGGGAACCACGCGCATCCGCATCGAATCGGGCAGCGAATCGCGATTCGTTGCTGTCCAAGTCGATGACGACAATCCGGCTCAGGGCATCCACTTCATCAACGACATCGAACCGCTGTTGAGCCGCAATGGCTGCAATTCGGGCGGGTGCCATGGGCGGGCAAGCGGGCAGAATGGGTTCAAGCTTTCGCTGTTCGGCGTCGATGCCGCCTTCGATCACAATGCCATCGTCAAGGAAGCCCGGGGTCGTCGAATCTTCGCCGCATCGCCGGACGACAGCGTGTTTCTCGCCAAGGGCACGGGACGTATGCCGCATGGCGGCGGGAAGCGACTGCATCCGGACTCGGAAGATTACCGAACGCTTCGCCGATGGATCGCTCAGGGCGCTCCGTTCGGCGACGACAAGGCTCCAAAGCTCGTGAAGCTGTCGATCGTGCCGGAACAACGCGTGATGGCTCGCAATGCGGAACAGCAACTCGCAGTGCTCGCTCATTACTCGGATGGCTCGCAACGCGACGTGACTCGGCAGGCCCAGTATCAGAGCAACGAAATCGCGATCGGCGCCGTCGATAGCGATGCCCTGGTCCGCACCTTCGAACTATCCGGCGAAACCGCCGTCATGGCCCGATACATGGGCAAAGTCGCGGTGTTTCGATCGCTCGTCCCGCTTGGCAAGCCGATCGCGAAATATCCCGAATATCCGATCCGCAATTTCATCGACGAGTTGGCCCTTGCTCGTTGGAAGAAGCTTGGCATCGCCCCTTCCGAAACTTGCACCGATGGCGAGTTCATTCGTCGCGTCACCCTCGATCTGTGCGGCCGACTGCCGACGATCGAGGAAACCAAGTCGTTCCTCGCCGACAAAGGCGCGGATCGGCGAGCGAAGCTGATCGATCGGTTGCTCGAGGATCGCGATTACCCCGCCTACTTCGCACTGCGTTGGGGCAGCATCCTTCGCAATGCGAGCCTCGCGGGAGCGGAGCAAGCGTCGTACGCGTTCCATGAATGGATCCGCGAAATGATCGCACGCAATCGCCCCTACGACGTATTCGTCCGCGGCATCGTGGCCGCCTCGGGCGAATGGCAGGAAGCGC
>JAXMAT010000085.1:0-6335 GCA_046350235.1 Gemmataceae bacterium | reverse complement strand
CATCGCCAGCGTGCCTACAGCCTCCTTACCTCCGATGCAGTCCACCGCGCCCTTGATATTTCCATTGAGGCCCCGCCACTGCGAGAACGCTACGGCATGACCCTCTTTGGACAGTCGCTGCTTGCGGCACGAAGGCTAATTGAGGCGGGGACGCGATTCGTTTCCGTCTTTTGGGACGGCTACGGTCAGTTCGGCAACTGCGGTTGGGACACCCATAACAACCATTACCCGCGCCTCAAGGAGTATCTGCTCCCAGGGTTCGACCGCGCATATCCGGCGCTCATCGAAGACTTGAAGCATCGCGGCATGCTGGATGAGACTTTGGTATTGTGCATCAGCGAACATGGGCGAACGCCGCAGATCGACTCGAAGCCTCGCGGCGCCGGCAGGCATCACTGGTCGCGAGTGTACTCCGCGGCATTCGCTGGTGGCGGGATGGCGAAAGGCCGCGTAGTCGGCAGTTCCGATCGCCTTGGCGGCGAGGTCCGCGATACGCCGATTTCGCCGAAGGATATTCTCGCGACAACCTTTCACCTGCTCGGCATCGATCCGCATTCGAGCTTGCCCGACACGCAAGGTCGGCCCATGCCGATCGCCGGCGACGGCGAAATGCGGCCGGAGCTTTTGCAGACTTCCTGAATCATCGAAGTCGCTACCGACGAGTGACGCCGACCAAGGGCCACGTCTTGTTCGTCCACGCCGATATCGCCAAGACTCGAAGCCGCGGCGGCTTGCTCTCGCGGTCCCCCAGCGATGGAACGGCGAAGGGTACGTAACGTCGATGCCCGACGCATCCGGATGGCAGTATTCGTCGTCAGGAATTCTCTTCACGCCGGCCCATTTGGTTGTTTACATGAGAATACCCAGAAGCGACAATAGGGGGAGATAGCGGCCTCACCGCGAGTTTCTTGGGGTTAGCCGATGGATCGATCGATTCCTTTGCAGCAGCCCTCGACCGTCGGCGTATTCCGCTTGGCATGCCCCAAGTGCGGCCAATCGGTTTGCTGTTCCGAGCATCCGCCTCCGCAAGGGGTCCAATGCAGCGTGTGCGGCGAGGAAATCGCAGTCACTGCGGCCGCGACTTTGGGCGACGTTGCAACGGTCGCCGCGGAAACGGTGGAGTCGCCGACGGATCGCAGCGGTGGGCCGCGAACGGGGAATGAAGTTTCCATTCCCGATTTCGAGATGGAGGAGGTGCTGGGCGAAGGGGGCATGGGGATCGTCTACAAAGCTCGGGATCTCAAGCTCAACCGAACGGTTGCCGTCAAGATGATCCGCGCGGCACGCATTGCCGATCCAGAGGATCGAGAGCGCACCACGGCACGCTTTCGCCGCGAAGCGGAGGCCGTCGCTAGACTGCAGCACCCGAACATCGTGCAGATCTTTTCCATCGGAGAGGTCAAACAAGGCCCGTATTTCGCGATGGAATATGTCGACGGCGGGACGCTGGCGTCGATAGTGCGGCATACGCCCGTCGAACCCAAGCTTGCGGCGTGTCTTCTCCGCACGTTGGCATTGGCGATTCACCATGCCCATATGCAGCAGATCGTGCATCGCGATTTGAAACCGGCAATGTGCTGGTGCAGTTTCGCGCGGGGCGGCCAAGACGTTTGATCAGGCGGGTCCCGAAAATCGCTGACTTCGGGCTGGCCAAGGAGATCGATCCCGCCAACGAGCAGCAGGGCCACCATGGGCGTTGTCGGAACGCCGAGCTTACATGGCGCCCGAGCAGGCGAGTGCCCGGCATGTGGAGGTCGGCCTGCCCGCGGATCGCCCGCCGCGTTGGGTGCGATTCTTTACGATCTTTTACCGGCCGGCCGCCCTTCAAAGGGGCGTCGATGCTGGACACGTTGGAACAGGTGCGTTCCCAGGGAGCCGAACTCGCCCAGCCGACTTCCAGCCTCGCTTGCCTCGAGATCTTGAGGTGATCTGCCCCGGCGTCTTCGTAAGGAGCCGGGCCGGCGATACCATTCGGCCAAGTTGCTGGCGGAGGATCTTGAACGTTTTCTGACGGGACAGCCCATTCCCGCCCGGCCTACGGGTCGGCTTGAACGCACTTGGAAGTGGATGCGACGTTGTTCCCGCCCGCGCGGCCGCGACGTTGCTCAGCCTGTTGACGGTGCTAGGATTCTTGCAGCGCGATTCTCGGGGATCGTGATCGCACGATCAAGCATGCTGCTCAGCTTACCGATCAGAATCGGAAGACAGAGGAAGCGAACAAACTTGCGGTGAAAAATGAAGAAGCCGCGAAGAAGGAATCTGCGGAAAAAGAAGTCCAGAGGCGACGGGCTCTGGAGAAGTCTATCCGGCTCACGGTGAGCGCCGGCCTCAAGCTTCAACAAGAAGGAGAAGGGGTGGCGGCACTCCTCCACTTTGCCGAGGCCGCCGCACTGGAAGATCCCCACTCGCCTACGGCGTGGCTTCATGATGCCCGGCTTGCGGCGTGTCTGGATCTTTATCCTCGAGTGGATTCCACTTGGGCCCACCGAGACGCAGTCACAAGCGTCGCATTCAGCCCCGACGGTCGACATGTCTTGTCTAGCAGCGTTGACGGCACCGTGCAGGTGCGTCGGTCCAAAGACGGAAAGCTCGCCTTCGCGAATCCACTGACGCATGCGGCGGCTGTCAACGATGCGTGTTTCTCTGCCGACGGGAAACGTGTGCTGACGGCAAGCGAAGACAAGACCGCCCGCCTTTGGAATGCGGAAACCGGCGAACCTGAGAGTCCGCCTCTGAAGCATCCGTTTCCGGTGCTGCAAGTGGCTTTCGATCCGGTCCATTCCGGAAAAATGCTCGCGGTCGTCGGCAATCGAAATGCGCTCGCGACGCAGCGAGCAATTCCACGCACGGTAACCATGCAGAGGATCGTGACCGGTGTCGGCCCCAACGGTATTCCCCAGTTTCAGACGATCCCAGTCCTCGGTCCGCCAGCAGGAACAGCGCGTCAGGAAGCAATTGGGCGAGTTGAGATTTGGGATGACATTGCGTCAGGAAAGCCGAGCCGCAGCATTCCCGCCTTGGGTTGGGTGCAGCATGCCGCATTCAGCATGGATGGGCTTCGCGTGGTGATCGCGAACGCGAGCCTCGAAAAAGTCAATGCGGTAGCACTCTGGTCGGTGAACGATGCGGAGAAGCCGCCCTTCATCAAGCTTCCGCATCTGGTCACGCACGCCTCGATCAACTCGGATGGAAGTCGGATTGCCGCAGCGATGGGGCATGCGGAGAAAGGCATCGGAGAGGCGAGACTTTTCGACGGCGGCACCCAGCAATCGATCGGCTCAGTGATGAAACATCGCGGGCCGGTCAGCATGGTGCAATTCAGCCCGGACGGCAAGACGATCGCCACGGCGAGCTTTGATGGAACGGCTCGCCTTTGGGACGCGATGGGCGAACCGATCAGCGAGCCGATGCGGCACCGCGATCGTGTTGTGGGCATTCTGTTCTCGCCTGATGGCAAGAGCTTGCTCACGGCGAGTTCCGATGGTTCGGCACGTGTCTGGTCAGCAACGCATGGCGAACCGCTTACGCCCTTCTTGCAGCATGGCTCGCCCGTAACGCATGCCGCGTTTCATCCCAATTCGTCGATCGTGGCGGTCGGATGTGCCGCGGGAGTAGTGCGACTGTGGAACGTCGAACCGAAAGCACTGGAGCGTCCCGCGTTCAAGCTGCAGGATCTGCTGCCGGCCCCGACGGCGATGACCTGCCTGTTCAACTATGGAGCGCATGTTCGCAAGATATCGATGTTGCCAGGTCGGGTCGCGACGAGCGTTCGATTCGATCGCTCGGGGGATCGTCTGATCGTGGCGGCGGGCCAGAGATTTCAAGAGACGACGCCAGGCAATCAAACGGAAGCATTGACAGCTACAAGACGACCCATCTCACCGCGTGGAATTTAAATCAAACAAGCCTACGGAGCCTCCTTGGAAACATGAGGGGTCTTTCTAATCCGGATGGATCGGTTCGACGGATCGCTCGGCGCGCATGCGAGGCGAGTCCGACGACGCCAAGGAGCGTTTCCTTGAGGCTCGCAACGAGCGAATTCGATCGTCGTCCAGTATCCTCTCGCGAAAGGCGAAATCATTCTAAATGTCCGCGTCCTTGAAAAAGGGGGCGGTCTGGCTGGCGGAAACATCCGCCGGAAACGGTAAATTTACGTATCGCATCAAGCGGCAGGGAGAAGGAACGCCGCCTGAATGTCCGATTCCTCTCGCGGGCACGGTGGAAGACTCCCATTTTGCCGAAGACGGCTCACACCTCGCTCTGATCGCCGCAGTCATCATCGGCAAGGCGGTCGAATACGTCGTCTCCGTCTGGACGCTCGGCCATGCACCCTCGCAGGTGGAACAAACTTTCGCATCGATGGTACGCCCAACCGGGTTCGGATCAACTCGAACGGGATGTTTGCGATCGCCTACGCTTCCGCGCGGTCCTTCGGCGGGGCGGGCAGCCATTCATTTGGTTTCATTCCGGAAGCGAGTTGCACATCCTGAACGTTGCGCATGGGGAAGTGTTCAGTGAAACATCGCCGCCCGATCACTTTTGCCGACTTCAGTCCGGACGGTGACTTCGTTTTGACATGCAGTCAGGACGGTACCGCCCGCGTCTGGCATGCGGAAACAGGCAAGCCGGCGACTCCCCCGCTGGAACATCGAGGCACGGTACATTCCCGGAGTCATTTCGCAACATGGTTTGATCGCGACCGCGGCGGCGGATGGGGCCCGCATTTGGGATGCGTCCACCGGCGAACCGCTCACACCGCTTCTGCCTCATGCCGGCGGAACTCTGGAGATCGCATCCGCGGCGATGAACGTGCGTCGCCACCGCGGATTCGACGGTTCCGTGCGACTTTGGCCGATCGACCGAAACCACCGCAATCCCAGCGAATGGAGACGCATCGCACAGTGGATTTCCAGCCACCAACTCACCTCGCAAGGTTCCACCGCGATTCCGCCTGGATCTCTACTGGAAATGGCCGAGTTCATGAATCCGTGATCAGCAGTAATGCTCGGTCTGGTAGTCTATTTGATGCTGAGATTCTTCTTTAATTGCTTTCGCCCAAGACATGCACCTCAGCGCCTGAGGCGACGTAGAGCTTGCCTCCGCGCCAGATCAGTGCCGCAATCGGCCCTTTGAATTTCCGAGTTCCGTCCAGCAGCTTTCCGTCTCGGGTTCTCCACAACGCCAATGCGCCGGTTTGGGTTCCTCCGGCGAGCATCTCGCCGTTCTCCGCAAATGACAGGGATTGCAGGTTGCCCTGGGGAAGCACCAGGGTTTTCGACGTCCTTCCGTCGAAGAGGACGAGTCGTCGGCCGTTTTCCGAGGCGGTAGCGACGAAGCCATTGGCGGCATCCACGAGCGTGAACGGTTCGTTCCGGAACTTCACCAGATCTCCGACGCGGTCGAAAATGGTCCGGACCCGAATTCCATCGGTCCCAGCGGTCAACACATGCGGAGCATCGGCACCGCGTTCGACGACTTTCGCCCATACGACGGCACTGGAATGTGGGTTGCGCGAAAGGGCGATGGGAGGTTTGTGTTCGTTTGCGGACAGCCAGGCGCCTTTCGTCGTGCCGCAGACAACCGCATTGGAGAGGACTCGAAGGCGGCCGAAAGTGTCGGAAGGGTCCGCGAAGGCGCCGTTCGGCATGTATGCGACGCAAGTGCCGCCGCCGTAGGGAGTGAGGTCGAAAGACGCGTTCGCCTGCATTTTGTCCAGATCCCAGAGGATCAGTTTGTCCCTGCCGCAGCTGGCCACTTTACGTCCGCGATATATTGCCAGCGATTGAACGGGACCTTTGTGGGCTTTCGGCTTGTTCCAGTAAAGCTCATCTTTGACCCAGCAGCGAATATTGCCGCTGTCGTCCCCCGTCAGGATTTTGCCGTCCTCCGAAACAGCTAGGGAAACAATTGCCTGTTCCGCGACGAGAGGCTGAGCGGAAAGCGGCTTCCAGTTGGCCAAGGGGTCGACCTCGGCCGCAATGCGGCAAGCGGAATCGGGAAGAGTCCGCGCGCCTCGCGCTTCACGCAATTGCACGAGGTTGCTTTCGGATTTCAATCGGCCCAGGCTTGCCCGCCCATCGGAGGCGTCCAGCCATCCGCCCGATTCGACGCGGAACTGCAATGTGGGCGGATCCGCGCTGGGGGCTGCGACCAAGACGGCAGTCGCGCCGCGGCCCACGACGGGTGAGTCTCCACCTTCGTAGCGAAGGCTGGCGATCTCCACCGTACTGTACGCGGACGGATCGGCAGGTCCGCGCCAAACTTTCGCTTGCGAGTCCTTGCCGATCGATAGAAGCGTGTTCCCGACATGCGCCCAAGCCAAGAAGCGGATTGGC
>JAXMAT010000084.1:0-7354 GCA_046350235.1 Gemmataceae bacterium | reverse complement strand
CTTCAAATGCTCGCAGGGCGGCGCCTCGCGCAGACGCTTGCATACTTCCGTGCCCGACATCTCCGGCATGTCGATATCGAGGATGACCAAGTCGTAGGGCTCCGCCTTCAGCATCTCGATTGCCTTGCGGCCATTCTCCGCCTCGTCGCAATGAATGCGCTCACCTTGCAATACCGCTTTGATGAAGAGCCGAATGAGCGGTTCGTCATCCACGACAAGAACTTTATGCATCCGTTTCGGACTCAGCGGAAGCAACGAGTTCGCGGAAATATCCGGCCGCACGCATATCGGAGACGAAGCGGCCAAATGCTCGCGCAGATCCGCTTTGAGAAAGGGAAGCAACGCGTGCATCACCGCTTGAGGAGTGGGGTATCGGTCGGCGGGACGGAGAGCCATCATGGTGCTGATGACCGAATCGAGTTCGGTGGGAAGTTCCGGTCGAAGGCTTCGAATGCTGGGGGCCGGTTGCGTCAGTCGGCGCGCGATCTCCTCCGCCAGGCTGCCGCCGGCAGCGAAAGGAGTTTTGCCGGTAAGGCACCAGAAAAGCGTCCCGCCGAGACCGTAGATGTCGGCTCGGATATCGACAGCGCCGGCATCGCTTGCCTGTTCCGGCGCCATGAATTCCATGGTCCCCAAGATCGTTCCAGGCTGAGTGATCCGGGCCCGAAGATGGCGCGCGAGACCGAAGTCGAGCAGCTTCGCCTGGCCCTCCGTAGTAATACGGATGTTGGAAGGCTTGATGTCGCGGTGCACCATACGGTGTTTGTCCGCCTCCGCAAGGGCGGATGCGATTTGGTATCCATGGTCGCAGGCCTCCGTCACCGAGAGGGGGCCGTATTCGTGAATATGCTCGTCGAGATCGTGCCCCGCGACATATTCCATGACGAAATAACGAAGCTGCGGGCCGTCCGGATCAGGGCCCGGCGAGCGCCCGGCGTCCATGGCGGCAACAATGTTGGGATGCTGCAGCTGCGCGACCGCTCGCATCTCCGCATTGAATCGCCGGACTGCGCACGGGTCGTCGGCGGAAGAAGATGAGATGACCTTGAGCGCGACGACTCGCCTCAAATCGACATGTTCCGCCTTGAAGACGATGCCCATGCCTCCCGCGCCAAGGCGTTCCAGCACGCGATAATTGCCGAAGATCAGGCCAAAGTCTTTCCCCGCTTCGATCAGGCGGACCTGGTATTCCGTCAGAAGCCTCTGCGAAAGCAGACGTTGCAGCATCTGCGGCAATGTGTCGCTTGCGAGAATATGTTCGGCTTCCGCTGCGGGCAAAGCCCTCCCATTCTTCCGGAAGGAGAATGGAAAGCTCCAGTAGACCGGCCACCTGCGTAGGGCGCAGGATGCAGGAGTTGCCTCCGGCGAAACTCGAAACCGAGAGTTTCGCTCGAATACAACTGTGCCTTGCATGGCGAGTTCCGTTCGGCGGTGGGCGGGTGGGCGTCGGATGCAACCAAAGGTTGGGTCTCTGTGTTCAACCTTAGGTCACGAATTAGGTGGGTTTCGGAGGATCATGCCGAATATTCCGGATGTTCAAGCGTGCGATTTCCGCGCCGTGCATTGGAATTCATCTTGAATCGCAACTACTCATATGGCGGAGTACGGTGCAGCCGATAAAAGCGCGAATTAATCGTTCTAAACCTCATCGAGCATGAAAAGCGAATACGTCGTGTCACGCGTCTGTTTTAGATCCCCGTTAATCGCTCCCGGCGTCGCCGAACTCGGGCAGCCGAAGGCCCATGCGGTCCATGATGGAGAGGTAGAGGTTGCATAGCTTGCGGCGGTCGCTGCCGGCTTCGAGGCCGAGCGAACGGCTGGTTTGCGCGTGCCGCCCAGGGCTGCCGGCGAGACGGCAGACGGGACGTGTTGGCCGTTGTGCGCGTTCCAGTGCTCGGAGCATCTCCAACATGGCGCACGAATTGTCGAGCACCGTCCGTCGGCCTTCCTGCATCTTGGAAAGCTTGTCGATCAGGTAGGCATATTGCTCGAGCGGCAGCGCAGACGATCGATTGATATTCGCGGCCCGTGTTCGAGCGCGGAATAGCCGTGATGGTCGTCGCGGATGAGGAACGGTAAACCTGGCCCGAGAGATCGCGCGACATCAGCATCGTCGCGATTCGGCTGCGGTCCGTCTGAACGCGAGGGCGATGATGTCGGCCATCAGTCGGTGACCGCGGGAAATCGCGAGGCTGGCCGACTGGCGGTTCGCGCGAGGCGGCGGGGATATTCGCGCGGTTGTCCTCGGCCTGTCGGCGATTGAGCTGCGGCCATGGCGTTCGGTTTCGCGGACGGACGAGGTACTGTCGATCTTGCTCTGGTCCGTGCCGCTGCTCACTCGACGGCGGACGTCGTTCGGCCTGTTCCAATGTCGTCGAGAATGCCTTCGGCAACCGGCCCGCCTGATTGCCGAAGAGGCTGCCGAAAGCGAGGGCCGGATACAGTTCGATCGGAACCGGGGAGTCGGGATGCGCCACGAGATGTGCGACGCGTACACCATCGAATACTGGACTTTCATGGAACCCGCCGACAGGTTGCTCGCAACCAAGCACGAGGCTGGGGACAGCGGTCTCCTCCTCGTAATGCTGAGCGAGGCGTTGATCCATGCCGACGCCGCCATGGACGGCGCGGCCGCGGCGAGGGCGGCGCCGGAGAGAATGTTGCCGGTACTCGGCGCGGCCGCTGTCGCCTTCTTTATTGTGCAGGCCGCGGATGACGTTGATCTTGTCCTTGAACGCCGCCAGCGGTTCGAGGCTGTGGCCGAGCCCGGCGTCGCGGCCTTGACCGCGGGCTCACCAGTGCGGCGGGCTGATGCCGCCGATGAAAAGGCAGGCGAACCGGGGCTTCGGCGACGTATCTGCCGGGCGCGGGGGCTTCGTGCGTTTTGGGCGAGGATTTGGGCTGATTCCAGCCACGGTAAGCCGCGATTACATTGAGGCCTTGAAGCAGTATGCGCGAAATCTTCGGCTTATTCATTCTTCTTCCTTTCGCTTGATTGGCGAACGACGCTACCGAGAAATCCCGGCAGCCGCTGATTGCGGAATTGAGGACTCGTCACGATCGTCTCGAAGACCGCACCCATGCGATCTTCGTTCGTCTCCAGGACGGACTGCATCTTCGAGCAGCGGCTGATCCGAAAGCGAGCGATCGGCCCAACGCGTAGTCCAGCAGCTTCTGGCACAGCGTCTTCTCGAAATCGCGTCGTGCTCGGCGACCAGATACTGGGAACTTCCGGGAACGCCTGCATCCTTCCCGAAGGTAGGCGAAATCAGATTGTCGATCGGGCGACCCGCGAGATCCTTCGACCTCGCTCGGCTGATCGGATCGAAGCCTTCCATCGCGAGGCCACCGGATCGAAGCGGACATGCGACACCGTACAGCGGGCATCGTCCGTGCGCCGGGCGAGCAGTTGCCGGATCGTCTTGCCCTTCGTGTCCGTCTCCTTGGCAGGTAGCGCTGCACGTCGAGGCGCGGCGGAATGTGTTCGCCGAGCAATTTGGCGCACGACCCAGAAGCCGCCCACTGGGCTGGTTCGCTGCGGTTGCGAGTTCTTCGTGAGGAACACCGCCATGCCGAGCACCGCCGGCACGGCCCTGTTTATGTAACCCATTGACCGCGTCCCACTCGCTCCTCTTCGGCGCCTTGAATCCATAATGTCGGCCAGCTTCTTGTTGACGAATGTCCGATCGCTGGCGAGCATTTCGGTGATCGGTTCATCCTTCTGTAGTAGATGCGTCGCCAGTCGCGTCGGTTCCTCGAACATCGCCTGGCGAAGGCCGTCGTCGAACGTCTTGAATACCTCGCGATTTCGACTGATTCCTGCTTCAGGAATTCGCGATAGCCGAACCATTGGCCGAAAAATTCGAGGGCGAATCGGCTGACCTTCGGGTCCTTCAACATGCGACGTGTTTGCTCGCGCAGCGTCTTCGCATCCTGCAATTTGCCACGTCCTGCTAGGCCGATAATTCTTCATCGGGCATTCCGGCCCAGAGGAAATAGCCAGCGCGCGCGATGCGAGGTTGAGGTCCGCACCGCCGCGACAGTATCGCCCGCAGGAGCCGTCTCGAAGCGATAGCAGAAGTGCGGCGACATCAGCACGCGGATAATCGAAGCTTGTACCGCCTGCTCGATGCCATGCCCGGATCGTCGCAGACGCTTTGGTAGTAACGAAGCCACCTTGTATTCGTCAGAGGCCGACGATACGCTCGTTCCATGAACGCCTCGATGTCCTTCAGGTAGGTCGGTCGATTCTGCCGAAGCGTCTCGCGACGATGCTGAGCCCCGCGCGGATGTTCTCGAAGAAGATGTCGATCGATGCTTCCGGAGAGTATCGCCGGTCAATTTCATATCTTCGATCGCGCGAGGTATTCTGCTTGAATTTGAGCAAAGCATCATCCGGCAGCAGCGGGTCTTCTTCCTTCACCCAATCGAAATCGACATGTTGAGAACACCTGAGTTGCCCGAAACGAACCCTCGGAGCATCTTGTGCCAAATGTCGGTGCAGAACAGCAGTTCGGTCCAAAGCCCGTCGATTTCCTTCTTCTCCGATTCGGTCAGCACCAGCTTGCACAGAGGCTGATCGTCGCGGAAGAATCCTTCGATGAGGTGGAACCCCGCTGACAGCCCGCGCGTATCGTCCACGAAAAAGAACCGGTTCGGAAACAGCCGGCAAAACGCTTCGCCGGAGGCCTGCAGCTTGGCGGCATTGGCGTGTCCCTTTTCAAGGAGCGGAGACGCGGGGCGGGACTCTTTCGCTGTTCGATCCAAGTGAATTCCGACTAGGCCGTGGCTCGAACCTTCGAGGTTTGCCTCAGCGTGGAAGTAGACGTTCTTCCCCCCCAGTTCATCGGAGGGAAGCGTGATTTCGAGCGTTGCCGGCGCCTTGAGGACCAGCGAATCGGCGTCGATCGCCTTGCCGCCGGAGTGGCCGCCGAAGGTTAAGGCTTTGAGTTGGTCCGGCATATGTTCGGCCAGAATCGCACGAAGCGTCCGCTTCTTTTTCTTGGCTTCGTTGTAGAAGCCGCTGTTGGGGTTGGAGTTCGTCGAGAACCAGCCATCAAGCGTCACGACTCCGTCGGCCTTGGTCTCGCCGTAGTCGCTGATCCGAATGACCAAGGTTGCGGTCGCCTTGTCCGTGACGTTGGGGAAATCGCAGGAGTAGCGCTGCTTTTCCAAGGTCTTGAAATTGAATTCGTCGCGCGATGCAGCCGTGCGTCGCCGGCGTTCGAGATGGTCGACGGGGCCATTGCCGGCATTGGAGATGATGGCTTCGCCTTCGGGCACGCACAGTTTCTTGCTCATCGCGCGAATCGTGGTTGCGAGCGACTGAATCGCCGCAGCCGATTTGCCGGATACCTCGCCCTTGGCGTTCTCCGGCGGAGGGATCGCATGCCATTGATCGCGCACGATCCGCAGGTAGGCGAAGTCCGTCGAGGGAGATTCGAGCGATTCCCATAGTTTCGTCGCATATCGGTCGCTCAGATTGCGGCTTTCGACAAACTCGCGGAGCGTGGTCTTCGCGTCCGCCGCGGGACGATGCTTGTAGTGCAGCAACGCTGCGAGGTATTTCTCGTATTCGACTTTGTGATCGCTGTAAAACTGGAGGATTGCCTGCTCCAGCAGCTTGTTGCGATCCGCGAAGGTGACCACAGGATGCGGCGCGAATCGGATGCCCTGCGTCGTCAGCAACGCATGGTCGGCGATGTGCTGAGCTGCGTTGTAGTACTTCTTCAGAAGGGCAGGGGACATGGCGAGCGCTTCGCCGGTATTGTTGAACCCTTCGCCCGATGCGGGATCGAGCGGAAACGCCGCGGTGGGGCGGATATCGACCCCGGTTAGGTCGTGAATCGTGTTGTCGTACTCCGCGTTGGTCAGACGCCGAGGCGGCACCGCGCCGGGATCGCCCGAGAGCTTGCGGGCCTCCGCCGCCAAGGCGCCTTCGAGCGTCTTGAGAATCTCCGCCCGTTCTTGGGCCGAGGGCTGCTTCGCCTTCGCCGGCGGCATCTTCTTCTTCATGAACCCGACGACATGTTCCTACCGGGCCGAAAGTCGGCCAGGATCGACGAAGCCGTGGCGTAGCGCGTCAGATCCAGCTCGCCGCTGGCCTTCTTCGCGTTGTGGCACTGCACGCAGTAGGTCTTCAGAAACGGCAACACGCGATCCTCATAAGGATCGGCAGCGTTTGCGGAGGCGACTGAAAGAACCAGCGAGGCGAGCAGCAGGCAGGACCACTTAGGCAGGAAAAACACGGAGAACCGCGTCAGCATCCAATAGCTCCAGGCAGGATCAAGGCATCCCGTCAATGTCGCCGTCCAGGTTGCGACTGTCAAGCGGAAACGACCGGTTGCGATCCTTCGGCTTCGAACTGCTTCGACGATCTCGCGATGCGCCTCAGCGGCGAAACGCGGAGATGCAACCCCAAGGCCTCTATCGGCCAGGCGATTGAACCTCGATTTCCAACGTGCCGGTAGCGAGTTTTCGGAGTTCCGCATCGATCTTGAGCGGCGTCGACGAGAGCATGGTCTCGCCGAAGATGCGATCGTAACGCACCCTGAACTTGCCCACGCCGACGATCGACGACTCCGGAGGGGCTGCGATGCCCTTCGCGAGAATTGCAATGTTCAGCTCATAGAGATCGACATCCCGACCCGGTTCGAGGGTCACCGTCAGCGGCACATAGATGCCGCGAGCCGCTCCGTCTTTGAAATCCACTGGTTTGCCGTCGGGAGCGAGCACCACTGGCGGATGTTCGATGAAGAAGTGGCGAAGATGCTGGAAGGTCACTTCTTTTTTACCTACGTTGCGGACTCGCACGACCGCCTTCACGGAATCGCCTACCCGATAGGCCTTCTTGCATCCGTGGTGAAAACCAAGTCCAGCCTGCAACCCGCCGATTTCCTGGCCCCATGCCGTGAACGGCTCTTTCTCGTCATGTCGTTGAAGGATCGGCTCCGCTTCATTGAGGTCGGATGCTGCGAGACGTTCTCCAGAACTTGCGTGCAGAAAAAAGATGCCGAACACAGTCGTCGCGCAACCAAAAAGCAATCGCCTGATCGGCATCGACGTCTCCAAAAGGGTGACCATGCATACGGAATCCTGCGATTGGAATCAAACGCACTGCAGTATACCCAAAGGATTCGGTGGTTTGTCGGCCTCGTGGGGAATGGGTCATAGCCCTCGTGGTTCGCGGGATGCCGATCGGATGCATGGAAAGTTCAGCGACTGTTTTCCCTGACGTAAACGAGAACGACCCACGGCATTGCTGCCGTGGGCCGAGTGTGGTTCGGACTCGACTGCCGCGACCTTCGGTTAGAAGGGGTTGCGGTTGTCGATGCTCGGGACGATCTCGATCGCC
>JAXMAT010000083.1:0-7393 GCA_046350235.1 Gemmataceae bacterium | reverse complement strand
TAATACGTTGTGGAGTCGATACCGGGGTAAAGGAAAAAACTGGTAGTCCGCATCAATACCAGCAAGGCGTGGATCAGCAGGCATGCTTCCAACGCGGGCAAGGTGTATTCGAAGCGGAGCAGGGGGGCGAAGAAAATCAGGCCGAGAGCTGCTTGCAGGCCGCCATAGACGACGAAGTATTCGGATTGGCCGCTGCCGGGTTGCAGATCAAAACCGACCGAACGCGAAGTCGATCGAGGCAGGATCGCACACCATGCGGCAAGCAGCAAATACGCGGCTCCGACGACGGCGAGGAAGATGCGGGCGAGCAAGGCGAGTCTCCGACAAGCAAGGATGCCGAACACCGGTTGCTTCATTCATAGACTCGGCATCGAATTAAGGATGAACGAGGAAGGATGAAGGATGAAAAAAAGCTGAGTCAGGCCGGCTGTTTACTCATCGTTCCTCATTCTTTCTTCTACTCAGTCGTCGCGCGCACGTCGTTCCTCGTCGCGGATGACGTCGGCGAGGATTTTCTTCACTTGCGTGATGTCGGCTTCTTCCACGCCGTCGCGGCGCCAGTAGCGGCGTTCGAGGGTGTCGAGGATGTGTTCCCACATGTCGCGCGTGGGTTGCAGGTTCTTCGTCCAATCGCCGCGGCGCTGCAGCTTCCACTTGAAGCTCCACACGCCCGCGAATCGCTCGGCACATAGATACCGGCGGTCGCCCGATTCAGGATCGACGTCGTGCCATTTGATGTCCACGGCTCACCGCACCATCGCCAACGTCCGCAACTCTCGAGGCAGCGGAAACGACACATGCTCCTCACGCACGGTTCGGCTTTCCACCTCGGCGTCGTAGCGGGCCTGCAGATACGCTATGCAATCCTGCACGACGTCTTCCGGGGCGCTCGCGCCCGCGGTGATGAGTACGGTATCGACTCCTTCGAACCACTGCTCCTGCATCTCGGCCACTCCGTCGATGAGATACGCGGGTCGCCCCAAGGTGGCGGCGAGTTCGGCGAGGCGGAGGCTGTTGCTGCTGTTTTGGCTGCCGAGAACGATGACGAGATCTGCTTCCGGCACCAGTTCCTTCACCGCTTCCTGGCGATTCTGTGTCGCGTAACAAATGTCGTCGCGCGAGGGGCCGACGACTTGCGGGTACTTCTTGCGGATCGCTCGGATGATGACTTCCGCGTCGTCCACGCTCAGCGTCGTTTGCGTGAGAAACGCGATCTTCGCATCGGCAGGCAGATCGAGCGCTTCGGCTTCGGCCGCGTCCTGCACCAAGCGGATCGCATGCGGGGCTTCGCCGAGCGTGCCGACGACTTCGTCATGCCCTTCGTGGCCGATCAGGAGAATCGTGTAGCCTTCGTTGGCGAAGCGGACGGCTTCGAGATGCACCTTGGTGACGAGCGGGCAGGTGGCGTCGATCGCATGGAGGTTGCGTTCGGCCGACGCTTGCCGGATTTCGGGAGCGACGCCGTGGGCGCTGTAGAGAACATGACTGCCGTCGGGGATGTCGTCGATGCGATCGACAAAGACGACGCCGCGCTTGCGGAAGCGTTCGACTACGTGGCGGTTGTGGACGATTTCGTGATAGACGTAGAGCGGGGTGCCGAAGAGATCGAGAGCGCGTTCCAGGCTGTCGATCGCCATATTGACGCCCGCGCAAAAGCCGCGCGGATTGGCCAAAACGATGCGCATGCGGGTCCTCCTGAACGAGGGTATCCTAACGTGGTGGCCCGATTCCGGCGAGGTGAGTTGTTCGTAGTTCGGCAGAGCCGCGCACGTTAGTACGCGGCCAGCAGGTTCTCTCAACGATAAGTATCCAGCATTTGAAGATTGGATGCTTCTGCTCCAGGGAACCTGCTGGCCGCTTACTAACGTGCGCGGCTCTGCCGAAACGAAAAACGCCGCCCTTGCGTGGCGGCGTTCGTTGTTTCGCGCGGATTGCGATCAGCGTAGTCGAACTTCACGTCCTTGACGGTGATGACCTTCTGCTTGCCTTCTTCCTTCACCGTGCCGGTGACGGAGCCCGCTTTCGGGTCGCTGCAGATGGCGCCGTGGTGCTTCTTGTGGCCGGCGGGATCGAAGTAAAGCACCGCTTCCTTGCCGCCGATCTTGGTGACGATGACGGTCTTGCAGGCGGTCTCGGTGCCCAGGTCGCACTTGGCGCAGGTGATCTTCCCCTTCAACGTCACTTCTTTGCCGGCTTCTTTCGCCTTGCCTTTGGCATCCTGAGCTTGAACGCCCGTGAAGGCGAGGAGGGCGAGGCTGAGTACGCCGAGCAGAAACGCAGTCATACGCATTGCGGATTCCCCTATGCAAATTGGGCTAAGGTGGGACTCGCCCCAGTGTATTCGCCTTTCCGCGTCATGTGCAAGGGGAAAGTTCGGACGATGACGAAGCCTGGAATTGGTTGCAATGGGCCATCGCTTTCGTCAATATAGCGCCCCCTCTGGTGCAAGGAGTTTTCCGATGCGAGTGCTGTGGTCCCTCCTGCTTGTGTGCGCCCTCGGCGCGGACGATCCCACCTCCGGTCCCGCCGTCGGCGAGAAGCTGGGTGATTTCGGCATTCAGGGCGTGCTCGGCGAGAACGCGGGGAAGGAACGCCGATTTGAGAAGGAAACCAAGGATAAGCCAGGCGTGCTGATCTTCGTGCACAAGCTGACTCGGCCCACGCTCAGGCTGCTCCGCCCTATCGACGATTTCGCCGCGGGCGAGCCGAAGCTGTATGCGGAGATCGTGTTCCTCGCCGAGAACAAGGAGAAGATGGAAACGTATCTGAAGACGGCCGAGAAATCGCTGAACCTGAAATCCCCTGTCGGCGTGTGTCTGGAAGGCAAGGACGGGCCCAACGGCTACGGCCTCAACGACAGCGCCGGCGTGACGATTCTTGTCGCGGGAGCGGATCGCAAGGTGCATGCCAACTTCTCCTGGCCCGATCCGAATGAAACGGACGCCCGCAAAGTGATCGCTGCGGCGAAGAAGGCGATGGAGAAGAAGTAGTTAGCACGCTGCGCAAGCAAGTGCCGGTCGCGGGTTCCCGGAGAGAAGGTCATTCACATCCCAGAACCCGCGTCCCGCGCTTGCTTGCGCATCGTGCTAAACGGCATTCTCGTAGACCACGACGCGGCGTGGTTCGATGAAGAGCCAACATGCTGCCGCAATGAGAAACATCGCGCCGGAGAATGCCAAGGCGAGGTTCCAATCCCCCTGTTTCGCGAGCTTCGCCACCACGACGGACGACACCGCGCCGCCGAGGTTTCCCACCATGTTCATGAAGCCTGAAACGGTGCCCGAGTAGCGGTGGCCGATATCGAGGCAGGTCGCCCAACTCACGCCCATCGCGAAATCCTTGACGAACGATGCAACGCACAAGAGCACCACACTGATCATCGGATCGCGGACGAACATCGCCAGCAAGAAAAACAGCCCGCCCAGCAAATACGCGATCGCGCCTTGCAGTGTTCGACCCCATCTTCGACCCAAAATGCCGACCAGCCCGTCCGTCAGGAACCCGCCGAGGATGCACGCGAAACCTCCGAAGAAGAGCGGAGCGCTCGATGCGATTACTAAGCTGCTCCCGGAGAGATTGAGCACGGTTTCATAGTAGCGCCGATCCCAGGTAATGAAGAAGTACCACCCGGCATTGCTGCAGAAATACATCAGGCTCAGCAGCCACAGCGATCGGCTCGAGAGCATCGTGGCCCATGAGAGGGGCCGCTTTTCCGCAGAGATTCCGCCCGGTTCCGTGCGAATGTAGTCGTTCTCCGCCTCGTTCACTCCTGGATGCTCCTCCGGACGATCGCGGAACGACATCCAGAAAAAGACCGCCCACACGGCGCCGATGCCGCCGAAGATATAGAACGAGCCGCGCCAGCCGAGGTGGTACGAGAAAAAGGCGATCAGCGGCGGAGCGACGGCCCCGCCCCAGCGTGCGAACATCCATACGAGGCCTTGCGTTCTCCCTCGCTGATGGAAGGGGAACCAACTCCGCAAACCGCGAGCGAGGTTTGGATACGCCCCCGCCTCGCCGATGCCGAAGAGGAAGCGGATCAGGACGAGGAGCAGCCAGCTATCGAAGAAGAGCACGTAGCCGGTAATCGCGTCCGTTTCCCAGCGAAATGGCCACACCATGCCGGTGAGCGCGGTGAAGGCGGACCACCAGATGACGATGCGAGTGAGCACCCGCCTCGGTCCCAACCGATCGCCTAGCCAACCCGTCGGCACCTCAAAGATCGCGTAGGAAAGCGCGAAAGCCGCGAACACCCAGGAGAACTGCTCCGTCGTGAGGCCCAGGTCGGTCGAAATGTCCTTCTCGACCTGCTTGATGCAAACGCGATCGATGTAGGTGAGCAGCGAAAGCGAACAGGCCCATGCCAGCACGCGATAGCGAACCGTCGTCGGCGATGAGGCGGTTGGGTTCATCCGAATTCCGGGAGAGAAGGACCGTCCCACCCTATCCGCGCATGCCGAGGTCTTCAACGCGGAAGCTGCATCGAATTCGATTCTTGGCAGATTGAACGAGAGACCTATCGCCATCCGAAGCGGAGCCTGACCCGCTACATCATTGCGGGAAACGTGGCAAACACCTTAGCGAACGAGAAGTAGATCACGATACCCGTGACATCCACAAAGGTCGCCACGAAGGGGCTGGAAGCAATTCCTGGATCCACTCCGAGGCGTTTGAAAATGATCGGCAACATTGAACCGATCAGCGTTCCCCAAATGCAAATGCACATGACCGAACAAGAGATGATCCAACTTAGAGCATCCCAAGTGAGTTGCTCGCCGCGCACGCTTTCCGGCGTAAGTGCAGCTCGAACAAAGCCGATCGCGCCGAGCGACAAGCCTAACGCAACGCCCATCATCAACTCATGCGTCAAAACCCTCATCCAATCCTTGAGATGCACCTGACCTAAGGCCATCGCACGCGTGATGAGCGTTGCCGCTTGCGATCCCGAGTTGCCGCCAGTCGAGATGCAGAGTGGCACGAAGAGAGCAAGTATCGCTAATTTGTCGATCTCCGCCTCGAAATGCGCCATGGCAGTAAAAGTGAACAGCTCTGCCGCGAAGAGGCACGCAAGCCAAAACGCCCGCTTCCGCCAAACGGTGAAGAAATTCGCTTCGAGGTAGTTCTCCGCCATCGGCCCGACGCCGCCCATCTTGTGGACGTCTTCCGTCGCTTCCTGCACCACCAAGTCGATGACGTCGTCATGCGTCACGATGCCGACGAGTCGGCCGCTGTCGTCGAGCACCGGCAGCGCGATCAAGTCGTAGCGGGCGATGAGGTCGGCGGCGAGGTTCTTGTCGTCTTCGATCCGCACCGAGACGAATTGCGACTCCATCAGATCCTTCACCAACGCATGCCGCGGAGCGAGGATCAGGTCGCGCAGCGAGAGGACGCCGAGCAGGCGGCGTTGGTCGTCGAGGATGAAGATGTAGTAGATCGTTTCGCTTTCCGGCGCCTGCAAGCGAAGCCGTTCAAGCGCTTCGGTGGCCGATAGATTCTGCGCAACCAGGCGTAGTCGGTCGTCATCAGACCGCCGGCGGTTTCCTGGTCCTGGCGAACGAGCGTGGCGATGTCACGGCGGTCCGCTTCATCGACGAGACGAAGCAGGTTTTCTGCGACGCGCGGCGAAAGGCGCTGCATGAGATCGACGCGGTCGTCGTGCGACATCTTCTCGATGAGATGCGCCATCCGCTCCTTGCCGGCGCCTCCGCCATCTGAATCTGCCAATCGGTCGGGAAATACTCGAAGATCGCCGCCTGATGGCGTAGGCCGGTGTTTTCGAGAAACTTCCATGTCTGTTCGACCGTGAGTTCGTCCGAAAGCGTCTCAGCGATGGTCGCCGGGTGAAGGTCTTCGAGAAAACCTTCATCTCCTCGAGGTGGTTCCCCTCGAGCATCATGCGGACTTCCGGGCCAAACAGGAGCATGCGGCATGTGTTGTCTCGTTGTTGTCTGGCTCCCCTCTCCCGCTGGGGGAGAGGGGTTGGGGGTGAGGGGCTCGCCCGTGCATCATCTCGATGTTATGCACCAAGCCCTGTCAGAAAGCGCGCGCACGGTGGGGATCGCGCTGGCGGTCGGCTGATCCTGCACGCAAGCGCTTACGGTGGGGCTTGGGGAGAACCATTACGTCGTCGGGCAGGCTTTACCCTCACCCCTAACCCCTCTCCCCAAAGGGGAGAGGGGAGTCGGATGCACGCAGGTTGTCGATCAGCCGCGTTGTCCCGAACCACACGGCTACGGCGACAAGCGTTTCCCCCTGCACGACGTCGATCGGCCGGAGGTCGTCCCAGCCGACGATATCGACATAGTCGATCTTCGCCCCCGGCGTCGCTGCGATCATGTCTTTCGCCATCGACTGCAATGCGTGAGCCGATCGTTCCCCCGATTCGACCTTCGCGCGGATGGCTTCGAGCGAACGATGCAGCACCGTCGCATGGCGGCGTTGGTCCGGGTCGAGATAGCGATTCCGCGAACTCATCGCAAGTCCGTCCGACTCGCGGACGATCGGGCACACGTTGACTCGCACGGGCACATCGAGATCGATCGCCATGCGTTCCAGTACGCGCGCTTGCTGGGCGTCTTTTTGGCCGAAATAGGCGACATCGGGTTGCACGTTGTTGAAGAGTTTCAAAACGACGGTGGCGACGCCGCGGAAATGCGTGGGCCGCGATGCGCCGCACATGCCTTGCTGAAGCTGCGTCACCTCGACGTAGGTCTGGTAGCCGAGCGGATAGAGCTCCTTCGGCTCGGGATGGAAGATGAGGTTCGTGCCGGCTTCGTCGCAGATGCGGACGTCGTGTTCCATCGTTCGCGGATAGCGGGAGAAATCCTCATGCGGTGCGAACTGCGTCGGGTTGACGAAGATCGACGCGACGACGAACGGATTCTCCGCCTTCGCCTGCCGCAAAAGGCTCGCGTGTCCCTCATGCAACGCGCCCATCGTGGGGACGAAACCAACGGTTTGGCCCGCCCGTTTCGCAGCGGCGACGACCGCACGCACTTCCTCGATCTTGCCGACGATGATGGGGGCCACGGGGCGACTCCTTGCGTCACTTCGATCCGACGAGCATCTGCAGATACGATCGCTTCTCTTGATCCGACAAACCGAGTTCGGCGGCCACCGCGGTCAGCACCTTCGTCGCTTCCTCTTTTCGGCTCTCGGGAGCGACGATCTCCACTTCGACATATCGGCCGACCTGTTCGACATCATCCATGCAAACATGCAGTTGGAAACCGCCGCGGGATAACGAACGCGTCGCACGATGCTTGCAGACGACGGCGACAGGCCGATACGCAAGGTGTTCGACGAGATTGCAGAAGACGGCTGCCGAGTCGTCGCCATCCTGAAGCGGAGCTTCGATTTCGGTGCGAGTCTTTGCAGGCCCCGCTTGCTTCGG
>JAXMAT010000082.1:0-8107 GCA_046350235.1 Gemmataceae bacterium | reverse complement strand
GCTTTCGAAGCTCGGCATTCCGGACAAAGTGCTCGGGACGCTCGTGCAACCGGGCACGGTCCTAGGCCCGCTTCGCACGCAACTGGCGACGCAGACCGGCATGCCTTCAATTCCGGTAATCACCCCGGCCACCCATGACACGGCCGCTGCGGTAGCGGCAGTGCCGTCGCAGGGGACGCGTTGGGCGTACATCAGCTCCGGCACATGGTCGCTGATGGGTGTGGAGACGCGCGAACCGCGGACGGACGAAAAAACGCTCGCCTACAACTTCACGAACGAAGGCGGCGTGGACGGCACGATTCGCCTGCTGAAAAACGTGATGGGCCTGTGGCTCGTGCAGGAATGTCGGCGGACCTGGGAAAATCAGGGCGTCGCCTACACCTACGAGCATTTGATGAAGTTGGCTGAGGATGCGACGCCGTTCGCGAGCCTGGTCGATCCGGACAACGCGTCGTTCATCCTGCCCCCCGACATGCCGCGAGCGTTCGCCGAGTTCTGCCGGCAGACGGGCCAACCGGAACCGACGACGCCCGGCGCCACGGTTCGCTGCGCCCTGGAAAGCCTGGCCCTGCGTTACCGATGGGTACTGGAACGGCTGGAAGACATGGTCGGCCATCGGCTCGACACGATCCACATCGTGGGCGGCGGCAGTCAGAATACGCTGCTCTGCCAATTAACCGCCGACGCCTGCAACCGCCCCGTCGTGGCCGGCCCCGTGGAAGCGACCGCGATCGGCAACGTGCTGGTCCAAGCGATCGGCCTAAAGCTCATCAGCAATCTTTCGGACGCTCGCGAAATCGTCCGTCATTCGTTCGACGTCCGCACCTTCGAGCCGCAACACCCGGGCCGATGGGTCGAGCCCTACGAGCGATTCCTGAAGTTGCTGAAATAGCCAGTGTGCGTCACATCACCGCGATGCGCATTCAGGCTCTGAACGCGGTATCTAACTTGCAACAAGTTTGCATGCAGGCCCACACCGGAGATGACCGCCATGAATCAGCTCGAATCGCTCAAACGCTACACCACCGTCGTTGCCGATACGGGAGACATCGAAGCGGTCGCCCGGCTCAAACCGCAGGACGCGACCACGAACCCCTCGCTGCTCTTGCAGGCGGCTCAGAAATCGCAATACGCCCACCTCATCGATCAATCCATCCGCGACTCCGCAAACGACTCTGGCGCGAGTCGTACCGAAGCATTCATGGATCGGCTCCTCGTCGCATTCGGCATGGAGATCCTCAAAGTGATTCCGGGCCGGGTTTCGACCGAGGTGGATGCGAGCCTGAGCTTCGATACCGATGGGACGATGCGAAAGGCTCATCGCATCATCGAACTGTATGAGGCAGGAAAATTCAGCCGCGAGCGGATCCTTATCAAAATCGCGAGCACTTGGGAAGGCATCAAGGCTGCGGAGAAGCTCGAGAAGGAAGGCATTCACTGCAACCTGACATTGCTCTTTTCGTTTGCCCAAGCCGTCGCCTGTGCGGAAGCGGGCGTAACGCTGATCTCGCCTTTCGTGGGCCGAATCTACGATTGGTATCGCAAGGAAAAGGGCGCCGACATTCCGGCCGACGAGGATCCGGGCGTCGCATCGGTGACGAAGATTTACGACTACTTCAAGAAGTACGGCTACAAGACGCAGGTGATGGGAGCCAGCTTCCGCAAGACGGATCAAATCGTCCGCCTCGTCGGCTGCGACCTGCTGACCATTAGCCCTGAATTGCTCGATCAGCTCGCCAAGACCGACGGCGACCTCCCGCGAAAGCTGTCCCCAGAGAACGCGAAGAAGTCCGACGCGCCGAAGATCCACCTCGACGAAAAGTCGTTCCGCTGGATGCACAACGAAGACGCGATGGCGGTGGAGAAGCTGAGCGACGGCATCCGCAAATTCAACGCGGACGCGCGGAAGCTGGAGAAATACACCGAGGCGAAACTACAGGGGAAGTAACAGTAGCGGCAAGCCCAGGGGCGAACGAAGTGAGCTCCTGGAATTCGAACTGCAGACTTGATTGGTCTGCTTGTCCTCGGGGCTGCTTCGTTCGCCCCCGGCTTGTGTCGTGCTTACTACGGTCGCTTTTCGAGCGGGACGTAGTCGATGTTTGGCTTGCCGACGTAGACCTGCTCGGGCCGGAAGAATGCGGTTGTTTTGCAACTGCTCCAGCCAGTGAGCGACCAACCGGCGACGCGGGCGATGGCGAAGATCGGCGTAAACAGATCGCGCGGATGCCGAGGCCTTCGTAGACGATGCCGCTGTAGAAATCGACGTTCAGGAAAATCCCCTTCGGGCCGAGGATCTTCGCCATCTCCTTTTCCATGGCGACGGCCAAATCGTAGCGTGCGGGTCGGCCGGTCTCGACGAACACATGCTCGGCCAAATCTTGCAGCACCGTCGCGCGTGGATCCTTCACCTTGTACGCGATGGCCGAAGCCCCATGAACTTCTTTTTCTTGGCCTGGGCCTCGTCGATCCACGCCTTCAGGTTTTCGATCGAACCGATCTCCTGAAGCATGTCGAGCGTTTCTTCGTTCGCTCCGCCATGCAGCGGGCCGGTGAGCGTGCCGATGGCCGAGCTGATCACCGTGTAGGGATTCGCCAGCGTCGAACCGGTCACGCGAGCGGCGAACGTCGAGGCGTTCATCGTGTGCTCGGCATGCACGATGAGGCAGGCGTCGATCACCTTGCGAACCGAAGGCGAAGGCTCTCGCTCGAACAGCATGTAGTAGAAGTTGGCCGCATGATCGAGATCGTCGCGCGGCTGAATCGGCTCGTCGCCATGACGGATGCGATGAAACGCGGCGACGACGGTCGGCAGCTTCGCGATCAGGCGGACGACGGACTCCCAGTTGCTCTGCCGTTGCCGACGTCGCGGGCCTCGTAGAACATGCCCATCGCGGCCACGCTCGATTGCAGCGCGTACATCGGAGTGCCCGTTTTCCGGCAGGCACTTCATGAGGTCCTTGAGGCGATACTTGATCCGGCGATGATGGCGAAGCTGATCGTCGAAGTCGGCGAGTTGTCGCTGGGTCAGCAGATCGCCCTTGAGGAAGCAGGTAGGCGGTTTCCTCGAAGCAGCTTTGCCGGGCCAGCTGTTCGACGGCGATGCCGCGGTAGTTGAGACGGGCGTTCTTGCCGTCGATGAAGCTGACGGCGGCGATTCGGCGGCGGGCACGTCGGCCAAGCCGGGACGCAGCTCCGATCTGACTCATGGCGGCTCCCTTGTGGGAAGCTCAGAAAAGGCGTGCGGCCGATCGCGGGGACGGCGAAGCGGATCCATGCGGCGGACGTCCGGTTCGTCGGGGCGGGCGCTAGGATCTCGGATTTCGTGGGTGCAGTCACCTTGTGGGATAGGGCGAGCGACGACTAGGCGGCCTTGGTTCGTTACCAACCCACAGGTTCGTCCGAACTAGGACTCGTCCGAATTGCGGATTGGCTCATTTTGAGCTAAGTTGACAAGAACCGATTTTTCCAGCTTTCGGATCAGGAGAAGCAACATGCTTCGTTTGCGTCATTCTTCGTTCCGACGCTCCACGGCTTCACGCTGATCGAGCTGCTCGTCGTCATCGCCATCATCGCCGTTCCTGATCGCCTTGCTGGTCCCCGCTGTTCAAAAAGTACGTGAAGCGGCCGCCCGCACCACCTGCACCAACAATCTGAAGCAGTTTTCGTTAGCGTGCCACAATTACAACGACACCTACAAGAAACTGCCGGCCCTGAACAACCAAATCGGCACCGGTACGACGAGGAAGCATCTTCGTTGGGTTGTTCCCTTTCGTCGAGCAACAGCCGCTTTACAACGCGTACGCCAGCAGCGGCATCGCCGCCTCGGGAGTCAGGTGTTTTTGCCGCTGTTCACTTGCCCTTCCGACTTCAGCCTAAAGGGGACGGCCAACTCCTCGAATTGGGCACCGACCAGCTATGCTGCGAATGCCGCCTTGTTTTCCGAATCCTTGAACAGCGGCGATCCTTCCGACCCCGCCTGGGGTGGAGCAAAATCACGATACAAGATCAACACGATTACCGATGGCACCTCGAATACGATCATGTTCATCGAGCACTCAGCGAAAGCGAAGGCGTCCCGGCATGTCGCGACCTGGCGGGCGGACTTACGTTGAGCGGAACCGCGATCAGTTCGGGCAAACTACACCGATCCCTACCGCACCCCCGTGTTCGACCTCTATCAAGCTCCCTATCCGGTTCAGGATCCTTCGACGTGGGGCAGCTGGCCGCGAACCTATGGTCCCAAGATCAACGGCGGACTGCCGCCAATTCGTGGCGTTGGCTACCTGGTTCCCCGCACACCGGCATCATTGTCGCCGCACTCGCGGATGGGACCGTACGAACCGTGGCAAGCTCGATCACGCCTCAGACCTTTTGGACCGCTGTCCATCCATCTGACGGCCAGACTCTTGGATTCGAACTGGAACCCGTAAGGCCTAGACTGATTCCGCACTCATTCGGGCGGCCTTACGTGCCGCCCTTCCTCATTTGGAGTTCCATTTCCATGTTCTTACGTCTGCTGATGTTGGCATGCGGGCGCTTCGTTCTCCTCGGCTGCTTGACTCCGGCGTTCCCACGTTGAGCGGCCGGGCAACGATGGACGGCAAGGCCCTCGATAAAGTCCTTATTGTCGTCCTCAGCAACCACAAAAACCGCATCCGGCAGCACCGATGCTGACGGCCACTACAGGATCGAGAATCCGCCCGTTGGCCCTGTAAAAGTCCAAGTTATCGATCCGCCGAAAGAATCCAAAACTCCGCGCCCCGGTTTGTCGTTCGGCATGCCTCCGACCGCGGGTTTTGGATTACAAAGTGAAGCCTGGCAGCCAGAAGTTCGACATCGATTGGAAACCGATCACAAAGGCAAGTAGGCGCGAACCACGGGCAGACATATGACGAAGTAATACCATTACCGCTTCCGTCAGGATGGATGCATCACCTTCGTTCGCTCGGTTTCCTTTGCATGTTCCTCGCTGGCTGCTCTTCCGAACCGGAAGGGATGCTGCAAGGGAAAGTTCTGTTCGACGGGGAACCGTTGCCGAACGTCGCCGTCATCTTCACCTATCCTGACGGCAAAAAGCTCGACGCACGCCCCACGCGGAAGGATGGCGTCTACGAGGATTGCGGATGGTCCCCGCCGGCAACGTGAAAGTCCATTTCGTTCGAAGACGGGCGTGGCGCCGGCACAGATCAAAACGAAGTCAGGAATAACACTGCCGTCGAAGTATCTCTCGCCCACCGAAAGCGAACTCACGGCCGCCATCACCGGCAGCAAGCAGCAGCTCGATTTTCCTGACAAGGTGAGGCGTTCGCGCTGGCCAGGCCCTTCGCCGCGCGTAGATTGGTTGCATTCTCGCCTCCTCTCTCACGCCGCCGAGATTCGCCATGCTACGAAAGTGCTGATCGCTCCCGCGTTGCTGGCCGGTTCCGAAGGGATTTACGCCCGCGTGCTGAAGGATGCGGGATTCGAGTTGGTCTACCCCGGCCTCAGCCCAGCTGATCGAATCGGACATCCTCGGCGCCCTAACCGGTTGCGTCGCCTCGCTCGCGGGATCAGAACCCTACACGCAAGGTCATCGAGGCCCATCACCTTCGCGTCATCGCACGCGTCCGGCGTGGGGTACGACGCGCGTCGATCTGCCGACGATGTGCCGGAACGCGGGATCGCCGTCACGATCACCGAACACGAATCAAGACGCGGTAGCCGAACACACCTTCACGTTGATGCTCGCCCTCGCCGCGAAAAAGCCTGATTCCGCAACACCTCGGCAACGCATTGCCGGGCGATGGCCGCGTGAACGACGCTGCCCCTTCACCCTGACGCTCGGCATCGCAGGGATGGGCCGCATCGGCAAAGCCGTCGCTCTGCCGCGGTCTTGCATTTCGGCATGAAGGTCATTGCACGATCCATTTCCCGATGCGGACTTCGCGAGAACAGGGGATCGAACTGGTGACGTGGGAAACCCTGCTGAAGCAATCCGATCACCTATCGCTGCATCTGCCTTCGACCAAGGACACGGCACATCATCAACCGCGAGTCGCTGTCGCTGATGAAGCCGACCGCATTCCTCATCAACACCGCCCGCGGCCGCGTCAACGAAGCGGACTTGGCTGAGGCACTCGCGGCCAAGAAGATCGCCGGCGCTCGGCTCGACGTCTTCGAGCAGGACCGCCCGCGAAGGATCATCCGCTGTTCAAAGCGGAGAACGTGGTGATCACGCCGCACGCCGCCGGCGTGGACGTGAAAATCGCGCGACGACATGGCCGCCTCCGCAGCGGAGGCGATCGTATCTCTTGGCGCGGCGAATGGCCGGCAGAAGATTGAATCCGCAGATCCGGGCGAAGTTCAAGTGGTAGCAGGCACCCGAGCCAGGGAGCCCCTATTTCCCTTTTGCAATGCGAAAAACGACATCCGCACTGCCGACGTTGCCGGCAGCGTCTTTGACGCGGACCACAAGAACGTGCGTACCCGGGCGGAGCGAGTCAGTGCGAATGCGAAGCGTTTCTTGTTTGCTGTCGAAGAAGGCCGTCCGTGGGAAATGTGCTCGACCAACGGCTTCCGTCGATCGCGAACGACGCTTCGATCAGGCGAACCAGCGGGCTCGATGCCGCGACTTGGATGACCGCGTGTTCCCCTTCGATGCCAGCAAGTTTCGCAGTCACGGTCGGCGGTTCGTTACTGACGATCGATCAACCGCTGATCTTCTCTGCGTACAGCGTTTCTTCCGGCGTGTTGTCGCGGCGATCGCTATCGCCCGACCTTCGCTTGATAGAGCCGGAGGGCATGGTGGCCGGATCCCAGTCGTGTCGTTTTTCTCGAGGTTCTCCTCAAGCAGCACCCAGTCGGTCCATTCCTTTTTGCGGACGTAAAGACGGTAGTTCAGTTCGTCCTCGTTGGCATCGACGGCGGACCATTTGAGCTTCAGCTTCTTCGGGCTGTCGAGGGCGGTCGCGTCGAGGTCGGGGACGTCGAAGCTGGTGATTTCGGGGGTTTGGTTGGTCGTCTTGTAGCGAACGACGATCTGCCGAAGTTCCGGGGTCGCGTCCGGCGAAGTCGTCGTGAGCGTCACGCGGTATTGCAGGTAGCGCGCGGTCGGCGCTTTGGCAAACGCGGTTGCGGGATCGATTTGCTCGGCGGACCAATCGCTCCACGTCGCGTCGGGATCGGCCACATTGCCGGCGCGAACCGCGATGGAGGCGGCGGTCCCGGCGGGAGCATCGCTTACCCAATGGATCGTCCCCCACTTGCTGGTGAGCTTCGCATCCAGCACCTCGGAAGTCAGCGTCCCCTTGGCGGCATAGCGATTTTCCAACACATAGAGTTTTCCCGGATCTCCCGTGCCGAGAACGACGGAACCATCGCGCCGTTTCAGCATGCTGAGAATTTGGCCATGGTCGAGCCGGGCGATCTCGGCCTTCTCCTTCGTTTCCTCGTTCACCTCGAATAGCTGCCCCTGCATGCCTGTGCCGACGAGCAGCCGATCCTTGAGGCGAAGGAGCCGCAAGACCATCGCCTTTTCGCGAAAAATCTCACGGATCGAGCCATCCTTGCCGATGCGATAGACGGAATTCTCGCTGGAGCCGGGTGAAGAGGGGGGCGAGACGCCGATGCCTTTGCCGTCATCCGCGGCGAAGGAACCCGTCGGCCCCGTGGCGGCTTTCGATTTCGACGGCGTCGATTCCGGTTCCGCGTCGGGCGTTTTGCTGGAAGGCGTATTGCCTCCTGTGCCCGTGCCGGTACCGCTGATCGGCAAGGTCGGCGGGCGGAAGCCGGTTGGCGGCTTCCGCGTCCCGGGCGAACTGGTCCCCGCATAGATCGCGTCATCATCGACCGCCAAGGCCCGCACTTCGCTCTGCGACGCATCGTAGACCACGAAGCCTTTGTTCTTCGTGTCGATGCGGTACACCAGCCCTTCTTTGTCCACGCCCGCATAGAGGCCGCCGCCTGGAGCGATCGCCAAACTCAGGACATGGTCCTGCTTCGTCACGTAAAAAGGCTCCGCCTTGAGGTCGGCCCCGATGCGGTAAACGGTTCCCTTGGGGCCGGTGCCGGCGAAGATCGCTCCCGAGGCGGGATCCGCGACCAGCGACCAGACGTAGCTGCCGAGGTT
>JAXMAT010000081.1:0-9228 GCA_046350235.1 Gemmataceae bacterium | reverse complement strand
GCGACGGACAGCCACGCCCACGGAACCAAGGCGTGAGCGCCGTGCAGGCCGAAGAATAGGTAACGCAGCGACGCGGCATGAGCGCCGCCCGTGTAGAACGCGGTGAATAGTTCCGAAGCCAACATCAGCAAGTTGATCAGGATCGCGACGCGAATGATTGCGAGCAACGTGCGGATCGGGCCGTCGCTCGAGGCGAGGCCTGCGAACTTCCGCAAGGCAAGCAACGTGACGATGATGAACGCCGGACCCGACACGAACGCCGATGCGAGGAACCGCGGGGCGAGCAACGCCGAGTTCCACAACGGCCGCCCTCCGAGTCCGCAGTAAAGAAAAGCGGTGACGGTATGAATGCTGATCGCCCAGACGATCGAGAGAAACACGAACGGCACATACCACCTCGGATTCGGTTCCCGCCCGAGGAACCGCGTATACAGCAGATACCCGCAAATGTGAAGATTCAGCAGCAGGTAGCCGTTGAGGACGATCACATCCCAAGTCAACATGGATATAGGCCAGTTGAATCGTCCGATGCCCGGGATGAGATGCCAGAAACGATCGGGCCGTCCGAGATCGACGACGACGAATCCGGTACACATGAGGATGGCGGCGATCGCGAGCAATTCTCCGATGATGACGATGTCGTGCATCTCGCGATCGTGATAGAGGTAGGCTGGGATAACCATCATCACGCCGCCGGCAGCCAGCCCGACGAGAAACGTGAAATTCGCGATGTAAAGTCCCCACGAGACATGATCGGTCATGTGCGTGCGGATCATCCCCTCGGAGACCTGGTAGGTCCAGGCGTTGAGCCCGACCAGGAACACTGCCGTCAGCGCCGTCATCCAGGCGTAGAAGAGCAGATTGCCGTCGGTGGCGAGGACCATACTTCGCCAGAGAAAACGCGGATACCCGACCAGGTGGCTGGCGGCGTGCGGCGTTTCCGGCGTGGCGGGCGTGTCATTCATGATTCACCCGTTCTTGACGTTTCGTCACGGCCCATGCCGCGTCCCTACTTGTCGAAGAAGTAGAAGAAGTTCGGTCTCGTGCCGAGTTCTTCTTTCAGGACGAACACGCGTTTGTTTTCGATGACCCAACGAATCTCGGAGTCTGGGTCGAGCAGATTGCCGAAGACGCGGGCACCGGTCGGACAGGCCTCCAGACAGGCGGGAAGTTGACCTTCGCGGGTGCGGTGCAGGCAGAACGTGCACTTCTCCATCACCCCTTGAGGCCGAATCCGATTCGAAAGATACCCCTGGTCGGGGTTGATCTGATTCGCCGGTACCGTCGGCTTCGTCCAGTTGAAACGGCGAGCATGATACGGACACGCGGCCTCGCAATAGCGGCAGCCGATGCACCAGTTGTAATCAACCACCACGATGCCGTCGTCTTCCTTCCACGTAGCCTCGACAGGACAGACGCTGACGCACGGCGGATGGTCGCACTGCTGACATTGGACCGGCATATAGAAACGGTCCTTGCCAGGTACCGGACGACGATAGTGAGCCGTTCCTCGTTCCATGTCCATCGACCCAGCCTGCATCTCCAGCACGCGGATGTAGGAGTTTTGCGAAGGACGGTCGTGGTTGTTCTCCTGATGGCAGGCCTCGGCACACTTGCGGCAACCGACGCAGATCGAAAGGTTGAGCGCGTAGCCGAACTTCACGCCTGGCAAGGCATGCGGATCCTTGATTTCCACCTCGACGCCGGTTTGATCTTTCGTTTCCTGCTCCAAACGACGCAGCACCTGAGCCATTTCTTGTGGACCGAGTTCCTTGTAGTGCTTCTGCAGAAACTCGTCGGCCGAGAGATTGCTGGTCCATTCGAACAGCGGAGCGATCGCCTTCGCGAAGGCCGCTATTCCCAGCATCGCCCCTGCCCCTTTCAGGACCGCGCGACGTGTCGGATTTCCCGCGGCCATCGGCAGCGGCGTACGCTTAGGGTCGGGCATGGCGGTCTCCTTTCGGATCGAGGTTTCCCTCGGCATGTTCCGCCCCAGCGACCGGAAAACGATCCGCGGGCGGAAAGACCGGCATCACCTTCGGATACTTCGGAGATGCGCGTCGTGGCAATCGATGCAGTGATTGCGGACGCGACCGCCTTGCGGTCAAATCCCATGCCCCTCGCATACCGCCATGCGCGCCATGGTCGTAGTCGCGTTTCTGCGGGTCTATGGCACTGGGAACAAAGACGCATCGACTCGGCGAAAGGAATCGATCGCCCGTCGGCCAAACGCGCAAAGCATCATAGTTTTGCGTCGGGCACGAGGAGGCAGGTCAGATTTCAGCGCGGCGTGCAGCCCCTGATGAAATTGCTTGAAGATCGTCGCCCCGCGTTCGATCGAGATTGGCTGGCCGTCCGTCATGGCAGGTTCGCGCAACGGATCATGACCGGCTTTCCGTGCATGTCCTTCAGGCCTGATTCAACCATCGCGGAAGGCGTGCGGATCATCACGGGAAACTTGGCGACTTCCTTGGCAACCAGACTTTCGCGACAGGCTCAGGTCGACCGCTTCGTCGGCAACAATCGACCAAGATACCGCCGCGAGAATCGCAAGGGGCGTCATGGCTAGGCACATGAGGACTCGGCGACGATGCATGGCGGTCCTCCTCCGAAGGAGAGATCACGGTGCTCCCCGCGGGTTACCATAGTCGATATCTTCCGCACCGGTGATAAAAAGATCCTTTTGTCTTGTTTAGGCTTGGCGCGCTTATATTGATATCACCAACGATGCGTCCCACTTATCGCACTTGCTATTGCTGAATGGACGGACGGATCGAGTGCTGCTATGCCGATCAGCGGATCGGTGATTACCGTTGCGAACGAAGCTGACGCTTGGCGTCGGTTTGTTCCGCATTGTCGATCGAACAGGGATTGACCCCGCGAAACGCAGGGACCGCGCATCCCGGCGGTACTCGAGACGTCAGATGAAGAGTCCAGCAAACTGGCCCACGATCGACTCGTTCGCCTGACAGGCGTGGTGCAGGTGGATGTCGTGTTCGTGGGATTCGAAGACGTTGAACCGCCGCTCGTCCCCTTGGAATGGCGAGGAAGCCGGTCATGATGCGAAGCGATGCCAGTCGTCGGGATTTTCTGCGCATGTCTGCGATGGCGACCGCGACGGCCATCGCGCAGGCGAAGGCGGGAATGCCGGTCGCGGCGCAGACGCCCGGCAACAGCGCGCCCCCCGCTCCGCCAGCACCCAACGACGTCGTCTGGAACAAGGCCCCCTGCCGATTCTGCGGTACCGGATGCCACGTCCAAGTTGGCGTGCGCAACGGCCGAGTGGTCGCTGTGGCCGGCGATCGTCTCGCTGAAGTCAACAAGGGACTGCTTTGCGTCAAAGGCTATCATGTCGGCCAAATCCTTTACGGCGCCGACCGCCTCACCGAACCCCTGCTCCGCCGCAACGGAAAGCTCGAACCCATTTCCTGGGATCAAGCGCTCGACGTGATGGCTGAACGCATCATGTAGGACCCAGCCCGGTTTGCCTTCTATGGCTCGGGACAATGGACCATCCCGGAAGGGTACGCTGCCCAGAAATTCATGAAGGCGGGCCTGGGAAACAACCACATCGAAGCGAATGCGCGTCTGTGCATGGCATCGGCCGTCACCGGGTTCTTGTCCACCTACGGCGTCGACGAACCGGCGGGCTGCTACGATGACCTCGATCGAGCCGACCTCGTCATTTTTTGGGGCTGCAACTCCGCCGAGATGCACCCCGTCCTCTTTAGCCGCATCGTCGATCGCCGATCGCGAGGCGAAACGGTCGAGCTGATCGACCTCGGCACTCGCCGCACGCGCACGACGGAGCATTGCCAACACTACGTGGAATTTCGGCCCCACAGCGACCTCGCGATCGCTAACGGCATCGCACATCTGTTGATCGAAGAGAACAAATACGACCGCAATTTCGTCGAACGATTCGTCGCTTTCCGCATGGATGAGGAGGCGCCCTCGCTCAACGGCAAAGCAATCACCTTCGACGAGTATCGACAAAAGCTTCGCGCCTACACTCCGGAGCATGTGGAAAAGATTTCCGGCGTCCCCGCCGCACAAATCCGCATGCTTGCGAGCAAATTCGCCGACCCGAACAAACGCATCACCAGCCTCTGGTGCATGGGGGTGAATCAGCACACCCGCGGCACCGACATGAATCGCCTGATCCACGGCATCCACCTGCTTTCGGGGCATTTCGGCAAACCGGGCGATGCCCCCACCAGCCTCACAGGCCAGCCGTCCGCGTGCGGCACGGTACGGGAAGTCGGTACGCTTTGCCATGGGCTTCCCGGCGGGCGTTTGGTCGCCAACGCGGACCACCGCAGGCAATGCGAAGAAATGTGGAACCTGCCGGCAGACCGCATTCGACCGACGATCGGGCATCATACCGTTTTGATGTGGAGAAGTTCTCACGCCCACTGGCCTGGCTGGCAAGCGGCGACATCGCCACAATGTTCGTCCAGGTCATGAATCCGGGCCATTGCCAATCGCTTGCCGGACCTGCACATGCCGCATTTTCCAAGCGAAGAACCGATTGCAGGATAGGGCTCCATCGTCTCCAAGTCTACCCGACCGCGACGTGACCGAACTTGCCGATTCCGTCCTTCCCGCCGCCCTCTGGGCGGAGAAGAACGGCATCTTCGGCAATTCCGAACGGCGGACACAGCAGTGGTTCCGGATGTGCAGCCGCCAGGCCAGGCTCATGACGATTGCTGGATGACGATCGCTTTGGCTCCGCAAACTGTTCGACCTGGCCATCCCGGCATGCGCGACAAAGACGGCCGATTTCTCCGCTTCACTGATGCGGAGGAAGCGCGAGGTGCCGAAGAACTGGAATCGCCAATACGACGTGAATGTCGACAAGCAGCTTTACGAAGATTACCAGTTTTACGTTCCTCAAGAACAAGGACGTGGCGCCTACGAAGAACTGGCGAAGGCACGCGGCATGCGATGGCCGGTCGTCGAGCCGCGACGGACAATGGCGCGAAATCCAAGTTCCGCTTCGTCGAAGGAGAGCGGATCCCCATGTCCGCTGTGGCAGCGTATTCAGTTCGCCAGCCCATTCCGCTCACTAAAGACGATCGAGCCCAAATTTGGTTCGCTGAGAATCGCTCCACCAAGAGGAACCAGGCGGAGAATATCCCTTCTGGCTCTGCACGGGGCGAGTGCTGGAACACTGGCATACCGCGATGATGACGATGCGAGCGCTGCTCTCGGCGTGCCGCGCTGTCTCGTACCTACGTGTGGAAATGCATCCCGAAGATGCTGCTCGCTTGAACCTTCGAACCGGCGAACAGGCGATCGTAACGACGCGCCGCGGCGAACTGCGTCTTCCCGTGTGGATCGAAGGCCGCGGCAAGCCGCCGCGCGGTTCGCTCTTCATTCCGTTCTTCGACGAAACGAAACTTGCGAACCTGCTTACGCTCAACGCGGTCGATCCGATTTCGAAGGAACCGGATTATAAGAAATGCGCCGCTCAAATCCGTCGGGCGCCCCAATAGACGCCGGACTACGGGAGGTCGCGGGACGATGACTTGATCGCGTGCTTCAAGTCGGAATCAGGCGGCTTGATGCGCAGTACGAGCAAGCCGCCGCACAACAATGCGGCGGCGAGGACAAGGTAGCCGCAGGTGTAAGTCCCGGTGGAGCTTTCAATCCATCCGATGACGGTCGGCCCAAACATGCCGCCGAGATTCGCGACCGAGTTGATGAGGGCAATGCCGCCTGCCGCAGCGGAACCGGCGAGAAACATCGGCGGCAGCGTCCAAAAGGTCGGGAGCATGCTCTTCATGCCCGCCAACGTCACCACGGCGGCCCCGACGAAAATCCATCGGGCATCCACATACGCATCAAGAACGCCGGACGCGGCGAGCGAGGCTATCGCCCATCCGAAGGAGGCGACCAGCGCCGAGCCCGCAACATGCCAACGGCGTTCGCCGGTGCGATCGGAATGCCGGCCCACGAGCACCATACACGCCATCGCCGTCGCGCTCGGTACAGCCGCGAGCAGACCGAGGCGTGAAGCGGACCAATCAGGGAACTGGCTTTTCAAAAAGCTCGGTATGTAGAACGCGAAGCTGTTGTCTCCCATCGCAACCGTGAAATAAACGGCGATCAAGAGCCAAACGCGCGGATCGAGAAACGCATCCGCAAGCGAATGTTTGCCCCCGGCGGCATGAGCGATTCGGTCGTTGCGGATCAAGTTCGTCAGCCAGGCTCGCTCTTCCGGCCGCAACCAGGTTGCATGCTCGGGCTTGTCGGTCAGCACTGCGAGAGTCACGAATCCCAACGCGACGGCGGGGATGCCTTCGAGCAAAAAGATCCACTGCCAGCCCGGCAATCCGCCAACTTGGTTCATCGAGTCGAGAATCCAGCCGGACAGCGGATTGCCGATAAAACTGGCGACTGCTCCGCCGAGCATGAATTGGGCGACGGCCCGCGCTCGGATGCGTGAGGGGAACCAATCATTGAGGTAGTAGATGATCCCTGGGAAAAATCCCGCCTCCGCCACGCCTAGCAACGCCCGCAATGCCGCGAAACTCCAGGGCCCCTGCACGAACATCATCGCCGCCGACACGATGCCCCAACTGATGAGAATGCGTGAGATCCATGCGCGGGCGCCGACTCGCATCAGGATCAGGTTCGCGGGCACCTCGAAGAGCAAATAGCCGACGTAAAACACGCCCGCCCCGAAAGCGAACGCGCCTTCCTTGTCGAGAATCGCGTACCTGGTGTCATCCACCATCCGCAAGCTTGGCGATGCCGATGTTGTTGCGATCGATGAGGTTGACGACGTAGAGCAGAAAGAGAAAGGAATCAGCCGAATCGCGCCTTGCGGAAGACGGCCGCTTACCTTGTCGATCGGAAGCGTAACATGCGGCTCGGGAGAGCTCGAGCGACGCCATTCGGCACCTTGGGGTCGTGGGCCGGCGAGATCAGGAGTCGCGAGCGGTCCTGCGGTCCAGTCGCCGTCTACGGTCAAGATGTGGCCCACGCGAAGGCCGTTCTCGATCGGCCAAACAAGGCGGCGACGGCGATCTCGTCGGTCGTCGCGGGTCGCCCGAGGAAGACATGATCAAGACCTGGCTGCACGCTATCGCGGAACTTGCCCCCTTCGGCATAGAAGAGCTTCCGCGTCCCCTCCGTCAGGGTTGAGCCGGGGGCGATGCCGTTGACGAGGATGCCATCCGGGCCGAGTTCAAGGGCCATCGCTTTCGTGAGATTGACGACGCCCGCCTTCGCAGCCACTAAGGCGCACTGCAAGCGAAGCGGAACCAAGCCGACGATCGACGCGATGTTGATGATGCGGCCCGATCGTTGCTTCTTCATGACGCGGGCCGCGACTCGGCTTACTTCGAACACGCCATGAAGATCGACATTCAGAAGGCGGTCCCACTCCTCGCGAGGAAATTCGTCGATCGTGACGCGATGAGCGATCGTGTTGACGCCGGCATTGTTGACGAGCAGATCCAGCTTGCCGAACTCGGCGACGATCTTGCTGATGACGGCTTCGATCTCGTTCGGCTGGGTCACATCCATTCGCATACCGACGCAACCAGGGTGAGCCTTCGCGGCTTCCGCGGTCTTCGCCGGATCCAGGTCCGCGTACACAACCCGGCTGCCGTTCAAGGCCAACCGATCGGCGATAGCCTGACCGATCCCCTGAGCGGCTCCGGTGACGAGGCTTACCGTTCCATGCAAATCGCTTTTCATGTCGCAGCTCCGTCGAGGATCGAGCCCGGCGTTTCGACGTATTGCGTCAGCGTTTGCAGGAATCGCGCGGCTGGCGCACCATCGACGATGCGGTGATCGAAAGTGAGGCTCAGCGTCAACTGATCGCGAATGGCGATCTGATCCTCGACGACCGCCGGAACGCGCCGAATGCGACCCACGCCGAGCACGGCACATTCGGGAAGGTTGATGATCGGCGTAAATGCGTCGATACCGAATCCGCCAAGCGAAGAGACGGTAAACGTGCCGCCGCGAAGTTCCTTACCGGAGAGCTTCCCGGTTCGGGCTCGATCGATCAAAACTCGCGATTGGGCGGTCAATTCGGCGAGCGAAAGCGAGACGACGTCGCGGAGGACGGGAACGAGCAAGCCGGCCTCCGTATCGACCGCGATGCCGATGTGAATGCCGGGCGAAGGCACAACGCGTTCGTTTTCCCAGCGTGAGTTCAGAGCGGAGTGCTTCGCAAGCGCGGCCGCGGAAAGCTTGATGAGCAGGTCGGTGTAGGACGGAACCGCTGAACCCTTCGTCTTGCATCGTTCGCGAAACCGAACGAGTTCCGTGGCATCGATCGTCGTCATCAGGGTGACGGGCGCCGTGGTCTCTTGGCTCGCGACCATGCGTTCCGCGATCAGGCGACGTGTATTGTTGCCGGGTGTATGACCAGCCTCCGCCAGCGCGCGAACATCGCGCTCGCAGATGCGGCTTGAGGCGCCGGAACGGTTCGCTTGCTTCCAATCGACGTTCAGCTCTCGCGCCAAGCGGCGAGCGCGGGGCGAACTAGCGAGGCGTTCGCGCGGCTTCGCCTCCGCGGGAGCAGTTATTACCTTAGCGGCCTCGTGTTCCGCCGCGGCAGCAATGGGAGTCGGCATTGTTTCCGGCGTCGGCGGTGATTCGCCGGGTTGCAAGAGGTATCCAAGCAAGGCGCCGACGAGGACCGTGTCGCCTTTTTGCGGAGCATTCGCCGGAATATGCAAGGTGCCCGCGTCGAGGCATTCGACGTCTTCCGCCGCCTTTTCGCCTTCCAGCGAAAACAGCGCATCGCCCACTCGGATGGCGTCTCCGTCGGCCTTCAGCCAGCCGAGGAAAACGCCTTGCTCCATGTTCCAGCCGAGTCGAGGCGCCGTGATCGGAATAGCCATGGGTTCGCTCCTACTCGGCTGCCAGGTTGCGGATGGCCTGGGTGATCGATTCTACGTGCGGCACCACCGCGGCTTCCAGCGATGGGCTGTAAGGCGTCGGCGTATGGACGCCATTCACACGGCGGATCGGCGCGTCAAGGTCGTCGAATCCGCGTTCGCTCGCCTGGGCCGCGATCTCCGCTCCGATCCCATAGGGGCCGAACGCTTCGTCCACGATCAGCAACCGCCCCGTCTTGGCGACCGATTTCAGGATGGTGTCGATGTCGAGCGGCGCGACGGTGCGCGGATCGATCAGCTCCACCGAAATGCCTTCCTTCGCCAAGGTGTCGCACGCCTTTTGTGCATGGTGCACCATCAACGC
>JAXMAT010000080.1:0-10083 GCA_046350235.1 Gemmataceae bacterium | reverse complement strand
GGCGTTCGCCTTCGGGGGCATCCGGTGCGAGTCCGAAATCACCGCCAGCCGCCACCATCGGCAAACCGCCCGCAGCCATCGCTTCGCGCGGTTCGGCCGCCTGTCCGCGATTGAGTAGTTTTGTGATCGCGGGCTGCTGAGGTACATTCGTGTAGACCTTTGCCCCTTGCAGCGAATCCAATTCGGTCTGCCGCGATCGCAATGTTTGCATCGCTTTCGTCAACAACGATCGCTTCTCGCGTGCTTCGGGCGAAAGGCGAGCGGTCAATTCCGCTTCGGTGATGAACTTGCCCCCCACCGCCGATGCAGCCACCTCGTCCGCGGCGAGCGCACGATCGTAGAGCCGGGCCTGCACGACGGTCCCCGCGAGCATGCGATTGCCGCCCGCGGGTTCATGGCGAATGCCGAATGCGACCACGGCTTTGCCCGCCTCCAGGCGAATCGGGCCGCTCGATTTGTACGCTTCGCCATACGGTTTGCCATCGCGGTATGCGGTGATCATTCCGTCGGGGGCATAGGTGATTGCGATGTGGACGATTTCATTTGAGGCCGAGGTCTCCGCGGGCCCTTTCAGTTCGCTCGTGCGGCGGAAGAAATCGCTGCCCGCCATCCAGCGTCTCGGCTCACGCTCGCCGAAGACGATCGCATCGAACACGCCCCCCGCATCGGCTTGCACCGACATCACGCCGCCGCCCGCTTGATCGAGCGTCGCCAGGCGAACCCATGCTTCGAGCGTCTTCGCCGACAGCGCCTGCGGCAACGGCGTCGATTTCGCGAAGCCTGTCTTGCCGTCGAAGGTCGCACCTTCTGCGGAGATTTTGGCGCCACCGATGAGTTTCACTTCCAGGCCGCCGATGCGATCCTTCAGGCTTTCGCGAAAATCCCAGGCCGCGATCGGCGCGGGGACGGCGGCGGATGCCTTCCCCTCGGCCGCGAGCATTTTGCGGATCGGATCCTCGATCTCGCGGAGCTGTTTCGCGGTCTCGTCGATTCGCTTCCGCACCTCGGCGAGTTCCGCGATCACCTTCGGCGCCGGGATCGGCCTTTCGCCGTGACGCACCCCTGACAATGCGGACGCGATGCGGTAGTAGTCCTTCTGCGAGATCGGATCGAACTTGTGATCATGGCATCGGCCGCAATTCACGGTGAGGCCGAGGAAGGTTTGGCCGACGGTGCCGACGAGGTCTTCCAGCTCATCCTGAAACGCCGTCTCGCGGGCCAATGCGGTGCCGGGGAGCACGGTGTTGTGAATGCCGGCGACGAGAAAACCGGTCGCCTTGGCCGCATCCGGATCGCCGGGCTTCAACACATCGCCCGCCAATTGCAGTCGGCAAAACTCATCGAACGGCATATCGTCATTGAGCGCCCGGATGATCCAATCGCGATAGTGCCAGGAGTTCTGCCTAGGTGCGTTTCGCTCGAAGCCGTCCGATTCGCCGAAGCGAACGACATCAAGCCAATGCCGGGCCCAGCGTTCGCCATAGTGTTTGGAAGCGAGCAACTGCTCGACGATGCGCTCGTATGCATCGGGCCGTTCGTCGCGTTCAAAGGCATCGACCTCTTCCGGATGCGGCGGCAGGCCGATCAGATCGAAATAGACTCGGCGAATGAGCGTCCGCCGATGCGCCTCAAGCGATGGCTTCAGCCCCTTCTTTTCGAGAGCCGCGAGGATGAAGCGATCCATCGGTTGACGAGGCCATGCCGATTGTTTCACCTCCGGCGCCTTCGGCTGTTCGACGGCCCGCAGCGACCACCAATCCGCCCCCGCCCGCTTGGAGGTGCTCACGCGAAACGGGTCGATCGGATCGGTCCCCCAGATCGCCCCGGCCGCGATCCACTGCTTGAGAACCTCCGCATCCTTCGCCGCCATCGGCTTCTTTGGCGGCATCTCGCCGTCGCGCACGCGCTGCCAAAGGATGCTGTCTTCCGCCTTCCCCGCCACAATCGCCGGCCCCGATCGCCCGCCCTTCAGTACCGCCGCCTTGGAAGTGAGATCCAGCTTCCCCTTCGCGTTCGGACCGGAATGGCAATCGATGCAATGATCGATCAACCACGGCGCCACACGCCGATCGAAGTCGCCGGCCTCGTCCGCCCGCAACGCGGGCGCAGCGAGAGACGCGGTGCAAACCAAAAAGCAAATCGCGGCTGATCGGATCATGCAGCTATTGTGACGTGTTTGGAACGATTTCGGAAGCGTCGCTGCGAGAATTGCCCACGAAACGGCACGGCCCCGCCGATCGGATACTGCGGGTGCGAACGAGGAGAGCTGCGTATGCTATCACAGCAAGCAAGTCGTCCCGCTCAAGGTCCTCGTAGTCGGCAAGTATCTCTTCTTGGGTCATTCCCGAACTGAGCAGATCGAGCAGCGATTCAACAGAGTATCGCAATCCGCGAACGCACGGCTTCCCATGGCAGATTGCAGGATCGATCGTGATGCGTCCTAGAAGCGATTCCATGACGTCAACCTAGCCGATTTGGAGCTCGAAGGCCCTGAACAAAGGATGCGAAGTCCGGAGCGACCTGAGACAGCGTTCCTGATCCATAGTCAAAGTCGTACACAGCCCCGTTCCACAATCCGAGGCACAACCAATTCCCACCTGGGTCGTTTCCAATCGGCAGCATTGGCCCCGAGGCGGACCAAATGATCTGAGCAGCCAAGTCGGTCAAACCATCCGCTTTCGGCGCAATGTGATGAAACTCCGAAACGCATCCCTCCCAATCTTCGCCAACTCGCACGAAACCGAAAGTCAGCGGCATTTCTAGGGGCTGTCGGAATTCGAGAAACTCGATGTAGGCGGCGGGCAACGACGATCCAGTGGTTGACGAGAACGCACAAGCCACTTCCGTGCCAATGTTTCGATACTTAACGAAGCCCAGTCGTTTTAACTCAGCTTCCAGGTCGATTTTGAAAGCAGACATTCTTGACGAAGTCCAATGACACATGCTTGATGTCTGTTACCCAGTCAGATCTAATCGGTGAGAATTTCGAGATCGGGATAGTTTGGGCCAACTCCGTCCGCCGCGTCAGACACATAACCGAAAAACCGCATTGATCCGAACTAAGGCACGTCCAATTCTCGCCGATTCCGTCCGACCACTGACCTAGCAGGCTGCGGAAAAACTGCTTGTTCAAGCGGTTTTGAGTCTTTTTCGTCGGTGGCCGTCACTCCATGTTGATCTTTCAGCTTCGCCGCTTTCACATCAGTCTTGCTTATGCGGGCTTCAGCGTCCGCAACCGCACCAGGTTGTACGCCGCGGCCCCGATCTGCAACATCTGCTCGAGTTTCCACCGCCCCACCCATCGGCTCCGGCCCAGCTTCGCTACCGACTTCAACCATCCGAATCCTTCCTCCACTTTCTTGCGGCACCGCTGGCTGAGCTTGTACGCCCGAGTTCGCATCCTCCGCCGCATGCGTCGCCGCGCACGGATGCCGGGAATTCGTTTGCTCTGCCCCGGCGGCACGGTTCGCGGGTCGACCGGGTCTTTCACCAGCGGCACGTGCGGTTCGACCCCGATCCATTCCAACACCCGAAAGAATTCGCCGTCGTCGAAGCCCTTGTCCGCCCCCAGCGTCGCTGGCTTGACCCCATGCGTGGCGTGCAGATCGAGCAGCATGTTGACCGCCGCAGTGCGTTCCGCCTTGCCGCTGGCCTCCGTCGCCCGGACCGTCACGATCAACCCGTGCCGGTTCTCGGCGAGCACGTGCCCCATGTGCGAGAGCTTGGCCTCCTGACCGCTGGACTTGCGGTAGAGCTTTGCCTCTGGATCGGTCTTGCTCTGATGGGTCTCATTGCTTCGCTTCTGGCCGCGGAAATCCACGGCGGCGTTGCGGGGCTTGAAGCCGTTGGCGTCGCCCGAGTCGTCGCCCGAGTCGCCCGAGTCGTCGCCCGTACTGTTCTTCGACCGGAAGCTTTTGGCACTCGCCAGACTCTCGATGAGCGTGCCATCGACGCCGAAGTGCTCGCTGCACAAGCCGCCGTCATCGCCTCGGCCACCACCGCGTCGAAGAACGACTGCGTCAAAAGATGCTCATCGAGACGCGGGCGGTTCTTGCCGAAGCTGGTGGCGTCGAAGGCGTCGTCGCTGGCCGCAGGTCCAAAACCACCGGAACAGCAAATCGGTGTCGATGCGTTCGCACAACTGCCGTTCGCTGCGGATCGAGTACAGGCACTGCAGCAGCAACGCCTTGAGCAGACGTTCGGGCGGAATGCTCGGCCGTCCGGTGCGGCTGTACGCGGCGGCGAAGCGATCGCTCATCCCGGCGAGGATGCGGTCGGTGCGACGCTTGATGTCCCGCAGCGGGTGGTCGGGCCGGATGCGGTCCTCGACGCAGAAGGTGTGAAACAAGGGCGGTTGCTCGTCAACGGTGCCACGCATGGCGACTCTCCGCGGTTGCCGAGAGTGTAGCCCATCGAACACCGCTTGCAACAGCCGTTTTTCCGCAGCCTGCTAGGGTGTATTCTGTCAATAACTTCAGCTCGGTAGCAGTGAGCTCTCGACCACTCTGGTACTCTGTCGTAACGATCAGCAAATCCCCCTTTGCGTACTCGAAGCTGAGGAAGCCTCCAGGTACGAGAGCTGCAACCAACGCGTCTTCCTCGTTGCTTCCTCCCATGTAGTCAGTGAATCGCTCGGTGTCGTAAACCAAGCCGTGAAGCGTAACCAACTCCTCGGGATCTGTAATTTGCACACCGTTTGCGTTCGTTACCAACGCCAAGCCGCGGATCACGATTCGCACACAAATTCTCCAGAATCACAGAGAAACCTATCTCAGCGGCCTGGCCGGATTTCGCTGTCAGTTTGACTGCGAGCCCGCCATGTTCAACGGCTCCACAGTCGCGACATGCAGCAGAGAGCAGATGCGGAACTCGGCGGGGACGCCTTCCTCCGACTCGTTGATTCCAACGAGAATGTCGGTTCGCGTGAGCCACGCCATTTCGGGATGGCGGACTTCATACGACTGCCCGCTCGACATCACGAGCCGGAATGGCTTGAACGGCCGCTGCGTCAGCAATTCTCGAAAAGTTTGTACGGTCATGATTTCATCCTATCGGCCTCCGATTCGGTCGCGATCCTCGCGAAGCAAATCGGTGGCGGCTGCGAACCGTCTCCCTACCGTAGCCAATTGTTGCCGCTCAAATCTCCCGCTCCCACCCGTTCATCATTCCGCAAAGTCAGAGCCCGAGCGCCAGCGAGGGTCTGCTTGACCCCGGAAGACGCCGTGAAACCCTCGCTGGCGCTCGGGTTCTGACCGGACTCGATCATCGCATCGGGTCCGTTCGGGACGATTCCTGCCCGAGTTGTTGCGCGAGGCCGATGAGGATGGATTCCGGGCCGCGGATGTAGCAGAGGCGATAGGCGTTTTGATACTGGACCACTTCGCCGACGACTTTCGCGCCCCGTTTCGCGAGGCGGGCGAGCGTGGCGTCGAGGTCGTCCACGGCGAACATGACGCGGAGGTAGCCGAGCCCGTTGACCGGGGCGTTGCGGTGGTCGGCGATGACGGGCGGCGCCAGGAACCGGGACAGCTCGAGCCGACTATGACCATCCGGCGTCCGCATCATGGCGATCTCGACGCGCATGTCGTGCAATCCCGTGACGCCGTCCGCCCACTTCCCTGGATCGGCGCGGCCCTCCAGCACGAGGCCCAGCTCCGCGAAAACTCGATGGCGGCATCCAGGTCTTCGACCACGATGCCGACGTTGTCCATACGCATAACCGCCATGCCGACTCCTCGCCGCCGATTGATGACGCGCACCGTCCCGAAACGTCCATCCTAACGCCGAGGAATGGAAATCTCAAAGTCAGCATGCCGAAAACCACCGACTTTGCGGAAGGGAGGCTTACGGATTATCGTGGAGGGCTGGAGCGGTGCGCGATGCGAGCGTTTCTGCCTGAATATCGCCGTCACCAAACCGATTGGCACCGAAAGCAAACGGCTTTTCTCGCGATCAACGACGGCGATGAACGGGTATCTTTACCAGGTCGGTGATTTGCGGACGGATTTCCGCAATCTTCACGAACCCCGTCAGCAAACGGTTTTTTTTCGCGAGGCAGGTCCGCGGTTGTCGGTACGCTCTCTGACCGTCGCGGCTCTGCCATGCTGGCGATAGCCGCTTGGAACGGTTAGGCTGAAGTTTCGCCAGTCATCGTTTTCAGGAGATGCGTCATGCGTTGGCTTCTCGCGTCGAATCTGGTGTTTGCATTCGCGGTCGTCGCCCACGCCCAGGAGGATCGGGTAGGCCAAGCCGTCGAGGTGGTGAAGAAGGATTTATCCGAACGCAAGGGACCGCCGCCGCAGATGGTGGTGGGGGCGGAGTATCCGAAGGCATTGCCGGGCATCGCGTTCGTGATGGCGACCTATCGGCAATTTCCGGTAGCGATTGCGCCGCCGGAGGGGTTGGCGTCGTCGAATGTGTTTGCGGTCGTCGGCAAGGAGAAGCCGATGCGGTTGGCGGACAGCAAAGAGCTGGAAGCGTTTTTCCGCAAGCATCTGATCAAAGTCGAAAATGCGGCTCAAGCCAAAGAAGCGCTCGCCGCATGGCTGAATCTCGCCAAGGAGTTTCGCCAAGACGGCATGTTTCGCTTCGAAGTGCTGAGCAAGGAGTTCGGAGCCGAAGAGGGGAAAGAGCTGACGGTGCGCGGCCGAGCGATGGTGACGCAAGGGGGCAACGGCGAAGTCACGGCAACGCTCGTCTTCGCGGACGGGAAACTGCAGAAAGCCAGCGACTCCGCCACGATCCGTTCCGGCCCTCGACCCATCTGCCAGGCGACCAAGCTGCTCGATGCCGACCCGATCGTCCGCAAGATGGCGGAGCAGGATCTGCTCATCATGGGTCAGCTGGCGTTTCCGTATTTGGACGAGCAACGTGCGAAAGCCGCCTTGCCCCTTCGGGATGCGATCGATGCGTTGCGGAAGCGGATCGAGGCGACTGGCTGGTAGAAGAGCCGCGCACGTAGAAAGCGGATTGAAACACGCCCCACAAAATCCGCTTACTGCGTGCGCGGCTCCGCAACACTCGCGGCTAAGCGCAAAAAGCAAGGGAGACGCGTTCGAGGGCGTCTCCCTTGCGGGGTGTCTGCTTGAATGTGGGAGGCCGGGGGCCGCGTTACATTCCGGCCTTCTCGCGGGCCTTGCGGGCAGCCTTCTCTTTGCGAAGGCGGGCGCGACGACGGAGTTCGCTCGGCTTTTCGTAATGCTGGTGAGCGCGAAGCTCCTTCTGCATGCCGCTGCGTTCGATCAACTTCTTGAATCGACGAAGAGCCAACCCAATCGGTTCCTTGTCATGGACGCGCATTCTCAGGGACATTCATCCTCCTTCGAGTCTGGCCTCGACCGCCGCGGCGGGAGGCGAAGGGCCAAAAATACGAAAAAGACGCGGGAGGCGCAACGCCCCCCGCAAACCTTACATATACCACCAGGCCGCAAACTTGGGTAGTCCCTTTGGCGAAAAATGCGGATTTGGGTAGGAGCCGCGCACGCAGTAGGCGGTTTTCGCCCAGGCCAAGCAGAACCGCTTACTGCGTGCGCGGCTCTTTCGAATCAAACGTCCACCAGCGCCGCCTCGCTCGTTGGCGCCAGAACCGGAAGCGCTGCGGCTTCCAATCCTTCGAGATGAAACGCGTTCGCTTCATTCATCAAAGCGATCGAGTCCTCTGTTTTCGATGCTGCCCTCACCCCCAACCCCTCTCCCGAAGGGAGTGGGGAGCAAGACCAAGACAAGTAACCGCATTGCTCCCTCGCTTGGTTCTGCTACCATTGGACGCTGTTCCGCCTTCACGAGGATTCGTTTCATGAGTTCCGATGCCGCCGTCGTTGCGGGCAATCCGCCTGCTCAGCCTGCCGATTGGCGACGTGGGGCTCGCGGAGCGTTGGCGCTGCTCGTTTGCGTCAACTTGTTCAACTACATCGATCGCCAGGTGCTCGCCGCCGTCGAACCTGAAATCCGCAGGCATCTTGGGCTGGAAAACGACAAGTTCTACATGGGCCTGCTTTCGACGGCGTTTCTCGTCAGCTACATGGTGTTCGCTCCCATCTTCGGGCTGCTTGCCGAGCGCTATTCGCGCTGGTCGCTGATCGGCGTCGGCGTCATCATCTGGAGTTTGGCCAGCGGGGCCTCGGGCGTCGATTGGGGAGTCAGCATCGCGGCCGGCTACTGGATCCTTTTCGCGACGCGCTGCTTCGTCGGCGTCGGCGAGGGCGGATATGGGCCGATCGCACCCGCGATGATCGCCGACCTTTATCCAGTGGCCGAGCGAGGCAAGGTGCTGTCGTGGTTTTACCTCGCGATCCCCGTGGGCGGAGCCCTGGGCTACGCGTTCGGCGAAGTCATCATGGGGATCTTCGGCAAGGCCGAAGGCTGGCGGTGGGCGTTTTATCTGGTCGTGCCGCCGGGGGTAATCCTTGGGTTGCTCTGCTTCCGCCACAAGGACCCGGCACGCGGACAACATGACGTTGGGGTCGTTCCCCAGCGGAAATCGCTGGCCCAGCAATACCTGGGGCTTTTCCGCATTCGCTCGTTCGTGCTCAACACGATCGGCATGACGGCGATGTCGTTCGCCATCGGCGGCCTAGCATTTTGGATGCCGGAATATCTGGAAGTGAACGAAGTACCCTCACTGGGGCCGATCGGGCCGCGAACCGTGTTCGGCGGCATCACGGCCCTGTCAGGCCTCTTCGCGACGCTGCTCGGCGGACTTGCGGGGGATTGGCTACGGTCGCGATGGTCCGGATCGTACTTCCTCGTCTCCGGTTTTGCGATGCTTGCGGGAGTGCCGGCCTTGTTTCTGTTTCTGGTGACGCCCTTCCCGATGGCGTGGATCTTCGCGTTTCTCGCCGTGTTCTGCCTGTTTTTCAACACGGGGCCGACGAACACGATCCTCGCCAACGTGACGCATCCCGCGGCGCGAGCGGCCGGGTTCGCGCTCAACATCCTCGTCATCCACCTGCTCGGCGACGCGATCTCGCCGCCGATCCTGGGATGGATATCGGATAGCCAGGGCGGCGGGGCGGCGGGAATGAAGGTTGCGTTCCAAGTGGTGGCCGCCACGATGGCCATCGGTGGAGTTTTCTGGCTGATGGGGGCGAAGTATCTTGAGGAAGACACGCGCCTGGCCCCGACTCGCGTCAATTAGGCGATGTCAGGAAACGCATCATCCGTTTTCTCGCAACGCCACCTGATCGGTTAACGCGCGTTTGCGAAATCACACGTCGGCTTCACGCCTCCAGCCGCGACGCTCGCCAATCCTCGCCTTCCACGGTCGGTTCGCTCGGATCACCACATAAACAGAGCTTGCAACGAAAGGTATGGCGTCGCGCCGACATTGATGCGGTCTTGGTTGCGGTCGCTGAAATCACGCCCCGGGAAGTAGAAGCGATCGAAGGCATACCCGGCCTGGAAATCAAAACCGAAATGGTAGCTAAGGAAGAGCCGCGTACCGACGCTGAGACGCATTTCGTAGTACTGCAATTTATCGAAGTAATTCGCTCGATCCGCCAAAAAGTAGCTTTCGCTGTCCCACTCGTAGGCGGCATACACTCGCAACGGCAGGGCGACCATGTACTGAAACTGAGCTCGGATCGTTCGCACCGGGATGTACGAAAAATCGATCGTCACCCGCTCCTCCGGTTTCCATGTCAGCGTGAAGGGCAAACCGATCGAAACATGGAAATTCTCCGACGGACGATACAGATAGGCGATCGCCGGCATCGGGTAACGCGTCGGCGCCAGATTGTTGTAAAGCAGCGCGAAAAGCCAGGCGTCGTTCGTTCCCTCGCGTGGGATGGCGAGGTAGCCGTTGATCCCGTAATACCACTCGCGATAGGACCAGAACGGCTTGTCCGCGACCGATCCGGTGACGAAATTGCCCCCCGCGATCCAGCCGTTGGCGAAGCGATGGCGATAGCCAAGTCCTACGCGAAAATCCCATAGTTCATGCGGAAACTCGCGGTTGCTCGTCGGCATCAAGACGTTGGTGCCGTAGAAGCTCTCGTTGCGAAATTGAAAAGACGCGGCGATCTCGTCGTTTTCATCCTCGACCACGGGAAACATGATGTTGAACGAGTTGCGCAGGAATGCCAG
>JAXMAT010000079.1:0-11679 GCA_046350235.1 Gemmataceae bacterium | reverse complement strand
GTCTCCTCAAACGCCTCACGATTCATCCACGCGATCATGAGGACGACGCCGCTGTCGGCGTCCTGGGCGATGGCGGAAACCAAGCCGCCGGCTTTGTCGAAATCGAGCATGATGAGCTTCCGCTAACGATCAGTACGTAACCAAACTGAAGACGTCGTACGGCTTCAGATGTTCGCGCCCCTTGAGAAACGCCAATTCCACGGCCACCGCGCACGAATCGACGATCGCACCGGCCTTCTCGACAAGTTGGCATCCGGCCCGCATCGTGCCGCCGGTGGCAAGCAGGTCGTCGATCATGAGGACGCGATCGCCTTCCTTGAATCCGTCGATATGCACATGCAACTCGGCTGAACCGTATTCGAGGTCGTATTGGAAGCTATGCGTGCGGTAAGGGAGTTTGCCCGGCTTGCGGAGCGGCACCAGGGGTTTGTTGAGGGCGACGGCGAGCGGGGCGGCGAACAAGAAACCCCGGGCCTCGGCAGCCGCGATCGCATCGATCTTGCGATTCGCGTAATGCTCGGCGAAAAGCCGCAGCGAATGCTGAAAAGCCTCGGGATTCGCGAGCAGCGGGGTGATATCCTTGAACAGAATGCCCGGCTTCGGGAAGTCGGGAATGTCTCGGATGAAAGGCTTCAGGTCCATGGCTGGCCTTGTGTTTTAGGTTTTTGGCCTTGGATTTTCGCAAGAAGATGCCTTGCGACATCGCACCGATTCGCGGCTCAAATGCCCAAAACCAAAAGCCAAATACCAAACTTCCAACCCCGAAAACTTAGGAAAACAGGCGGTTAATTCAACATGCTCATCCGTTCCGCCAGCGATGTCGACCTCGAGATCATCATGGATTTCAACGCCGCGTTGGCGGACGAAAGCGAGGGGAAAACGCTCGACCGCGACATCCTCCGCCCCGGAGTCGCCGCCGTCCTCGCCGATCCGCACAAAGGCCGCTATTTCGTCGCGGAGCACAACGGTCAGGTCGTTGGCCAAATGCTCATCACCTTCGAATGGAGCGACTGGCGCAACGGCTGGTTCTGGTGGATCCAAAGCGTCTATGTCACGCTCGACCACCGCCGCAAAGGCGTCTTCCGGGCGCTCTACGAGCATGTCCGCCAACTCGCGTTTGCCGAGGGGGTCATTGGCGTGCGGCTGTATGTGGAAAAGGAGAACACGCGAGCCCATGCGACGTACCAATCGCTGGGGTTGGACTGGACCACGTATCTGGTGATGGAACGCTATCCGATGTGAAGCAGTTTGAGTTGCGCAAGAGCCGCGCACGAAGTAAGCGGATCGAATTGGCTCGATGCGAAAACCGAATACTGCTTGCGAGGATCTTGCGAGGCTCATGTCACGACAAATTCTTCCAAGCTCTGAAGGATTCGATCCGGCTTCGCCGCTTCGATCGTCGCCAATTCATCCGAACCCGTTGGCACGATCCACACGGTGACGCCGGCGCCGCGGGCGGTTTGAATGTCCACTACCATATCGCCGACGTAGAGTACTTCCTCTTTCGTCAGATTGAGACGAGCGATCGCCGACTTTAGCATGTCGGGCGCTGGCTTGGGATTCGGCACGTCTTCGGGACCGATGACGACGTCGAAAAGCGGTGCGATGTCGAGGTGCTTCAGAAGTTCCTGCGAAAAGATGCGAGGTTTGTTGCTGCAGAGGCCGAGCCGCCGCTTCGAGGCGTGCAGCATTTCCAACAGCGCCCGAGCGCCGGGCAGTAGCCGAGTCAGCGGGACCATGACGGTCGGATGATGCTGACGGTAGCGAGGCAGATCGACGGCCAAATCGCCGCCGGGAACGGTGTGCGTAAGCAGGTAATCCGGCCCACGCCCGACATGGCGTTTCACTTCCGCAACGGAAAGCGGAGCCAAACCATGCGTCTCGCGTACGTAATTCACGCTCGCTGCGATCGCGTCGTAGCTGTCGGCCAGTGTGCCGTCAAAATCGAAAAGTACGGCAGAGAAGGACATATTTGGAAGGATGAAGGAGGAGGGATGAAGGAGGAAAAAGAAGGCGGAACCCGAGCCGCTTGCATCGTCTTTGTATTTATTTCATCCTTCATCCTTCCTCGTGCATCGTTTTCGTGGCTCCGTTCATGAGGAAAAACCGACGTTTTCCGGCCAGGAACGCGGATTCCTGGTGGCGGATTCGCCAAATCTCTTGGATTCCCTCGCGGCATCCGCAACAATCAAGAATGATTCTGTCGCGCGGTTTCTCCGCCTGAGGTCTGGCATGGCCCGACGCAAAAAAGACGACGATGACGACGACCGCCTGGACGACGAAGAAGAAGTTGTCGAGGAAGAGGACGTTGCGGAAGACGAGGACGACGCCCCCGAAGACGATGCGCCTCGGCCTCGAACGCCGAAGCTCACTATCGCCCTCGCGTTTCTGAATGTGGCGGCGGCGCTCGCCTTCGCGTACCTGCTGATGATGGACTACCAAGTCCGTCAGGCGTGGTCGTATGTCGGCTTGCAGCATGATCTGAAGATTCAGGGCGTGCCGACGCTGGATGACGAGAAGGGGGACGGGGCCTCCGCTGGACTGCTCGCTTGCAGACTCGGCCCTGCCTTCGTCCGAAATGCTGAAGGAAGCATTCAATGCGCGGCGGCAAGCTGTCGGGCGAGTTCCAACCATCGAACAGGCTCTCCGCTCGCCGATTCGCGTCGAGCAACTCGACGACGAAATCCTGAAAGAGCACTTCGGAGATACCGGTCCGCCCGTCTCGACCCAAGAAGCCGAGATCGATCGTTTGAAGGAAACGTTTCCGAAGGCGGTGTTCGATGCGGCCCAGGAATATGCGACCGCGAAGAAGGCCGATGCGGAAAAACGCGAGGCGCTTGGCAAAATTCTGTTGCCGCTGTCCACGAACATCATCCAAATCCGCGCCGTGACGAAGAAGATCGCCGAGGCGCCGGCCGCGGATCTCGACAAGATGCTGACCGATGCCGTCCGTCGCAAGCTGTACCGCGACTTCCTTGCTCCGGTTGAGTTGTTCCGCCCCGGCGAGTTGGCGGGGTTCACGGTCAACAAGACCGGCGACCTCGATTCGCTTCCGATCGACAAACTCGAAGGACGCGTACAGCTTCGCTTCGATGCGGCCAAGAGCGATAAGCATCTCAGCGAGGTCTACTTCGGCGACGGCTACAAGAATGCGGATCGCTGGTCGGTGGATAAACGTCAACAGATCGCGTTCACGCTCGTCGATGTCGCGAACGTCCGCAAACCGGATGGCACGCTGCTGTTCCCGAAAGGGATGGACCGTGCCCAAGCCGTCAGCGGATTGGCCGACTTCGTGATTGCTTGCCAGGAATTCGCGAAGACGTTCCCCAAGCTGGAGAAGCAGGCGATTGAAGCGATCCATGTCGATCGCGAGGGGTACGACATCACCTACAAGGGAAACCCGGATCGCACGCTCGGCTTCGCCGGCCTGCAAGACGTCGAGGTTCAGCGGATCCGCAACCTGACGATCCAATCGAAGCAGGATGAGGAACGCCTGAAGATCCTCGAGGGACAACTCGATCAGGCCAAGAAGACGTATGCGGATCGGGCCGTGTTCCTCGAAGATGCGGTCAAGAAACTGCTGGCTTCCCGCGAGAAGACCGGGAAACAAGCGGAAGAGTTGCGAGAGTTCCAGCGTCAGCTTTTCCAGGCTCAGCTTGAACTTTCGGAAGCGGCCGAAAAGAACTTTGCCCTCGAAGCCCAGCTCCGTGCGGCCGAGGGCTTGAAGGGAGCGACCTCCCCATGATGAACAAACTCGGCAAACTGCTGATTCTCATCCACGTCGCGATTTGCGTGCTGCTGATGACGTGGGCGGCAGGACTGTTTCTCAAGTTCTACGATATCGGCTGGAAGGAGCCGCGGAAGGATTTGACCTTCTACGTGCCGTCCGAAATCGATCAGCGCGTCGCTGCCTATTACTCGGTTCTGCGAGCCAAGGATTCGGTCGTCGCTCCCATCAAGCCGGCCCAAGATGCTTGGTTCGAGGCGACCAACAAGTATCCTGAGAACCACGAGTTTTATCGCAAGGAGCTGGAACGGCTTCGCACCGCCAAGGATCCGATCGAAATCAAGACCTTTGAAGTGAAGGACACCGGCATCGTCATCGACACCCCCGGCAAACCGCTGGGCAAACCGGTCCTGAGCCAGCCGATCGACGGCATCGACAAATCGCAAGAAAAACTCTACGCGGAGATGGCCGAGAGCAAGACGAAGCTCGAAGAGTTGACGAAGGAGATCCAAGGCCAAATTTCGAAGAATGCGACGATCGATGAGAAGCTGAAAGGCACGCCCGAAAAGCCCGGGATCTATCAGTTGCTCGACGAGGAAGCTAGGATTCAGGAAGCGATTCGCTTCGAGCGAGAATATCTTCAGCCGATTTGGGCCCGCGCATTGGAAGAGGCCCGGCTATTTACCGAGCGATACGAACGTCTTAAGTCGACCCTCGATCGCCTGAATGAAGCACGGCAGGAACAATTCAAAAATAAGAAGAAACTTTGATCGGAACGAATGTTCCGTTCGATCCTAACGGCCATCTCCGGGATGGCCGTTGGTTTTTCATGTCGCGTCATTCTCGGCGCGAAAAGGCGAGGTTGCGGGCCACGATCGCCGCATCTTCCTTCTCACCCCACGGCCTGCCCGCGATCGTTTTCGTTCTCCCAATCCGTTTCCCCCGTTGCAAGTTAGCCCGCACATTCGTCATGATGGTGGCGAATAAGGCGCCGTTTTTGCGCCTTGATCTTGAAGGGTAGCTCCATGCGTTGTGCGGATTATGCGTTCTTTGCGGTCATCGCGTTGGCGGCGAGTTGGGCCACGGCTTTCGGTCAAGCGAAGATTCCCACGGCCGACGAAATCAAGGTGCTCCAGGCAAGGTTCAACGAAGAGCGCCAGCGAGTGGTGAAGGAAGGCATCGCCGAGCGCTTCCAGCCGGGACTGCTCGAGAAGGCAGACGAACTTGCTAAGAAAGCGGAAATTGCACTCGCGGGGGGACGACTGCTCCAAGCCGCGGACACCCTTCGACAGGCTCGATGGCAGCTTCCATATCAACCCAAAGAAACGCCGCCTCATATTTCCCGGGTGTTGGGCAACCTCAGGTTGCGGCACGGCCAGGAGATCGTCGCGGTTGCCTACAGTCCGGACGGGTTGCGTCTCGCGACGGCAAGCAAAGACCATTCGGTCAAGATTTGGGATCTCGCGAACGGCCATGAAGTATTGACGTACCTGGGTCACCAAGACCAGGTTCGCTGCATAGCGTTCAACGCGGATGGATCGCGCATCGCAACCGCCGGGGCGGAGAAGGACATCCGCGTTTGGGATCCGTCCACGGGCAAAGATGCGTTCGTCGCGAAAGGGCAGGGCCAATACGTCACGGCTTTGGAGTACGCGAAAGACGGCAAGTTCCTCGTGGCGACTCATGTCGGCAATCCCGGCGGCGCCCAGGGGCTGCTTGCCTTCTATGATTCGGCCAAGGGCGAAGCGAAGCAGACGATCGACAAATTCCCCGCGACGACTCGAACGCTGGCGTTTAATCCCGACGGCTCCATCATCGCCGTCGGCGACGACAGCGGCGGGGTCCGACTTTACCAGTATCCGAAGGTCACCGAGGACGGCGGAGCGGTCGAGTATTGGAGCCACCAGGATCCGACAGGCGCCTCGCAGCACCTGTCGATCAGTCCGGACAACAACGTCTTGGTCCGCTGCAACCCCGATGGGGCGAAGTTCTACAAGCTGCACAAGCCCGGCGACGCATTCGGTCCCGTGGCGCCGATTCGTACCATCGCCTCCCCGGGTGTGGAGACGCGATTCCTGTCGTCCGCGTTCTCGAAAGACGGCAAGACGATTTACCTGGGATGCACCGACGGCATCATCCGCATCTTCGACGCGGAGACCGGCAATCCGGCCGGAACGTTGCGCGGTCATACAAACGAAGTGAAGTCGCTGATGTTGAACCCCGCGGGGAACCAACTGGCCTCCGCCGGCTCCGATTACATGGTTCGCCTATGGGATTTCGACCTCGTCATGCAGGCTCGCGATTATGCGGGGCACGACGCCTCGATTTGGTCCAGCTCATTTCGATCCGACGGGAAACGGTTCGTGACCGCGTCCGCCGACCGTACGCTTCGCGTGTGGGAAGTCGGTTCGCCGACCCCCGTGCATGTTCTCAAGGGCCATAAGGCCCCGGTCACGCTCGCCTTGTTCAGCGTGGACGGCAAGCGGGTCGTGTCGGCAGGGGGCGACAAGCTCGTCAAGGTTTGGGATGCGGATGCCGGCAAGTTTCTCCGAGACCTGTCCGGCCATGGCGGAACCGTGACGGCACTGGATGTCGCTCCTGTCGGAGCCATGATCGCGTCCGGATCGGTGGATAAGTCGGTGCGGCTCTGGAATTCCGAAACCGGCGAGCTGCTTCGGACGATCGACGATATCGGTTCGATCATCTCGTCCTTAGCATTCAGCTACGACGGAAAGTTGCTCGCGGTAGGCACGGTCGATCAGTCGATTCGCCTCATCGATCCCGCGACGGGCAAGACGATGCACCGCTGGGCCGGACACAGTCTCGCGGTTTCCGGTCTAGCGTTTAGTCCTGACGGCAAATGGCTTGCATCGTGCGGCGCCGACCAACTGGTTCGGGCATGGCCGATGGCGACCCCGGGCGGCAACCCGGTGACGTTTCAAGGGCACAGCGGTCCGATCAGTTCCGTAGCCTTCAAACAGGACAGCCTGACGATCGCTTCGGCGGGCGCCGACCAGATCATCAAACTCTGGAAAATCGACGGCGCGCAGGGGAAGGAGACGCAGAACTTCCGAGGACACCGCGACTGGGTGGCGAGCGTCGCCTTCAGCAGGGACGGCTTCTACCTCATTTCGACGGGTGTCGATCGACAAATCAAGATTTGGGAAATCACGACGAAAGAAGCGACACTGCTGCCGGAACATACAGGAGCCGTCGAATCGATCGCCTTCAGCCCGGACGGTTCCAAGATCGCCTCAGGCAGTTCCGACAAGACGATCAAGCTCTGGGATGCGAAGCGTGGCGTGGAGATCATCACGATTCCCGCGCACGGTCGCGACGTCATCTCGCTCGCGTTTTTCCCCGACGGAAAAACGCTGTACTCGAGCGGTGTGGATCGCAACCTCAAGGTATGGGACGTCGAAACCGGAAAGGAAGCTCCGCGTTCGCCTGTACAACAGCAGAATTGGACAGGACTGCTTAACTCCGCTCCGCTTATTCATTCCACGCCTGACAAGAAGAAACTGCTGGTATGGATCCCCGGCGATCAACGCTATACGACGATCGGCGGATTCGATGCCGTCTCCGGCGCCGAACTCTTCATGTTCAACGACCAGGGTCGCAAGGTGAATTCGTTGGCGTTCGCCCTGGAGGGCGGTTTCGCTGCCACCGGCGGCGCCAACGGCGTCGTCCGTATTTGGGACTTGGAAAAGAAACAACAGTTGCCTGGCGGCGATTGGACGTTCTTCGAGAAAGATCTCGGCGTAGCCGACTTGGGGCTGACGCCCGACGGCAAGACGATCGTCGTGACGAGCGACAAGGGCGATATCAAGATCGCCGATGTAGCGAAGCGTGAGGTGAAAAAGGAATGGAAGGCCTCGGGCTCTCGCATCACCGCTTGCCTCATCAGTCCGGATGGAAAGCGATTCGTCACCGTCGATGGGGCGAACATGATCAAACTCTGGGAACTTGAAACGGGTCGTGAACTCCGGTCTTGGAACCTCGCTCCGTTATGCCCAGAGAAGGGAAGCTATGTGATTGCCGTCGCGTTCTCTCCGGACGGCAAGCATCTCGCGACCGCGAACGCCAACACGACGGCATTCGTCCTCGATTTGCCTTGATCGCCTTGGTCCAGAACGTTTTCAGCCTGAAGTCGAACGCCGAGCTTAAGGGAGTTGCGTCGCAGTTTCTAGAATGAACGCCAAGATCAAGGAGGGACTCAAATGCCCCAGCGAGTCTTGGCATTGGGCGACGTGCATGGCTGCAGTCGCGCTCTCGATGCACTGCTGGCAGTTGTGCAGCCGACATTCGAGGATGTGTTCGTCGCACTCGGAGACTATGTCGACCGCGGTCCGGATACCAAGGGCGTGATCGACCGTCTGATTCGGCTAAGCTCGGAATTGCAAGTCGTTCCTCTGCTAGGTAATCATGAGCAGATGATGCTGGACGCTCGTGATCGCCCATGGGATGCCGGGGCTTGGTTGCGCTACGGGGGCCGTGAGGCGCTCGCTTCCTATGCCCCGTCGGGCGAGGAGCCGAGCTTCGATCATGTGCCTGAGGACCATTGGCTCTTTTTCGAAGACGACTGCGTCGATTGGCACGAAATCGATACGCATTTCTTTGTGCATGCCAGCGCCTACTGCGATTTGGATTTGGCCGACCAGCCTGTGCAGATGCTTCGGTGGGAACGGTTCGGCGATCCGCCGCCTCATCGATCCGGAAAGATCATGGTTTGCGGCCACACGTCGCAGAAAAGCGGCTGGCCTCGAGATATCGGTCATGCGGTATGCATCGACACGCACGCGTATGGCGGCGGTTGGCTGACCTGTCTCGATGTAAAGAGCGGCAAATTTTGGCAGGCAAATCAACTCGGTGAAACTCGTGTTGGATGTTTGCAGGAGTTGGCTTCGCAACCGGCGGAGTGAAGGCTGGATCGTGCGCGCTGGCGTATCGGACGAAGGCGGTTAGAATAGTCGACACGAATGCCTACTGCCTAGAAACGCCTCATCGTCCGCGATTTTGCCCAGGATCGCCATGCAGGTTGATTCGCCTTCGGCCCCGTTGCGGCATGCATTTGCCGCGATCAGTATCGCTGTCGCGGTCGCTGTCCGTCTTGCTTTGGATCCTGTTTTTGGGGATTTGTTCCCCTTCGCCACTCTGTTTTTCGCGGTCCTTGCGAGTTCGATGTTCGGTGGACTCGATGCGGGGCTGACCGCCACGATTCTCGGTGCGATCGCGGCGACACGTTTCCTGCTCCCGCCCCGGGACAGCTTCGTCGTATCGGGTTTCGAACAGCAGACCGGCCTGTTGCTTTTCGTCCTCGTAAGTGCCGGGCTGTCCGTGCTTGGCGGGCGAGAACGGAAGTCGCGGCGCCGCGCTGAGGCTGCGCTGGACGAAGCGATTCGGCAGCGTGAAGAGTTGCGCACCACCTTGGCGAGTATTGGCGATGCCGTCATCGTCACGAATAGCGAAGGCCACGCCATGCTCCTCAACGGATTGGCCGAGCAATTGACCGGATGGACCACGGCCGAAGCCAAAGGACGCACTCTGAAGGAAGTATTCGTCATCGTCAACGAATACACGCGAATGCCGGTCGAGGGGCCCGTGACGCGGGTGCTGCGGGAAGGGAAGGTCGTCGGACTTGCGAACCACACCATTCTCATCCGACGCGACGGAGTCGAATTTCCGATCGACGATTCGGCAGCACCGATTTGGGATGCCGCCCAGCGCCTCATTGGCGTCGTGCTCGTTTTTCGCGATGTCAGCGAACGTCGAAAGGCCGAGCGGACGTTGCAGTTGAGCGAGCAACGCCATCGGTTGCTGACCGAATTAAGCAGCGATTTCACGTTCTGCATCCGATTGCCGGAAAGCAGTTTGCCCGTTTCTAACTTCGTGACGGAGGGATTTCTTCGCATTGCGGGATTCACCGCTGAAGAAGTGGACGCGCAAGGCGGCTGGCCCACGCTCATTCATCCAGACGATAAGCCAGCCCTGCTGCGAACGGTCGAGAAAGCGAAAGCCGGTCAAAACGACGAGGCGGAAGTGCGAATCGTCGCGAAATCAGGGGATATACGATGGATTCGCTATCTGACTCAGCCGACTTTTGATGGCGCCGGCAAGCCCACAAGCCTACTTGGAGCCGCACAGGATGTGACGCATCGACGTCAAGTCCTCGAGACGCTCCGCAGCTCGGAGCATGAACTGCGTCAACTCGCCGATTCCATGCCGCAGATCGTGTTCGTTTCCCGCCCAGATGGGAAGGCCGAGCATTTCAATCGCCGATGGTACGACTACACCGGTCTGAACCGCGAGAGCGGCTACCGGTGGCATGATGTGGTTCATCCTGACGATTGGCGCCATGTCTCGGAGCAATGGACTTCCGCACAAGCTTCAGGACATGAGTTTCAAGATGAACTGCGGATTCGGAACGCTCAGGGAGAATTTCGCTGGCATCTCTCCCGGTCGGTTCCGCTTCGCGACGCCGATGGAACCATCATTCGGTGGTACGGCACAAGCACGGATATCCACGACCTGAAGGTCGCGCAGGAGGATTTGCAACGCACGAAATCGCTGCTGGCCGCAGTCATGGACAATTCGCCCGCATGTATCTTCGCGAAAGACCGCGAAGGACGGTATTTGCTGGCAAACAAAAGGCTGGGCGAGATGGTGGGCCGCGATCCGTCGGAGATCTTGGGCCGCACCGATGCGGATCTCTTTCCCCCTGAAGTGGCGAAGCAATTCTTGAGAGACGACGTCGAAATCATCGACTCGAATCGTGCCAAGATTTACGAAGAAACCTTCCGATATGGAGGACGCGACGAACACTCCCTCACGGCGAAATTTCCGTTGCGAGCCTCGGACGGCAAAGCGTATGCCGCCTGCGCCGTCGCCACCGTCGTCACCGAACTCAAGCAGGCCCAGGAGAATCTTCGTACGGCGGGTGAACGCCTCGGCGTGGCGCTCGCCGCCGCCAAAATGGGCGATTGGAATTGGTCTGCTGCCGACGATAGGGTCCACATGTCGGCGCGAGCGGCCGAGATGTTCGGCATACCGCCCGGACCGCATCTGACCTGGACCCAGATGCAGCAGATGATTTCCTCGGCCGACCGCGCGCTGGCGGCGGACGCAGTTCGCTCCGCGGTGGAAAATGGAACGCATTACGACATCGAATACCGTGTCCGCCGTCCGGACGGTCGCGAGGTTTGGATCGCGGCGCTCGGGCGAGCCCATTACAACCCATCGGGGAAACCAGAAGGGATGTTCGGCGTCGTTCAAGACATTACGTCTCGCAAGCAAGCCGAGATTGCCCTCCGAGATGAAGCCAGGGCTAATGAAACTCTCTATCGAGTCGGAAAGACGCTCGCGGCCCAGCTCGATCTGGAGAAAATCCTTCAGGCGGTTACGGACGAGACGACCGCGGTCACCGGTGCGGAATTCGGCGCGTTCTTCTACAACGTCGAACACGATGGAGTCGAGGCGTATACCCTCTACGCGATTTCCGGCGTGCCCAGGGATGCCTTCGTGAAATTACCCATGCCGCGCAATACGGCCATCTTCGAGCCGACCTTTCGCGGCGACCAAATCGTTCGACTGGACGACGTCACCAAGGATCCGCGGTTCGGTCAAAACGCACCTTACTTCGGAATGCCCCAAGGGCATTTGCCGGTTCGCAGCTATCTGGCGGTCCCTGTGACTACGCGTTTGGGCCATACTCTTGGCGGCTTGTTCTTCGCCCATCGAGAGATCGGAGTTTTCACGGAGCGCCACGAGCACCTTGTCGCCGGCATCGCAAGCCAGGCCGCCATCGCGGCGGAGAATGCACAGCTTGTCTCCAAGGTGCGAGCGACGGAGTCTCGCTTGGCGGCCATCGTCAATCACTCGCCCGCCATCATTTTCGTCAAAGATCTGGAAGGCCGGTACGTGCTGGTCAATCGGCAGTACGAAGAGCTGGCGCG
>JAXMAT010000078.1:0-13033 GCA_046350235.1 Gemmataceae bacterium | reverse complement strand
AACCTATCCTTGCGATCTTGATTCTCGTCGCGACGGCATCGGTCGCCGTCGCACAACGTCCTCAGGCCGACATTGTTTCGGTGCAGCAGGATCAACGTGCCGTGAAGGATGGTCAGGAGGGGATTCTGATCACCGTATCCGTTCGCTATCAGAATGTGCGTGACACCCCGGTGCGGCTGATGGCGTTCTTCTTTAAGGATCGACAACCGATCAAAGCGGCGCTGAGCTCGCACAAAGCCCCGGACGGACAAGCCACCGCGCAAGCCGGGTGGGTTCCTGCACAGGACGCATTTCAAGCGAACGAAGTGAAGCTGTTCTTGCCGTTCGCAGCGATCGATCTGCCGCGATCGATACGTCATGAATTAAGCTTTCAAATCGAAGCAGTGGCCGTCGTGGAAGGAAAGGGAACGTTGCTGACGAGTTCAGGCCCCTTTCAATTCGCCTTTGGCGGAGAAGGGGGAAGCGTCCAGCCGCCGACGGGAAACGTCCAGCCGCCAACGCCTGTTGCCGGCTTGATCGGCATGTATGCCGGGTCCGAAACGCTCCAAGGTTATGGCGATCTCACCATGGAACTGTCCGCGAACGGCGTTGCTTTCATGACCGACAAGGATGGGCGGCGGGAAGGAACTTGGAGCCAAGATGCCGGCCAAGTCGTCATCAAATTCTACGCGGGCAATTGCATCTACCGCGGAACGCCGCAGGGAAACGAGATCGCGGGAACCGCGGTTGCGGGCAAATCGAACTGGACTTGGCGCGTGACGCGTTCGGATCGACCGGCGCCTCCACCTCAACCTGTTGCCAAGCTGTTCGGCGTTTGGCGCGGAACGCAGGACCGCGGAGGTCCCAGCGAACCGATTGCCGTCGAGTTCAAGGAAGATGGAGCAGCAGATCTGGTGCTTCCGGATCCGGCGGGTCCCCAGCGACGCGACGCAACCTGGAGCGTGCAAGGCAACACGGTAGTAATCTCGGCATTTCGGGGAACGATGACCTATCAGGGCGTCCTCGACGGAAATGCCATCGCCGGCAAAGGAGCGACCGGCGGCGAACAATGGAACTTCCGAATCGTTCGCGAAGGAATGCGTCCCACCCCGCCTTCGCCTGCCGTTGACATCGTCGGAAGATGGCGAGGCAACGAAGACCTCAAAGGTTACGGCGACCTCTTGTTGGAGATCCAGCCGAACGGCATCGCGTTCATGACGGACAAAGACGGCCGCCGCGAAGGGACCTGGAAACAAGACGGCGACGAGACCCAGCTAGCCTTCTAAGCGGGTGCAGTGGTGTATCGCGGACGGCTCGCGGACGGGAATCTGTCAGGATTCGCGACGGCCAACGATAAACGCTGGAATTGGCGCGCATCGCGAGAAGCCAACGGTCAAGTTCCCCCAACCGTCAATCCGCCGGTTTCGGAGGCCGTGGTGCTTGGTCGTTGGACCGGTACGGAGGATTTGAAAGGATACGGCGACTTGACCATGGAAGTGACGCCCAATGGCATCGCCTTCATGTCCGACAAGGATGGCCGTCGCGAGGGGACTTGGAAGCTGGAAGGCAGTTCGATCGCCCTCGTGTTCTACAACGGGCAGGTGACGTATCGGGGCGAAGTCGCGGGAACGACCATCTCCGGAACCGCACGCAACGCAGCCGGAGGAAGTTGGGCGTGGACGGTTCGTCGCGGGCTACCCGCTCCTCCTGGCGCCAACCCGAAACAGTTGAACGACCTTTAGAAAGCTCTCGGTAAGAGACGCGACATTCATCGCGTCTCACGTCAATCGAAAGGAGAAAGCCATGAGACGCAACTTCAGCCTCAAGACCGTGTTCGCTAGCGCGATGATCGGATTGCTGGCCGCGGCGTTCAGCCTTGCTTTCGCCGATGCCGAGGAACAGCCCTCGCCGCCCTTGGGCATTAACGGGACGCTGATTCCGCTGTCGGATCGCGTCGTGCCCGCTCCAAGCAACCTGCCGAATCGAGGGATTCGAGTCAATCGCGTCTACCCCGATACTCCCGCTGCTCGACTCGGCCTGGAGCAAGGGGACATCATCGTCTCGATCGACTCGATGCGGTTCACCTCCTACGTCGGATATCGGCATGCATTAGCTTGCAGCGGCCACCGCGCATCGTTTGTCATCGTCGACACGCAAACCGGCCGACTGATCCGACGAAGCGTCGAGTTTTCGCATCGCCGACCGGACGACGCATGGTGCGAACCTCATCCTCCGGACAGCTATCTGATGTCGATCGACTTCAGATGACAGCAACTCATTCAACGAGAAGTTGCCGTATCGGTCTGACGCACTGACTTTGGGGCGCCAGACCGATTCCCGTCTTGGATCTGCCCACCCCCGGAACTGAGTCCACCACCTTGGGAAGTCACTTTCCTTGACGTCGCACTGGAGGGTATTCAGGCATTTGCGAAGACACGGCTTGCTGCTCGACCGCCTTCGCCTGCCTGGATTTTTTCCGTAACACGAAATACACCGGAACTGCCAGCCGCCAGCCCGATGGCTGCTCCAATGATTGCTCCACCGACAAGGCAGGCGGAAATGCTGCGCTTGCAACGAGAGCTGCCCCCAATCCGAGCAAAGTGCCAAGTGCCCCCAAAGCCAAAGGATAACCAATAAGAACGACCCAGACGAAATCGGCGTCATCCTCGACCGAATCGGCCGACGAAATCTCTTGTGCCGGATAAGAAAGTTCGTCTGGATCCGCTGCTTCTTCAGCAGCCGCGTCCTGAAACTCTTTGGGAAGTTGCCATCGAATCGGAATCCCGATGAGCAGCCAGAAGAAGGTGAATGCCAGGTCCAAGATGCCGAACCCAAACTTCAGAATGAGCGCGATTCCCACGCCCTGGATGAGGGCGGACGTGGTCGACGCCATGAAGGGCTCGACCCAATAAACGAATACCGTGAGAGAGCCATAGGACGCGATGGCGAACAGCGCCAGTGTCGTGGATCGAAAGGCCTTCGTCGTCACCGCAAGGCCATAGGCGACGACGCAAAGCGTCGCAAGCCAGGCCACGGTGCTGATTTTCGATGCAGCCGCACCAAAGCAGATCGGAAGAATCGCGTCAAAAAGATAATAACCGAACCGTCTGCCGATCGGCGAATCTTGCGTCGGCGTCGGCATCAGCCGAAAGAGCCAAGCAAATACAACGCAAAGAACAAGGTAAACGAGCATCCCGCGGACGAATGGCCGCTTAGGCATTCTCATCTCGATTTCCTCCTTTCGCACGGAACCCCGTACCACCAACCGGACGCGATCCGAAACGGATGCCTCCTCCCACTCCTTACGTACCGCGAACGAATCTACCTCCTTTTTCCAGAAAACCGGATAAGCCGTTCGTGGCACGTCCGAACTTGCAAGTCGAAAAAGTCAATCGGTGACCTTTCGACCAAACCTCCGTGTCGAAGCCTGGTTTTTCGGCGAATCATCCTCGCAAGCCGTTCGAGAAGGCAAATGGAGCGAGTGGAGATCATCCCGCTCCCGCTCCACCAAGCGGCCCAGATTGGGCCGACTCGAATCCCTCACCGTAAGCCGAATAGTGGAATTTGGGAGAGCGATCACCGAGTTCAGCTTTGGCGATGCGGATCTTCGCTGGTTAATGCCCTGTCGCACAGTGTGCTGACGGGTGAGCGTCCGGCCAAAGAAGTCTTCGGCGAGTGACGCAAAAGGAAAAGTTCCAAAAAAACGAATCAAACAACGGGCATCCATGCCGAGGAGAAAGCCCCATGAATGGGGCTCGGCGGGGGTGTTTCGTGGTTTGGAGTTTGGGGTTTGACGGTCAATATCCCTCGCGCTTTGGCGCGCTGCGGTAGCCTTCGGGGTTGTCGCCGGGGAAAGGGGCCTTTGCTTCGGGGGTGGCATGGGATGGGTGGGCGCGGGCGGGATTGAAAGGTTGCTGGGGCGGCGTGCGGCGGACGAAGACGGCGGCGATTATCAAGGAGGCGCCGAGGGCGCGAAGGAGGCTGTTGATCACCGTCAGAGGCAACATCCATCGCAGCATCTCATCTAACGGCATACCGCCATGCATCTGGCGTTGGCGCAGCCAGAGCGAAAGCCCCGTATTAATCATCGCGGCGAAAATCGTAAGGCCGCACCCGAGCATGCACAGGATGGCGGGCAGCTTGGCCCGCCGCATCCAGACGAACGAGAGAATCAGGCCCACCAAGTGGACCAGCAAGATCGGCGATTGAAAGAGGATCTGCTGGACAAACTCGCTGAGGAATCCGTCGTTGGCGACCATGTCGTTGTCCTTTTCACGGCGGAAATCGCGGGTGGAATCGAATCAGAAAGGGGGGGGCATGCGAGGGAATTGCTTTTCAGTGTACGGGCTTAGGTCAAATGGAATGGGGCCGGGGCGGAAATGGAATGGAATTGGAATGGAATCGGCCTTGTTGCCGAAGGTTAGCGCTCCTGTCCATTTGCACCGCGTGAAAACGTGACCTATGGTTGCGCGAAGGCTCCGTCTCCCTACCCTTCTGGAGGCCTTTTCCCATGGTGGCGGCCCTGCTCGAAGTCCCTGCGGCGTCCTCCGAAACCTCGGCCGAGGCGATCGAACTTTCGGTCATCATGCCGTGCTTGAACGAGTCGCTGACCGTCGGCGTGTGCGTTCGCAAGGCGGTGGATGCCCTCAGGAAAATGGGCGTTCGCGGCGAAGTGATCGTGGCCGACAACGGCAGCACCGATGGTTCGCAAGACCTGGCCCGGCAGGCCGGCGCCTGCGTCGTCCATGCCTCGCGGCGGCTATGGCAGCGCTCTGCAGGCCGGCATCGAAGCGGCCCGCGGCGAATACATCGTCATGGGGATGCCGACGACTCCTACGACTTCACGAATCTCAGCCCCTTCCTCGACAAACTCCGTGCCGGCGACGAGCTGGTCATGGGGAACCGATTTCGCGGCGGCATCGAGCCGGGAGCCATGCCCTGGCATCACCGGTACATCGGCAACCCGATCCTCACCGGCGTGCTCAACCCCTTCTTCCACAGCCCCATCGGCGACGCCCACTGCGGCCTGCGCGGCTTCCGCAAGGATTCCGTTCTCAAGCTGAACCTGAAGACCTCCGGGATGGAGTTCGCCAGCGAAATGGTGGTGAAGGCGTGTCTGCATAAGCAAAAATCAGCGAAGTGCCGACGACGCTGAAGCCGGATGGCCGAGATCGTCCGCCGCACCTGCGAAGCTTCCGCGATGGGTGGCGGCATCTGCGATTCCTGATGCTCATGTGCCCTTTCTGGACCTACCTGATCCCCGCCATCTCGCTGATGGTGGCGGGTTTCGGCCTGATGACCTGGCTCACGCCGGGGCCTCGGCATGTACGCGGGGTCGAGATCGATATCCACACGATGCTGTTCGGCGGATTGTGGCTGCTGATCGGGTATCAGATTTTCTGGATGTGGGCGTTTGCCAAAATTCATGGCTGGACCAGCGGACTGCTGCCGGCGAATACGTTTTCGACGAAGCTCTTCGACAAAGTGAACCTCGAACGAGGCCTAATCGCCGGCGGTTTAATGATCGCCGCGGGGATCGGGACGATCGTTTGGCTGACCTATCAATGGAGCAGCCACAACATGGGTCCGCTGGAGCCGACGGTGACGATGCGTTATGCGATCTGGGGTTTCGTGTTGCTGCTGATGGGTGTGCAGACGGTGTTCGGCAGCTTCTTCGTCAGCATGCTGGATATGGCGAGAACCCGCTCCCCTCGCCCCCTTGGGGAGAGGGGCTGGGGGTGAGGGGTAACGCCCTCGCGGCGACTTCGGTCTATATCACCGCGACAAGACACACATCCGCACGGGATGGCCCCTCACTCTAACCCCTCTCCCCAACGGGGCGAGGGGGATCAGAGAGCCCCTCACTCCCCAGCCCTCTCCCCAAGGGGGCGAGGGGAGCAAGAACCAGATGCCGAACGTCGCCACGCTTCTGTTCGTCCTGTTCTGCGGCCTGAACTATTTCAGCCCGCTGGCCGACCTCGATTGGTCCTGGCAGGTGCGGACCGGCGAGCAGATCGTCCGGACCGGATCGCTTCGCGTCGCGGATGAATTCACCTACACGATTGCCGACAAGCCCTTGCATGATTTCGAATGGCTGTATGAGGTGTTGCTCTACGGCACCTGGTCCGCGTTCGGCATGGGCGGATTGAAGTTGCTGCGCGTTCTGTTCGTCGCCGCTCCGCTGTGGATCCTGGCGAAGCGATTGCAGCGCGAGCGATTTTCCTGGCATGCGATTGGGTTGACCCTGCTGCTGAGCTTCATCGTCCTCGCCCAAGCCTGGAACCTGCGGCCCATGCTGGTGACGACGATCGGCCTGCTTCTGGTGTCGGGCTGGTTGCATGAGCATTGCAATGGCGGCAAACTGCTCGACTGGAAGCTGCCCGCGGTGATGCTGCTCTGGGCGAATGGCCATCCGGGCGTGATCGCGGGACAGGGCATGCTGGCGGCCGCGATCGGCTGGGAATGTTTCAACCGCTTCGTGAAATGGAACACCCCGCTGGAACGCGATCGCTTACTGCGGCTAATCGCTTACGCGGGACTTGGGCTGGCCGCGTCGCTCGTCTGTCCCGATCCGCTCGAACGCATCCGCTACACCTTCAAGCCTGAATTGGCCCATCCGATTCATCGCGAGTTCGTCGAGATGCTGCCGCTGTGGGTCGCATTCCGTGCGCAGCCGATGATTGTGTTGCCCGTGTATCTTGTCGCCTTCGCCGTGCTGACGACCATAGTGCTTCGGCCCAGGGCGTGGCGCGTGTGGGAATTGGTCGTGTTGGCGGCACTTGGTGCATTGGGCAACTTCGCGACGCGGAGCATGCCGGATTGGTACCTAGTGATGCTGTCGCTCGGGTTGCCGCATGTTCGCGCGTTGTGGCTTTCGGCGGTTGCGACCGATGCACGGCGAAGTTGGGTGCGTCGCCTGCTGTCGCTGGACAACACGGCGAAGCGCCTGTTTGCGAGCCGTATCCTCCGCTGGCAGCCGCGCTGGGCGTTCGGCATCCTTGGCGTGCTTGCGATCGCCTCCGCGTTGCCGAATCTGGGCCGCACGATGCCGATCGCGGAAGGCGCCGATTGGCCGACGGGTGCGATGGACTTCGCCGCCCAACAGCAACTCGCCGGCAACTATTTCGCCCCGCCGGACTATGGCGCCTATGTCGGCTGGCGATTGAAGGACACCGGCAAAGCCTACGTCGATACGCGTGGCTTCTTTTTTCCGCCTACGCTGCTGGAAGACAGCATCTACCTCCCCCGCATGAACGCCGACTGGCAGGAACGCCTCGACCGCGTCCTCGCACATGGGACCGACTATTTCCTTGTCGAAACCACGGGGGGCCGCGGAAGGCTGTGGGAGATGCTGAAACCGCACCTCGATCAGCCGCTGTACGTCGATGAGAAGTCCGCGCTTCTCCGCGCGGCCGATGTGAAACAGGCGGCCGAGAAACTGGTCCGCGCAAGCCGGTAGTTACGACGCTGCGAGAACCCATCGTTCCGGAAATTGTTTTCGGGAGGGCGAGGCTCCTGCCGAGCCGTTCGTTGTTGCTGCTGACTGCTGACCACTTTTCTGGACGCTCGCGTCTGATAGCGGTACACTGGCCCCGACCCAATTCCACTGGGGCATCCGCATGACTTTGCTGCAATCGTTTTGGGAATTGCTCACCGTTCTCGGCAATATCGGCCGCGAGTTGGGCGACGTAGCTCTGCGCCATTCGCTCTGGATCATCTGGATTGCCTGGTGGCTATGGGCGGTCAATTGGCGGAAGGGCTGGGCAGTGCTCCGCGAAGGCGGTTGGGCACCCTTAGTGTTGCTGGTCGTGCTGACCGCCACCGTGTGGTCCGCCATCTCGCCGGGTGGTTGCCCTTCCTGCGGATTGCCGAACTTCTGGTATCAACTTGTCTTCGTCAGCGGCCTGGTCGGCGTCGCCTTCCTGTGCGGTTGGCTGCAGGGAGTGTTCGGTTGGACGCCAGCCGAGATCGACCTCGACCCGCCCGCGCATTCGCATGGACACGGCGACCACGGGCATGGCCATGGTGGGCATCATTAGCATGGCACTCCGCAAATAGCGGACGTGCCGAGTTTGACGCGGAGAATGAAGCCCGATTGCGATGCGATCGGGCTTTTCGCATTTCCGGGCTCAAGACCGACGCGGACGATGGAGTGGGCCCCCACTCCGGAGTCGTACCATGCGTCCCGCCATCGCCGACCTCGATGCCGACATTCGCGCCTTCCGCGGCTACTTGCAGGCCGAACGTGGCATGGCGAAAAACACCGTCCTCTCCTACACGCGCGACCTCGGCAAATTTCTGCAATGGGCCGACGAAGCAGGGATCCGCAAGCCGTATGAAACGACCATCTCCCAGCTGGGCGAATACCTGCAATGGCTGAAAGACGACGGCCTCGCCCCGCCGTCCGTAGCGCGGACGCTTGTCGCTCTCAAAATGTTTTGGCGTTATCTGCGGCTTGAAGAGAAGGTCGGGGCAGGCGCCGTCGAGATGCTCAGTTCGCCGAAGCTATGGGAACGCATTCCGCAGGTGCTGAATCCCGAGAGCGTCGATCGCTTGCTGTCGGCTCCACGCTCGGACGATAAATTCTACCTACGCGATCGCGCGTTGCTCGAAACGTTGTACGCCACGGGCAGTCGGGCATCCGAGGTGGCGAATCTGAAGACGGAGGACCTGCAACTCGATTCCGGCTTCCTCCGCTGCTTCGGCAAAGGAAGTAAGCAGCGGGTCGTTCCCCTCAACGAACCCGCGATCATCGCGCTGCGGGCGTACCTCACGCAACTGCGGCCCGCGCTGATCGTCGGCCGCATTGACATGCCGTATGTTTTCGCGAGCCGCGGCGGCAAACGCCTTACGCGCGAAACGCTGTGGACACTCGTGAAGAAGTACGTGAAGCGCGCGGGCCTCAACCCCAAGACCAGCCCTCACACGCTCCGCCACAGTTTCGCGACCCACCTGCTCGCGGGCGGCGCCGACCTCCGCATGGTGCAGGAACTGCTCGGCCACGCCAATATCCGCACGACGCAACATTACACGCACGTGGATCGCAGCCGACTGCAATCTGTCCACCGCCAATTCCACCCTCGCGGCTGAACAATAACGAAAAAAGCCCGCGCCGGTCGAAAAGTCGGAGCGGGCATCTTGGCGGACTGGGAGAAGTCCGATCAACGTGGGATGAACTTCTCGTACGTGTCGAAGATCAAGTTCTGCTCCTCAGCCGGCTTGATGATCGACGGCACGGCAGCGGGCGCCATCCGCCAACAGTACACCGATTTTCGTTGGTCTTTCTCAAGCCATTCATTGTTTTTCTTCTTCACTACGTCAGCGATCCATTCGCGAATGGCGGCATCGGTTCCTAGCGACTTGGCAAGCAGGCCCGCGCCGGCGAGTTTGGTCTTCTGCACGGGGACCGCCCCAGTAAACGAATACTTTTCCTTGTCGCGAGAATCCTTCTTGAAGGCATTGACGACACCCGTACCGATCGTTTTTCCTTTGGCGTCTTCTTCGCCGTACATGAAGACCATGGGGGTAGCATGTACCTTCCCCGGTTGGTCGAGAAGCTTCGAGATGCTCACCTGATTTCGGCCCAACGTCGGCGAGATGCTGAGCCAGACGCAACCAACGACGCTGCGACCTTCGGAAGCCGCGTCTGCGGGAGGCGGTTGCGGCGGGAACAACGGATTCTGAGCCGGCACCATGCGGAAACGGTAGTTTTCCGAGTTGATCCAAAGAGCAGCGAGCGTCGCACCGGTTTCGGCTCCGACGACGATGAACGTCGACGTATTGCACTGCCCTTGGTCGTTCTTTCGATCCAAAAACGCTTTGACCGCCGCCAGATCGTTGCAAAGAATCGGCATGTACGCCTTATCGAAATCCTTGTAGTCAATGGACTCTTTGTTTGCCTTAAAGCCTTTCACCAAGTTGACGTTCGGCTGGTATCGGCCGAATTTTGCGGGGTCGATTTCGGTGCTTTCGCCATGACCGCGGAAGTCGAAGGTCATCACCGCGAATTTTTCTTGCAGCGAAGTCGCCAGATTCACCCATTCGGGCTTCGAGCTTTTCTCTCCTAGAGCATGGACCAGCAGTACGGTCGGCGGCACTTTGCCGGCCGGATTCTTCGCGGCGTAGAACGTGCCTTGAAGGACGACGCCATCGATGGTCGGAATGCGGACCTTGCTCCCCTCCTGAGCGGCGGCCTGACGCGGAACGATCAGCGACGTGGAGAGGAATGCGAAGAGGAACGCGGAACGCAAAGACATGGAATTCTCCCGATAACAGCGCCAACCCTTTACGGATGATAAGGCGTAGCGATGGGGGAATCAAGCAAAGGTCGATGCGATCTCGCCGCCTTCGGAAACCGCGATGATCCGGGAACCGGAGGTTCCGTTCGACCGTCAACTCTTATGATGAACGTCGCCCCGATCGCTTTCTGATCGCTTTCTGATGAGGAACCGACGCCATGCGTCTCTCGGCCGCCCTGCTCTCTTGCGCACTCGCTCTGTCAGCTTTCGTCGCGCCGATCCATGCTCAGGAAATCAAAGTCGCGAACCTCGAAAAGGTCAACACGGAGGCGGACGAAACCGATCCGTTTCTCACGCCCGATGGCCTCTCGCTCCTTTATGCGACGAACGCCAAAGGAACCTTCGACATCTATGTCGCCAAGCGTGCAACGTCGACCGGGACATTCGGAGCAGGGGCACTGTATTACGGTGAGAAGGACGCGGACGAACGTGGGCCGTGCTTCTTCAACCAATACCTTTATTTCAGCACCAATCTGGTGCCCGACGAGAAGCTGAAAGACGCCAAGAATTTCGACATTTATCGGAAAGTGGACAAGGTCCGCCCCAATCCCATGCCCCAGGTGAACTCGCCGGAAGATGAGATGCGAGTCTTCATCACGCCCGCGGGCAAAGAGTTGTACTTCAGCCGGAAAACGAAAGAGGGTTGGGTACTGATGTCGACGACGGGCCCGAACGCGGGAGGAATCAAAGAACCCAAAGAGGTGGGATTCCCTGTCGGCTTTCACAGCGCCTCGCTCGCTCCAAACGGACTGTCGATGTATCTCGAAGGAGAACACGAGGGCAAAGCCGCGATTTTCCGTTCCAAACGCGAGCGAGTCGGAGGCTCATGGTCGATGCCGACCCTCGTGAAAAACCTTCTGCATCCGGAAACCAAGCGAGGCGATAGCGCACCGTTTGTCGCATCGGGCGGGACTCGGCTGATTTTCGCCTCCGATCGCCCGGGTGGCAAAGGTGGACTGGATCTTTGGTCCGTCGCGATCGCCGAACTGAAGGAGTGACCCGACTCCGTAGCGCGATCCTTTAGCGTCGCCCCAGCAATCGCCGCGGGCGGCCGTCAGAGTTCGATCCGATGATTCCCATATCCCGAATGGAATCTCCATCGCAGGCGTAGGCATGGTAGCCGCGCCAACGGGCCTGCCCCGCGACGTTGCCGCCAGCGGCGTCAAGGGAAAAGGCGGGCAACACCATGCGATGCGGGGTCACGAGGAAACACGGAATGCGACGGCCGCCTAGCGACCACGCCGGATGATGGTGTCCCTGGATCGCTTGCCGTTCGTGAGGCGAAGCTTCATGGACGACACGCCATGAGCCGAGTTCGACGGGATCGGAAACGAACGGCAATCGATCGGCAAATGTTCGCCAGCCGCGGTCATGATTTCCGGGCACGATCGCCGCGAGAGTCACCTCGATCGACTGAAGAAAAGCGAGGAAGCGACCCGCAAGTCCGAAATCTACCGCTTGCTCGAAGAGATCGCCGGCGATCACGAGACGCTCGAATGCGAATCGCGTCTTCGCTGCGGCGAGAGGCAACCAAGGCTCCGCAGGGGAACGGACGGGAATCGCATCGCCGCACTTGCGTCTCGCCTCGGAGTAACCAAGATGCACATCGGCGATGACGCCCGTGCGCGTCGGGACATGCACCGCGAGCCTTTGGGGCAAAAGCATCCATTCCGAATTCATGCGCGGGCCTCCGCCACGTCGCGCGGTTGAGTGATTCCTGCAAGCCAAGCCTGGGCGAACGGCGACGAATCGGCAAGCCAACGTTGACGAATCGCCAATCGCGGCACCCGACAAAGCCAACGGATCGCGGTCGCCGTGTCGCAAACGTCCGTACTGGTTTCGCGACGAGCCTGGCTTACTAAGGGGAAATGGGGATCCACTGCACGCACTTCTTCGAATAGACGCCGCTCCTCCCAATCTCGCCCGCCCACGATGCGTCGGCCGCCGATCGGATTGCGGAGCACCATCAAGCCGATGCGGGCCACGGATGCGAATCGTTCGCGAAGGAGCGGATGGTCCTCAAGAAGCCTGCGAAATTCTTCCTCCGCATCCTTCGGATCGAGCAGATGCCGCCAATCGAAGTGATGGCGTCGAGGGTCGCCATCGACGAAGAAGAGCAGACCGAGATCCACGACCAACGTCTGCAACGTGTGGTGCCCATCGCGGCGGAGGCGTTCGCCGACCAGTTGGGATATCGCTTCGATAGCGGGCCGAGGGAGAGGCAAATGGATCGCGACTTCGGTCCCCATGCCTCGGTCCACTTGTTCGATGACGACAGACCCGAGTTCGGGAACCTCGCTGACCGCTTCTTGTTGCGCGAGAAAGCGTGCAAGCACAGCCGCTGCAGCAGGCCCTAGTTCGGCCTCGGTCGAAAGCCAGACGGCTAGCGCGGCCTCGCCATGACGCGCCGCCTCGGCGGCCTGGCTTCGGAAAAGAAACAGCCGCTCGGCCAATTCGGGCGCCAGCGACATGGGGCCGCTTGTCCATGTAGGAGTCGCCGGCCCACCAGTGGCTTCGCGAGCCAAGAAGGTTCGGTTGCGCCGACTATGAAATTCGAGGCAACGACCGCCGAGAAGAAATCGGTCCCCTTCCTGCAATCGCGAGGCGAAGACATCGTCCAATTCCCCGATCAGCAAGGTCGGCTCGTTTTCTTGGCGCAAAACGCGAACTTCACATGGCTGATCGTCGATGATGGTGCCCATGTTTCGCCGAAGAAGCCGTGCAACCGCCGAGGAGACAATCGAGAACGATCCGTC
>JAXMAT010000077.1:0-14563 GCA_046350235.1 Gemmataceae bacterium | reverse complement strand
CTAACGGAGCCGTCCATGAGTGAAACGACGGCTTGGCTTCGCCAGGGGTGTGCCGATCGCGATGCTGCCGAGCTATTCGTGCAAACGAAACGAGACGATTTTCGTTGCCAGGCGATCGCGAAATGGCAGCAGGCCGTCGAAAAGTGCGTGAAAGCAATTGTCTCGGCCCTTCGAGATGCGAAGATCATGAACACGGATGTTGGATTCCGTCACGATGTACGCCGATTCGTCGAAAGGTTCGTTCGCTATTCACCGCAACCTCGTGACCTATCGATTTTTCGGTTCCTTCAGGGAATGTTTGATCCGCCAACGCGACAAGACTTGGGCCTGCTCGATTCCTTGGCGCCGATACGGCCCATGCCTGGCCAAAGCCCGAGACGGTACACGGAATATCCATTCCACACGAAGAACGGAGAATGGACTTACCCTGCCCAGGAGGGGACTTTCGGAGACGAGGAAATCTCTCGCTTCCGACGCCTGGCAACCCGAATCTGTAGCGGGGCCGTTACCGTGGTTTCACGGATTCGCCGCCGTGCGAGCTGACTCTTATTTCTAAGGATATTCGATGAACTTAACCCTCCACGTCTGGCGACAGAAGAACCGGAACACGCCGGGCAAGATGGTGACGTATCCCGCGAAGAATATCAGCGAGGATATGTCGTTTCTTGAGATGCTCGATATCGTCAACGAAGAGTTGATCCAAAAGGGCGAGGAGCCGATCGCGTTCGACCACGATTGCCGAGAAGGCATTTGTGGCATGTGTTCGCTGGTCATCAATGGAATGCCGCACGGCCCCGAACGCGCGACCACGGTATGCCAACTCCACATGCGAAAGTTCAAGGATGGCGAGGAAATCTACATCGAGCCTTGGCGCGCGAAGGCCTTTCCCGTCGTGAAAGACCTGGTAACAGACCGCTCGGCGTTTGACCGCATCATTCAGTCGGCGGGCTATGTTTCGGTAAACACCGGGGGCACGCCTGACGGCAACGCGGTACTGATCCCGAAGGAACGCCAAGAAATGGCGATGGACGCCGCACAATGCATCGGCTGTGGAGCCTGCGTGGCGGCGTGCAAAAACGCTTCCGCCATGCTCTTCGTTTCCGCGAAAGTCGGCCATCTCGTCAACCTGCCGCAAGGTCGCCCCGAACGTCAGCAGCGCGTGCGGGCGATGGTCGCTCAACATGACCACGAAGGTTTCGGCCACTGCACCAATCAATACGAATGCCAGGCCGCATGCCCCAAGGAAATTAGCGTAGGCTTCATCGCTCAGCTGAATCGCGAGTATCTTCGATCTTCGCTCGGCTTTACCGAACGCGAAGAGACGAGCACCGGCGTCGGCTGATCTCAGACCGCTCAATAATGCATGCCCTGCGTCGAAATACCATCGACGCAGGGCATCGTTGTTTGAAGGGCCGATTCTACAATCACCGCATGCGGTTCCCGATCTTGTGGCGTTGGCTGGTCCTCGCGGCGTATGCCTTTTGGCTCGGCGGTTTCGTATTCTATGCGGCCGTCGTCGTCCCCATTGGGACGGAAGTGCTCGAATCGCGAGTCGAGCAAGGTTTCATCACCCGACAAGTCACCTTTTGGATCAACGTCAGCGGCGCCGTCGCTCTGACGCTTTTCGCGTTGGATTTGCTGCTGCCGCCCCGCCGACTGCGTATCGGCATGCTGTCGCTCTGGGCGATGATGGCGATCGCGCAGGTCGTCCTATTCTGGCTGCATCCGCGCATGGACGTCCTCATGGACCTCGAGACGCATCGAGTCTTGGAGCGAGCCGAATTTCGGCCGATGCATCGAATCTACCTGTGGACGCATACCGTGCAATGGATCATCGGCTGCGTCTACCTCGCATTGCTGGTCCGTCGTTGGCGGACCGACGACATCGCGACAGCTCGACCTTCGGAGAATTGATCGTGGCGAAAAAGAAACACGTCTACGACTATCCGATGCCCGCGGTCACGGTGGACATTGCCATCGTGAGCAAAGACGAACCACGGCGCATTTTGCTGATTCGCCGAAAGAGCGACCCGTTTGCTGGAGCTTGGGCATTGCCCGGCGGGTTTATCGAGATGGATGAAACGCTGGACGAATCCGCTCGTCGCGAATTGCAGGAAGAAACGGGGCTGACGACGCGTCGCCTCGAACAAGTCGGCATCTTCGGCGATCCGGGCCGCGATCCGCGGGGGCGCACGATCAGCGTTGCCTATCTGACGGAAGTGGATCCGGACAAGTTGAAGCCGGCCGCGGCGGACGATGCGGCGGAGGTCGGGTGGTTCTCGCTTCAGCGGCCGCCGAAGCTCGCATTCGACCACGCGAAGATACTCGCCGCCGTCCGCAAACGATTGGCCGAGTGATCAGCCGCCGCGATAGACGGTTTCCTGATTCAGCTTCGCCGGCTCCGCGGTGTTGATGCCGAGCATGTGATACAGCTCGCAATGCCCCGTCATGCCGCGATACGCCATCGCGCCGCCGAGCAACGTCAGCAGGATCGAGCCTCGCGAAAGCCCAAGTCCCGCGAGCAACGCCCCGCCCATCAGCGATATCGATTGCTCGCTCTTGCCCACATTGGGTACATGAGCCGACGGCTCGACGCGATCGCCGCCCCAAGGCAGCACCGGTTCGCGAACCGCATCCAGATTCCGCACCCCCGACCGCGTCCGCGGCATACTCATCGTCGCTTGCTGCATGGCTATCTCCCATGATGGGTTTCGTGGAATAAGCCGCAACAACCTGCAACGATTGTGCCGAACCTTACTCGACGCCAAGCATCTTCCCTGCGCCGCCACACCCAAAAAACAGGGAAAAGCTGTCCGACTGAAGCCACGCTGGGTTTGTTTTTTTCGAGATGCGTTGTCCGCTTGCGATATCAGCTTTCGATCTCAAGGAAGTTCGAGCACCCGCACGCGATGGACGAACAAGGGGGGATGAACGGGTCGACTGGCCATGTTTACGGCTTTTGGCTTTTTGGTCCGTCATCCCTCCTTGTTCTTCGATCGCTTGCATCCTCGAATTCGCGCGCCAAAAAAAAGAGGGGCGAGACACGCGTCTCGCCCCTCTTGGAGCGTTTCTCGTATCCGACTCAATCCAACTTGATGTCCAACTCCTGATTCGCCTTGGTCACGTTGATGGTCGCCGTGGTCGTACTGACCGCCTTGTATTTCGCCGGGACATCGATCACTTTGGCCGGCGGGGCGTTCTCGTCCGGGATCACAGGCGTGCCCGGAGGAGCTTTCGAACTAGGCGTCATTCCTTTCGGCGCCGCGGTATCGACGACAACCTTCAACTCCTGCAACGGCACATCCGTCGCGATGAAGATGCCATCCGACTTGATGGGGGCTCCTCCGCATTCCAAGCTGGACTTATCGAAGAATCGAACTCGACCCCAATTCAGAGCTTGGCCATTGTGCGAGACTTTTCCCGTCACCACCACTTTTCCGTTACCCTTGGGTCCGCAGCGGTTCAAGCGGCAGCGTTCGACGACCAGCATGGCCGCAAGGCGGCAAAAGGAAGATTCTTCGCACGAAAGGACGGTGACGAAGCCGGTTCGGCGCGGGTATTCTGGATGCTATGATCCACGCCATCGTCCTTGTCGCGTCGCTTCTTCCCGGCCAATCGCCGCCGTTCATATTGCCTCCGGGTTGGATCGCTGAGAGGGTCGCCGCCCCGCCTGCCGTCAAACATCCGACCATGGCCGGATGGGATGATCGAGGCCGTCTATTCGTGGCCGAGTCGGGCGGAACGAATGCTCGGATCGACGAGTTGCTTCGCACCTTGCCGGATCGCCTATTGGTTTTGGATGACGCCGATGCGCGCGGCGTGTTTCGACGGAGCCGAGTATTCGCGGACAAGCTGTCGTTTCCGATGGGAGCACTTTGGCTCAAGGGCTCGCTCTTCGTCGCGTCGCCTCCGAGTCTTTGGCGGTTCGACGAAGGCGCGGACGGAACGGCAGTCAAGCGCACGGAACTGGTGACCAAATTCGGATCGAACGGCAACGCGGCCGACATTCACGGACCGTTTCTCAGCCCTGATGGCAGGCTCTATTGGGCCGACGGTCGTCACGGTCACGACATCACGCTTCGGAACGGCCGAAAGCTGCAGGGCAAAGCGGCCCGCATTTTTCGCTGCAAGCCGGACGGCAGCGAAGTCGAAGTCGTCTGCGGCGGCGGCATGGACAATCCCGTCGAGATCGCATTCACGCCGGAGGGCGAGCCGCTCTTCACGTGCAACATCGTCCACAATCAGCCGGCGCGGCAAGACGGCATTCTCTTCGCGCTCGAAGGGGCGGTGTATCCGTGGAACGATGTCTACAAGGAATTCCCTTGGACCGGCGGTTTTCTGCCACTGGTCGAAAATCTCGGCTGGGTCGCTCCTTCGGGGCTGATGCGGTATCGCGGGACCGCGGTGAGTTCGGGCGATGTTTGGTTCTCGACGCAGTTCAACCGCAACCGCGTGATGAAGCACCAACTCGTCCGAGAAGGCGCGGGCTTCAAGATGACGAGCGAACCCTTTCTCGTCTCGGACGACCGCAATTTCCATCCGACCGACGTTTTGGAAGACGCCGACGGGAGCTTGCTTGTCGTCGATACCGGCGGCTGGTTTCGCATCGGTTGCCCAACCTCGAAAGTGGCGCAACCCGACATCCTCGGAGCCATTTGGCGTGTCCGACCGGAAAACGCAAAACGCATGGCTGATCCCTGGGGGCGATCAATTCGCTGGACGGCGAAGACCGCCGGCGAGCTGGTCGAGCAGTTGAGCGACTCGCGTTGGTCCGTCCGCGATCGGACCATTCAGGAATTGGCCGATCGCGGCGAAGCATCGCTCGCCGCGCTGGCGAAAGCGATGAAGGAGAACTCATCGAACGAACGCGTCCGCAATGCGATTTGGGCGGCGAATCGCATCGATGCGCCCGCCGCGCGGAAGCTTGTCCGGGAAATGCTGCACGACCGCGACCCAAGCGTGCGACTCGCGGCCATCCACTGCGTCGGCTTACATCGGGACGGACAGGGAACTGGAAAACTCGTCGAACTGTTGAAGCACGAAGACCCGACCACGCGGAGGCAGGCCGCGACGGCACTCGGCCGCATTGGCGACCACGCAGTTTCGGCTTCCCTGTTCGAGGCGATGCGTCATGCGAACGACGCATTTCTCGAACACGCGATCGTGCATGCGTTGCTCACGCTCGACGATGGGGAAGCGTGGACTGCGTTTCGCCGCGATGGCAATGCGAAAGTTCGCCGAGCCGCGTTGCTGGTCGCTGCGCAAACGCCGAAGGCCAAATTGACCCGCGATGATTTGCTGGAAGCGTTGCGTTTCGCCGATCCAAAGCTGCGCGCGGATGCGATCAATCTGTTGGTCCAGCGAAACGAAGCGGAAGGACTTGAGACCTGGGTCCGCGAACAGTTCGCGGCGGCGCCGACCTGGACGCCACGCGATCGCGACGAACGGATCGACCTCATCGCCGCCCTGACTGCGTTGCCGCCCATCCGCGATCGCCTCACCACGCTGATTGCCCCCACGCCCGCGGCCCGCCTCGCGTTGCTCGAAACGCTGGAACGCGCATCGCTCGCGAAATGGCCTCTGTCGTGGGACCAAGCGATGCGCCAATCGCTGCAGACCACTGACGAACCAGCGATCCGGCATGCGGCGTGGATCATCAAGAACCGCAAGGTCGCGGCATTCGACGACGCGTTGCACCATGTCGCGAGGAACAGCAAATTTGCGGCCGAGACTCGCGTCGCCGCTCTGGCCGCATTCGCTCCGCGGCTCAAGGAAATGGATGATTCGTATTTCCGCGTGCTGATTGCTCAACTCGCTCCGGACCTCGCTCCGTTGCAACGTCTCGCCGCCGCCGAGACGCTGGCCGCTTCGCCGTTATCATCCTCGCAGAGAAAATCCCTGATCGACGTCGTCGAGCGCGCGGGTCCGTTGGAAATGCCCGCGCTCTTGTCGGCGTACATTGCGGAGAAAGACGAAACCGTAGGCCGCGGCCTGCTGCGGACGCTGGCGCGATCGAATTCCCTTTCCGCGCTCACCCCGTCGGCTTTAATCAAATCCTTCGCCGGCTTTTCCGAATCGCTCCAAGCGGATGCCGCAGCCCTCGCCGCGAAACTCGGATTCAATCCGGCGGCGCAGAAGGAAAAGCTCGATGTGCTGTCCCCCGCAACCGTCGGAGGCGATCCGGTGCGAGGCCGCGATTTGTTCTTCGGTCCGAAAGCCGGTTGCGCGTCGTGCCACTCTCTCAACGGTACGGGGGGCGGCATTGGGCCGGACCTGGGCAAGATCGGAGCACTGCGGTCCAGCCGAGATCTGCTGGAAGCCGTCGTCTTTCCGAGCAATAGCTTCGCGCGCGGTTTCGAGCCGATCGTCGTGGAGATGAAATCCGGCACGCTGCACACGGGCGTGCTTCGTCGCGAAATGCGCGATGCAGTGTGGATCGCGACGGCGGAGAAAGCCGAGTTGCGACTTCCGCGATCGGATATTGCCGACCTCACCCCTGGTAGAACCTCAATCATGCCGCAAGGGCTGGACGCCCAACTGTCGCCCACCGAGTTTCGAGACTTGATGGCATTCCTTCAGTCGCTGCGATGATAGTAGTGCGTGAGGTCGGCGGCGATGTGGGCAATAGTCCTCTGCCCAACGCAGGTAAGGAGGAGAGACGGAATGCGAATACGTCGCCGCTGACCTAACGCGGAGCGTGAGGACTACCTTCGCGACGGTACAATGAGGATATGAGCGACTCGAATCATCCCTGGAACGTCGGAGACCGCGTCCTCGCGCGGCGGGGACCGGATGACTACTGGTATCCCGGCATCATTCGCCATATTCAGGACGAACGGCACTTCGTCATCTTCGATGATGGCGAAGACGCGTTCGTCGATGTGGAAGCGATGCAACCGTTGCATCTCCGAGTGGGCGATCGCCTCTTCGCCATGCTCGAGAAAGGACGCGATTTCCTCCCCGCCCGCATTGTGGATAAGCAAGGCGACCAGTTTCACGTCGAGTTCGAAGGCGGCAAGCTCGCATGGATTTCGACGGCGCGGATGCGCATTCGCCCTAACTCACCCATGGAACCGAAAGGGCAGGACGACGAAGTCCGCTTGGAACTGGACGCGGAGCCGGATGAGGAATTGCCTTCGGAAAGCTGGAAGGTCCAACCTGCGGAAACGGACAAACTCGCCAAAAGACCGCGTCACCGGCCCGCACCGCGCCGTCCGGAGCGCGACTGGACCATCGGCGATCGCGTGATGGCGCTGTGGCTCGATCTCTATTGGTACGCGGGTACCGTGCTCGATGCGGACGATGAATCCGTGAGCGTGATGTTCGACCACGGCGGCCATTCGCTGGTACCGATCGAACGCGTCCATGACATCGAGTTGGAAGAAGGAGATCGGGTCGAAGGCCGGTGGAAGGCGGGACCGCAGTTTTTCCAAGGCGCCGTCGTTCGTCGGGAAGGCCCGGTCGTGCAGGTGCAATACGACGACGGCGATGAGGAAATCACGCTCGTCAATCTACTCCGTCTGCACCGCGACGAATGGTTGCCCGAGCCGGCGACGCTCGTCGATCTCGGCGCGGGCGACCGTATCCTTGCTCGGTGGTACGATGGTTACTGGTATCCTGGAGTGATCCTCAACGCGCAAGACAAACGCGTGCATGTCCTTTTCGACGACAACGACCAGACGCAAACCACTTGGGACCGCATCCAACCGTTGCACCTGCAGAGCGGCCAAGAGATGCAATGCCGCCGACAGGGCGGACCCCTTTACTTCAAGGGCCGCGTTCTCCGTGTCCGAGGCGAGCGGATTTTCGTGCAATATGAGGATGGGCAGGAGGAGTGGACTTCAGTGCGCCTCGTGCGACTGGAACCCTAAACCGCAAGGGAAGCTTTGGATTCGTCGCCCTCGACGAATCCAAAGGCGGTAACTCTCACGGAAAGTCACGTTGGTTCCGAACTGACGAGCGGCTCGGCTATTGACCCAGCATCCAAACGACTTCGTTGCGGGCGGCCATGAAGAAGCTTGATGACGCTTTCCAAGCTGTGCATGTCGAACGTCGTCGAGTCCAGGGAGCGTGCAACCGTCAGCGCTTCGTCGATGCGGATTTCCAATCCTTCCAAATCGATGGCGGCGTGAGAGTTGCCGTTAACCATCAATTTGCCGGAACCATTCGAGCCGTTGTTGCCGAACTTGGTTCGACGCTCCTTCTTGCGCAGTTGACTTTTGACGTTGGCGAGCGTGTTCCGCACATTCTGCGGCATATCGACATGCTCGGGGTGTCGCTTCAACCAGATCTCGGTGATCTCATCGTTGTTGCGATTCCCCAAAAGTTCGGGGTGCTCGTTGAACATCTCCACGAACTCGCCCCGAACACTCAATCTCCGGGCAGCGCGTATCGTCTGCATTTCGGTATCCTTTGGCTTTTTGGCCATGTCATCACTCGGAAGCGAAAAGCCGAATTCACCAATTGGCGTCGTTTGCCGGCGCCGGTGAACTGGGTGCAATACCTATCAGATCAAGATCAGGCACATTCGCATCAATGGTTCACTCCGTTATCCTCACTAGTTTCGAATTTCCACTCCCAGGTGACAGAATAGAGCGCAGGCCGCAATTCACTATATACCTAGACGATTAAGCTAATGCGAAAATGCCGACAAAAACAAAAAAACATCCCGGTGTTGCCGGGATGTTTCAAAATGTGCCGAAGAGAGGACTTGAACCTCCACTCCCGTGAGGGAACCAGCTCCTGAAGCTGGCGCGTCTGCCAATTCCGCCACTTCGGCGTGCGGTTCGTCTATCCTACGACGGACCCAAAGCCCGTCAAGCGGCATCAGCGGGAGCCGGGCGAACCGCCGGGGCCAATCGTCGGATTCGACGAAATCGGCGGGACGGCGGAGTTTTCCGATTCCTTCTTCCGCCGGCTGAAGATGCTCATGTACTCCGTTTCGACCTCGGGCACTTCGAGAATCGTCCGATCCAGATCGTCATACCACGCGTTCGCCATGCCTCGCAACTTAGCAGCATCGAGCGCGGATGCATTCTTGTCTTCCCCGAGACCAAAGGCACGGGCGAATGCCGACTGCAGCGCTTGCTCTTCAAGATCCAGATCCCGGGGCAGGTTATTCAACTCTTGACCGTACTTGAGCAGCTGGCCGAACTTCTTCTGGGTAGCGAGGTAATAGACGAACGCCCACGACGAGGACCGAGCCATCTCCAACTCTTCTCGGTATTGATCGAACAGCACTTCCTTGTCAGCTGTCGCATCCTGCATCTCGAGGTGAGTCCTCTGAGCATCGCGGAAGTGCTTGTCGGTCAGGACATTCATCATCGCTTCCGAAGCCTTACCGAGCTTACCCAGTTTGCGGTAATGCTTGAAGGTGATCAGATTCGTCCAGTTCGGCACGCCGAAACCGGCGTAGGGAGCCAAGTTGGGCGTTTCGAAAAAGCTCGCGAAGCCGGAAAGATACCAGTCGGGAACAACCACGTTTCGCGGTGCGATTCCGGAGGCGATCAAAAGCTGGCGAACGCCTTCATGAGTGAATGCTGCGGTTTGAACGTCTTCTTCCATTGCCTTGGCAGTGATCGCGAGCATTTGCAGACCGGCGATCGTACTTGCCAGTTGAGGCACCTTGCCTTCGGGCCGATCCCAGACCGCTCCCGAAATCAGTTCCTCGCGATTCAGTTTGAAGCCGGACCACAGGTTGACGTTATCCTTCTCGAATTTGGCGAACGCTTCGTCGAATCGGCGGGCGCTTAGAACAACTAGATTGTCGCGACGACTCGAAAACGCGCCGTTGAGCGTGATGGGGAAACCCCACTTGGCCAATTTGTCTCGGTGCTCCTCCGTGTCGGACGTCAACAAGACTGTGAGCCGATGCTTCGGAAGCTCAGGTTGCGGCAATTCCGTTTGCAGGGCAAACCAATAGTAGAAGTTCTCAACGACACTTTCGAAAGCCTTCAGGCGCCGCTTGACCAAGGCTTCGTTTTGCGGATTCGGCTGCAAGTTGGTGATCAGAACATAGTGCCCCGATTCATCGGGGACTTTGCGGAAGCCCTTGTCGCTTAGATCCTGCAGCAGGCCTTCGGCGGCCGGGTCGTCGGAACCGAAGGGCTTCTTGAGCGCAGCCTGCACCCGCAAGTAGTTCACGACCGCCGCATTCTTGGGTTCGACCTTAGCGAAGTCCTCCATGGTCGTCTGGAACTCTTTGACGAGCCCATGGCGCAGCGCCCAATCGGCCGCGGTCGCCCAGCGGATGTCTTTCGCCTTGTCTTTTTCTTTGGTCTTGAACCGCTTATCGAACTCTTTGGCTAGCGAGGTTTTTTGTTCGATGTACTTGATCTGAATCGGAGCGCCAGGGGGTGGGACGATGAACTTCGCGTGCTTGCCCCAACGATGGTCGAACTCGATGGCGTTGCCGAGACTCTTGATCTTTCCTTTGATTTCGATGGGGACAACGATCCAACTGTAATCCGTCGGTACGGGAGGCATGCCGGCATTGCCGAATCCGCCGCCTTGGTTCGGCATGCCTGCGGCCCCCATCATGCCCGCCGCGCCTGCCGCGTTGGGCATCACGATGCCGCCGCCTTGAGCGAAGCCGCCCATGCCGCCGGGGACCATACCGCCCATTCCGATGGCGCCCGGCGCTCCACCGCCCCGGTTGCCTCCGACTCCGGGCGCTCCCATGAAGCCGAATGCGCCCATTTGAGGCGCCGCGCCCCCCATCTGAGGAAAACCACCTGCCATCCCAGGTCCGCCCGGACTAGGACCGCCGGGCCCTCCAGGACCGCCGGGGCCCCCTGGCTGCATCCCTGGCCCAGGCATCGCCATCTGCAGTTTGTGCGGATCGATCTTCACGATCATGAAGTCGGCAGACGCCGTCGTCGCGCAGACGACGAGCACGGCAGACGCGAGATGCAGCTTCATCAACGAAACTCCGAGAAATGCCAACCCCCACGGGAGCGGTAGATTCATTGTCAACGAAAAACCCCCATCCCGCAACACGATTCTCTCGGCTTCATGCGCCTTTCTCCGTCGCAAATTCCGATTTCGCAAATCGCTTCCTCCGCGATCTCGCCCTATAATCGACCGCATATCGCAAACCCACGGAATGAGGTGCACCCATGAGCTTCAAATGGGATCGAGTGCATGTCTGGTCGGCCGAGATCCAAGATCAACCGGGGGCGGCAGCCTCGAAACTCGCCGCACTCGCCCAAGCCGGGGCGAACCTCGAATTCATCGACACCCAACGCCTGCCGGGCAAAGCGGGGTTCGGAACCCTGACCGTCGCCCCGATCACCGGCGCCGCACAACAGAAAGCCGCCCGCGCCGTTGGCTTGCATGAAGCCGAAACCCCCATCCTCCACCGCTTCAAGGCGATAACCAGGCCGGCTTGGCCCATCGCCTCACTAAAGCCTGGGAAACCGCCGATATCAGCGTCCACGGCCTGACGATGGCGGTCCTCGGCGGCAAGTTCGTCGGCTACGTCTCCTTCGACAGCGCAGACGACGCCAACCGCGCCGCCCAAATCCTCGCGGACGTCGGAAGCTCCAAATAATCGTTTGCCTCTGCATTTCGAAAACGCCGAGCGACTGCTCGGCGTTTTCTCGTATCCAGCGGCATGAGCGATCCGCTCCTTCCCCTGGGCTTGCGTCGCGCCTTGCAGTAAGGTGACGGACGGAGCCTAAGGACGGCATCGTCACTCTGCGAGACAACTTCATGGATGCGCAAACCGCCTCCCACGGTCTGTTCGGCAACTCCCCCACCTTTCAAATGGCGCTTCGGCAACTGCAAGCCGTCGCAGCGGTTGTCGACATCGATCAAAACATTCTCGAACGTCTTGCCCAGCCCAAGCGATCCGTGATCGTTTCCGTGCCGATCCGCATGGACGATGGGCACACGCAAACCTTCACCGGCTATCGCGTCCAACATAGCCTCACGAGCGGCCCTGCCAAAGGAGGTCTCCGCTATCACCCGGCTGTCGATCTCGGCGAAGTCGCGGCGCTCGCCATGTGGATGTCGTGGAAGTGCGGCATCATGAATCTGCCCTTCGGCGGCGGCAAGGGGGGAATCGCCTGCGACCCCGAAAAACTCTCGATGGGAGAAAGGGAACGCCTCACCCGTCGATTCACCGAGGAACTGCTCCCCCTCATCGGCCCGCGCATGGACGTGATGGCCCCCGACCTCGGCACCGACGAGCAGACGATGGCCTGGATCATGGACACCTACAGCATGTCCGTTGGCTAAGCTTGCCCCGAGATCGTCACGGGCAAACCAGTCGAGATCGGCGGCTGCGTCGGCAGGCGCGAAGCGACCGGCCGCGGCGTCGTCTATTGCGTGTTGCAAGCGCTCAAGGAAATCGGCGTCAATCCGGGCGGCGCGACTGCAGTGGTCCAGGGCTATGGCAATGTTGGTTCGGTCGCCGCCCAAGAACTCGTTCTGCGCGGCGTGAAGATCGTTGCCGTCGGCGATCGCTACGGCGCCGTCCGCAACATGAAAGGCATCGACCTCGCGGCGCTCAACAAACACATGGCCGAAGGGAAATTGCTCAAGGATTTCGGCGGGGCCGACGCGATCGACCCGGACGAGTTGCTGACGACGCCTTGTACGATCCTCGTCCCTGCCGCTCTTGAACGGCAGATCACGGAGAAGAATGCATCGAAGCTGAAGTGCCGCGTGCTGGCGGAAGGAGCCAACGGTCCGACGACGCCGGAAGCCGACGAGATTTTGGCCGGCAGCGACATCTTCATCATCCCCGATGTGCTTTGCAACGCGGGAGGCGTGACGGTTTCCTATTTCGAGTGGGTTCAGGATATTCAGCAGTTGTGGTGGAACGACTCGCAGGTCAACCAACGACTCGAAGAGCTGATGCTGAAATCGTTCGCCCAGGTTCGCTCGCTATCGAAACAGCGCAACGTGGGCATGCGAACCGCCGCAATTAGTCTCGGCGTGCTCAAAGTGGCCCGCGAAAAAGCACGCCGCGGCCTGTATCCGTGATTCGACCGCTGCTCGCTTCGAAGTTGGACGCATGACGATTTCCGTACCTAGTTCCCGAATCGCTCTTCCCGCCGCGGACGCGTTCGACGATTGCGCATACGCGGCGGGCAAGACGGACATCGCTCCGTCCTGCTCCGCGAAGATTCCGCTCGCCGAGACGCTCAAGCGATTCGAGCGCGAAGCAACGCACGGCTCGTTCGACACGGGTCGCTATCGGATGCGATTCAATGTCTGGGGCGAAGGGCCGCCGCTCGTTATGGTGCCGGGCATGTGTGACGACCGCGTTTCGTTCGTGCTGCCGATGAGCCGGCTCGCGGAACGATTCTGCTGCATCAGCTACGACCATCCCACTGGCCACGATGACGGCGCGAAGCTCGGCGCGCGGCGGCATGTCGATTATGTCGATGATTTCTTCGCGTTGCTCGACCATCTGCGACTCGACCGCGTCGTCCCCATGGGCAGTTCCTTCGGCTCCACCATCACGCTCGCCGCGATGCATCGTATGCCCAAGCGATTCCCTCGCGGCATTCTTCAAGGCGGCTTCGCGCGACGCCGCCTCAGTGTTGCGGAGCAGATGCTCGCGCGGTGGGCGCGCTGGTGGCCCGGCATGCTGGCGCAACTGCCGGGCCGCGAATCCATCGTGCTGCGAAATCAGGGAACGACGTTCGACGAGGCTCCGCCCGAACGCATGGCGTGGTTTCTCGAACGAAACGGCGCGCCGCCGATCGCCGCAGTGGCGCATCGCGCCCTGGTGATCGACGGCCTCGATCTTCGGCGTCTTTTGCCGTCGGTTCGTCAGCCGATGCTGCTCGTCGTCGGCGACAGCGACACTCTCGTCGGCCGACAGCAGGAAAAGGAACTGCTCGACGGATTGCCGCACGCCAATCACGCCGAAATCGAACACTGCGGCCATCTGCCGCAGTATTCGCATCCCGAAGTGTTCGCCGAGTTGATTCAGCAATGGCTCAGCAAGTAGTCATGAGGCCTTGACGTTCCGTTACCGGCCGCGGCCCGGATAGACTTGTTTCTCGGTGATGATCTTGTCCATGAAGATGTCGTGCGATTGCGTCGGGATTTCGGGAAAGAGTTGGCACTCGAAGGCGAGTGCGACCAGCGGGGCGTCTTTGCGGGCGTGCTGCAGCAATTTGTCGTAGTAGCCGAAGCCATGCCCCATACGGGCCCCGGTGCGGTCGAATGCGACGCCGGGAACCATGATCAGATCGAGTTCCTGAGCCGTCGCCTTCTTGCTCGCCATCGAGCGCATTTCGACCTTCGGCTCGAGAATCTTGTACATGCCGATCGAAAGCTCATCCATGTTTTCCAGATGGAAGAGTTCGAGTTCGCCGTCGACGCAGTAGGGGACGACGATCTTTTTGCCGTGAGTCAAAGCCGTCGCGAGATAATTGCGAGTGCGGACTTCGCTGCGGACGTCCACGTAGAACATGACCGTCTTCGCGGCCTTGTATTCAGGCAGCGAGGTGAACGTCTCGCAGATTTTTTGGCTTAGCGAATCCTTTTCGGGTTGAGCATTGCGGTCGGCATGAGCCTTCTCGCGGATCGCTTTTTTCTTCGC
>JAXMAT010000076.1:0-15108 GCA_046350235.1 Gemmataceae bacterium | reverse complement strand
AGAGGGGAGAGGGGGGCAATGCATCGCGGGGCTTGTTGTCCTCGGCGACCACGAACTCTTCCGCCGCGATCAGGCTCATGGCGTATTGCCGCGGCGGCGGATCGAGTCGCGGGCGATCGATAGTTTTCTTGATCTCGCGGAAGACGATCTCGTCGTCCATCTCAGCCACGGCATCGCTCGCTTTCGCGGCATGCATTTGCTCGAGAAAAACCGGCAATCGGAAGAGCATCTCATCCTGGAATTCGCGGCCGGCACCAAGGTCTATGTGCCTGCGTCCAAAGTGGATCTCGTCCAGAAATACGTCGGCGGCTCCAAGGCGGATCCCGAACTCTCGAAGCTCGGCGGAACCAGTTGGGCCAAGAAGAAGGAACGCGTCGAACAGGCGGTGATGGATCTTGCCAGCGAGATGGTCGAACTGCAGGCCGTCCGCGACTCGCAACCCGGCGAGGCGTCGCCGCCCGACAGCGATTGGCAGCGCGATTTCGAGGCGGCTTTTCCCTATCAGGAAACTCCCGATCAACTCGCCGGCATGTCCGAAATCAAACGCGACATGGAACGACCCCGCTCCATGGACCGCCTCGTCTGCGGCGACGTCGGCTACGGCAAGACGGAACTCGCGATCCGGGCCGCGTTCAAAGCGGTGGACAACGGCAAGCAAGTCGCAGTGCTGGTGCCGACGACCGTTCTCGCGGAGCAGCATTTCCGCACCTTCAGCGCTCGCCTCGCGGACTATCCATTCACCGTCGATTCGCTGTCGCGTTTCCGCAGCCATGGCGAACAGCGAGCGGTCATCAAGAAGCTGGAAGAAGGAGCCGTCGACGTCGTCATCGGCACGCATCGGCTCGTCAGCAACGACGTGAAATTCAAAGAGCTGGGGCTGGTCATCATCGACGAGGAACAGAGGTTTGGCGTCGAGCATAAGGAAAAGCTTAAGAAGCTTCGCGCCACCGTCGATGTGCTCACGCTATCCGCCACGCCGATCCCGCGTACGCTGCATCTTTCGCTGCTCGGCATCCGCGACATCAGCAACCTGGAAACGCCGCCGCAGGGCCGACTCGCGATCGAGACCCGCATCGTCCGCTGGGACGAATCGCTGATCCGCAACGCCATCTACCGCGAGCTGAACCGCGAAGGCCAGATCTACTTCGTCCACAATCGCGTCCACGACATCCACGCGGTGGCCGACAAGATTCGCGGAATCGTGCCCGAAGCCCGCATCGTCATCGGGCATGGGCAGATGACGCCGGACGAACTCGAGTCGGCCATGGTGAAGTTCGTTCGCCGCGAGGCCGACATCCTGGTCGCGACGACGATCATCGAAAGCGGCCTGGATATTCCCAACGCGAACACCATCTTCATCCATCAAGCCGACAACTACGGCCTCGCCGACCTGCATCAGCTGCGTGGCCGAGTCGGTCGTTACAAGCACCGTGCTTATGCCTACATGATCATCAACGGAGACAAGCCGCTTGCACCGAACGCGGGACGGCGATTGAAGGCGATCGAGGAATTCCATGAGCTGGGCGCCGGCTTCAAGATCGCCATGAAGGATCTCGAAATCCGCGGAGCGGGGAACATTCTGGGCACGCAGCAGAGCGGCCATATCGCCTCGGTCGGCTACGAGCTTTATTGCCAATTGCTGGAAAATGCCGTCCGTTCGCTGAAGAACATGCCCGCACGTCGGACGGTGGAAACGCATCTCGACCTGCCGATTTCCGCTTATCTGCCGCGTGACTACGTGCCGGGGCAGAAGTTGCGGATCGAAGTCTATCGCCGACTCGCGCGTATTCGCAAGCTCGATCGTCTCGACGATTTCCGTAACGAGTTGAAAGATCGATACGGTGCCTGGACAGAGCCCGTGGAATGGCTGCTCCGCCTCGCCGAGCTACGCATTCTTGCGGAGCGTTGGCAGATTCCGGCCATTCACCTGGAAGGCAAAACGCTCGAAGATTTGGCCGGCCCCGTCGATATCGTGCTCACGTATCAAAGCGTCAAAAAGATCGACATGCTGCAGAAGCGAAGCGGCGGTCGCCTCCGCGTCGTGGACAAGCAAAGCGCCTACTTCCGACTCCGCCCGCACGAACGAGATGTGATGGGCCTTTATCGCGTCTTGCAAGATTTGCTGAGAGAGCAGCCGAAACCCGCTCTGCCCGCAGCGCCCCACACATCCGATCCGCAGCGACGTTAGTTTGTTCTATCGCCGCGCATGCCAGCATATAAGCCACATGTTGCATAACACGTTTAGCCACGTTCGATCATTTTTTCGGCGCAATCCTTGCGACTGATTTGCCCGAACAACACCACCTTACGATCGAACGCCCGTTCAGCGGGCATCGCCCGTAGACAGTTTCATTTCAACTCAGGAGTCGCTCACATGAAGAAGTTGCTGCTCACGCCGTTGGTCGCATTCTTGATGGTCGTCGGCGTCGCCCAAGCTCAAGTCAACGTCCAAGTGCTGCCCGGCAAGGGCGTGCAGATTCAGCCCGGCAACGGGCAGAATGCGCCAAACATCCAGATCCAGCCAGGCAAGGGCGTGCAGGTCAATCCGAGCCCGAACAACAACCAGAACCCGAATGTTCAGGTCAATCCCAACCAAAATCCGAACGTGCAAGCGAACCCGAACCCCCAGGTTCAGAGCAACACCCAGGTCCAAGGAAACGTTCAAGTTCAGCCGAATAACCAGCAATTGCAAGCTTGGCGCGCCAAGCAGATTATCGGAGCCAAGGTGCAACTCTCCGGTAACGCAATGGCCGGGACGGTGGACGACATCGTCTTCACGGATGACGGCCAGGTCGAGTACCTGCTCGTCAGCCACAACGGCAAAATGGTGACCGTGCCCTGGCAGGCCGCGAAGTTCAATGTCGGGCAGCAGACTGCGACCATCGAACTGACGCAGCAGCAATATCAAGCGATTCCTACCTATACCGCGGAATCGTATCCGCAATTCTTCGCTCCGCAGTACCGCGAGCAGGTCTATCGCTCGTATAATCTGCGCCCCGGCCAAATCCGGCGCCTCGAACGCCGCGGCCAACTCCCCTGAGCAATGCGTTTCTCCGTCGTGACGACCGAATCGAAGCTCCGTCAGCGGACGGGGCTTCTGTTGTTGCTTTCGAAGTCGGCGTCGCCGGAGCGATCCGACACCGTGTTCATTTCAGGTTGGATTGCGGCTTGAGCCACCCTCTTCGTTCATCCGTTCACCCTGACCTTCGTCACAGTTTCTTCAGCATCTCCGTCGCTTTCGCTTCGAAAATGGATTGCCAAGCGGGGGCGAGGAGGCAGTCACTGTCTTCCTGGGCATTGCCGATGTTTTCAAGTTGCTTAGCGGTAGGAGTGTAGTAGAGATAGCCGTTGGTGTAGCCGGAGATGAAGGTATTCGGATGGGGCGAAGTCTTGCGAAGATTGAAGCCGATTTCGACAGTCAGTTCCCCGGGAAATGCAATCAGCACGAACTCGCCGAGGCGCAAGGCGACAACTTCCGCATGCACGGGCTTCATTTCCGCGCGACGGTTTGTTTCCTGATGTTTCTCGAGTAGAGCTAGATTCGTCTGAAGACGAGTCATTTCCTCCATGATACGGAGGTTGTCGAAATAGGCTTTCAGGTTCTTGCGATTGCTGTCGTCGAGGCGAGCCAAGTCCTCACGGCCCAGTTTTTTCTCGTGCAGATACTGGTGCGAGTAATAGCTGGGAAACTCTGGAGCAAGGCCATACTGCACCGCGAGCGGAAGGAACATCCGAAAGTTGAGGCTGGTGCCGCGAAGCGATTTCAGCAACTTCACCTGTTCCAAGGTCATCGCATCGATGCGTTTCGCGTGATCTGCCCGCGGCAGAGCGATCGTTTCATTCATGATCGCGAGTTGTCCATCGTGGTGCGGGCGAATCGAACGAAGCGTTTTCAGAACCGTCAACCCGAGCATGTTGCCAAGCGATTCGGCGTTCCGCGGTCGATGGACGTCCTTGTAGCCGATCGGATTGATATCCCCCGCGCAACCTTGCAGAAAAAACGCAGTCGCTCCCTCGCCCAAGCTCGCTTCGATCGCCTTCGACGCATAGCCCACAAGGTCAGCCGTGTTGTCCGCGGTAGTGGGCGTCCCCATGATCGGATGGCAAGTGAAATGGTAAACAACGGCGAGAGTTCGGCCGTCGAAGCGATCCAGCCGAACGACTCCGACTCGCGGGTCGATCGGCCCCACGGCCGCAATTTCTTCATCCGGCGGCAGCGAGTACGCGTGACGAACGTCCGCCTCCTTGCCGTTTTTCAGCTTGAGGCGACGATTTTCGGAGATGCGGTCCTCGCTGCCAACGCCCACTCCAATGGAGACAGGAACTAGATTTCGCATCGCCTCGGCTACGGCCCTCACGGTCTTCTCATCCACATCCTCGCACACTCGTCCATGACAATGGCTCGCGTTGACTAGAACCTGCTTCGGATCGATTTTCAGTTCTTTCTCAAGACGGGCGCGGACGGTTGGCAGATACCTGTTGGGTATCGAACCGATCTCGCCGATCGCAACCGCGTCAACCGTGATAATGACCGCAGTGGTCAACGCCGACCGCAGTACGAGCGCCTTGACATAGAGCGCGTCGCTGACCGGGAAGACTTTCTTGTTGGTGATTTCGACCTTTGCCGTCCCGGCAAGCAGCTTCGGGCGATCCGCTTGTCCAAACGCAGATGACCCGACCAGCATTGCGAGAGCGACAGACATCCAGCGTGTCATCATGGTTGGTACCAACATGGAGAGACAATGCGAATGCAGCAATCATCGTACTTGGGACCCGCTGCCGATCCTGTGGAAAATCGGCATTGTGAACGCATTTTCAGTTCGTTTCCGTCAAATCGCACCTGAACGCAAAACGTGACCTATAGTTGCGCATCCATCGTCCGCGGCGGGAATGGTCATGCTTTCATCGTTCAAAAAAATAACGTTCGCTCCGACCGACAGCACCGCACTTCAGGCATCGCGGGCATTGCTCGCATCCGTGGCGGCGCTTGGTCTCGATATGGCGATTTTCCTTGGATCGATGCAGTTCCTCGAATGGAACTGGTTCGCGGCGGCCTTGACTGGATATCTCGCGGGCGTGGTGCTGCAGTATGTGCTTTGCCAGGTGTGGGTCTTCTCGAACGCGGAGCAGCAAGGCGGATTCGTCTCGTTCGCCATCCTCTCGTTGTTCGGCCTCGGCATCACGTGGTCAGTCCTGCAAGGACTGCATGAAATGCTGGGCGTGCATCCGCTGGTTGCCAAATTCGCTGCCGTCGGATTGTCGTTCGCATGGAACTTTCTGAGCCGAAAATGGCTGCTCTTCCGCGCCGCCTCACATACGAACTCGATCGCTGAATTGGAAATCGCGGCGCCGGAAGCGGGCGCGGAATTGGCCTGATCGCAATCCTCCCCGATTGCGACAAACATCACTGGAACGACTCGCCATGACCACGGATTCCCCGACGTGGATCGCGCGAGCCGTCGCCGGGGCGAACTGCCTCGCTGCACGGCCATGGTCGTTGTTCGCATTCGTCTTTTTCTTCCATGTCTTGGCTCGTCCATATGCCGGCATGACGCACGATGCTCAGCTGTACGCGGGGCAAACGCTGAACCGCATCGACCCCTCGTTGCTGTCAGGCGACCTCTTTTTTCAATTCGGATCGCAGGACCGATTCTCGCTTTTCTCCACGGTCGCCGCACCGTTCGTGCGTGTGCTGGGCCTCGATACGGCCTTCTTCGTCCTTTATGGGGCAAGCGACCTGCTCTTCCTCGTCGCGGCGATGCGGCTTTTGCGAACGTTGTTTCCCGTGCCCGCGCAGCATGTCCCCGCGTTGCTGTTGGTCGCGACATTGCCGCTCGCGTACGGCGGACAAAAGTGTTTTCACGTACACGAACCGTTTCTCACTCCGCGTCTGCCCGCAACGGCGCTTGGCATCGAGGCGATGCACCTTGCGCTAACCGGCCGATATCCCCGTTCATTGGCGATGCTGGTTGCGTCGGCATTGCTGCATCCGCTGATGTCGGCTCCGGCATGCGCAATCGTCGCAGCGTCATGGCTATGGCAGCGGGCGGGGTCGCGTGCGGTCGCGATCGCCGTCGCGGCATCGATCGTCGTTGCGGGAATCCTGTTCGCATCAGGCGTTGCCGCGAATGTGCTGGGCCGTTTTGATGCAACATGGCGCGACCTCGTGATTCAGGCGACGTCGGCCCATTTCCCGGAATACTGGTCGGCCAACGATTGGCGGCAGATCGCGTTTGCGTTGCTTGCTGTCGGGTTCTTCGTCTATACCGAGGCGAATCCGGAACGACGGCGGATCCTCGGCATGGTCGGCGTCGTCGGAATCGCGGGCATCCTCGGTTCCTTCGTCTTCAGTCAGTTGCCCTTCGCATTGCCGATGCGGGTTCAACCCACCGCGCCCCTGTGGCCGCTCATGCTTCTGAAGGCGCCGCTTCTCTGGGTTGCTGCCTTGCAGGCCGCGGCATCGCGTAAACCGTCGCTTCGCTGGCTGGCTCCTCTCGCTGTTGCAACCCTGACGATCAGGGATTCGGCATCGGCGAGGTGGGCGTTGCCGTTGCTTCTTTGGCCGCTCGCCCTCCGTTGGACAACGAACGGAGGAACCATAGACGCAGCTGCGGCACTTTCGCTAAGCGTGCTGATTTCTACCGCCGTCTTTGCAGTGTTGCCGATCACCTATCTCGTCCCGCAATTTACGGAATTGCTGCGCGATTTCGATTTCCGCGTCTGGTACGGCTTGGTCGCAAGCACGCTCATCGGTCTGCCGGTCCTAGTGCTGGCATTGCAGGTTCGTTGGCGCCCCGAGGCATGGTTCGCCTGCGGCACAGTGCTTGCGCTAAGTTGGTTCCTTTTGCTGCGGACCGACTGGTATCAAGATCGCCTTACGCCGGATGGTTCATCCGTTCGCTTCGTCCGCGAATACCTCAAACGCCATGAACCGCAACGCCCTTTGGTCGTTTATAGCGAGGCCAATCGGCTGCATCGCGTCTGGCTTGATTGGCGTGCTCAGAGTTGGTTCGACACCTGGCAAGCTAGCGGCTTCATCTTTGCGAGGGAGACGAGCGTCGAAGGCAAGCGCCGAGCGGAGGCGATCGCACCCTTTGCGATGGCGACGCTGAGGCGTCAGCGCGACCGCATGACGGCCGACTTTCAACGCGACGTCTGTCATTTGATGAACACCGATTTCGACTGCCCCGCGCCGACGGCCGACGACTTGCGTCGCCTTTGTCGGGACGAATCGATCGACGTGATCGTGCTGTCGACCGAATTCTCCGGGCTCGCCGAAGCGAACGATGGCCGGGTTTGGATCTATGACGCCCGCAAGTTGCGCGGGCCGGATAGCGGACTCAATGCCGCCCTCCCCAGGTGACGCATGACCGTGGAACTGCTCGAACCGCCGCCCCCTGTTGCCCATCGCCGCATGCCGAACGTGGCAAGCTGCGCCACGTGGAGCGAACGGACATACGACGTGCTGCTCGATTGGGCCGATCATCCGGGTCGATGGTTTTGCGTCGTTCTCTTCGCGCACTTGATATTCGTTCCCTACCTCGGCATTTACCATGATGCCCGCCTCTATTCAGGGCAGGTTCTCTCCCATCTGCATCCCGAAATCTATGGGCGAGACTTGTTCTTCCGCTTCGGCTCGCAGGATGCGTTTTCGATTTTCTCCACGATCATGCGACCGCTGGTCGCATGGCTTGGCGTCTCCACCGCATTCTGGATCGGCTATGCCGTCGCCACGTCGATGTTCGTCGGCGGAGCCTTGCGGCTGACCCGACGCCTGCTGCCTGACGAACCGATTGCCGCCATGTTTGCAGGACTCGCGACGGTGATGGTCCCGCTCAGCTACTGCGGCCTGCGAGCCATGACGGTCCACGAACAGTTTCTGACCTCGCGACTGATGGGCACGGCTCTCGCGATCTGGGGCCTTTCGTATGCAATCGAAGCTCGCTGGAAGACGGCGGTCCTTTGGATGTTCGCCGCCCTGTTCGTGCATCCGCTGATGGCAGTCGGCGGCTGGCTGACGCTGATCGCATGCTGGATCCAAGTTCGCTTCGGCGGCAAGACGCTTGCTTGGATGCTGGTTGGCAGCATTGCCTTCTCGGCGATGCTGTTCGCAATGCCGAGCGTGGCGAGCCGATTCCTGAAGACCGTCGATCCCGTGTGGGAGGATGCGATTCTGCGGTCATCGTGGTATCAGTATCCGAGCCGATGGTGGTGGTCCGACTGGGCGAACCTCGGAATCTCCGGACTACTTCTTTTGCTTGCGTTGCTTCGTATGCCGGCGTCGCCGCAACGGAGCTTTCTCACCGCGGTCGGCCTGGTTTCCGTGCTCGCGCTCGTCGGCACCTTGCTCGCGAATGCCTTGCCCTATGCGCTGCTGAAACAGGGCCAACCGTATCGCGCCCTCTGGATTATCGCGCTGCTCCGCTATCCCCTGGCCGTGCGTCAAATCGTCGTCTGGCTGCGCGAAGGGACGCCGGTCGCTCAGATGGGCGCCGTCGTCCTGTTCGGCTGCCTTGGCTCCCCGCTCGGGCTGTTTGAAGTCGATCCGCGTTTGGTTCTGATGTTTTTCGCCGGCATCTACCTCGTCGGTCGCGGCCTGAGGTGGCTGCCGGCGAAGTGGGGCATCGCGATCGCCGCCGTCCTCGCGATCATGACCTGGCAAACGTGTGTCGCCATCCGAGTCTTAGTCGATGTCTCCGCGAATCTCGACTTGATCCTCGAGATGCACGAAGTCCGCGAAATGCTCACGCTGCTCACGCTGATCGGACCCGCTCCCGTCGGCATCGCGCTGGTGATGGTGCTGACGATGTCCGGCAAGCGATTCGCCCCTGCCGTTGCCGTGGGATGCGTCGCAATTGCCTCGATCTGGTTCGCTGTATTGGAGTTCGTGCCTCGCACCGCTGAATATCGCTCGAACTGGGGACGATTCCGAAGCGACGGCGATTTCGTCAAGCAGACGCTGGCGACGCAAATGCTCGACCATCCGGCCACCATTTATTCGGACCTCGGCCGGCTTGACCTGATCTGGACCGAATGGCACGCGCGCAGCTACTACGATTGGCATCAGACCGGCGGCTTCGTCTTCAGCCGAGAATCTTCAATGGAGGGCATGCGCCGAGCGCCGCTGGTGCGCCCCTTCGAGTTTTCCCGCATCCGCCATCAACGCGATCTGATGCGTGAGGAAGGTATTGCTCAATCGGAAGCGTTCTTCGGCGCGGAAATGGATGAGACGCCGGAGCCGACGGTTGAAGATTTGCGAAAGCTCTGTTCCGATCCGGAAGTGGACTACGTCGTCTCGCGACTGCATTTCCCGGGGCAGGATTTGGCGAACAACGGCCGCGTCTATATCTACGATGCCGCCGCCATCCGCGGGCGGTAAGAACCTTTAGCAAACTGCGCGAGCAAATGCTCGCAGGTTCCCGGATGTGAATGAAACCAACAGCGGGAATCTGCGAGCACTTACATGCGCAGCGTGCTAACTACGCCTTCTCCGGCTCCGTCATCGCTCGCAAATCCAGCGCTCCGTTCAATTCGGCAACCGTGACAACCGTGTCGCTGTCTTTCTTCTTCAGCGTCCCCGTCTTGATTTTATCCATGCAGAGGTCGCGAACCGTTTTGCCGACCTTGAACGCTTCCTTCGCGATGGCGGCGGCGGTGTCGTAGCCGATCAAGGGGTTGAGGCTCGTCACCATCGCCATGCTCCACTCGACCTGCTTCTCGCAGGCGGCGCGGTTCGGTTCCATCTCCTCGGCACAGAATTCGACGAAGGCGTTGGCCGAGCTGGCGAGCAGCTCGACGCTTTCGATCGAGGCGAGGCCCATGACGGGCATCATGATGTTCAGCTCGAATTGGCCGCCGGTGGCGCCGGAGAATGCGATGCACTGGTCGTTGCCGATGACGCGGGCGCAGGCCTGCATCATCGATTCGCTCATGACGGGGTTCACCTTGCCCGGCATGATCGACGAGCCGGGTTGGCGGTCGGGCAGGATGATTTCGTAGAACCCGCAGCGAGGCCCGGACCCAAGCCAGCGGATGTTGTTGGAAACGTTGAACAGCGTCACCGCGATCGCTCGCAGGTTGCCGGAACATTCGACCAGGCCGTCGCGGTTGGCGTTGCCTTCGAAATGGTTCATCGCTTCCACGAAGGGGACGCCGGTTTCTTTCGCCAGCACCTCGGCCACCTTCGCGCCGAACTTGGGATGCGTATTGATGCCCGTCCCGACGGCCGTTCCCCCCGCGGGAAGTTCGAGCACCGCTTGCAACGCTCGCTTGGCCCGCTCGACCGACAACTCAAGCTGGCGCGCGAAGCCACTGAACTCTTGGCCCAGCCGAATCGGTGTGGCGTCGGCGAGATGGGTGCGGCCGATCTTGATGATGTCGTCCCACGCCTTCGCTTTGGCGTCGAGCGTCTTCTGCAGACGCTGAAGACCGGGGATCAAGTCGCGTTGAATCGCGTGACCGACAGCCACATGAATCGCGGTCGGGAACATGTCGTTGGTGGACTGTCCCATATTGACGTGGTCGTTCGGATGGATCGGCTTTTTCTTGTCGAATCGATCGCCGCCCGTCGCCTCGATGGCGCGGTTGGAGATGACCTCGTTGGCATTCATGTTCGACGAGGTGCCGGAACCGGTCTGATAGATGTCGATCGGGAATTGATCGTTGAACTTCCCTTCGACGACTTCGCGGGCCGCCTTCACGATGGGGTCGGCGATTTCCGCCTTGAGCTTGCCGAGGTCGCGATTGGCGATGGCGGCGGCGATTTTGACGAGGCCAAGAGCGGCGATCAACTTCTTGGGAAGCGGCTGACCCGAAATCGGAAAGTTCTCGACAGCTCGCTGCGTCTGGGCGCTGTAATACGCCTTCGCAGGCACCTTCACCTCGCCCATCGAATCTTTCTCTATGCGAAACTCGCTCATCGCAACCTCCAATTAGGTCTGACTCCCCTCTCCCCGCTGGGGAGAAGGGCTGGGGGTGAGGGACCCGCCATTGCGGACGTGTGTTGTCTGCGGTCTTCGTCCGATCGCCAGGGTGCGCTGCGCTTACCCTGGGGCTTGCCGCACCAATCTGGTCGCATCACCCTTCGCGCACGCTGATTTAGAAGCAACTCCAACTTTCGGCAACTTGCACCTCCTCGCTTGCACGCCGCCCTGGCATCGAACAAACTATTGCTCTCGCCCCAACACTCCGGAGGTATCCATGCGAAAGTTCCTGCTTCCCCTCCTCGTCTGCATCCCCGTCGTCGGAATCCTTGCTCTGGATCGCGGTTCGTCGTTCGCCCAGGACAAGAAGGAAGCGAAAAAGAAGGACCCGATGGAAGGCAAGAAGGGGACCATCATCGGCATCCTCACCGCGAAGGAGCAGAACTTCATCGAGGTGAAATCGCCTGGCGAGGAGAAAGCCCGCAAGTTCGTCCCCGAATGGCGAGGCGGCGCTCCCGCGCAAGGCGGCGGACTCGATAAGGAAGTCCTCAAGAAATTCGCCGCCCTCAAAATCGGCAGTCGAGTGGAAGTGGATTGGGTCTTCCACGAACGCCTTCGAGCGCTCGACGTCAAAGTGTTGGAAGAAGCAAAGAAGAAGGACTAGCATGTTCAACGCTGAAGAACGCGTGCCATGCTTGTGCGGATCACTGGTAGGACGGTGTCCATCCGTTTCACCGCACAAGCATGCCCCATAGCCGCGGCGCCGGCCCCATCACGTGCATTTTGTTCGAACCTGTTTTTCACTCCGCCGACGTTATGCGTTTCACTTTGGTCACGTTGAAGCGGATCGTTTCGCTTCCCGTAAGCACGTAGTTCGTCGGCTGGCGGGCGACCAACGAGCCGGCGATCGTTTGGCCTCCGCTGCGGCGGCCGTTGCCGAGGATTTGCACCATGCTGGGCGGCAGGTCGCGGAGCGATTGGCCGTGCAGGGCGACTCCTTGATCCGGCATCGCGACTCGCATCGTCAGCGTCGTTCGACGAGCGGCGGCGATCGTGTTCAGCGAGCGGAAGAGTTGCTCTTCCGTCGTCGGGGCGCCGAGGTTCGGGTCGTCACGCAGCTCTTGTTTCGCGTTGGCGATTTCGTCGGAGATCGTGGCGGAATAGCTGCCTTCCGCGATGTCGTTGGGCAGCGGCATTTGCACCGTCACGCGGGTTCGCGTTCCCTTGTAGGGACGAAGCGTGACGATCGCCTTCACCGTTTCCCCCGGCGAATACGAATCCGATTCCAACTCGACGCTTTCGATGTCGGCCGTTCGTCGGCCCGGCTTGATCTCCACCGTCGCATCAATGTTCTTCACGACGACGGGAGAGATTGGATTGTTGGTCAGGATTTGCATGATGGCGTTCGGTTGGCCGAACAAAGCCTGGGGCCCGCGGGCGCCGACGAGGTTGGACCCGGAATGCAAATCCTCGACGACGAGCGAGGGGCGATCCTTGAATTCGAACTTTACCTTGAGACGGGCGGTCATCTCCTCCGGCAAATCGCCTTCCGCATCGATCGAATTGACGAGGACGGAATTGACTAGGCCCGGCATCACCTGGCGGGGGCGTGCGACGGTGACGTTGTAGGTGCGGGCCTCGTCCGGTTCGCGTTGCACGGTCACTCGCATCGGCATCATGTCGGCGGGGCGGTCGAGCCAGCCGGCGATGCAGGTGGAGACGTCGGCATTGATCATGCCCACATTCCGCAGCGGCGAGCCCATCTTGAAGCTGAGACTGACGCGGGAATTGATCGTATGGATGTAGCCGGTCATCATCGGAAATTCGCAGGCGCCCATGCCGAAGAACGGATGGCCCCAACCGTAGACCCGTTTGCCTTCGATATGCGTGACGGTGCCGATGCCGGACATGTCGAAATCGCCGGCGACCATGGCGACAGTGAGGGCGCCGCCCGGGAGCAGGGGTACGTTTTTCTCCGCATCCGGAATATTGCCTGCCACGCCGCCCCCTTGCATGGGGACCATGCCGAGGCTGGCGAAATCGTCGCGAAAGTGGGCGATGCTATTTCGCGTGAACCCCGTGACCGCGATCGGCGTGCGGAGCGGAACCATCCAGATGCCGTCGGCCGAAGTCGGCTGCGGATCGCCGAAATCGCTGGAGATGGTGATCGAATCGAATTGTCGATCGCCGACGCGAATCGGCGAACGAAGCGACGTCCGCACCGGCCCGTTCTCCCCGCAGTCCTTCTTCTCGAAGCTGGCCGCGAATTCATGCATCTGGCTGAACGGAGTCACCCGCCAGCGGTTCCTTGCCGAAGGGCCAGGCGAAGGCGACCGCTCCCAGCAATTTTCCCTGAATATAAATCGGACTCCCGCTCATCCCCTGAATGACGCCCGACTTCTCGAGGCCCAGCCCCGAGAGCTTGCACAAGATCATGTCCCGCCCCGGCGACGAGTTCTTGAGGACGCCGAGCACCTCGGCATCGAACTCCTCGACCTTCGTCCCCTTCATCACCGTCTTGCCGACCCCCTTCATTCCGCCGCGGACATCGTCCACGTTCCAGTAGGTAGCGGGATTGGGCTGGGCATGTGCGAGGGACGTGAACGCGAACGATGCGAGGACGGCGAGGCGGAACAGGGACATATGGGAAACCCCGGTAACGGAGAATCGTTCATCGACGGAAAGGCAATCGCAGCCCCGTTTCACGGGGCTTCCGCGAAGCGTTTAGGCCCGCCCTTGAGGGCGGGTTTCGGGCAACGCGTTACGGTACAACCCCGCGAGGAACCCCGCGATCGCTCGTTCCGCGGCTAAAGCCGAACACTGAGAAGCCCCATGAAATGGGGCTTAGCTCACATCCATTTGCTTCCGCTTACCCGCCCTAAAAGGGCGGGCCTATACGCTTCGCGAAAGCCCCGTGAACGGGGCTTAGCTGGGGACACAGCGACCGCGAGTGACGCTACTTCGACTTGTCAAGAAGTTCCCGGAAAGTATTCGCATTGAAGATCGTTCCGGAGTGTTTCGCGACAATTCTGCCAGCAGGCAATCCGTTCTCGAAAGGTTCGCTCTTTGGCTCGAAAACGACGTAGAGCGGCCGCGTGATTTCACCGGCAATTGCGCCTTGCCATTCGAAATTACGCTGGCCTTTCGCTGAGGCTTCGGCCGGCGGTAGTCCAGGCACATCGTCTGTGTACAGGTGAACGCACACGTAATTAGACAACACTTCTTTCGTCGCATGCTTGGAAAGGACATTTCGTTGGTTCTGCACGCAGACAGCACAAATTTGTCCCGTCAAGTCGATAAATAGCTTCTTCCCCTCCGCTTTTGCTTGTTTCCAAGCCGTCTCGTAGTCGTTGTGCCACGCAACCTTGTTTTCAGCTTTCGCAATCGGGCCGGGTTGGTTCTTCACCGGATCCTGCAAGAACTGAATGAAGTCAGGCACATCGAAAATCTTGCCATTGCGTTTGCCGATGACGGCGCCCTTCAGCTTGCCGTCCACGATCGCTTCGTTGCGGTCCGGATTCCAGATCACGTAACTTGGCAGTGCGAGGTCGGCGATTTGTTCCTGCCACGCAATGTTTCGCTGCGCTTGCTGCCCGGCTTCCGCGGACGAGAGCTTCGGATTGGGGACGGTGTCAGTGTAAAGCTGCACGCGGACGTATTTCTTGAGGGCAGCAATAACTTCTTTTTTCGGGAAGACGTTTTTCTCGTTATCCCGACAATTCGTGCAATTGACGCCGGTGAAGTCGAGGAACATGAGCTTGCCGGTTTCCTTCGCTTCCTTCCAGCCGTCGATGTAATCTTTGTGCCACGTTAGATGGCCCGAATCATCACCGCCTCCGGAGCCGCGGAATCCCTTCTCCTCTTCGAACGTGGGCGGAAGAAACGCGACGATGGCTTCCATCACAATTCCCTTCGGCGTGATGCCGAAGAGCAGCGGCGTCATGTAGAAGGCGAGGCCGAAGAAGATCGTGCCCATCACCATGCGGAACACGCCGATGTGATCCGCGGCATCGTCGTGCGGCAATCGGAAGACGCCGAACAGGTAAAACGCCGAGGCCAGCGAAAGGGCGATCCATGCGCAAAGGACGGTGTCGTAGTTGAAGAACCGCGGATTGCCGGGATGCAGACCTAGGTCGAAATTCGCGAGAAACTTCAGGGCGGCACCAAGTTCGAGGAAGCCCATCGT
>JAXMAT010000075.1:0-16960 GCA_046350235.1 Gemmataceae bacterium | reverse complement strand
ACTAAGATTGCTGTTCGCGAACTTCGGGAGACATGATCCAGTGCTGCAATATCATGCCTCCTATTTCGACACCGACGAAGGCTGGATTGTCGCTGAACTGCTCGATTTTCCGGGTGCGTTGAGCCAAGGGCGGACGCTTCAATCGGCACGCCGCATGTTCTGAGATGCATTGAAGACGCTCGCGGAAACATATGTCGAAGAAGGCACTCCGCTGCCACGCCCCAATCCACGAGCGCGAAACAAGAAAGCGATCTTCACCGAGTTGCTTCAACTTGGAGTGCGCGTTCCGATGGAAAGCGGCTCATGAGGACTCGGCAGTTCCTGAGTCACCTTCGCAAGCACGGCTGCATCCTCACCGAAGGCTCGAAGCACACTCGGGCGTTCAATCCTGCGATACGAGTTTGGAGCACCGTTCCACGCCATCCCGAAATCAGCGGCGTGCTCGCCCAGAAATCTGCAAACAACTGGGAATTCCGGCGCCTCAGGCGCAAATAGCTATTTCAACTTAATCATTACTGTTGCCATGAAAATCGAACGGTCAACGTTCGATTTTCATGGTACGCCTCACGCGCTTGCGGAGACGTTCTTGAGGTCCGCGCGGGCGCCGTCGTAGGTAGTCGCATAGGCCAGCACCGCGGGGTCGGGATCCATGCCCCAAGTCCTGCATGCTTGGCGATAGATTTCCGGCCACCAGTTGTCGTGGCTTGTGAGGCCCTGATCCTTCACGGCTTGCCAGTTGCTCAGGATGCGAGTCCAGCACCGGTCGCCGTAGGCGAGGGCTTCCTTCCATTCGCCGATCTGCGGGATGTACCATTCGCGGCCAAGCTGAGCGTGCAGCACTTCATCAGCCCAATCGAAATCCTGAATCGTGGCGATCAACGGCACCTTCGATTCCTGGCCCACTTCCCATTCGTAGCGTTTGCCCGTCTTCGTCATCAGGCCCTGCTCGATGAAGTAGAGCACGGCATGGCGCTCGATCGGCGTGCATTCGGTGTTCAGCCGATGCGACCAGTTAAGGGTGATGCGGGCCTTCGTCCAATCGATGCCGAGAGCGACGAAGCCGACTTCGCCCATCATTGCATGGCGGGCTTCGTCCCAAAGTTGGCGGGACATGTCGCGGTAATAACCCCAAGGCTTTCCCTTCGTCTCATGAATGATGCTCGCCATCATCTCGGGGACGTCGATTTCGCGAAGCCGTTTGAAGAGCATCATCAGCGTCTTCGGCTTGGCGGGCATCGTCTCGTCGTAGAGAAACGCCTCGGCATTCACTGCCTGGTTCCACGGGTCCTGCCAACGTTCATCCCGTTTCGGCACTCGGTCGTAGACATAGGGTTTCGCGGAAAAAATGCGCTCGCTCGGCGCCTCGCGCGTCGGGTCGGACCCATCCAGCGAACCTGCCGATTCAAGGCATTGCACCAAAAACTGCGGCCAATTCGGCGTCCGCGTTAAAGCGGTTTCGTCGATCAAAGCGGCGATCGCCTTATGGCCGAAGTCGATCATGTCGGCCAATTCGAGCCGAGCGAATCGCAGGATGCGACGCGAGGGAGCGTCGGTCAGCGGATTGGTGTCGGCCTGGTAACGTTCGATGGCATGATCGAGATGCGGAATGGCGAGGTAGACGCCGAGCAGCAACTCTTCGGTTGTCGGCGCCGCGAGGATTTCGTCGAAGAAGATGCGCAGGCCCTCATGCGGCACCTCGTCCAACCCCAGCGGCGGCTCGCGCATCTCGGCGATGCGGTCGCGCAAGGCCTGCACATGCTCCGCGCAGAGGTAGGCATGATGCGAGAAAGCCGTCTTCAATTCGTAGATCGGCTCCGCCGTGATGCGCGAGGTGAAGATCTCATGCAGCCGAACGAACGCATAGTGAAACCGCTTGAGCCGAGCGACGCACGCTTCGACGGACAACCCCGGCTTGGCGGCCTCCGCAAACGTCGCGATGCCCGCGAGCGGCGGAAGGTTGCGATAGGTGCGATACGAATCGACGGATACGGACATGACGGCATCCCTCAGATTGGGCGAACGCCGTCATTGTAGTTTCACGAAGGGAAGTGGGGTGGTTTGTTCCTACCTCGAGCAGACAGGACGCGTGCCATGCTTGGGCGAGTCCCTGGCAGGACTAAGCGAACTGTCGGCTCACACCTCCCAAGCATGCCCATAGCCGAGATACTTGGAGGTTCGCATGCTTCGCCGGTGGAAGCGGAAGGGGCGACGAGCCTCTCGAGGGGTCCGCCGAAGCATGGCACGCCGCTCGATCGAATTCCCGCGTGACTGCTGGACTCGAAAAAATCAGGTTTCCTGCACGTCACTTCCACACGCGGTCGGGATGGAAGTCGCTGTCGGTGAGATGGGCGGGATACTGGAAGCGATCGAAGCAGTAGTATTCGACTTCTCGCTTCTGCTCGTCGAGCGACACGACGAGTACCGGCAAGCCAAGTTCTCCATCGAAGAACCACAGGCGTTGCCCACCGTTCGGGAACACGGCTTCGGATTTCGCGGGAATCACCTGGAAGACGCATTCGACCTTCTGCTCGAATTCAGGTCGTTTCAGCAGGCCGACATATCGCAGCGTGCGCTGGCCGCCGGCTCTCGTGTGGTCTTCGACCAGTTTGCCGAAACGATCGACAAGCGTCTCGATGCCCGCCTCCTTGATCGAATGCCGCGAGCGATTGCGAACCATCGCGCTATCCGGCGCCACACGAAACCGCTGTCCGCCGGGAAGGAGCGGAATGTCTCCGGACGCGGTCAGCGTGTGGATCATGCCGTCGTGCTGGCCGTTGACGTAGATGACTTCGCGGCCCTTGCCCTCGTTCCCAACCCACTTCATGTGGACGGAGAATGGCGCCTGGCGGAACTTGCATTCGATGACTTCCTCCGGTTTCGTCTTGCCACCGACGGCTTCACGGCGACGCATGCGGAGAGCATAGGTATCCATCAGCGACATGCGATGCGAGGCTTGGCGATGCAGCAGACGAAGGCGGTCGTCGTGCGAGATCGGCTCGGCTTCCTGTTGATTCGGAGCGGTCGGAACCGCGGCGGCGAGCGCGGGCATCACGGCGAATTCGGGATTCGCGGGCTCTTCGGCGGATACCAGGCGAAGCTGGGCAGGAGCAGGATTGAAGCCCGCGGGCGGATCGGTGATGCAGAGAGCATGTGGGATCGGGGGCTTTCCGCGGGCGAACGCTTCTTTCGCGTTCTTTTCCGACTCGTGCTTTTCGGCGCCCGCCGAGCGCGAGGGTGCGGAGGTCAGATGCTGGCCATTGAAGCCGATGCACCCGGCCAACGAGGCAGCCCAGGCAAACAGCGCAAGCGATCGCGCGACTCTCATGACGGCATCCGTTCCGTTTCAGAGCGCAGAAGCGGACTCATACCGTCATCATCGGCTCGGAAAAAGACCAACTGCATGAAAAGTTCGCAGAATCGCTACGACAGGCTTTTTCGATAGATCCTGCCTATCTTTCCACATTGAGCACCCATTCACGCAATCATCGCCTTCTGTAGGGAACGCCCTCCGTGGCGTTCCGCCAAACTGGACGATGTCTGGCGATGCACCAACATGCGATGATGCATCTTCCGCTTGCGGCTTAGCGTCTCGCGGCGTTCGCTCGCTAAGCCGCAAGCGAGAGACAGGTGATCGCGAACTGGATACTCTCGCTGACATCGTCCAGTTCGGCGGAACGCAACGTGCGCGGCAGCGTCGATTCGAAATAACGGCAAATAAGGATTACTTGCCGGCTTCGACGTTGAGGATGCGGGCTTTCGGGACCGAGAGGTCCACCTTGATGAGCGATTCGGTCGCGGCTTCGCCGACGTTGCCCGCGAGGTCGGCGGCTTCCACCTTCACATGAAACTGATACGGCACCCGTTCCGGCATGTTCCAAATGAACCGGCCCGCGTTCGGGTGCTTCTCAACGATCGGCGTCCATGGCCCCGTAGGCGTTTCCGCGTACGAGATATTGATCGGCTCACGGCCCAGGTTCTTGTCCTTGGCGATCCAGCCGATGGCGAGCTTGCCCTTGTCCACGCCTTGGCCGACGAGGACGTTCTGCAACTGCACGACCGGCTTCGTCAGATCCACTTCGATCCAAAGCTGCGGCAAGTCGCCGATCTGGGGCGGACGATCGCCGAGGCCGACACCGCTTTTCGCGACTAGAGAAATCCCATACACCCCTTCGCCCGCCACGGGAAACGAGATCGGAGCCGAGGCTGCGCCCGATTCACCGCCGCCGAAGGTATTGGGATACTTGTTCCAGGTCCGGCGATCCATCGTGTACCAAAGCTCGATCGACGCGACGCCCGAGGGGCCCACGTCCTTCAGGTCGTAATTCAGCGTGATTCGCTTGGAATTGACGAAGCGGCGTTCAACCTCCGCATTGTCCTGTCCATTGCGATCCGGGCCGGGGCTGGGGTCGCCGCCATTGAATCCGCTTCGATTGTTGCCCGTTCCATCGAAGCCACCTGGGCCGGATTGAAAACCGGGCATGCTTCCCGCGCCGCCGGAAGCGGCCTTATCAGCAAACGGAGCGCCTTGGCCGGCGCCGTTGGCATTCAACGTCGTCGCGGATTCGGCCGAGTTCTTCGCTTTATCCTGCACTTGCATGCGAACGTCGATCTGCCCCGCGCCTTGCGGCGTCCAGTAGACCTGCGTCGCATTCGCGGGGATTGGCACCACCATCCAGCGTCCGCCGCCCACGCGATATTCGAGGCGGGCCGAATCGGGGGAGGTCATATCGACGTTGTCGTCCACGATCTCCACGTCACGCCCACATCATTTCCTTGGCTGCAAGGGATGCAGCGACACGCGCGGCGGGACGGTGTCGATGACCACGCGAAGGCTCGGCGGAGCGTTCTGCATCGACGCGGGGTTGAGCCGGCCCTCGAAATCGTTCGTCTGCACGGAGAACCAGACCACCCCGTCGCGGTCGCTGCTGAACGGGAAATTCTTCTGGTTCGGCTGCGCGCTCGCCGCCGCCTGCCAGGTACGTCCCTGGTCGGTGGACATGAAGAGCGTGAGCGATTTGAGCCGAGTCTCGGCTCCGGAGGGCAGATTGAATGGGACGCGGAAGTCGCGTTGCCGCGAATAGATGACGCCGCCGAGCGCATCCTGAGCGCGGGCCGAACTCGCAAGAGCGAGGGCCGACGCCAGAACAAGCATCATGGTGGCCGAGTTCCGCATCATGGTTCCTAGTGCTTGGCTGGGCCGGGGCCGATGCGATGAGGCAATCAATCCCATGTCCCCGCACTGCGGAGTCTCTCGGGTTCATCGGCGAGGACGGCGAAGGGACTTGAGCGAAAAATGGAAAACAAGGCAAGGAAGCGAAGATCGGCAGGCAATGAATGCGAGCCAAGCCCAGAGGCGAGCGCAGCAAGCTCCTGGGATCACTGAACTATTCGGACGACAGACGAATCCCGGGAGCTTCGCTGCGCTCGCCCCTGGGCTTGGGTTGCCTACCGAATAATCGCCCGGATCGGCTGCCCGCGACTCAACACGCCGACGCGGCCCACCTGATCCTGGATCTCGCTCGTGTGGTCGATGCCCATGAGGTGCATGATCGTCGCATTGATGTCCTCGGGGCGGACCATGCCGTCACGCGGGTAGGCGCCGAGGGAATCGGAGGCGCCATACACCGCCCCGGGTTGCACGCCCGCTCCCACCATCGCGAGGGAGAATACCGAACCCCAGTGATCGCGGCCCGCGGCACCATTATGTCGAGGCGTACGGCCGAACTCGCCCATCCAATAGACAAGCGTGTCGTCGAGCATGCCGCGAATGGCGAGGTCGTCGATCAGGCTAGCCACAGCGGAATCCATCATCGGCATCAGCCATTTTTCCAGCGTTTCGCCGTTCTTGGAATGCGTGTCCCATGTCCCCTGGTTCGGCACCTGCGGATTAATGCGCGTCCAATTCACCTGCACCAACGGCACCCCCGCCTCCACCAACCGCCGCGCGAGCAACACGCTTTGGCCGAAGCGGTGTCGGCCGTAACGATCACGGTGGCGGGCCGGTTCCTGGTTCAGGTCGAACGCACGGCGAATACCGTGGGCGGTCATCAGGTCGAGCGCTTGCCGAGTCTTATCATCAAACACGGTGGTCGCGGCACTGCGGGCGACCTGATCGAGATGGCGATTCGTCTGCGCGAGCAGCGATTGCCGCTCGTCGAACCGCAACGCGGAAACCTCCGTCGGCATCGCCAGCGCGGGGACCTGGAAATCGGCGGCCGAGGGATCGCAATGCAGCAGCCAGGGATCGGCATTGCGGCCCAGCCAACCCGCATCCTGGCCGGGCCAGGGAATGTTGCCGTCGTTCCAAATGTTTTCGGGGACGACCAGCGACGCCGGCATGCCGCCGGGCTTCATCTTCATGCGATTGACGAGGGCGGCCAGGCTGGGGTTGTTGTTCGGCGCTCCAGGCCTTGCGTTCTCCACGTTCTGCGGCAGGTGCGGCGTGCCCGTCAGCACGTAGTAGCCGCTGGACGAATGCGCGTTGTCTCTCGTCGATACCGCCCGCAACACGGTCCAGCGATCCGCTTGCTGAGCGATCCGCGGCATCAGCTCGCTGACGTGCAGGCCCGGATTGCTGGTGGCGATCGGCCGATAGGGCCCACGCACTTCCGCCACCGCGTCCGGCTTCGGGTCCCAGGTCTCATGCTGCGGCGGCCCGCCGAGCAGGCAGATCATGATGACCGACTTCGCCCGCCCGAAACTATGGGAAGGCGAAGCCGACGACTGCGCCCGCAAGAGCTGCGGCCACGTCACCCCCGCGCCGAGCCCGAGCGCCCCGATACGAAGCCAATCGCGTCGGCTCAATCGGTCGCACAACGAAACGCCGGAATCTTCGATCGTAAGCATGGAGACGCCTCCCCCCTAGACGGCGCCAATGGCGGTAACCTCGCTGCATTGTAAACGACCGCCACCCCGAATGAAAGCCTCGTCCGGATGGATCCATACCTTCCCGGCACCTCGCCTCACCCCGGTTCCATTTCGCACACGGCACCGCGGAAGCAACCCAATCCGAAGCGACTTCAAGCGAACGAGTTGCGAATCAACCGCGGTTCCATTTCGGTTCCATTTGCCTCCCGGCCACCCACCGCGATTGCAGTGCGAAATGTGAAGTTTTCCGATTTCCGCCCGCAAATCACCGACCTAGCAAATTCACCCATCAATCCGCCTCGCCGCCGCCGAAAAACACCGTTTGCTATCGGCGAAAAACCGATTGCTGACGGTGAAAAACTGCCAAAACCACACACGGCTCGTACCGTCCCAGAAAACCAAACTACCCTGCGGACGCCTCATTCGCAAAGTTGGTGGTTCGCCCACTGCCGACTTTGCGTTCTCAGCCAGCGACGATACGATCGCCGAGTGGGGGAAACTGATAGAAGATTTGCCCCTCTTTGCGCCAAAGGCGTTGCATCCAACAGCCCAGGGTTGGCGACCGCAGGGAGCCTACCTTGGGTATAGCGACCGACAGACCATAGAACCCTGCAATGTAAGGGTTCCATCAACAGCGTGCTTGGCGGAAGCTTGAATGGCCTTGTCTTGCGCGTCCGCGAACCCCTCCTAAATCGTGATTTCTCTTGCGAGGCTGAAACCATCCAACGGAACAAAATCCGTACCCAGAGTAGGCTTCCTGCGGTCGCCAACCCTGGGCTGTTAGTTGCAACGCCTTTGGCGTACGAACTACGCTATGCGTTAGAAGGGATGCTCGCTCCGTAAAATGCTGACACCTTATTCGCGGCTTTCGATGCGGGCGATCGCGAAGGAGCGCACGGAGGTGGGGCGACCGACGACGGGGTGCTGACGGTCGTTCGACAATTCCGGAACCTGCTCCTCCACGTACGCGCAGAGGCGGCTGAGATGGATCTCCCCTTCCGCGTTCACGCCGGCGGCTCCGGATAGGCCCTTCACCAGGGAGAGAGTGAAAAAGCCATGGCCCAGCGAGGCGCTCTCCAGCGATTTCTCGTCTCGCATCGAGGCGCATAGTGTGACGACGCCGACGTCGGATCGCTTCAATCTCTGGGCGAGATCGTCTTGACCGCCGACGGCCCCCTTCGATTTCACGACGCCGCTGGCATCCAGCGCCCCGGAATGGCATGCGTCCAGCAGGATGAGAACGCGGCGGCTCGGAAGAGTCGCGATTCGATCCTGGAACTCTTGAGCGGAGAGGGCCGTGTCTTTGAGCTTCGCCAGCTCCGCGTCATGCGTCATGAAGAAGAAGTTTCCCTGATCATTCCGCTCGCCATGGCCCGCGAAGAATACGACGGTCAAATCGTCGGGGCCCACCGTTTTCTCGAGCCGAGCCAGACTGCGGAGAATGCCCTCTCGGGTAGCGTCGCCATCGATCAAGACGTGGGATTCGACTTGGTCGAAGAGGCCTTTGCTTCGGTCGCGAAATGCCTTCTCGATCGCTCGGGCATCGTTGACGGCGCAGTTGAGCTTCGCGAGGTTCGAGTTCGCGGGATAGTCGTTGACGCCGACCGAGAGGATGTGCAGCGTCGGCCGAAGCGTTTTGGCTTTCGCGGGAATGATGGTGCAGAAGACATCGTCCGAAAAACCTTCGGTTCCCTCGGCTTTGGCGACGACGGCGATGCTGTGCACGCCGGGCGAAAGGCGGAGCTTCCACTCCGCTTGACGCCGAGCGGACCGTTCGCGAAACGAAGGGTCTTGACCCACCCAAGGTCGGCCGTCGATCAAGAGACGAATCGTGTCGATCGAGCGATTCGCGTCCACTTCCGCGTTCGCCTGGATGCTCAGCTCGCCCGAGGCCAGGGTCGCTCCGTTCTCGAAGTTTGTCGTCACGGCAACGGTCGGCGGCAGCGAATTGGCGATCGTCGCCGCGATGGTGGAGACGCCTTTGGCCGAATCCGCCGCTTCGATGGCTTTCGCCAGGTTTTCCGCCCCCAGGAGTCGGCCGATGACGTCGGGGCGATGGAATCGGTCGCGAAACTGCTCCGCGGGATACACATAGCCGATGCGTTCGGGCCCGCGGTCCACATGCCAGCGGATCAGTTTTTCGCCACCCGCGGAACATGCGTAGTAGCCCTCCTTCGTCCAGGCGACCCACTCCTTGCCGACGACGAGAAACTGGAGAATCGCCTGCGGATCATCGCGTCGCCACAGTCGAAAGACGCCATCGCTCCCGGTGCCGAGAACAAGATTACGTTCGCGATGAACGGCGACTTCCTCCACCGGAATCTTCGGTTCATAAGTGTGCTTCTTCCGGACCAGCATCGAGCCCGCGGTCTTGGCTCCGTAACGCTTCAGCTCGAACAAATGGAGCCCATTGGGGAAGCCAGCCACGGCGTGATCCGGGCCGAAGAACGAGAGCGTGCTGGCTACAGGGCGTCCGCCGAGACCGGGGTTCAGCGGCACGCGCTTCGGCAGCTTTCTCTCGCTGATCAGGGGTTCCTGGGCGCCGGTCGTAAGTGCGGTGAAGTTGAACCGCGTATCGCCTTCATGGAAAACAGCCCGGCGAAACGCGGCCTCCTCCAAGTTGTCGTGAAGGGAAAGCGTCGCGAAGGAGAATGCGCGCTCAAGCGGGCCGAGCGGCAGTTCGCCTTTCCGCTCCAGCAACGGGGTGCTGGTCGCGATCTTGGTCCCCCATGCGATTTCGGTTCCATCCTCGCTGATGCCCACATTGCGGATCTTCGCCCGCAAAACGTCGGCGCCCGTTTTGGGGCCAAGGTGCACGAAACGTTTCACACCTCGATGGAGCAGCGTAAGCGTGGTCGCGCCCCCTTCGGCCGTAAGAAGAGCGGAGCCGTTCGGATGGATGTAGGTTCGCTCGCTCGATGAGACGGATGCGTCGGAGAAGAGGGTCGTTCCAACAGCTTTGGCGACCTTGGGCGAATACGCGACGACGCGAAACGTGGTCGCTTTCATGGTCGGCGTTTTCCCGCGGAATCCGACGATGATCTTGTCGTCAGCCGAATACGACAGGTGCTCGACGGACTGAATATCCTTCAGCGTGTAGCCGAGTTTGGCCGTACCCTCGTGATCGAAGATTCGCACCGTACCGGTGAGGTCGATCGACGCCAACATGTGCCCGTCGGGCCGCCACGCGAGATGCGTGACGGGCGATTCCCCTCCTTGCAGCTTGAGCGTCCGAAGCTCCCCCTTATCGTCTTTCTGAGTCGTCCGCATGCGGACCACGCCATCTATGGTGGCGTAAGCGCACCAATCGCCTTTCGGCGCCATCGCCGCGACGACGATCTTCGGCTCGGAGGTTTTCTGCATCAGGCTGCGTTCGCGTTCCTTGAGATTGCGGATGCGAAAAACGCCTGCGGCATCCACGGATGCCAGCTTCTGCCCCGCGTCGTCGATCGAAAGGCTCACGACGGGAGAACCATCGCCCTGAAATCCGCTCGCGGCACGAGTCCGAAGATCAATGACGACGACTTTCGACGACGCGGGAACCGTCTTCCCCAGTCGTCCCCTCGCCCGCCAAAGCGAGGATCGGCACATCACGCGCCATGGCGATGCGGAGCTTGCTCGGCGGCCCAAGGTTGGCGGGAGCGAGGATGGACCGCACTTCGTCGAGCGACTGCAGATCGCGGACGGTCAACACCCGGTCGTCGCTGACGGTGATCAGATGCTTGCCGTCAGGCGAGAAGGTTGCGATCGCAGTCAGCGGACGCAGCGAAGCCGCATGGATCGCGATCTCCGCCTTCACCTCCGGAGCCTGTCCAAAGGCAGACCCCGCGGCGAAGGCGGCTGCGATCCATAGCGAGGAAAGGATGCGGAGCTTCGATGGAACCATGAGTCGTAACCCGGACTGAAATGCGATCATCGTCGGGACAGGAAGCTCCGCCGGAAGGCCGAAATCGAACTCAGTTCGTTACCAACTCGAAGATCGTCGGCGCCGCGCCGATATTCTGCACGCGGATCATGATCACGCCGCCGCCACGCGGAGGGTTAAATGTCGCACGGCACACGGTGCCTTGAAACGACGCGTTGTTCCCATTGGCATCGATGACGCTCAGAAGGAGAGGCACTCCGTTTTTGGTGCGAACGGTGACCGATCCCTTGCTGCCGCCCTTGTAGGCGATCGGATATGCTGCGAACACGCCAGGATTGAGGCCCGTGGCGATGCGCTGCACTCCGCCGACAACGCCTCGTTCGCCGGTCATGCCGTTTTCCACGCGGTCCGCATAATCCTTGACCGACTCGGATTTCTTTCCGAGTGCCCTGGCTTCATCGATGAGGGCTTTCGCTTCGGCCCGAAAATCCGGTGACAGCCTTCTCGGTGACGTCGAGCATTCCGCCCACCTTGACCTGCTCGTCACCTTTGCCCGTGATTGCCTTCGCCTTGACGGTGTAAGCCGAACGTCGCCGAGGATTTTGGCCGCCGTGATCAGCGCTTCGGGAGATTTTTCCGCGCGCCCGTACTCAGCCAAATCGAATGCAAGGCCAAGGCGTTGTACCTTGTCCGCATCGCCCGTATCGTCTTGCGCCCAACCGAAAGCAGTGAAAAGCACGCATGCCGCCAACCCAATCGCAACACGTTTCATCGTAGATTTACCTGAAGGAAAGTTACGCCTCAGGATAATGTTGCGGAACCGTAATGCAACTCGAAAATTGCGAATTCGCAAGGCAGCAAAGAGCCTTTAGCGAGGACCTGTGATGTGCCTGCCCTTTCTCCGAATGGATTTCCAAATCACATTTCGTGCGTCGATTTACTTCAAATGAAAGTCATGCTTGTTCTCGGAGGAGTTGCTTGAGACTTTGATCGTCAGGGCCGATCGCGTGCCGTATTTCGCGGGGGTGGGGAATACGTATTCGTCTACGGGACCGAGGGCGGGGTTGAAGGGGTGCGGCAGCTTCTTGCCGGTCTTGCGGCGTTCCTTGATTTCCACGCGGTAGCTGCCGTCGGCGTAGGGGCCGATATCGCGAGGCACCTCGTATTTGCCGCCCGCGATCGTGGCGCCGGCATCGCGGCCTGGGCCGCCGGTCGAGACGAAGACGATGTCGCCCTCCTCGACAGGCTTGCCCTGGTAGGTGACGTCGCCCCAGACCTTCATCGGCGTCGGCCCGCGGGAGCAACCGATCGACACAAGCAGGAACGCGCCGACGACAATCGCCGGCAATCGACATGCGGCATTTCGCAGGAATGCGGCCATTCGCGAGAGGTCAGAGCCCGAGCGCCAGCGAGGGGTTCTCAGAGCGTTTGGAGGCGACGTGACCCTCGCTGGCGCTCGGGCTCTGATCAACCGACACATCGCGCTTTTCTCGCCATCACGTATTTGCATGTCGCTCCCTCAATGCAAGATAGCGCCTCATCGGTCGCGCTGCGTGTCATGCTTGTGCCGATCCTGACGAGAATCAGTTTCGATACGCTTCCACCGGCACAAGCATGCCCCCAGCCAGGACACTGTTTACCGGCAGGGGGGCATGCTTCGCCGGTGTCCACCGAATGTCCATGATTACGGCGAGGGAACCGTCGAAGCATGGCACGCCGCGTTCCCTACAGGGCATCCGAGGACCAAGTACACACACGTACTAGCCCGAAGCGTAAGCGAGGGTTAACTCGTACCTCGCTAACGCTTCGGGTTGGTGCAGGATTGTGATTAGTTGGTGAGGTTAGCAACTTCGCCGCCGGCGATGCTTCCGAGCGCCTGCCAGGCGGCGGGATCGATGCCGTTCGTGACGAAACGCACAGAGCCGTCGATGGCGCATGCGTTGACGCCGCCGGTGTGGCGGCTGCGGGCGGAGAGATTCATGGTGCCGAAACTCGGAGCGTTCGCGGAGCATGGGACGTCGGGCTGGTCGATGCAATACTGCGGGATCGAACTCCAGATCGAGTCCTTCACCGACGTGTTCGGCGTGCGGTAGTGCGTGTAGTAGGTGCAAAGCTCGCTGCTCCACGGACCGCGCAGGTCCAGCGAACCGGATCGGCCTGCGATCAATTCCGAGAGCATCAGCGTGTTCGAGGTGCCGTCGGTCACGCTCTTCATGCCGCGTTTCACGTTGATGTTGAAGATCGCACGCTTGCCGGAGGTGACGGAGGGGTTGTTCGCAGCGTTGTTGAAGGCTCCGCCCGGGTTGTCGTTGTAGTCCGCGCCGGGTTCGACCTGCGTTCCATCGGCACTGAAGCAGGCGACGTAGTTGATGCGAGTCACATTGTCGTTCGCCCATTCGCCCGAGAAGACGCCGGCACTATCGGAGGGGCAACGAAGCAGCGGGACGACCTTCTGCAAGAATGCGCCATTCACCGATTGATAGCTCGGCCCACGAAACCCCGCGGCGAAGTTGTAGGAGTTGTAAAGCGGGCCCTGCTCGATGTAGGGCAGAATGTAGATGATCCAGAGGTGCCGAGGACCGGAGAAGATGTCGGTCGGGCCGGTCTGCCCGGCGGGAAAGGTCTTGTGCGTGTCGTGATGCATGTGCATCGCAAGGCCAGAGTTGCTTCAGGTTGTTTTGGCACTGAGCCCGCGGCGGCCTCGCGGGCTTTCTGAACCGCGGGGACCAACAACGCATCAGGACGGCGATGATGGCGATCACGACGAGCAATTCGATCAACGTGAACGCGCGACGGGGCAGCAGGCGGGGCGAACCATGGGGCGACCTCCGAATGAAGGCGGGAGAAACGAGGACTCGCCCGAGCCTAAAGGAGGTGCGTATGGAATTCAATCACTAAACAATCTTCCTCTCCGAAAATGTTCTGCAATCGCTCCGACTTGAGCGAAATCCGACGTGTCGTTTCGAATTCCGAATGCATCCCGCACGCTTTTCGATCCGTTGCTCGCATCCGATGGGATCTTTGCAGTCGGTCTCCGAAACTTCGCAAATTCCGCCAAGAAACGATGACGTTCAAGTAGCTTCCCAAGCCATCCGATAACAGGTGTGTTGCCTTCCGGTCCTCCGAAAAGACCTCCGGACAGACAGACTTGCGGCTCCATGATTCGCCGGCGTTTCCAGGGAGGGACGCACCGAGCCGAATCACGACCTCGACCTTCGGTTCCCCGACCGACGTCGAGAATCGCGGAAGCCGCTCTCGCAGGGTTCCGGCGTGACGCGCCGACCCCGACCGCGAACTCCCTGATCTGCGGCCCGTCCATCCGACCCGCAGTCTAAGTTCGCCGGAACCCCGCTCTCATCCGCCCCGAGCGAGCCTTCGCCAAGGACTCCCCCGAATCCTTGGCGAAAACCGGCTCGCTCGGGGTTTCTTTTTCGATTCATCCCTTCCAAGCCCAGGGGCGAGCGCAACGAGCTCCTAAGATCCAGACCGTCATCGACGTCCCGCTTCGCATGCACCGATCCCAGGAGCTCCCTTCGGTCGCCCCTGGGCTTGGACTCGTTGCTCAACTCTCATCGTTTTCGACGATTCCCATAATCTAAACGTCAGTCCCCAATACGTTCCGCATGAGACTGATTCATGGATCTGCAAAGCATTCACGCACGCGAAATTCTGGACAGCCGCGGCAATCCGACGCTGGAAGTCGAAGTCGTCCTCGCCGATGGAGCCACCGGTCGGGCGGCCGTTCCCAGCGGGGCGAGCACCGGCGCATATGAGGCGGCCGAACTCCGCGACGGCGACAAGAAACGCTATCTCGGCAAGGGCACGCTCAAGGCCGTGCAAAACGTCAACGAAGTCATCGGCCCACGCCTCCTCGGCCTTAGCGCCCTCGATCAGGTCGGCATCGACCACCTGATGCTCGAACTCGACGGCACGCCGAACAAATCGAAGCTCGGCGCCAACGCCACTCTCGGCATTTCGCTCGCCGTCGCTCATGCCGCGGCCGCGTCGGTGGGTCTGCCGCTCTACCGCTACCTCGGCGGCACCAACGCCAAGGTCCTGCCGGTCCCGATGATGAATATCCTCAACGGCGGCAAGCATGCGGACAACAACGTCGATTTCCAAGAATTCATGATCATGCCGTTCGGCGCGGAGAACTTCCGCGAAGCCCTGCGGATGGGTGCCGAGGTGTTCCACAACCTCAAAAAAGTGCTCCACGATAAGGGCCTCAACACGGCCGTCGGAGATGAAGGCGGCTTCGCCCCGAGCCTGAAGAGCACGGATGAAGCGTTCGAGGTAATCGCCAAGGCGGTCGAACTCGCGGGATACAAGCTCGGCGAACAGATCTTCTTCGCCCTCGACCCGGCCACCACCGAGCTGTTCGAGGAAGCGAAGCACAAGGGAAAAGAAGGCTACTGCTTCTTCAAGAGCAACCCGAGCAAGATCGCTTCCAGCGATGAGATGATCGCGATGTGGAAGGGTTACTGCCAAAAGTGGCCGATCCGCTCGATCGAAGACGGCCTGGCGGAAGACGATTGGGAAGGCTGGCAGAAGCTGACTCGCGAGCTGGGCGATAAGGTCCAACTCGTGGGCGACGATCTCTACGTCACCAACGTCAAGCGCCTGCAGATGGGCATCGACCGCAAGGCGGGGAACAGCATCCTCATCAAGGTCAACCAAATCGGCACACTCACCGAAACGCTCGACGCGATCGAACTCGCTCGCCGCAATTCGATGGCGTCGATCGTCAGCCATCGCTCCGGCGAGACGGAAGACGTGACGATCGCGGACATCGCGGTGGCGACGAATGCGGGCCAGATCAAGACGGGCTCGACGAGCCGGTCGGATCGCATCGCAAAGTACAACCAGCTTCTCCGAATTGAAGAGGATCTCGGCGATTCCGCTCGATTCGGAACGGAGGTTTGGCCCGCCTCGCGGAAGTAGACGGAAGCTGCGAGTTGGATCGAAAGCCGATGGCGCGTGGCGTCCGTCGGCTTTCGTCGCTTACGCAGTCGGCGGGTTCCGCACGCCAGCGCGGCTTGGTATCATTGGCGAAGGTCGAGGATGCGACGATGTCCACCAACACGCTGCTGACTGCGGAAGAATTTCTGCGATCGGGTCCTGAAACCGATCGCTTCGAACTCGTGCGAGGAGAACTGGTCCCCATGCCCCCTCCCGGCGACAAGCATGGCCTCGTTTGCATGAATATCGGCTACATTTTGAACGGCTACGTAGACCGGATTGGATACGGGTTCGTGCTTGGAAACGACGCGGGCATCATCACGCGGAAAAGCCCCGATACGGTGCGCGGCGTCGATGTTTCGCTGTTTCTCAAGCCGGAATGGGCGGATGGTCGGGTGCCGGAGGGATACACCGACGTTCCGCCCGACTTGGCGGTCGAGGTTCGCTCGCCGGGGCAGTCGTGGGGCGAGGTAACTGCAAAGGTAGCCGAGTACCTTGCCATGGGCGTCAAGATAGTCTGGGTGGCCGATCCGAAGACGCGACGAGTCACCGTATTCACCCCCGAAGAAGAACCGATGGTGCATGCCGCCGAAAGCGAATGGGATGGCGGCCAGGTCCTGCCCGGCCTGAAGTGCTCCGGCACCCGGGTGTTTCGCGGCGTTTAGATCGCAAAGTACGACCAGCTTCTCCGAAACGAATACGATCTCGGCGATTCCGCACGATTCGGAACGGAGGTTTGGCCCGTCTCGCGCCGATAGGGAGTGAGTCGGGAGCAGCGAGACACGAGTCGGGAGAAAAAGCAGGAAAGCCGAACCGGTCGTAGCGATTGTCCGGCTTTCGTTTTTTCCTCGCGGCGTTTGAGTCTCGCTCCTCGCAACTACCCAAGGAGGGGGCGATGTTTCAGAAGTTTCTCTTCGTCGTGACGATGGGGATCGCATTGGGATTGGGCGGGGCCGTCACGGTGGCTCCCACATTCTTCCGTCCCGAAACCGGGCAGCATCGACTGCTCGAAATCTACGCCGAGGATCTCGCCGTCCGCCGCACCTCGCTCGCCTGTGCCCTGGGGCTCGCGGTGACCGCCTTCGTTTTCTTCCGCGGCAGCAAACCGCCGGTGTCGGCGCCAACCGCGCCGCCGACGCAACCGACCGAGTCCGCTCCTGCCGCCGCATAACTCGCGACTGGAGGCGTCCCGTGTGCCGTACCCACCGCATGTCGGCGTTGGCCACACAATGCTGCATCGCATCGTTGCTAATTCTGGCTTCGGCAAGT
>JAXMAT010000074.1:0-18805 GCA_046350235.1 Gemmataceae bacterium | reverse complement strand
GATCAACGGCAAGGAAACCGAATTCCTCTGCGAGGCCCGGCAAAGCCTGCTGGAAGTCCTCCGCGACGACCTACGGCTCACCGGCGCCAAGGAAGGTTGCAACAACGGCAACTGCGGCGCGTGCAATGTGATGCTGGATGGCCGACTCGTCAACTCCTGCCTCGTGATGGCGCCGGAGATCGATGGCCGCAAGGTGGAGACGATCGAAGGATTGGCGACGCCGTCGGGGCTGCATCCCTTGCAGCAGAAATTCCTCGAAAACGCCGCCCTGCAATGCGGCATCTGCACCCCCGGCTTCATCCTCGCAGCCAAAGCGATGCTGCAGAAAAACCCCAATCCCACCGAAGGCGAAGTCCGCCACTGGCTTGCCGGCAACCTCTGCCGCTGCACCGGCTACGACAAGATCATCCGCGCTGTCCTCGACGCGGCCCCTGCATGCAGCGGAAAGGGCGGCAGTTGTGCGGGGACGTGCGCCGCTTCAAACTGATGCTGTCACCGTGCTGCGAAGAAAAATCGCTCCGCCGTCGCTCGCAAGATTTGCTCCCGCTCGCTGTCGCTGAGAAAATCCAGCGAACGGATGAGGGCGATGCTCGCGCCGTAGGTGTGCGGGGCGTGCGTCTGATAGGGCGAGTCGCTGGCCCACATGCATCGGCCGGCGCCAAATGCCTGCACCACACGGCGAATCAATTCGGTCAAATCGAGGTACGGCGGCAGTTTCTTCCCAAGTGCATAGAACGCGCTGATTTTCACCATCACGCGGGGATGGAAGGCCAAGCCGCACAGCGCGTCGATGTCCACTTCGCGGATCTCACCATCGAGGCCGATGCGTCCCAAATGATCGATCAGCACCGGCGTCTCGGGGAATCGGCGGCACATGCGGTCGATCTCCGCGAAGCCGGCGGGTTCGATCAGGCAACTCATGCCCAGGTTGCGCTGAGCCGCGAAGGCGAACATGCGTTCGTATCCGCTTGGTTGCAGCCAAGTCGCCGCGGGTTGTCCGCTGAGCTTCGGATGAATGCGAAATGCCCGAATGCCTCGCTCGATCAGGGGCGCCATCGCCAAATCGGGCCGATCGACCAGCGGATCGATGACGGCCGTGCCGACGAATCGCTCGCGGTCGGCGGCGATCACATCCAGCAGGCAGGAATTGTCGATGCCGAAGAAGCTGATCTGAATGACATTGAACCGCGTGACGCCATGGGGCGTCGCGGCTGCCGCAGCAAGTCGTCCACCGTGAATGCGACTCCGGCGGCGGAACGAAGGCTCGGGCGTGGCCGATCGGATAACGCTGGCGGTCGCTGACCAGGCATGCACATGAGAATCGATCATGATGCGTTTCGTCTCGCGGGGGTGATCGTCTCATTCTTATGCGAAACACCTCGCGTTTCGTATGTGGGCATGGGCGGTGGAAACCGATCATCGACGTGTCTCGCGAGGGATCCGCCGAAGCATGGCACACGATCGAGCATTCAATGGTCGAAAAGGCTGTCGGAAAAAACTTGCCATGGGCTGCCGCGTCGGGCTACGATGAGGTTCGCCTCGTCAGTCACCAGGATCGCCAACATGCATCGCTTGCTCGGAACCTTGCTGCTTCTCGTCGCCGTGTCCTTTGCGTTCGCACAAACGGGCGATGAGCGTCCCGCGACGAAGGATCCCGCCGCTGCCGCCGATTCCGGTGAAAGGAAAGTGGGGAGCAAGAAGACGCAGACCTTCGACATGGCGGAACTCGAGAAGAAAACGTTCTTCCTCACCTTTCCTGCCAACCAGCGAGCCTTCGTCCGCGTGACCAGCGAGATGGATACCGACATCGACCTGTATCTGGACGACCTCGAAGGACGCGAGATCACTAACGACGTCGGCGAGCCGAAGGATTGCGAAATCGCGTTCACGCCGCTGAAGGAAAAGATCTACCGCGTCTCGCTCATCAACATCGGACCCGGTTCCAACCGCTGCAAGTTCGAGCACTCCGGCAGCGAGGCGGAGATCGATTTCGGCAAAGTCGTCGAACTGAAACCCATGGATATCGAAGAGAACAAGCAGAAAGACATCGACTGCAAATGGGAAGCGGGCCAACTCGCCTACATCTGGGTCGGAGCCGATAAGGCGAGCGACGTCGATGTGCATGTCTTCGGAACGGACGACAAAGAGATTGCGAAGGACGAGCAATTCTGCAAGGACTCGACCGTTACCTTCCGAGTGCCGAAGACCGGCAATTACCGCATTGAAGTCCGCAACCTCGGCCCTGGCCCGAACCGTTGCGTGATGAAGCACACCGAATCGAAAAGCGGGCCTGTGGAACCGCGGACGAAGGATGCGAAGAAGACGGTTCAGTAGACGCTACCGGGCCCCGATCGGCAACGTCAGCACGGGGCCGGCGCCGGGGCGACTCGATTGATCGAGGCGGGCGAGGCCAACGAGCAGCGCGAACGTCGCTTTCGTGTCCTGGTCGTCGTCGGCGATGTAGAACCAGCAGCCCTTGTAGCAAACCGACACCAACGCATTGCAGGGCTTCTGCTTTCCGCAGCAGCTTCGCACGCGGAAAAGGCCTTCGAGCATTTTCCCGTAATCATAACCCCGCCCATCATGGTCGCGCGTGATGGTGGCGAGGCCCAAGGCCGCATGTTCCGGCGGGATGTCCACGCCTTGCGAAACGTAGAAGAGTGCCTGCAGGAGCGAACGCAGTTCCAGGTCCAGAATCTTCGCCCCCTCTTTCGGCTGATTCGCACGGTAGGGGTCCATCGCTTCCACTTCGAGCGTGTATTTGCCCAGCTTCGGCTGCAGGCCGAAAACCCGCTCGAATTCCTGCACCTCGAACGATTCGAGCGCCCGCGGATGGATGCGGATGACGGGTTCCTTCGTCTTCTTCACCAGCGTCATCGTCTTCCCGTCGGCATCCTTGCGGAACTCCATGTTGTTCTTCACCGCGTCGACGACGGATGAGGACGTGACATTGTCCACCTTGATCGGCCCGGAGACTTCCTCGACTTTTTCCTCGACGAAGAAGTTGAACTCGTCGCGGTCCTCCAGCGTCTGCAGCATTTTCACTGCGTGCAGAAACTCCTCGAAGTTCGGCTTTTCCTTGGGCGTCGGTCCGCTCGCGGTGGGCGCGTTCGGTACCCAGTTCACTTTCTCGACCCAAACGCGGAACATCGTCGAGACAGGCCAGCTCGTTTTCGTCAGGTAAGTAAACCCTTCTAGCGTCAACGGCGTGAACATGCGCCGAGAGAATTCGGCGTCATCCTGCGGCGTGAACGAAATCGTGGGCCGATTCGCGGCGAGAAGCTCCACATCGGGGAGGACCGTGCTGAATGCCGTCGGAATCACGTCGCCGGTGGCAGCGAAAAAAGGAACCGCCTTGATCGATTTCTCGAACGCATACTGCGATGCAATCGTGGAGACGGCGACATTCGTCGGCGAATCGTTGTAACGCAGGCGGACGATGTTGAGAAGCATCTGCTCCTCGGTGGTGATCTTCACCGCTTCGTTGTAGCGCGTGCGTTCCTTCTCCAGAATGCGAGGCCCAAACGCACAGCCGATCGGCGTCAGCACCATCGCCAAAATGAGCAGCATGCGACGCATGGCGGGCAGCCGCCTTCCTCCGAACGTGCGGGGCGGCGCGTTCTTGAGGAAGATCGGCAAACGGCGGACGAAAACTTTGAGAAGTTGGCGGAAAAGATTGCCGAAGAATTGGATTTTGACGCCGGCCGTTTGATCCCCAGGGTGCGCTAAGCGCTTACTCCTGGGGCTGTCGCATTTCCTTGCCATTTCGCTTCCGTTCCCAATGGGTTTCCCGCATAATCGAGGCACTCCCTGGCGAATCTTTGAGGACGGCGCCAATGCTCAGATTCTTGGTTCGCCGCGTCGGACGTGCGAAGGTTGGACGCGAAGGCGAGGCGTTGCAGGCGGACGCTCGCGCTTCTCGGCGGAGGAAATTCGCCCACATCTGCATCGAGTGCGGAGCCTTCTCCGAGTCGAGGGCTGGGCGAAGAGCGTGATCGTGCTCTACCTGCCATGGCGCCGCCACGCAGGACATGATCGACATGAAGCCGGATGCGCCCGCCGAGGTTCGCGGCGAGTTTCAGCCGATCGAAACCAACGTGCCCGGAATCCGCGTCTGCGAACATCTGCCGCGGATGAGCCGATGGATGCATAAGATCGCCGTCGTACGGTCGCTCAATCACCATGCCGGCTGCCACAATCCGCTGCCCAGCTACACCGGCCTCGATCAAACGCTTTCCGACATCGTCAGCACGCGCGATCATTATCCGCCGAGCATCGGCTCCGTCCTCGAGCATCTGCGGGTCCATTCGGCCGATGCACGAGAACGGCTCCGCGAATTGCCGGACTACGTCTACATGCCGTGCCCTCTCGGCTGGGGCCAGGCGATTCGTCGGCCGGGACCGTATGCGTGGGATCGGCGCTGGACATGGATGCCTCAAGCACGGCAAGTCCAACTGCATCGCGATGCGAAAGGCCTGGATCAAGGCCCGGCACGCCGGTCACGGTGCTCGGCGAACCGCGATTGCCGGAGAGCACGCTGGCTCCCGGCCTGACGATGGACCGCTTGCACGATCGACGCGGTCTGTTGACGCAACTCGACGAGCAGATGCGGAACATGGAATCGCGCGAACGCATCGATCCCTTCGACTTGACGCGCAACGCCGAGCGTTCACGGTGCTCATCGAGCGAGGTCCGCTCCGCGTTCGACCTCAGCAACGAACCTGAGACATTGCGTGCGCGCTACGGCAAGACGCTCTTCGGCAATCTCGCTCTCATTCGGCGTCGGTTGGTCATTGTGCCGCTGTCCGATTCATCAATGTGACGTGGGATTTATTCTGGGACCGCGTGCAGATCAACTATGACGCCTGGGACACGCACACACGCAACTTCCCGATCCTGCGGAACGTGAATCTGCCTGAGTTCGACCTGACCTACAGCACGTTGCTCGAGGATCTCGAATCGCGCGGCCTGCTCGACGAGACGCTTGTCGTCGTGATGAGCGAAATGGGTCGTACTCCCCGGATCAACGCCAACGGCGGCCGTGATCACTGGACGCACTGCTACGGCATGTGGTTCGCCGGCGGCGGCATTCGCGGAGGCACGGTGGTCGGCGAATCGGATCGCCAGGCCGGCTACGTGAAGGACCGCCCGATCAGCCCCGCCGACGTGGTCGCCACCATGTACGACCGCCTCGGCATCGACCCGGACACGTTCGTCTACGACCGCGCCCGCCGTCCCATTGCGGCGGCCCAAGGCGGTCGGCCGATCGCGGAGATTTTGGCGTAGCGGAATGCGATCGTCCGTTGAAAGGCGACGTTTCCGTGAAAGGTATGGGAATGATGTGGTCGCGTTGCCTCGTGTCGCTGCTTGCCATGACGGCTTTGATTCTTCAGTCGCCCCACGCGCAAGCTACGGTTCCGTCCAAAGACAAACTGCTGAATCACGCCGATTTCGAACGAGCGGCGGCAGCCCTGAAGTGCGATGTCGCGGCAATCTATGCGGTGGCGGAGATAGAATCCTCGCGAGGCGGGTTCCTGCCATCGGGTCGGCCCGTGATCCTCTTCGAGGCCCACATCTTCTCGGGCCAAACGAAGGGGAAGCATGACGCAAGCCACCCCGACATTTCCTCGCCGAAGTGGAATCGTTCGATCTACAAGGGGGGCGAGAAGGAGCATGATCGACTCGATTCGGCCATGAAGCTCGACAAGGATGCGGCGTTGCGATCCGCGTCGTGGGGCCGATTTCAGATCATGGGCTTCAATCACAAAGCGGCCGGCTACGCCAAACTCGACGATTTCATCGCCGCCATGCACGAATCGGAAGGAAAGCACCTGGATGCGTTCGTTTCATTCCTGAAGACGAACCGCCTCGATGCCCCGCTCCGCGAAAAACGATGGACCGCGTTTGCCGAGGGTTACAACGGGAAAGGTCAGGCGAAGAATCAGTACGACAAGAAACTGGAGAGAGCGTACGAGAAGCATGCGAAGCTGCTCGCGAAGTAAGATCGCGCGGAATGGATGCGGGGAGGGCGACGCCTCCACTGTGCACCACTGTCAGAGGAGAGCCGCGGTGGGGATGTAACTTGCATCCTGCGCCCCGTTCACGGGGCTTTTGCGGCGAAGCGTCTAGGCCCGCCGTTGACGGCGGGTGACCAGAGGCAAAACAAGCTTCCCGTGCGCGCCCGTTCGCGGCCTTCTCGCAATCCGGCTTGAGCCGCGGAAGCTGCGGCGGCCGAAGCCGAACGGCGAGAAGCCCCGCGAATGGGCTCAAAAATCGTCACACCGGCCCAATCTACCCGCCGTCAACGGCGGGCCTAGACGCTTCGCGAAAGCCCCGTGAACGGGGCTGGAAAGCAGGACGTAACACTCGCTTCCCTCCAACAGTTGTGCACAGCGGCGGGACGAGGCTCCCGCCGAGCCGCAATCCGCGCACAACGCGGAAACGTCGATTCGCTCACATGCACCAGATTGCGGCTCGACGGGAGCCTCGCCCTCCATTGCTCGCTCGGCCTCCGTAACTGGATGATCAGGCCTTTGACAATCGCGGCGGCATATGCGAAGAAAGAGGCCTCACCGGTTTGTTTCCCACCCCAAGGAGCATCGCATGCAACGTCTCGCCGCAATTGCCGCCGCATGGCTGGTCATCACGACCGCAGCCGTCTTCGCTCAGGACAACCCCGCCGCGACGCCGAATCCTCGCAAGGCCAAAGACGGCCAGCCGGATGCCGGCTGGATGAAGCGTCATGAAGGCTTCGTCGCCATCGCCAAGAAAGGGGATGTGGACCTGCTCTTCGTCGGCGATTCGATCACCGACGGTTGGCGAAATCAGAAAGCGTGGAAGCACTTCGGCGTTCAAGCCCGCCAATTTCGGCACGCGGCGACCGCACCGAACATGTCCTCTGGCGTCTACAGAACGGCGAGCTCGACAACATCAAGCCGAAGGCGATGGTGCTAATGATCGGCACCAACAACACGGGAGCCAATAAGGCCGAGCAGATTTCCGACGGCATCGAAGCAATCGTCAAGCATGTGCGGAAGACGTCGCCGGACACCAAAATCCTCTTGCTAGCGGTCTTCCCCCGCGGCGAGAAAGCCGAGAAGAACGCCGCCCGCGAAAAAATCAACGCGATCAACAAGACGATCGCCAAGCTGGATGACGGCAAAAACGTGAAGTACCTCGACATCGGCAACCGCTTCCTCAAGGACGGCGGCATGCTGACCAAGGATATCATGCCCGACTTCCTGCACCTCTCCCCGGCTGGCTACGAGATCTGGGCCCAGGCCATCCTGCCGACGGTCACGGAATTGGTCGGCAAGAAGTAACGCGGAAGTGCAGCAGTCCCCAGCCCCGGGGCGAGCGCAGCGAGCTCCGGGGATTTATTTCGTCGAGTGCTTTTCGATCAGATCGCGCGTTCGCCACAACGTCACATTGCGATCGATTCCGCCGGTCGCCAGCAATTCTCCATTCGGCGAAAACGCGACGACTTGAAAGCCGAGCACGCCTTCTTTCATGGACGCGACCACTTCGCCCTTTGCGAAATCCCAGACGTGGAGCGTGCCGTCGCGGCCTGCGGACGCGAGCCAGCGGTCGTCGGAGGAAAGGCTGAGGGAGCGGACCAAACCTTCGTGTCCCGCCAGTTTGCGATCGAGCTTCTTGCCGGCGACATTCCACACCGCGATCAGGCCATCCTTGCCCGTCGATATCAACGATTTGCCATCGGAGGTGAAAGCCAAATCGCGGACGAATTGCGTGTGGGCTTCGAGCGTCGCAAGCGGTTTGCCGTCGGGAAACGACCAGAGCCGAACGACGCGGTCCCATCCGCCGGAGGCGAGCGTCTTGCCGTCGGGCGAAAGACGTAGGACATTGATCTCCGCCTCGTGCCCTTCGAAAACCGCGGTTTCTTTTGCTTTCGCCCAATCCCAAAGGCGGATCTTGCGATCGACGCCGCCGGAGACGAAGAGCGAGCCGTCCGGCGAAAACGTCAAGCCACGCACATCCTTCTTGTGCCCCGCCAACGCCGGCGATTCGCGATTCGCCTTGAGATCCCAGAGTCGCACATCGCTGTCATGGCTGGCGGACGCGAGCATCCCGCCATCGGGCGAAAACGTGACCGACGTCACCATGTCCTTGTGCCCGGGCAACGTCTGAATGGCCTCACGCGTGGCCACATCCCAGACGATCGCCACGCCGTCCTTTGCCCCCGTCGCGAGCAACTTGCCGTCGCGCGAGAAGGCGATGCAAGTGATGGTGTTCTTATGCCCTTTTAGGGTGGCGACGGATTGAGCCGGGGCAACTCCAACGGAAAGGGCGAAGGCTACCAATGCAAGCAACGAACGCATGGAAAACCTGCTTTGGGTGTCGAGCCAACAAACCTCTCCGAATCGGGTGAGCGTCATGTAAGTGGGTAGATTTCACGCCGCCATGGCCCAAAAAGCTTCCCATTGGTCGGTGTCGCTGCGGTGCGGCGCGGAGGTGGGCGATTGCGTCGGAGCCTTGTTCACCCTGCCGCATTCCGCCCTGGCGCACAGTCGCTGGTTGACGACCGTCTTGCAGGCGGACTCGATGGCGCTCGTCGCGATCTGCCATCCGCACTTCAGGTACTCGGGATACTTCATTCGCTCGATATTGCCGCGTAGGCGTTAAGCTCCGCTCGTATTCGGCCTTGGTCTCGTCGCTCATCTTCTTCACGTCCAACTTCTCAAGCATCTTGACCACCTGGCGCCCCGCATGCTTTGAGCGAGCGACACCAGGCCGACAAGCAGCTTCTCGCCCGCTGCGCCCGGCCGCCACGCCGATTTGGCCAAAGCCGGCAGTAGCCGACTGCGTGCTGAAAGTCGAGGATCTTGACGGCCAACGGGAAGTGCACGTCGAAGAACTCTCCCAGTCCGGCGCCTCCGTCGCTCAGGGGTGATCCATTGCTGGGCCTGATCCATTCCCACTTTTGCCGCCTTCGCATCGCCTCGCCCAATTCGCCAAGCGTGTACAGTCCCGCCAAGTAGCGAACCCCCGTCGCAGGGCTTGGACAAGGCCTCCTTGTCTTCGAGCGAGGCTGGGGAAGGGACCATGCGCCACATTCACCATGCGCGGCCTTCGACCTCGATCCCTCGGGGCCTTGCATCAGCACTCCCGTCGCGTCCAAACTCGCGTACGCGCAGGTTTTCCCGTGCGGTCCTTGTTCCAAGCCCATTCCTTTTTGGGGCCGGAAGGTCTCCTCTTTGATCAGACGGCCCAACCGCATGCCGGCGGACTCCGCCAACTGCTCCACCGTCGATTCGCTCAAACGCAGGCCGGCCAGCTTGCGGAGCGTGAGGTCGGCCGCCTTGCCGAAGCTCTCCTGAATGCCCGCCAGCGAGGTCACCTCCTTGAGCAGCCGGCGTCAGGCGTTCGTTCGCAAGCGACAGCGTCTTGTCCCAAGGCACCCGACCTTGGCCGCATGGCGAGCGCAGCCACGCCACAGACGCAAGTCTCCCACAAGACTGACGACCGCTTCTTCGATAACCGACGAAACGCGCCGACTCGCGGCAGTGCGAGGACAGCTCATGCTCGACCCTTGGTACCCCTTTTTCCGCTCGTTGACGGCGGTTTCGAGGGCGGGCGGAAGACGGTGCGCTCGATCGCGCACCGAAATTCGCTTTGCCCAGAAGCTCCCGGATCCGGCTTGGACACCATGATCCGAGCCATGGCCAGCACTTCCTCGCGTGCTTTGGTCAGAATCAGTTCCGCCAAACGCCGCGCTTCGGCCTCTTGCTCAGGGGTAAGAACGACGCCTGCATCCAAGCCCTTCATGACGCGACTCCTGCTCGTGAAATGGCCCCGCTTGCGCCCATCCCTTCATCTTTCTTCTCCACACCGGGCATTGCCAGAAATTTTCCACCTACTTTCCAGCTGCTCACCCCTCCGAATCCTAACAGGACGAATTGACGATGAATAGGTAGAGTTGGAGGATAGCATGGGGTTTATCGGAGAGTCGAATGGCGGACGTCAAAGCGATCTTCTATCTTCCCGTGCGTGACAATGATGGCCGAACCTTGATGCACGAAATCGCGAGAGTTCGTGACGAACTTTTCCGTATGTTCGCCGGATGGACGTCGCTCGGCTACGTCAAAGGCGCGTTCCGAGTGGCGGACGGCAGCCGTTCCCTTGACACCTCTGCGGCCTATATGGTTGTGCTAGACGAAAGTAGAATGAACGAACTGGAATCCGACCTGCGAAACTTCAAGCGGCAAACGACGCAAGAAGCGATCTACATGGAAGTGCATCGAGACATCGACATTCGTTTCGTACGCTGAGGTGAGAGATGTCGAATCAACAAGAAATCGAATCAGCGATCCGAGAAGTGCTGTCGACCGAGACGGACGGCCTGTCTCTTTCCGACAAGTTGTTTCATCCCAATGGCCTCTTCGCAAAACTCGCAAACAACGCTGAAGAGCGTGGAGAACTGGTTCGGTCGCCGCTGTTTCAGGCAGCGCAGCAACGGCTCAACGAACTGCAACTTCAAGAAGCGGATGCGTTTTCGGTTGAGACGGGAAGACTCGCATCGACCGGAACGCCTCGCATGGTTCAGTCGCTCGATGTTTCCGCAATGGCGGCGCCTCGGGTCGGTTAGTCGAAGAATCGAATAGGTTGTCCAAGAAACCTGTTTCGATGTTCGGAGATTACAGCGGTGGCGCGTCGCGGCGGCTTTCCGAATCCGGTCAAGCGGGAGCGAGCGCGGAAACTGCTCGACGTCGGCGACATGGCCACCGCCCTTCGTCTGCTTGCGGGGAGCAGCTTCGGGGCCGGGTACGACGCAGACTATTTCGAGCTGTTCGGCCGCGCCCTGCTTGGGTGTGGCCAGCCGGACAACGCCGGGCGATTCCTGTTCCTGAGCGGGGCCCGCCAGCCAGAGTATGCGACGGCCATCGCCCGCTTCTGGCTCGGCATAGACCCCGGCAACTTTCGGCAGTTGCAGTCCCGGTTTCCGAGCGGGTGAGGGTGTGCTTTGGCGGCTGAAGGCCCAGTTCCCACTGATCGTGGCAGCGGGAGCTGCGAGCGGCGGGATGGCCGGAGGACACGCAGGCGGGTAATCGTCTCCTGCAAGCAAGAATACCTAAAATGAAAGGCATCTGAGACCACAGACGGCAGCTAAGTGAATGCGGTCGATATCGATCTTTACCTCCACCTGCGTTCTGCTGCGAGTCAGGTTTGAGCAATATTATTTGGTAACCAGCCTTACAGATTCTCCATTTCCGTCCATCGTCCGGATCGGCTGGAGCGGAAAATTTCGGTCAATCCGGAGACGCCGCAGATAGAAGCGGTTGAAAACGACGACTGCTGCAGAGCTGATCGAATGATGCGGTGACCGTATCCCGCAGGCGTGGTCGGATTCTCGGTCGTTGGGGCTCTACCCTTCGCGTCGAATGCCCCCTGCCCAGTGAGCGTAGCCTCTTTCCGTTCGTCCACTCGATGACGACGACGTTGGTTCCTTCCTTGGCACACTCCGCAGCGACCCGAAAGGATCGGTCCATGATGAAGCGCATGGCTCTTGCCTTGCTGGGAATGCTCTTCCTAGCCGGGCTGACGCCCTCGTACGCACTCGAAAAACTCGGCACGCCTCATGTCGTGCTCATCGGCATCGATAAGTACACCGACCCCACCATCAAGGATCGCAAGCACGCCGAGGCCGACGCCCAGGCGCTGTACGATCTCTTCACTTCCAAAGAACATTGGGGCGTGGACGCGAAACACGTCAAGCTCCTGCTGGGGGCCAAAGACGACAAGCGCGGCGCCCAGTCCGCTACGCGGGCGAACATCCTCGCCGCTTTCGATTGGCTTGAAAAGAACGCGGCCAAGGATGACCTCGTCGTCGTCGGCATCTTCGGCGAAGGCGCTCCCGTCGGCGAACGCTCGGCCTACTTTGCCGTCGATTCGACCTTCAAGAACCGCGACAAAGACGCCGTCGCGTCCGGCGATATCGAGAATCACCTCAACAAGCTGAAGAGCACGCGGTTCGTTGCCTTTGTCGACGTCAACTTCCTCGGCTTCAATCTGCCGAAAGACCAATCGCCCGATCCGAATCTGCAGAACTTCTACCGCGAGTTTCTTGGCAACGAAGAGGCGAAGGAACCGCCGAGCCGAACGGTGTTCCTTGCGAACAACGGCCTCAAGCCGTCGCTCGATCTGGAAAAGCATGGCGTGTTCGCGACGGTGCTGATCGACGGCCTCAACGGAGCTGCTGATACCGAAGGTTACGAAGCGGACGGCAACATCACCGTCGGCGAATTGGCGAAGTATGTCCGCAAGGAACTGCCGGAACGCGTCCGAGCCGCCGGCAAGACCAACGACGAAAAGGGCCAGACCCCGCTCGTCCTCGAGATGCAGGCCGCAGACTTCGTCGTCGAACATAATCCGAAGGCGTATCCGCAAGCGGCCGAGTTGCTGGCCAAATTCCAGAAACTGGCGACGGACAAGAATCTGTCGAAGGAAGTGCTGGAAGAAGGAGTCAATTTTCTGAGCCGCATGCCGAAGCTCGAAGCTCAGCAGAAGCCTGCAAGGCGTACCAGAAACTCGCCGACGGCAAGCAGGATGTGGCCGCGTTCGATGCCGAGCGCAAGGGCATCCAAGAAAGCACGATGACGCCGATCGCGACGCCACCAACTACGTGGTGATGGTGCTGCGTGCGGTGAAGGTCGTGCGTCAGGGCTTCGTGAAGGACGTCATCGCCCAGGCCGATCTTGTAGCGATGCTGTCGAAGGCCTCTTCGGGCGCTCAACGAAAAGATCCTGTCGGCCATCGAAGAGAAAGTGAAGAACATCAAGAGTTCAAGGGAAGCCGACCACGGCGTTGCTCACTGGATGCCCGCAAGCACCTCGGCAAGCGTGAAGACCTCGCCAACGGCAAGGATATCACCTTCTCGCTCCACTCGATGCCGCAAGCTCGACAAGCACACGGACTACATCGATCCCGAACGCTGACTGGATGACGAACGACATCCAGGGCCACTTCTCCGGCATCGGCGTGCAGATTCGCAAGAACAACATCAAGGATCGTATTGCAGGTAGTGACGCTGATCCTCGGGTGCCTCACCATAAGGCCAAGCTTTTTATGAACGATATCATCACCACGATCATCCGCGACGTGGACAGCAACGGCAAAAAGCTCGAGAAGCCGGAGATTCTGCCTACCAAGGGCATGAGACGGATGAAGCGGTGAAGAAAATCCTCGGCGTCCCCGGCACCCGGTCCGCGTCCTCGTCGAACGCGAAGGCGAGGAAAAGCTGCTCGAGTTCAACCTCGTCCGCGGCAAGGTCGAAGCCGAGAGCGTCATGGGCGCGAAGCGGAAATGCGGACGACACGTGGAATTACGTCGTCGATCCGGAAAACAAGATCTGCTACGTGCGTCTCACGCAGTTTTCATCGAATACCTACCATGATCTCGACAACGTGATGCGGAAGCTCTCCAAGGCGGGCATCAAGGGCTTCATCCTTGATCTCCGCTTCAACCCGGGCGGGTTGCTGGATCAGGCCGTGAAGATTTCCGACCTCTTCATCGAGGACGGACTGATCGTCACCATCCGCCCCCGCAACGGCGCCGAGACCAGCTACGTCGGCCGCAGCGACGGCAGCTACACGGCTTTCCCGATGGTCTGCCTCGTCAACGGCGGGCCGGGCTGTACGCGAGCGAAATCGTCTCCGCCTGTCTCCAGGACCACGCTCGGGCGATCATCATCGGCACCCGCAGCTACGGCAAGGGCAGCGTGCAGACGATTCACTCGTTCGACACGGGCGGAAAGCTGAAGCTGACCACCGCCACCTTCTGGCGTCCCAGCAACCGCAACCTCAACAAGTCGTCCACCAAGGGTCGCGACGAGGACGAATGGGGCGTGACGCCGAACGATGGATTCGACATCAAGATGAGCGTCAAGGAGTTGAACGACTTGCAAGACGCAGAGAGATACAGAGATAACACGTAGACCCGGCGACAAGAACTCGGAAGCGAAGAAATTTCAAGGACCGCCAAATGGACGCGGCCCTCGAGTATCTCCGCAACCAGATTCGCCTCGCCAACAAGGCGACCGTGCAGAACACGAAATAGTCGATCTGCCGAGCACGCCGTGCAGCAACGACGGCGGCTGGTTCCCGAAGGTGGAATGATCCAACTTCAAGGACCGGCCGCCGTCGTTGCTTGCACGGCGTGCTCGACGAATCGCATGATCGCCTATACTGAAGCTGTCCGCATCCCGTCGGCGAATCGATTCATGTCTGAACCATTTTTTCTTCGCTGGAAACTCGATCGGCCCTGCGTGGAAGCGGGGAAATCGGAAAATGTGCATGTGCTGCTCCGCATCGAGCCGAACCCGGCGATGCTGCGTCAGGCGGGGTCGTCGCATATGCCGGTCCACTTGCTGTTGCTGGTGGATGTCAGCGAATCGATGGACATTCTGATCCGCCCCGATCCGCAGGCTCGCACATTGCGTGCGAAGACGACCGAGGGGGTCGCATCGCAGGAAGTCGTATCGCAGGTGCCGAGCCGGCGGGAGACTGCGTGTTCCGTCGTCCGCAAGATCGTCGAACGGCTGCAACCGGATGACTGGATCACGCTGGTGGCCTTCGACGATCAGCCCTATGTGCTGACGCATTCGACGCCGGCGGCGAATCGGTCGGTGCTTGACGCAGCGGTCGAGCGGCTTGCGAAAGTCGGCGGCGGCGGAACGGCGCTCGGTCAGGGCATGCAAGCCGTGCGTGATGTGCTTGCGGCCGTCAACGACGCTCCGCGTCATCGCAAACTTGTTTTGCTCACCGATGGCGATGCGAAGGATCCCGATCGCGCATTGAGCGAAGCGCAGCTTCTGGGCCGCGACCTGAATGTCCCGATCGTCGCCTTCGGCACCGGCGAGTGCAAAGTGGCGTTTCTGACGAACGTCGCCAAAACCACGCTGGCGGGCGGGTTCAACCACATCCGATCCGAAGGCGATGCGGAGCAATTTTTCTTCCAGGTGCTCGCGGGTCAGCAAAACATCCAGGCATCCAACGTCTCGCTGAAACTTTGGCTTTCGCCTGAAATCCAGGTCCGCGAACTCTACCGCACCCGGCCCGAAATCCTCTTCGTCGGCGATCTGCAACCCGACGCGCATCAAATGGTCACGCTACGGCTCGAACAGATGGAGCGAGGCAAGGCGTACGAATTTCTCTTCCGCGCCACCCTGCCTGCGCGTTCCTCGCATCAGCGGTTTCGGATCGCGAAGGCGACGCTCGAATTTCAAATGACGAGCGATCCCTCGAAGCTGCAGCATCTCGAAAGCAATGTCGTCGTGGAATACACCGACGACGCCGCGCGACTAGGCGAGCGTTCCGGCGACGTGAAACGCGTGCTCGCGCGGGCCGAGGTGCAGCGTCAGGTGCTCTTCTTGCAGCACAAGATCGACCTGCTTTCCGCGAATCAGGCGAGCGACCGCGATCGGGCAATCGTCGCCAAGTTGCTCGAAGCACTTATCGAGAAATTTCAGGATTTCGGCGACCAGGCGATGGTCAACCAGTATCGGGCGATGCGGGACGAGTTTCAGCGGAAGGGATCGATTTCGCAGGAGATGCTCAATCGATCGCTGGCCGCATCCTCTCGCGCGGAGGAAGTGGTGGTCGCGCAAGACATCGATTTCTGAGCGATTCACTCGCCGATTTCTTGCGTTCGACATGCCTTCGACGCATCATGGCCGATAACGTACCGCGGACTCCGCAACCGATGTTCGCTTGAGGCGATCGGAATGTTCTCGTCGCGACTTTCCGTGAATCAACTGGTCGAAATGTTCCGCGCGCTGCGGCATCAACTCGCCGCGGGCCTCACGGTGCGAGACAGCTTTCGTCAGCAGGCGCGCGCCGGGAACGCGGCCGTGCGGCCGTTGTGCCAGCGCGTGGTCGATGCAGTCGAGCGTGGCGAAAGTCTCAGCGAGGTGCTGAAACGCGAGAAGGATGCGTTTCCCTCGATCGTCCTGCCGCTGATCCAGGTCGGCGAAGAGACAGGCAATCTGCCGGAGGTGATGCAGGAACTCGAACGATACATGACGCTGGAACGCGACCGCCGCCGAGAATTCCGAAGGCAGGCGATGGGGCCGATCCTCCAGTTTTTCGCCGCTGTGTTCATTATCGCCATCGTGATTTACGTGGTCGGCATCATTGCAGAATCGAGGAATTCGCGGCCGATGCGGATCTTCGGGCTCGCGGGTCCGAAGGGAAGCATGATCTTTCTCGGCGTCATCTTCGGCATCGTGGCGACGCTCTTCACGCTGTGGAAATTGGCGCCGACGGTTCTCGGCAAACTGACGCATGTGCTGCTCAAAATCCCACTAGTAGGCACCGCGATCGAGACGCTCGCGCTGAGCCGATTTGCGTTGGGTCTGCACCTGACGCTCGATGCCGGCATTCCGATCGTGCGAGCGCTGAACCTCAGCTTCGATTTGACGGACAACGAGGTCTATCGGTCGATGGCGCCGCAGGTCGCCAAGTCGCTGAAGGCGGGGAACCCGCTCTACGATTCGCTGGCCGGCGCCGGCATCTTCCCTTTGACGTTCCTCGAAATGATCGCTTCCTCCGAGGCGGCCGGGCGCGTACCGGAGATGATGCGACATCAGGCGGAGTTCCTGCACGAGGAAGCGACTCGGCGCATCAGCGCGTTGGTGAAAGCGGGGGGCACTCTAATCTGGCTCTGCGTGGCCGCGTTCATCATCTACACTATTTTCTCCATCTACGGCAACTACATCGGCGCGATCAGCGGCGGCGCCAAGGGATTCTGAACATGTCGTCCCGACCTACTTCAGAGCTTCCCGGATCTTCGCGTGGCGGGATTCGGCAACTGCTCGTCACGACCGGCGTCGGCTTGCTCATTCTGGCTGCGTACATTTGGATCCGCGCGTCCGATACGTTTCCGTTGCCGATTCTCGCCATCGTCGGCGGAGGCGGCGGCCTCGTTCTCGTCGTTGGCCTGCTCATGCCGCCGCCGCGTCCTTTGGACGCTCAGGAACGCACGAACCGCGCGGCAAAACCCGGCGAAACGGTGTCGAAGACCGGGCCCGCAAACCATGCAAAAGGATGGGAAAACCGCGGCGGCACGCTGACGCTCACTTCGGGGCGCCTTGTCTTCTTCTCCCACGGCGGCAACGTCAACAACGCCGACGTCGTGATCCTGCTCACGGACATCGCGTCCGTGCAACCCGCAAACACGCTTGGCTTCATCCCCAATGCCTTTCGCGTCATCCTTCACGACGGCAGCCGGCATCAGTTCACCGTGTTTAGCCGCAAGACTTGGATCGAAGCGATCGAACGCGGGTAGTCGCCAAATCGGTACGAAAAGAGGTTCGCACGCTATCGAGTTTGCAGCGAAGTCAGCGTTCGCCGCACCTCTTCAAGAGTGCCGACTGCCACGTAATTGCGGAAGCGATAGTCTCCCGTCGAAATGCCGTCTGGATTGCGAATCCGAAACACGATGTTCCACTTCACGACCTCGCCCTTGAATCGCCAACGGCCAAATCCAGGTCCTTGAAAGCCCTCATGGTGCGGCGCCCAAGCTCCCATCGCATAATTCCCGTCCGCCGTAGCCAGAACCACGGGCCATGGCTGTTCACCCGGACCGTCGTCGAGGGGATGCAGCTTTCCTGTCTTGGGCTCGAGCTTCCAAAACGTGTCGAATTCCCATGGCATGTATCCCGTGACTGCCTCGAATTGTGCGTAGCGGTGCGGTTCCTTCGGCACGACAAACGTCGTGTCGTATTCGATGGCGTGCGGCAAGTCCTTCATGCCGACCTTCACCCGTTTCGTCAGCAAATGTTCCGATAACACGCGGTCGTTATAGGCGACATGCCCATCGGACTTTTCTCCTGGCCGCAGCCAAAACGCCATCTGAATGGTTGTGCGAAGCTCGTCGCCGGCCGCTTCCAATTTCAGGAGCTTGCTCGAAGATTTCGGCCCTGCCCCATCCGACATGGAGCCCGCTTCGGTCGGATTGAACGTCTCGGGAATGAACCTTTTGCCGAGATCGAAGTTGGACGCCGACTGAAGCTGTCGGCCGTGGTCGGTACTGTCGATGAACTCCTTACCGTTCCAGGTGACCGAATGGATGGCCCCGGCTAACCGCTTGGTGGTCTTGATGACGATCTCGGAAGAACCCGCTTTTCCGCGAATCGTCGAATCGGGGGTTGGTTGGGCGACGCACAGAAACGCAAGAACAGCCACGTGATGCACAAACCACCTCGAAAGAGGACGACTTCTCGGCAGCATGAATGTCGGTCGATCCCGTTTTCGAAATTGTTGATTTCGATCACGCGGGCCGGTAGTCACAGTAAGAGATTTCGGAGAAAAGAGGATGCGACTTCGAATCAGCATCATGCTGAACTGGCCATGGTTTCGGCGCCAAGGGACATGAAATCAAACAGCCCAAGACGATCGCGAAAATTGTGCCCTTTCACGCCCGGCACGCTCGAATAGTGCTGAGAAATCTTTCGACGGTGGTTGCGGAATCGACACCCGGCCCGAGAATTGATTGTTCGGACACCTTGCGTTGACGCCCTTTCAGTTCGCCCGTATAGTTTCGCTAGATTGCCCGGCCCCTTCGCCAAGTGGTAAGGCAGCGGATTGCAAATCCGCTATCCCCGGTTCGAATCCGGGAGGGGCCTTTGCTTGTCCCCTTTGCTGAAAGTCTTGCCGATTTGCCGGCTTAAATGAGTAGAGATGAAAGCCTCCTCTCGAAGGGCGGCGTAGCCGCCCAAGAGAGGTCCCATGTCCGAATCCTTTTTTCATTCGCACGATGCTTTGCACAGCCCCAGCCAAGGGGCGCCGCC
>JAXMAT010000073.1:0-23914 GCA_046350235.1 Gemmataceae bacterium | reverse complement strand
CAGCAAGATGTCGCATTCGAGTCGGCGGTCACTCGCGGCGCGCGGGCTCGGCATCATGTGCGATTTTGGTGTGCAGGCAAATCGCCTGAAGGGCGAAACCTGTGGGTGGGCGCGGACACGTTTGATGCGAAGATCGGCATCAGCAAGGCGACGGGGAAACCCACGCATCACATCGATCCGGACATTGATCGCGAACGCGATTTTCTCATCCAGAGCCTCCGGCAACGCGCGTTTCTCGAACGCGACTTCGCCTTGCCGCACCTCCCCTGGCGCGTTGGCCGAAACGGCGAAAACGACTGCTATTTCACCGACGGCAACGTCGCGATCGGCGTGCTCAAGGAGTGCGGGCGATAGAGCCTGAGTTGGTTGCACGTTTTACAACGCTCGCTGCAAAAGCTGCAAAAAGAAGGGGTTGCGAAAGCGGTCTTTTTTCCTCCCGAACCTTCTGATACTTTCCCGCTCGTTCGATGGGCGCGACGGCCCGGGCAAGGAATCGCTCGGGCGACTCGCAGACGGAAGTCGCTGCCACATGTCGAATCGCCAGGCATGGATCGCCTCGCGGCAACACAACCGGAACACAATCGGAACAGAGGCAACCGAAGCGATGCGCCCACGGTGCGTGCTTCGGCGATGGAAGGACTCGGCCAATGCGCATGGATGCGCGCGGGGTCATCGTCCCTCTTTTGGGGGCGTATGTCTTCCTCCTAATTTCGCCTGCCCGCTCGGGGGCGGGTTGAAGCCCCGCCGGGTGCCCACCGGGCGCCATGGTCGGCGGTTCGCCGATCTTCCCTCAGTTCGCTCCGCAGCAGTTTGCTCCCCCGCAGTTCGCACAACAGCCGATCGCTCCGCCGCAGTGGCCTGGCCAACCGGCTCAACCCGGTTGGCAGCAGAATCCGCCGCTCGCCGCGATGGCTCCGGGCCGCAATGCTCCGCGGGCTCAGGCGATGGTGCCGATGGTCCCGCCGATCCCGGCCCAGGCGTATGACGCGTCGGGTCTGCCGACGGGTCAACCTCGCGTACCGGCCGCTCCGAAGGGCCTACGTCCCGCTCCGTCGGGATTCGAAAGCAAGGGCCTGGCGAATGCGAAAGACCGTACGCCGATCTACCGAGGCGTTGCTCCCGAGTCGACCCCCTTGGTCATGCCCAGTCCGGAACAGCTGGGCGTGACCGGGTCGGCCGGGGCGACCGCCGCCGCGATGACGCCGGTCTCGACACCGACGCCGATCGCAATGCCGACGCCGCCTCCGCGCTACAGCGAAGAGACGGCACACCAAGCCCCGGCCGTGGATTGGAACGCGACGCACGCCCGCCTTCGTCAGCTCGGCGTGACCGGCTTCCACCTCGACCGGACCGGCGAAGGCTTCCGCGTGACGTGTCTGATCCCCGCGAGCCGCACGGGCCAGACGCACCAGATCGAAAGCGAAGCCGGCACCGAAGCCGCCGCCGTCCAGTTCGCGATCCAGCGAGCGGAGACCTACGCGGCATCGCGCTAAAGCGATGACTGAAACGAAAAAAGGACGCACGCGATTCTTCGCGTGCGTCCTTCTATTCAACTGCAGAGAAACTTGAAGAAAGCGAAATCAGCGGTTGCGAATCTGCTGTAGGGAAGGAATGCGTCCCACATTCCGCCATTCGTATTCCGCTTGCGGCTTAGCGGGCCGTTGACTCGGAGCGAACGCTAAGCCGCAAGCGGAAATCCACCTTCGCAACAGTTACTGCTTGTTCGAGATCGCCGTCAGGGTGCCGGTTTCGCCGATGTAGATCGTCACGGCGACGTTGTCGTCGCGGAAAACCTCGGCGCCGAACGTTTGCGTCGTCGCGGTGAATTCCTTTTCGCCGTATTTGCGGCACTTCACGTTGATGCCGTGGGTCCAGACGGGTTCCTTCACGTTCGTCGTCGGCGCCTTCGCGTCTTGCGGGCCGGGGGCGACGGCAATGCTGCCGGTTTCGCCGAGGAAGATCAGGTTGCCGTTGTTCGCATCGCGGAAGACTTCGACGCCGAAGATTTTCGTGTCCTTCGTGAAGCTGGGTTCGTTCGCTTTGCGAACCTTGAGGTCAAGGCCGTGGAGCCATTCGGGGGCTTTGCTGTCGCTCTTGGCGTCGGCCGCGTCCGGGATGACGGCGATGCTGCCGGTGTCGCAGATGTAGACGAGGTTTCCGGAGGAGTTGTCGCGGTAGACTTCGATGCCGTACTTGGTCGCGTCCTTCCAGTCCTTCACGCCGCCTTTGCGAACGGAGAGATCGACGCTGTGAACCCATTTCGGAGCCTTGGCGCCGGCGGGAGCGACCTTCGAAGCCGTGGAGGCGATCAGCCCTTTGTCGGTGATGTAGATCCAGTTGCCCGTGTTCGGATCGCGGAAGACTTCCATCGCATGAGTCTTCGTTTCCTTCGAGAATTCCTTCTCCCCCGCCTTGCGAGCCGGCAGGTCGAGGCCGGTCACCCAATCGGGGCTCTTCGTCGTCAGCTGTACCTGTAGGATGCCGAAGTTGGCGACGGCAAGGCTGCCAGTCTGGGCGAGGTAGAGGCCCAGGCTGTTGTTCGCATCGCGAAACGCTTCGACGCCGAACTTCTGGGTTTTCTCCGTGAAGTCGTTTTCGCCGAGCTTGCGGCACGCCAGATCGAAAGCATGCGACCACTGCAGGTCTTTGGGCCGTTGTCCCTGAGCGGAGGCGGGAGCCGCGAGGCCGAAGCAGACGAGGAGGGCGGTGAAGGAAACGATGCGACGCAGATACATCCGAAGCCTCTCGATGGTTGGAAGACGCCAGGGGACACGACGTTAGACGAACAGGAACGCTCGCGGCTAACCATTCTGACCGCTTCCTGCGGGGGATTCCAGCGGGAAGTCGGAATGATGAAGTGAGAATGCAGAACATCTTCCAAAGCCCAGGGGCGACCGAAGGGAGCTCCTGGGATTCCAGACAAAAGTACGAGCGTCGGTCTAGAACTCGGAGCTCCTTCGGTCGCCCCTGGGCTTTGACTCCTCCTTGCGAGTTTCGCGTTTGATTCTGTCCCATTTCTCGTGGGCTCCTTCCCTGCCCATCCGTCCACCCTCGTGAGGTCATATTGACCCCCTAGGCTGGCAACTTACACTGACTTTTCGAGATAGGTCGATGACGTCAACTTTGACCGAAAGGCCGCCTGCGCGGGCCGTTCCAGGTTTTTCCATGAATAAAGATCGCCAGCTCGACGCCACCCTTTGGGACAAACTCTCCGACGGCTTCACCGCCATCTCCGAGGGCTTCGTCGGCTTCCTTGGCCGACTATTCGGCTCCGCCAACGAGCCCATGGTTCGTTCGCTCGGTTTCGTCCGCCATCGCGACGGCACCTACCACATCCAGGCCGGTTCGCTCGTTGATTCCGTCAACCAGCTTGAGCCGCAGATGCAGGCCCTCAGCGACGACGAACTCAAGGCCCTCACGCCCAAATTCAAGGAACGGCTAGCCAAGGGCGAAACGCTGGAGGACATCCTCCCCGAAGCGTTCGCCGCGTGCCGTGAAGCGGGCCGCCGATTCTAGAACATGCGGCACTTCGACGTGCAGATCCTCGGCGGTATCGTGCTCCATCGCGGCAACATCGCCGAGATGGTGACGGGCGAAGGCAAAACCCTCGTCGCCACCTTGCCGGCATACCTCAACGCGCTCACCGGCAAGGGCGTGCATGTCATTACGGTCAACGACTATCTCGCGCGCCGCGACTGCGAGTGGATGCTCCCCATTTATCAGGCGCTCGGCGTCTCCGCGGGGTTCATTCAGAGCGACATGGATCCTGGCCCGCGTCGCGAATCCTACGAGAAGGACATTACCTACGGCACCAACAGCGAGTTCGGCTTCGACTACCTCCGCGACAACATGAAGCGGGCGCGACATGGCGACCGCAACTACGACGTCTGGGAACAGCAGGTTCAGCGCGGGCTCAACTTCGCCATCATCGACGAAGTGGACAATATCCTCATCGACGAAGCCCGTACTCCGCTCATCATCTCAGGCCCGGCCCAGGATGACCCCGATCTCTACCGCAAGGCCGACCGCATCGCTCGCCAACTGACGGAACTCGAACGCAAGGCCCAAGGAAAGCTGAAGGAAGCGGGCCATGGTCTGCACATCCCCGATCATCCGCTGACGCAGGAACAGGCGGAGGCGGAAGAGGGGATCCAGGAATCGAAGAAACGAAAAGTCTCTGCTGCCGAAGCCCAGGAAGCAATCGCCGCGGATGCTGCCGTGGCGGCGACGGAAATCGACGTGACGAAGGCCCTTTCGCGCGTCAAAGAAAACGAGAAGCGGCTCGGCTACTACTTCGAGGTAAAGGAGAAGGAGCACACCTGCCATCTCACCGACGAAGGCGTGCGCAAGGCCGAAGAACTCGCCGGCGTGGACAGCTTCTACACCGCCGGCAACATGGAATGGCCTCACCTGATCGACAACGCCCTCAAAGCGCATCACCTCTACCACAAGGACAAGCGCTATGTCGTGATGCGGCACCCCGAAACCAAGGAAACGGCGGTCATCCTCGTCGATGAGTTCACCGGCCGTCTCATGGTGGGGCGCCAACTATCCGATGGTCTGCACCAGGCGCTCGAAGCGAAGCACGAACGCGACGGCGTGAAGATCAAGGAAGAGACGCAGACGCTCGCCACAGTGACTTTGCAAAACTTCTTCAAGCTCTACAAGAAGCTCGCAGGCATGACCGGTACGGCCATGACCGAAGCGAACGAATTCTGGAAGATCTACAAGCTCGACGTCGTCGCCATCCCGACCAACAAACCGCTTACGCGCGTCAACTACGCGGACCTCATCTACCTCACCGAAAAGGAAAAGTGGGACGCGGTGGTCGCCGAAGTCGAGCGCATCAACAAGTACGACACGCTCGTGATGCGCGACGGCACCATGACTATCGGCAGCATCGTCAAGCAAGACGACAATGAAGTCGAAATCGAGCTAAAGGATTCGCGCGAGCGGAAGACCTTCCCCGTGGCCCAGATCGAAGAGATCGAAACCAAGGGTCGGCCGATCCTCATCGGCACCACCGATGTCGACAAATCGGAAAAGCTCAGCAAAATGCTGCAGCGCCGCGGCGTCAAGCATGAGCTGCTCAACGCGAAGCCGGAATACGCGTCGCGCGAAGCCGAGATCGTCGCCCAGGCGGGACGTATTGGCTCCGTCACGATCTCGACCAACATGGCCGGTCGCGGTACCGACATCATTCTCGGCGGAAACCCTGAGTTCATGGCCCTCGCCAAGCTCAAGGATCAATATCCCACGCGTCTCGAGGTGCCGCCGGACGTCTGGAAGAAGACGGTCGACGAGATCCGCGCGAAGGAGAAGATGGAGGAGGAAGGCAAGCTCGTCTCCGCGATGGGCGGGCTCCACATCGTAGGCACCGAACGCCATGAGTCCCGCCGCATCGACAATCAGCTACGCGGCCGCGCGGGCCGTCAGGGGGATCCGGGTTCGGGCCGTTTCTTCCTGTCGCTGCAAGACGATCTAATGCGCATCTTCGCCGGCGAATGGGTAGCCGGCGTGCTCCAGCGACTCGGCATGGAACAAGGCCAGGCGATCGAAAGCCGCATGGTCACTCGCCGCATCGAAGGCGCGCAGAAGAAGGTCGAGGAACGCAACTTCGACATCCGCAAGAATCTGCTCGAATACGACGAAGTCATGGACCATCAGCGCAAGAAGGTCTATGGCTTCCGCCAGGAAGTGCTCGACGGCGACAACTCGAAGATCCGCATCCTCGACATGATCGACAAGCAGATCGCGTCGGCCGTCGAGCGGTTCCTCGATCCGAATTACGGCTCCGCGAGCTTCGCCGAGATGGCGTCGCAACGGCTAGGCATGGAATTCGAGCCGAACGCTTTCGCCCGCGCCAACTTCAAGGACGCCGACGCGACCGCCCGCGAAAAGGCGGCCGCGATGATTCAGACGCGCATCCATGAACTCATGGACGAGCACGTCCCCGCCGACGGCGAGCCGAGCGAATGGAACTGGTCCGGCCTTTCAGATCGCGTCAACAAAATATGGGACCTCAAGACCCGCCCCGACGAACTCCGCCGCATCGGCCGCGACGACGTGGCTGGGTATCTGATTTCCGAGGCAGAGAAGTCGCTCGATAAGGTCGATCTCTCCAAGGGCGAGATTTACCTCTCCGAAAACTGGGGCCTGCAATCGCTGGCCGACTGGATGAAGCAGAAGTTCGACATCGTCGTCGATCCGAACGACTTCGTCGAACAGCCGAAAGACAAGGTGCAGGCTCGGCTGCATGCGGAGATCGCGAAGATCTACCGATCGAAGGAAGTGGAATTCCCGATCACCGTCGCGATGGCCCGCTTCATGGCGGAGCGTCAAGCGCCGGGCCCGATGATGGGCCAGCGCTACGATCGCGAAGGCCTGATGACATGGTTCCGCGCCCGCTTCCCGCAGGCGGCGAACAGCATCAGCGAAGACGATTTCCGCACGCAATCGCGAGCCCGCCTGCAGGAAAAGCTGCTCGAACTGAGTCGCAGCAGCTATCCGCAAGCGGACCAGGAATCGATCGACGACCACCTGGATCAGGTCTTCCAGGGCGCCGATGTCGCCGAGGCGGGGGACGCACAGGAAATGGCCGACTGGGCCCGCGCGACCTTCCAACTCGACATCCCCGCGGCCGAACTCACCGGCGTCACCAAGGAGCAGGCCCGTCATCGGCTTTGGAACTCCTTCGACGCCAAATACCGCCCCGAAATGCGCCGGGCCGAGCGAGGCCTATTGCTCGACCGCCTCGACCGCGGCATGGAAGAACCATCTCTATGTGATGGATCATCTCCGCCAGGGCATCGGCCTCGTGGGCTACGCCCAGATCGATCCCAAGACCGAGTACAAACGGCAAGGCATGAAGGAATTCGATGCCATGTGGGACGGCCTGGGAGACAAGGTGACCGAAGCCGTCTTCCGCCTCGAAGACGACGAAAGCTTCGGCGACTCGATCTGGTCGATCAGCCAGACGGTCCACGAAGCCGCCCCCAAACACATGCCCGCCGAAGGCAGCATGCAAGCCGAGCAACAGCAAGCGATCGCCGGCAGCCAACAGGGCGAGAAGAAGGTCGAACCGATCCGCAACCGCACGGAAAAGGTAGGCCGCAATGACCCCTGCACCTGCGGCAGCGGCAAGAAGTACAAGAACTGCTGCATGCGAACCGCGGCGAAGTAGACGCGGCAGGAAACCGTAGGGTGTGTCGAGCGTAGCGAGACGCACCGTTACGTGTAGCCGCGTCAATATTCGCCGTGATCGGCAGCTGGTTTGCTTGGTCCCAGGAACGTAGGGTGCGTCTCGCTACGCTCGACGCACCCTACTGCCATGTTTAGGCTGAATTGTGGAGTTGCACCAACCCGACGCGTTAGCGAGGGCGACGTGAGAATCCCTCGCTTACGCGTCGGGTTAGTGCAGAACATGAACTCCGCAATTTGGTCTGGACCACGCGCTACGTTCCCTAACGCCAGGGCGGCTCGTAGGTGCTGTTTCTATGGTCGACAAAGGCGACATCGACTTAGCCAGATATTGCTTGGAGGCGTTCTATCGAAACAATCAGCAGGTTTCGCCACGTGTTCCGGAAGAGATGAAGACGGGGACTTGGGAGGATGACGGCTGGAGTCACTGGCAGCTAATTCCCTCGAGAGTGAGCGAAGCGGATGTGGCCGCCATTGAAGATATGCTGCCGTTTTCGCTTCCTCCGTTGTTCCGAGCGATTCTGGTATCGTACTTCGCTTTGGACATGACAATTGGAGAATTCAGCCTGCCGGAGATGCCGAGCGATGATCCTCTCAGCGAGGTAAAGGCATATCTGATTCGGCCGACTTTGTGGGCAATAGGTTACGCTCCATTCGCAGGCAACGTTGAAGGCGATCCAGTGTGCTTCGACTTAAGGGCTGACGCACCAAACGGCGATTACGAAATTGTTGTGATTAACCATGACATGATCGTTCCTTATGAGAATTGGGCGCACCGAGAGTTAGTCGAACCCCATGCGAAACGATTAGCTAGATCGTTTCGCGACTTCTTCATCACCCTTTGCCTTGGCGAACAGGCATCTACATCTCGATAAGTAAGATGTCCTATCTGCGCAATATTATCTACCTGTTCGCCTTTCTCATCCTCAGCCCCTGGCTCGTCTACAAGGCCGTTACCACTCGCAAGTATCGCCGCGGCTTCTTTCGCAAATGGTTGGGCGATGTGCGGCATCCGCTGCTTGTTTCGCCGGAGAGACGCACGGGCAAATGCATTTGGTTTCATGGCGTCAGCCTTGGCGAAGTCCATGTGCTGAAGCAACTCGTGCCGTATTGCCGAAAGCTGCATCCGGAGTGGCATGTCGTCGTTTCGACCACGACGGATGCGGGGTTTGATGAAGCGAACAAGCTGTTTTCCGATCTGCCGGTCGTGTTTTGGCCTTTCGATTTCACCTGGGCGGTCAAGCGGGCGCTCGACACGGTTCGGCCTGATCTGCTGGTCCTTACCGAGAGCGAGATCTGGCCCAACGTGCTTCGTATCGCCAGCCAGCGCGGCGTGAAGCTGGCTCTCGTGAATGGCCGGATGAGTCCGCGGAGCGCGAATCGGTATCGCAAGATTCGCTGGCTGGTGCAGGGGCTCTTCAAGTCGTTCGATGCGTGCGGCGTGCAGACGACGGAGTACGCGGAACACTGGCGTTCGCTCGGCGCCCGCAACGTCGTCGTCACGGGCAACATCAAATACGACGGCGCCAACCTCGATCGCGGCAACGACAAGACGCAGGCGATGCGGCGCTGGCTGGGCCTCGCGGACGACAGCCTCGTCTTCGTCGCCGGCAGCACGCAGGCGCCGGAGGAACAGATCTGCCTCGACATTTACCGCAAGGCGAAGTCGATGTATCCGAACCTTCGGTTCATCGTCGTCCCTCGGCAAAAGGAGCGATTCGAGGAAGTGGCGTCGCTCCTGGAAGCGTCCGGCCTTCCCTTCGATCGCCGCAGCCGACGCACCGAACCGATGACGGATGACCGCATCCTGCTGGTCGATACCTTCGGCGAATTGAGCGCGGTCTGGGGTTTATCGGATGTGGCATTCGTCGGCGGAAGCCTCGACGGCAAACGCGGCGGACAGAACATGATCGAGCCCGCCGCGTACGGCTCCGCCGTCGTTTTCGGCCCGCATACGTGGAACTTCAAGGAAACCGTCGCGCGATTGCTGGAAGCGGGCGGAGCCATCCGTGTTGAAAACGTGGAGCAACTGGAAGCGGCGGCGTTGCGTTTGTTCGCCGATGCGGCCGAGCGCCGGCGACTCGGCGAAGCGGGGCAGGCGTTTGTTCGTACGCAACAAGGAGCCACGCAGAAGACGCTCTCAATGCTGGAGTCACTTCTTGTGGGCTCGTAACTCTTCCATCGTCAGCGGGGCAGGCATGGGAAGACCTTTGCGGATGCGCCGGGAAAAATCAGGACCGAGGCCCGCTGCCTGCGCTCGTGCGTTCACATGGCCTAATTTCTTCAACTCCGCGAGCGGCATGCTGGTGTCCAGTCCGCCGATCTCGTACACGTATTCCGCCGCGTAACCCGAGAGGAGCAGTTTCCAATTGTAGCGGGCCAAGCCGCCGTACGATTCGGTGTGCAGCAAGACGCCTGTCGTGCAGTTGTCGGTAACTGTGTTGTACCACTCCGGTTTGTTCGCCAGACGATTCAGAGTGCGAAGGTAGTCAAGAAAAAGCAAACGTTGATTCTGCAACGGAATGCGAGTGCGATAGAGATAGACTTGCTCGTTTTCCTTGCGGATGTTCGTTCGGACGCCGAGGACGTCTCGCTCATCAGCAACGACGTAGATCAACTCGCATTGGTGAAACGCGCCTTTCCACGTCGAGTAATCGTCCCCCTTGTCCTCACGGCGTTCGATCGAAAAGCACACGAAGTCGTCGCCGCCAAATCCGAAGCTGACCATCATGTGGGCGATCGTGTCTCCGGACCAGTAGGCGAGCACAAGGTCCACCGACTCGAGCTTGGCGAGGTCGAAAGTCTTGTCGTAGTGTCGGACCGTGAAGTCGCTTTCGGAGCGATACTCAATGTTGCGGATGTTGCGGATCGTCACCTTGTCGCCATCGATCGTGGCGTTAGCCAAGACCGCCACCGGCGGCTTCCAATCGCGGTCGTTCGAGGGGGGCGTGAGATTGAACCAGACGATGACGGCCGCATTGATGGCGAGCAGCGACAGTACGATACGCTTTCGCGTTCGCCCCCTAACGACACATGCCACGCAGGCCGAAAGGAACGCAATCGTCGCCGCGATCCGCAGTCCTTCCGACGGCAGGTTCGACATGTAGACGGCCGCAGCCGACCAGGCAACGAGGATCGCCAAGGCAACAAAAATCGCACTCAGTGCCGTCCAACGAAAGAGACAGCGCAACATATGGAGCCGATGCTGAAAGATAGCGATTAGGGCGAGCGATTACGTTCTAAGCCGTGCCGCGGCGCCGACAAGAGATCAAAGCACCAGTTCCACTTGGGTGACGTCTCCCATTCCGCCGCTCGGTGGGCCGAATCCCAGTTCCTTCGCCAATTTCAGCATGGCGGTATTTTCACGGAGTACGTTGCCGACAAGCTTGTGCACGCCGCGATCACGGGCTACTTGGATGAGTCGTTCCATGAGATGTTGGCCCAAGCCCTGGCCCTGCCAGCGATCGTTGACGACGACGGCGAACTCTCCTTCGCGCGATTCGGGATCCATGTAGTAGCGCGAAACGCCGAGGAAGAAAGGCGTGCCGTCTTCGCGCCTCGCTTCGGCGACGAGCGCCATCTCACGCGCGTAGTCGATGTGGCAAAGGCGGATCAAGTTATCGCGGGAATGCTCTTTCACCATGCTGAAGAACCGCATGCGGATCGTTTGCTCGGAATGGGCCGCGTGCAGTTCGACGATCTGGGGCTCATCTTCGGGCCGAATCGCGCGGATGGTGATTGGCGTGCCGTCCTTCAATTTCCATGCGGTCGTGTATTGATTCGGATAGGGTTCGATCGCCAGCGGCACTTTCGGCTGGTCCGGCGCCGCAAGGAGCACGCGGGCATCGAGCGCGAGGATGCCTTCGGGGCTCGCGAGCAGTGGGTTGATGTCGATCTCCTGAATCTCGCGGAAATCGCAGAGCAAATAGCTGAAGCGGACGAGAAGTTCCTCCAACTTGTCCATCGGCACCGGCTTCTGCCCGCGTACCCCTCTGAGTGCGTGAGCGATCTTGGTTCGTTCGATGAGCCGTTGCGCGAGGGCGCGATTCAGCGGCGGCAGACCGAGTGCTTTATCCTTGAAAATCTCGACAAGGATGCCGCCGGAGCCGAAGAGGATGGTGGGGCCGAACTGCACATCGACGCTGCTGCCGACGATGAGTTCGTATCCCTTCATCTTCACCATCGGCTGCACCGACACGCCGCGGAAGACGTCGCCCGCGATTCCCTTCGCCTCGGCGTATGCGATCGCATTCGCGCGGATGCGATCGAATGCCTGACGAACCGCATCGGCATTCTCCAGGCTGAGCTGCACTCCGCCGGCATCGCTCTTGTGCGTGATTTCGTCCGACCACAGCTTGAGGACGACGGGATAGCCGACCTTGTCCGTGATCTTCGCGGCATCGTCCGCCGTCGTCGCTGTCGCGGTGAAGACCACGGGGATGCCGTAGGCGGCAAGCAGTTTCTTCGCTTCAAGTTCGCTCAGCAGCGTTCGATTCGCAGCCCGAGCGCCGGCAATGATGTCTCGCACCGCTTGCGCGTTCGGCGGCGACGATTCCATGAGTGCGGCCGGGCGCTGGTAGAGCAAATCCTGATTGCGGCGATAGCTGACCATGTGGAGAAACGATTCGATCGCTGCCTCTGGCGAATCGTACGCAGGAATACCTGCCTCCCCGAGCACGCCCTTCCCCTCGCGAACCTCCGCCCCGCCCATCCACGCGGCGAGGATCGGCTTCCCTTCGATCTTCGCAAAGGGAACCATCTGGCGGGCAGTCTCGGTCGGATCGGTCATCGCTTGCGGGGTGAGCAGTACGAGAAGACCTTGGATGTTCGGATCCTTCGCGCAGATCTCGATCGTCTGGCGATAGCGCTGCGGCGTCGCATCGCCGAGCACGTCGATCGGATTCGCATGGCTCCAAAACGGCGGCAGAACTGCATCGAGCGCGGACTTGGTTTCATCCGAAAGCTTGGCGAGTTTGCCGCCCGCGAGCATTAGGGCATCGGTCGCCATCACACCCGGCCCGCCTGCATTCGTGATGATCGCCAAGGCTGGTCCACGCGGCGGCGGCTGCAGCGCGAGCAATTCGGCCATGTTGAAAAGATCGGGAATCGAATCGACGCGCAGAACGCCGGCCCGATTGATGGCCGCATCGAACACGTCGTCCGACCCTGCGAGCGAACCCGTATGCGATGCGGCCGCTTTCGCCCCCGCCTCATGCCGACCGGCTTTGACGAGGATCACCTGCTTCGATCGAGCGACGGCCCGGGCGGCGCTGAGGAACTTGCGGACGTTGCCGATCGATTCCATGTAGAGAACAATGCTGCGAGTGTTCGGATCGTCGCCGAAGTAATCGAGCAGGTCGGCGAAATCGACGTCCGCCATCGCACCGACGGAAACGAATCCGCTGAACCCGACATGCTTCTCCTTCGACCAGTCAAGGATCGACGTGCAGATGGCGCCGCTTTGGCTCAGGAGTGCGACGCGGCCTGGCCTCGCCATGTCGGAGGCGAAGCTGGCGTTGAAGTTGTGGCCCGGATGGATGACGCCAAGACAATTTGGGCCGATGAGCCGCATCTTGCCGCGAGCGATGTCGCGGATCTGTGCTTCGAGTTGCCGCCCGTGTTCGCCCAATTCCGAGAAGCCCGCCGAGATGATGATGGCCGCCGGAATGCCGAGATCGACGCATTCCTGCACCATCCCCGGCACCGTTGCCGCAGGGGTTGCTATGACCGCGAGGTCGACCACTTCCGGAAGCGCTTTGAGGTTTGGATAGCAGTAGACGCCATGCACCGCGTGACGTTTCGGATTGATCGGATAGACGACACCGCCGAACGGATTCTCCATCAAGTTCCGCATCAAAATGCTGCCCACCGCCCCCGGTGTGGCGCTGGCGCCAACCACGGCGACCGACTGCGGCGAGAAGAACGGATCGAGGGAATGCGCGAATTTCTTCTTCATTTCAAGTTCCGCAGGAAACTGTGGCGAGCGATGCCTTCTATGTAGCCCTTCGCTCCGCGAGAGGATAGCGGAAGCATCCTACGCGATCGCATGGCATTGAGTCGCCTACTCTTCGCGGAGCGAGGGCTACATCGGCGAACGCACGGTCAGAACCGCACATGGCGCCAGCCGGATAACTTTTTCCGCGACGCTGCCGAGCAGAGCGTGGGCCAGCCAGCCGCGGCCGTGGGTGCCGAGGGTGATGAGGTCGATCTGGTGCTCGCGGGCATAGTCCACGATCTCTTCGACAGGGACGCCGACCATCGTTTCGACCGGGCCGCCGAAGCGTTCGAGGTTGTACTTCTTGGCGAGCGCATCCAACTCCGCGCGGATCGGAAGCAGCAATTGCTCGATGGGCGGCATGTCCTGCGGGATGGTCACGACTTCCGTCTGATAGACGCCCACATCCTGAAACACATGGATCAGATGAATCGGAGTCGCGAACTTTTCCGCAATCGCGACGGCATAGCGCAGCGCTTCCTCCGAACGAGGACTGAAATCGACCGGCGCCAAAATGCGTCGAAGGTTCATGCAGTGGACTCTCTTCGATGATGTCTTGCTTCACTTAGCGATCCTTCAGCCACTCCGCCATTTCTCCGCGGCTTGCACGCGATGTCCGGGGCTGGAGTCGTCCCATGGCGCGATGGCCGTGCCTCGGTTGAAGCGGACAAGGATGTCGTAGGCGGCTCGGCGAACCGTCGGGTCGTCGTCGAGCGTGCGGTCGATGATCGCTTCGCCCCACGAGACGCCGCGTGATTCGGCGGAAGCGAGCGCGGCCCTTGCGGACTTCAACCCGCTTGTGTTTGCAGCATGCGCGCAAGTCGCTGTCGTTCGCATCGTTTAGCTGTTTTTTGAGCATGCCGCGAGCGAGGTTTTGCACGTCCTTCTCTTTTCGCTCCGCCGCGATCGCGAGGACATCAAGCTTGAGCGGATCTTTTCGCTTTTCCGCCTCGGCGAGAAACACCGGGACTTTCGAGGGAGGAATTTTGGTGACGGCGGCGCTAAGTTCCGCAAGCGTCATCGATGCGGGCGGGCGATTAAGACCCGTCTGCAGAGCGATGCCTGCGGCCTGAATTTGATTGCGACGAACGACGCATGCGATCTGCAGATCCTTCAAGACGCCGAGATGTCTCTTGGCGGCCATGCCGGCGCCGGCATTCTCCTTCACGTAGCTGACGAGATGGGCATCGCCGCTGCGTTGGATGATGTTGGTGATTTTCTTTGCAAGGATGACGGCCGGGCAACTGTGCTCGTTGCTCGCCGCGTAATTGAAGCGATCGACCAGAACGAAGACCGCTTCCGGCGGCAACTCATCGACGGCGCGCGTCGCCTCGCGAACCGCAGCGGGCGAGCCCTTGTTGATTTCGATGTCGATGAGCCGATCGATGGTTTTCTTGTACGCCGCATTTTCCGCTTTGGTAGGAGTGGGCAGGCTCGGCGCCAGCGGATGCGGCGGACGTTCCTCGGACGACGGCGTTTGGCCGATCAACAAGGCGGCGAGAACGACGGACAACATGCGATTCCTCGCAAAACGCGCTTCCCTGCGGAACATTATCGCACAGTCCAGTGTTCCATAGCTAGCCTTTAGCACGCTGCGCGAGCAAGTACGGTCGGAGTGTCGGCAGCTGGATGCACTCGTCGGTGACGACCTGATTTCGCACGTGCTCGCGCAGCGTGCTGACGCTCGCAATGCGGCCCATCATCGATTACATTGCACGCATCCCACCCGTATCGAGAAGCACCATGCTCCGCGCTACCCTCTCCCTCTTCTTCCTCGCCGTAGGCGCCGCTGCGTTCCTGCTCGGCAACGCCGCTCCCGTGGTCGCTCAGAAAAAGAACGACAACCAAGCCGTGCAAAAGCTGCAGAAGGAGCTGAACGAACGTGAGCAGCACATCAAGCAACTGCAGCAGAAGGTGCAGCAACTCGAAGCCAAACTGCGAAACGAAAACAAAGACGATGCCCAGGCGGATTCCAAGATCAAGCAATTGCAGCAGAAAATCCAACAACTCGAAGCCAAACTGCGCAACGAAAACAAGGACGACGCCAAAGACGATGCCCGCATTCGCCAACTTCAGCAGCAATTGAACGAAAAAGAGAAACTGATCGCACAACTCCAGGGAAAAACCAAGAACGGCTCTTCTGATATCGACTCGCTCAAGAAAACAATCAAGGACCTCGAAACTGCCAAGAAGAAGCAAAGCGACGACCTGGACGGCCTCAAGAAGACACTCATCCCGCTTGATGCCCTGAAGCGAGCGAAGGTCATGCACGTGCTTTCGTTCAAGCTGGCTGAGGACAAAGACGCCGACACCAAGGTCAAGAAGCTCGCCGATGCGTTGCCGGGCGAACTGGCGAAAGTCGTCGGCATCCGCGGCGTCTACCTCGGCAAGCCACGTGAGAAAACGTCGGCAACCGACTACCACCTGCAAGCGACGCTTGTGGTCGAAGACGAAGCCACGCTCATCCGCGTCCTCGAGGATGCAGCCTTCAAACGCATCGACGACACTTTGCTGAAAGGCTGGGAGAAGAAGGGGACGACAACCATCGCGCCGTGATTGCCTTTCGTTTTCGTGGAAACAATTTTATTGAACTTGTTTGAAATGGTTTTCGTTCGTCAGCAAGAACCTATTCCGACAAGTTAGATGAACTTGTCGCCACGAAGGCGGGATAGAATGCCGACATGAACGACACTCCCCAGACCATTCGCGGCGTTTGTCCCCATGACTGCCCCGACACGTGCGGCTGGGTCGTCACGGTCGAGGACGGCAAAGCAGTCAAGCTTCGTGGCGATCGCGAGCATCCGTTTACGGAAGGCGCGCTGTGCCAGAAGGTCTCGCGCTACCTCGAACGCGTCTACCACCCGGATCGCTTGCTGTATCCGAAACTGCGCGTTGGCCCGAAAGGCACAGGCCAGTTTCGCCGCATTTCGTGGGAAGAAGCGATCGATCGGATCGCGACGCGGTTCAAAGAGGTTGCTGCCTCCGCCGAAGGGCCGCAAGCGATTCTTCCCTACAGCTACGCGGGGACGATGGGGAAGCTGCAAGGCAGCAGCCTTGATCGGCGATTCTTCCATCGCATCGGCGCCTCGCTCCTTGATCGCACCATCTGCGCCACCGCCGGCGCCGCGGGATGCGATGTCACGCTCGGCACGCGCGCGGTGATCGATCCGGATACGGTTGTGAAGAGCCGATGGATCGTGAACTGGGGGTCGAACACCGTCGTCACCAACATGCATCTGTGGGCTCGCATGCACGAAGCCCGCAAGCATGGCGCGAAGATCGTCACTATTGATCCGTATCGTTGTCGAACGGCTCAGCGAAGCGATTGGTGGCTGCCGATTCGCCCCGGCACCGATGCGGCTCTCGCCCTCGGCATGATGCATGTCATCTTCCGCGATGACTTGCAGGACGACGATTATCTGCATCGCTACTGCCTCGGCGCCGACCAACTCCGCGAACGCGTGCTCAAGGATTACGGGCTGGACAAAGTGGCCGCGATTACCGACATCGCGGCTGCGGACATCGAAAAACTAGCCCACGAATACGCCACGACGAAGCCAAGCCTGATCCGCCTGAACTACGGCATGCAACGGCACGGAGGCGGCGGGATGGCGGTGCGGACCATCTGCTGCCTCCCCGCGGTCGTCGGTTCCTGGCGCGACGTCGGCGGCGGAGCGCTGCTCAGCACCAGCAAGCTTTATCCGTTCGATGGCCACTACCTGGAACGCCCCGACCTCATCCCGCGCGGCACTCGCACCATCAACATGGTGCAACTCGCCGAAGCGTTGCATGGCGAATTGCCTGGTCCGCCGGTGCGGGCGATGTACGTCTACAACTCGAATCCCGCGGCCGTGTGCCCCGATCAGTCGCGCGTGCTGAGCGGCCTTCGGCGCGAGGATTTGTTTACCGTCGTCCACGAGCAATTCCAGACGGACACCGCCGACTACGCCGACATCGTGCTCCCCGCGACCACGCAATTGGAGCACTTCGACATCCATAGTTCCTATGGCCATCTCTACGTGCAGACGAACGAGCCCGCGATCACGGCTTTGGGCGAAGCGAAGCCGAACAACGAGGTTTTTCGTTTGCTCGCGCGAGCCATGGGTTTGGAAGCGGAACTCTTCGAGGAGAGCGACGAGGAACTCGCGGCCCGTTCGATGCAAAAGCCGGGCAATCTTACGAATCTCGCGGGCCGCGACGGCTTCGTAGGCATCGGCATCGACCGTCTCCGTCGCGAAGGCCCGATTCGCCTCAATGTGCCGAAAGACTATGCTCCCTTCGCGGAGGGCGGGTTCGCGACGCCTTCCGGCAAGTGCGAGCTTTACAGCGTTCGTCTGGCCGATCAGGGGATGGACCCGTTGCCGACGTATATCCCGCCCTGCGAAGATCCGCTGACGCAGCCGCAGCTTGCCGAGAAGTATCCGCTGCAAATGCTCAGTCCGCCGCAACCGGAGTTTTTGAACTCCACGTTCGTCAATATCGACTCGCTGCGAAAGGCCGCCGGCGAACCGAGCGTCGAAATGCATCCGAGCGATGCCGCGATGCGTTCGATCGGCGATGGCCAGAAAGTCCGCGTTTTCAACGGCCGCGGTTCGTTCGTCGCCAAGGCGAAGGTGGGCGAGACGGTAAAAGTCGGCGTGGTCGTGGCGCCGAGCATCTGGTGGAACCGCTACGCGGAAGACGGCGTCAACTGCAACACGACCACCAGCACCCGCCTCTCCGACCTCGGCGGCGGAGCGACGTTTTTCGACAACTTGGTGCAAGTCGAAGCGGTTTGATGGGTTCACCCAAGTTCGCCAATTCCCCGCATCGAATCCGCATTGGCGCATCGTCCAGTCCCATGCTATAGCCTCGCGGTCCATCGAAAGCGATGGTCCACGGAGGGATAGCGATGAAAGGGCTGCATTCGGTCGGCGTGCTTCTGCTCGGACTGGTGGTCGGACTCGGCGTGTCGGCCTGGCATGCTAGCCGAACGCCGAAGATCGCGTTCGCGGCGTCCAACGATCGCTTCGACGATTTCGCGATGTGCACTGGCATCGTCGCCACGACTCGCAACGCGCCGACGGAAGGCGTGTGGCTGCTCGATTCGCGAGCCGGCAAGCTCATGGGCGGGCTCATCGACCGCAGCTCAGGAAAAATCGGCAGCTGGGCGGAAGTGGATCTGACGCAAGATTTCGGCTTGCCTGCCAAACAGCATGTCCATTTCGTGATGACCACCGGCATCATCACCCACGGCCAATCCGCCCTCTATGTCACCGAACCGGCAAGCGGCAAGTTCGGCATCTATACGATGGGTATGCGCCCGGACGGGCAAGCCGGCATGTCGATCCGGCGGCACGACTTGACGACCTTCCGCCCCGTTCCTCGCTGATCGCGTCATTTAGCGCCGCATGAGGCGGTGACTGAGATAGCTCGACAGGGCAACGTTCATCGGCGTGTCCGTCTTCAGTTGCACGTAGTCGATATTCTGATCGCGGCAGCCGCGTTGCAGATCCTTGAGAAAGCCGTTGAAGTGCTCGAGATAGCTATCCCGCAGCGAGCGCGGGTCGGTGAGCAAATCCGGGTATTCCTCGAGCCCGCGAAAGAGCGTCGAATCCTGAAACGGGAATGTCACTTCGGCCTGATCGAGAATGTGCCAAAGCACCACTTCATGGCGGCGATGGCGCAAGTGCTTGAATCCCGCGAGAATCTCGTGCGGTTCGTCGAACATGTCGCTGAGCACGAACAGAATCGATCGGCGATTGATGCGCTCGGCCATGTCATGAAACAGCGGTCCCATCCGCGATTTGTCTTTGCCGACGCCCTGATTCATGACGTGGACGATCTCCTTCAAGTGCGACGGCTGGGTCGACGGCTTCAAAAAGCTGCGGATCGATTTGTCGAACGCGACGAACCCGACCGCGTCCGATTGTTTTAGCACCATGTACGCCAAGGCCGCCGCCGCCGTGCAAGCATAGTCGAACTTCGTCATCGCGCCGGAGCCGTACTTCATTGATTCGCTGACGTCGAGCAGGATCCAACAGACGAGTTTCGTCTCTTCTTCGTACTGTTTGAGGTAGAAGCGGCCCGTTCGCGAATATACCTTCCAGTCGATATGCTTGATGTCGTCGCCCGGCACGTACTCGCGATGCTGGGCAAATTCGACCGAAAACCCGTGATACGGACTTTTATGCATTCCCGAAAGATACCCCTCGACCACGAGCCGAGCCTTCAGTTCGAGGCTCCGCAACTTCGCAAGCGTCAGTGGTTCCAGGTATTTTCGCGGATCATCCTCAATGGCTTCAGGAGTGTCGGCCATGATTCGCTCGAAGTTCGTCTCTCTGGGTTCGTTCCCTTCTTTGTAAACTCCTGGCGCGCGAAACACAACCATGCCTCGAATAACGATGCCGCACGCCATATCGCGTTGGCGATCAGTCGATCCTATTTGGACGAGCATCCGGAGAGGAGTGCTTGTTTCTCGTGAATCGCGTCAACTCCGCGCAGTTCAGCGGCCCGAGCCGCGAACAGTCCGTTGGACGACTTCCACTACGTCCGCTTCAATTGGTCGGCGACAATCGCTCCCACGACGCATTCCTACAAACACGCGTCGCAATCGACACGCCGGTTCGGGTCGATGAACGAGTTCAGCTCGCGATCTGTTGACAGTAGCCGCGAAAGATCATTGATTTCCGATAGTCCGATGTCTCCGCAACCTCTTCATGGCGAAATGAGGCCCTCAGGCGTAGATAGTTACCACACCCAACGCGAAGCCGCTGGCGCATCTTGCCCTGAGCGGTCCCGCCTTGCCCATCGAAGGAATCGGAGCAAAGGTATCCATTCGACGACGGTCGTCAGATGTTAAACCCCGGCTCAGAAATACCATCCAAATTCAGCCCCATTTCCCGGGACTTACACCAGCGTTAGGTCCGCCAATGAGGACGGGTTTCAACGCCAAGACCTCAACGTGTGAATCACCACTTTCGAAAAGAAAGAACCTTGGAGAGAATTCGCCAGGTCATCGAAGGCCCCGAGCTAAAGAGCAGGCCTAAACGCAGCGACGAAGCAACGTAACACAGAGGTGGATCTGGCGAAGCTTGGCCATCTAAGGCTCGATGAGGCGGAAGGGAATCTCAAGAAGGGAAAAACCGACAAGCTCGGTAAGCTTGTCGTTCCGAAAACGAAAACGGAGAAACGAGAAAAAAAAAAACCCGCCAGTCGTGAGGACGGCGGGGTTCTGTTTCAATGACTTTCGGAATGCTAAGCCTATGCGGACGGCGTACATGATTCTTTACGGTTCGTTACCGAACCGCAAGTGGATTACATCCTTAGAAAGGAGGTGATCCAACCGCAGGTTCCCCTACGGTTACCTTGTTACGACTTAGTCCCAATCAAGAAGTCCGTCTTCGGCGCCGTGAAGCGACTTCGGACGTCCCTCTCTTTCGTGGCTTGACGGGCGGTGTGTACAAGGCTCAGGAACACATTCACCGCGGTGTTGCTGACCCGCGATTACTAGCGATTCCAACTTCATGAAGGCGAGTTGCAGCCTTCAATCTGAACTGGGCCGCGTTTTTTGGGATTTGCTGGACCTCGCGGTTTTGCTTCCCTTTGTTCGCGGCATTGTAGCACGTGTGCAGCCCTGGGCATAAAGGCCATGAGGACTTGACGTCATCCCCGCCTTCCTCCGGTTTAACACCGGCAGTCTCCTTAGAGTCCCGTAATTGGCAACTAAGGACAAGGGTTTCGCTCGTTATGGGACTTAACCCGACATCTCACGACACGAGCTGACGACAGCCATGCAGCACCTGTAGTAGGTTCCGGACTGGATACCGTTGGCGGGCCGTTTCCGGCCGCTACTTCCTACCGCTTTCGCATATGTCAAGCCCAGGATAAGGTTCTTCGCGTAGCCTCGAATTAAGCCACATGCTCCACCGCTTGTGTGAGCCCCCGTCAATTCCTTTGAGTTTCAGCCTTGCGACCATACTCCCCAGGCGGGGTACTTAAAACTTTTGCTTCGACAGTAAACCCATGTAAGTCTACTATCTAGTACCCATCGTTTAGGGCTAGGACTACCGGGGTATCTAATCCCGTTTGCTCCCCTAGCTTTCGCGCCTCAGCGTCAGAAGAGATCCAGTCCGTCGCTTTCGCCACCGGCGTTCCTTCCGATATCAACGCATTTCACCGCTCCACCGGAAGTTCCACAGACCCCTATCTCCCTCGAGCAAATCAGTATCAAAGGCACTTCGACAGTTAAGCTGCCGGATTTCACCCCTGACTTGATTTGCCGCCTACGCGCCCTTTAAGCCCAGTGATTCCGAACAACGTTTGGGCAGTTCGTCTTACCGCGGCTGCTGGCACGAACTTAGCCCGCCCTTCCTCCAGGGATCACTCAAGGTTGCCCCTTGATCCCCCTCGACAGTGCTTTACAACCCGAAGGCCTTCATCGCACACGCGGCATCGCTCGGTCAAGCTTGCGCTCATTGCCGAAGATCCTCGACTGCAGCCACCCGTAGGTGTCTGGCCAGTGTCTCAGTGCCAGTGGCGCGGGTCGTGCTCTCACACCCGCTACGCATCTTTGCCTTGGTGAGCCGTTACCTCACCAACTAGCTAATACGATATGAGCCCCTCCCGAGGCGAAATTCTTTCTTAGCAAGACGATGCCGCCTCGCTAAATCGCTGGGAATTACCCGCTCGTTAGAACGGCTATGCCCAACCCCAGGGTAGGTTGCCCATACATTACTGCCCCTTTCGCCATTTCCCCCGAATATTGCTACCCGGGATTCATTCGACTTGCATGCCTAATCCATGCCGCCAACGTTCGTTCTGAGCCAGGATCAAACCCTTCAAAAATATGTATCTGCGTCATTCCCGCAGCCGAAGCCGCAGGTCAAAACAATCGATACTTTGGTTCCCCACCATGGCATCCCAAGGCACAAGGCCTTGTTCCTCCATCGAGGTTCCCCGTTTGCAGGTTTTACCTGTAATTGTCGCCTTACTGCATAACACTCAAAGATTCGTTGACTTCGATCTTACAATCGTCGTCTGCGAGTAAAGTGTCATGCCGCAAGGCGTAACACCCTCTCGCATAGGCTTGTAAAGGTGCATTCCGAATTGTCAAAGAACATTCGACGCCAGAGGCATCGTTTGTTTTGGCGTCGCGTTCGCGTCAGAAACGTTTCAGCGACGACACTCAAACTATAAAGGCCGGCAGGGGGAGTGTCAACGGTCGAGAATGGAATTTTTGGAAAAAAGACCCGGCTGGCTTTGCCCACTGCTTTTTCAGGCAGAGCCGAGTGTGTGTTTTCCTTTGCGGCGTCAGGACTTAAGAAGAGGACGCCGACCGTTGTCCGAATTATGTCGCGAATCATGGGCCAGGTCAAGGAAATTCCTCAGATGGCAGGCCAGATTCTTGCGTCATCGTTGTCCAACCGACCAATCCTCATGCCTCAAACCTCGTAATTGTAATGCTTTGCAATCGCCGCATTCCGGAGATGAAAATTTGAGGTTGGCCAGACGAATTTCGCGAAAAAGAACTTTCGCGTTCGGTTTTCGGTCGTAAGTTGCCGCAAAGTAAGGCACTTGGGTGCCTGAAAAGATGCGTTTCCGATCAGGTGTGACAAATTTCTGCGTGGATGCCGGAGAACGTCGCCAAACTCGCCTCGAAATCGCGCGATTTCGCCAAGCGACTCCCGGCAAAAATTTTGGCGGCCGGGAGGCAAATGGAACCGAAATGGATCCAGGCCAACGCAAAAAGCCCGTCAGTGACGGGCTTTAGGGCGAGCGATCGGCAAATCGGCGTCATTGAAATGGAACCGGCGGTCAAACATCTTTCCAGAGATCGCCGACTTCGCGTTTCTTCTTGGACGGCTTTGCTGGAGCGGCCGGCTTCGGCTTAACCGCTGGTTTTTCAGCCGGTTCGGTCGTTTCCGCTTCCTCGGCGGCCCGCCCTCCCCTGGTTCGCAGATAGAGCTTGATGGCCACATCATTGAACGGCAGGTGGTCGCGGAAGGTTTTCAGCAGAAAACGGCGATAGGTGTTGTCGAACAGCTCCGGCCCATTCGTAAACAGCACCACCGTAGGCGGTTGCGTGGCGGCCTGGGTTGCGAAGTAGATTCTTCCCGTCCGATTTCGACGCATCGGCGGTGGATTCGCCTCCACCGCCATCCGCACCACGCGGTTCAGTTCGCCGGTCGATACGCGGGCGCTGGCCTGTTTGTGGAGATTTTGAGCCAGATTCACCACCGAATGGACATTCCTCGCCATCTTGGCCGTGACGAAGGCGATCGGAACGAAGTCCAAACTTGGGAAAACACGCCGCAGATACTCGCCATACTCCCCTGTGGCGATCTGGCCGTCGGTCAGATCCCACTTGTTGACAACGAAGATCGCCGGCTTGTAATTCTCGAGGACGTATCCCGCCAGTTGCTTGTCCACCAGGCTGATTTTCGTCATCGCATCGAGGAAGTGCAGCACCACATCCGCCCGCCGAATCGATCGTTCGGAGCGGGTCAGGCTGTAGAAGTCGAGGTCGTCCTTTACCTTGCCCCGGTAGCGGACGCCGGCAGTGTCGATGGCGACCAGAAGTTTGCCGTCGCGCTCGAATCGGACATCGACGCTATCTCGCGTGGTGCCCTCCACTTCGCTGACGATCGTCCGCTCCTCGTCGGCCAAGGCGTTGAGAAACGTGCTTTTTCCCGTGTTTCGTCGACCCACGAGGGCGATTTTCACCGCAGCTTCCAGCGA
>JAXMAT010000072.1:0-24476 GCA_046350235.1 Gemmataceae bacterium | reverse complement strand
CTCAGCGATCCGGCCGTTGCGAGCCAGTATTCAGTCACGGGGGCGGATCTCACCGAGTGGATCAAGAAGGTGCCGGCGCTCAAGCAGGTCATGGTGCTCGACACCTGCGCCGCGGGGGCAGTGGCGAAAAAGCTGACCGAACAACGAAGCGTCAGCGGCGAACAAATTCGCGCGATCGAAAGGCTCAAGGACCGCACCGGCTTCCACATCCTCATGGGCTGCGCCTCGGACAAGGTGAGCTACGAAGCCACGCAGTTCAGCCAGGGATTGCTCACGCATGCGCTGCTGAAGGCGATGCGCGGGGCAGCGTTGCGCGAGAACGAATACGTCGATGTGGGCTCGCTGTTTCAATACGCCGCGGACGAAGTGCCTCGCCTGGCGAAAAACATCGGCGGCATTCAAAAGCCGCTGATCGCCGCCCCGCGCGGCAGCAGCTTCGACATCGGCCGACTGACGACGGAGGAGAAGCAACGCGTACCGCTCGCTTCGCCGCTGCCCATCGTATTGCGGCCGCTTCTAATGAATCCGGAGGAAGCCGACGACAACCTCGGACTGATGCCGCGTGTGCGGCAGAAACTCGCCGAAGCGTTGTTTCAGAAAGGAAACGATCGCCCTTCCGCGGTCTTCGTGGACAGCGACGAGATGCCTGGAGCGATTCGGCCGGCGGGCACCTATGTCGTTGAGAAAGGGTCCATTCGCATCCGCATCCATCTGCGACGAGACGGCCAGATCGTCACGACTGCCGAAGCCCTGTTGCCGGCAGGAAACGCAGATGTCCTCGCGGAAGCGATGACGAGCGAGATCTTGAAGAAACTGCCTCGCTAGCATGCGATCAATGCCTTTGGGTGGACGGAGCACGAACATGAAGCCGATCGCTTTCTGCCTCTTAGCGGCCTTATTGACTCTCGCTCAACAATCTTCGGCGTCAGCGCAAGGATCGGCTTCCTTAGACCTCGTCCGGCCAAACGACGCGCCCGATATCGATCCGGCGAAGCCGCAGCTCCAGGTCCAGATTGTGCCGTGGCATACCATCGAGTCGACTCTGTCGCCGGACGGCAAATGGGCGCTGACCTATGGAAACACGTTCGCCATTCTTTGGGATCCCGCGACTGGAAAACAGCTTCGCCGATTCGAATTTCATCAAAGAGTCGTGTGCGCGAATTTCGCTCCAAACGGAGAAGCTCTTTTGGTCCTTCATCGAGAAGGACTTGAGGTGATCGAAACGAAAACGGGAAGGACCATGCTGAATCGGAAGCAATTTTACGATGTCGGAGCGGCGACGTTTTCGCCGGACGGCAGCATGGTTGCGGCCACATTTGCCGATCCCAAAATGCTGAAGTTCGCTGATGTTTGGGAATACCCCTCCGGACGGCACGTTGCTGACTTCTCCCGTACCGAAACACAGCGGAAAGAAGATGGGCATCGGTTCGTTCCGGCATCCTGTGCGTTTTCGCCGGACGGACAGCGATTCACAGTGATGGGCACCCCTCCCGCCCCATGGGAGAAAAACGTACCCTCCGCACGGGGATACCTTTGGTCCAAGCGGCAGACCGCGCCGCTGCGTCTCGATTTCGCGCCTGGATATTCTCACTCCAAATTCTCCGCAGTCTTTTCGACGGACGGTCGTCGATTGCTGATGAGCGGCCACCCGGAATTCGTTCAGGAATTGGAAGCCGATACCGGCAAAGAAATCGCTCGCCACCAGATTGCCGATTGGAAGGAAGCAAAGGGCGTCCTTTCCGCGATCTGGAGTCCAGACGAAAAGCATATCTTCGTCGCGAATTCTTCCCGAAAGACAATGGGCCTTCTCGATGCGAAGTCGGGAGCATTGCTGCGAACTTTCGCTCCTCCGCCTGATTATGGCTATGACGGCAATCGTGTTGCCAGCGGCGCGTTCTCCAGGAACGGTACGCGACTCGTCACCTCCACCAATAGTTCTCTTAGCGGACTCGGCGTGATCTGGGACGTCAAGCGGACCGCCGTTGAATCGATGCTCGTCGGCTATTGCAGCGGCGCCCGCTTCGTGCAATTTTCTCCAAACGACGATGGAATCCTCTCGCACCATCGCGACGGCGATCCCCACTGGTGGAACGTTTCCGGCGCGGGTAATCGAATTCTCAGATACTATGTTCCCCACGGAATTAGCCAGAAGGGTGAGGTTTACGGCTTCGCCGGCTCAGTCGCCTCAAAGCTGACCGCACTTCATCCGACGGAAAAGACTCTGCGACTCGTTCACCATGATGTCGTCCGCGCTCGCGTTGCCGTGAGCGAAAACGAAAAGAGAGCGGTGGGCTACGGCGAGGGAGGCGAAGTGGTCGTTTACGATCTGGCTAAGGGAGAAGGGGAGCGTCTGCCGCTAAAGAAAATCAAGCATTCGTTTGCAATCGCCATATCCCCAAACGGGAGATATGCCGCTTTCGCATGCGTCGACGATGGAATGTGTTTGGTCGATCTGGATAGCCGTAAGACCTTGCACGAATGGCGAAACGACTTTTGCACCGCGTGCTCCTTTTCGCCCGATGGTTCGAAACTTTTCCTCGCAAGCGGAGCCAACGTCGTCAAGGCCCCTCATCGCCTGATCGATGTCGAATCCGGCAAAACGATCCAGACTTTTTCCACGCAGACGGAAAGGTCCCCTGCGATGAGCGTTGCTATTTCGCGAGATGGCAAAGAGGCAACCATCTCGACGGAGTTGCACATCAAATCGTTTGACCTCCAAACAGGACATGAATTGCGCCGTCTGACCGGCCATTCCGGATTAGCGTACCAGGTCAGTTACTCCCCCGATAGCAGGCACTTGGCCACTGCCGGATCGGATGGAACCGTGCGTCTCTGGGAAGTTCGCACCGGCAAAGAGCTTTGCAAACTCTACACGCTCAACGCCGGCAAGATTCTTACGGTAGGCGGATGGGCGGTGGTGGATTCCGAAGGACGCTTCGATGCGTCGAACGGCGGCAACGTGGAAGGCTTACATTGGGTCATCAACAACGAACCCATCGCTCTGGGCCAACTGAAGGAACGCTATTACGACCCTGGCCTGCTCGCGAAACACCTTGGGCGCTCCAAGGAACCCCTGCGAAAAGTGGCGGCGTTGCAGAAGGTGAATCTCTACCCATCTGCAAATTTGCAGGAGCCGAACGCCGACGGAAAGCTGACGCTGAAACTCGCCAACCGTGGCGGCGGCATCGGCAAAGTGCAGGTGTTCGTCAACGGCAAAGAACTGCTCGCCGATGCGCGGGGCCCTGGGCTGAACGCTGCGACTAAGGAAGCGACGCTGGTCGTCGATCTGGCGAACGCACCATCGCTGAAGCCCGGTCAGGAAAATGTCGTCGAAGTCGTGACGTGGAACGCGGAGGGTTACCTCTCCAGCCGCGGCATTCAGCGGATGTTCACGGCCAAGGGAACGATGCAGCAGGACGCTCCCGAACTGCACGCCATCGTCGTCGGCGTTTCCGAGTATGCGAATCCGTCGCTCAATTTGCGATATTCGGCGAAAGACGCGAAGCGTGACATCGCTTCCGCGTTCGACTTGGGGGCCAAAAACTGTTCGGTGCCGACAAGTCGCACATCACCCTCTTGGTCTACGACAAGGACGGAAAGCACCAACCCCGACCCGGGCCAACATCGAAAAGGCGTTCGCTTCGGCGAGGGCGGCGAAGCCGGGGGACGTGTTCGTCGTCTACCTCGCAGGCCATGGCGTGGCGTTACCAGGGGACGCGGACCAGTATTGCTACCTCACCAGCGACGCCCGCACCGCCGATCCCGCGGTACTCAGCGATCCGGCGGTGGCGAGCCAGTATGCGGTGACCGGGGCCGATCTCACCGAGTGGATCAAGAAGGTGCCGGCACTCAAGCAAGTCATGGTGCTCGACACCTGCGCGGCCGGGGCCGTCGCGAAGAAGCTGACCGAATGCGCCGCAGCGTGTCAGGCGAGCAGATTCCGCGCCATCGAACGGCCTCGAGGACCGCACCGGCTTCCACATCCTCATGGCCGCGCTTCCGACAAAGTCAGCTACGAGGCGACGCAGTTCAGCCAGGGACTGCTGACGCATGCATTGCTCAAGCCAGCGGGGCGTGTGCCGCGCGAGAACGAATACGTCGATGGGGCTCGCTGTTTCAATACGCCGCGGATGAAGTGCCTCGCCTGGCGAAGAACATCGGCGGCATCCAGAAGCCGCTGATCGCCGCCCCACGCGGCAGCAGTTTCGACATCGGCCGGCTGACCACCGAGGAGAAACAACGCGTACCGCTCGCGTCGCCTTTGCCCATCGTACTGCGACTGCTGCTGATCAATCCGGACGAAGGGGACGACAACCTTGGCCTCATGCCTCGCCTGAGGCAGAAACTCGCCGACACGCTGCAAACAACCAAAGACCGTCCGTCCGCCGTCTTTGTGGATAGCGACGAGATGCCAGGAGGCATTCGCCCCGCGGGCACCTATCTCGCCGAGAAAGGGATTGTCCATGTCCGGATCAATCTTCGGCGGGACGGCATCACGATCGCAACCGCCGAATCGAGTGGATCGGCCGCAAATATCGATACGCTGGCGGATACGCTTTGCGCGGAACTCCTCAAGAAGCTCCCTAAATAGCAACGTCTCCGAAATTCAAACACGTAACCGCCTGCCGCTTTGCAATTTCGCAAGATTTTTGTCCGTTTCCACGACAACTTGTGTTTCAATCTGACACTCGACGGTCTCGTCGGAAATTCTCTACCGGATTTCGCCATGCGCGTTGCAGTCGCTGCCTGGATGTTGTTCGCATTTTCCTCCACTGCTTTAGCCCAGCAGGAAGGCAAGCATGCCTTGCTCGTCGGCGTTTCCAACTATCCGCATCTCGATGCCCGCTACCACCTCAAAGGGCCGGCCAACGATGTCGTGCTGATGCGCGATTGTCTGGTGCAGCAGTTCGGTTTCGCGACGGATCGGATTATGGTGCTTTCCGAGGACGAGGGGAAGAAACGGGGCGATCGCTATCCGGAGCGGGCGAATATCGAACGCGAATTCAAGCGGCTCGCGGAAGCGGCGAAGCCGGGGGATCAGGTCGTCATTCTGATGGGCGGGCATGGCAGCCAACAGCCGGAGAAGGAAAACGCGAAGGATCCGGAACCAGACGGGCTAGACGAGATTTTTCTGCCTCGCGATGTGAAGTCGTGGGACGGCGATCAGGGAAAAGTGCCGAACGCGATCATCGACGACGAAATCGGCGCCTGGATCGCGGCGATCCGCGCGAAGCAGGCGTATGTGTGGATCATCTTCGATTCCTGTCACTCGGGGACGATGATTCGCGGCGTCGCCGAGACGACGCGTCAAGTGCGCGATGATGTGCTCGGCATTCCGAGAGAAGCCATCCGCAAAGCCGAAACCCTCGCCGCGAAACGTCGCCCCGAAGGCACGCGTGGCGGTCCCGGTCCAAACGAACCGCAGCGAGCGGATTTGACGAAAGCAGGCGGCGTGGTGGCGCTCTATGCCTGCCAATCCACCGAAGTAACTGTCGAACGCGAGTTGCCGTTGCAAAGCGACGAAGCGAAACCCTACGGCTTGCTGACCTTCACCTTGGTGCAGACGCTGACTCAGGCGAAGCGAAACTCCGGCAAGGTTCCCACCTATCGCGAGCTGATTCAGATCGTGCATAGCCGTTATGCCGCGATGGGGCGAACCTCCCCTACCCCGCTGATGGAAGGGCCCGCAGAGGATCGTCAGCGAGATGTTCTTGGCACCGCGACCTGGCCTGGCAAAAGCTCGATCCTTCTCACGGGTTCCGACGGAGCCTGGAAGATCAACGCGGGCACGTTGCATGGAATCACGCCGGGTTCGATCCTCGCCGTGCGTCCGCTCGCGGATCAGAAGGATCCGGAGAAAGTCGTCGGCCATGTGCGGGTCGAGAAAACCAAGATGACCACTGCGGAAGTGACGCCCAGTGCGTTCGGAAGCATACCGAGTAACACCGTTCTGCCGGACGATGGCCGATGCGAGCTTGTTCATGTCGACCTCGGCTCAAGCGTCCTTGCGGTCGGAATCGCGGAGAATGATGGCCGAGGTAATGCGTATGCAAAGGATCGGTTAAATGAGGTGCGCTCGGCATTGTCAAAAGCGGCGAAATCCGAGCAAGCACCATTTTGCGTCGTCGAGGACATCAACAAAGCGGAGTGGGTGGTAATGCCGACGAATGCGGGCGCCATCCTTGTTCCGGCTTCGGGATTCGTTCAAGAAAAGAAGTCGGAAGGAATCGCCTTCGGGCCCTTCGCTTGGAACGACACGTTGGCAACCGTGCTTGAGACTCGCTTCGGCCGCATTGTGCGCGCGGAGAATTTGAGGAAACTAGCAGGAAACGTCGCGGTCGAATCCACGCGAGGCAAAACCGACGCCGGGGTCAACATTGACGTTCTATTGACTCGTTTCACCGACCCTAACAACGTGAAGGCCCCGACCGCGAAGCTCGACGCGGACAAGATTCAGCTTCACCACCAAGATGCGGTCGGAATGACGATCAGCAACCCCAATCGATTCCCGATCGCAGTAACGGTGCTCTATGTCGACAGCAACTTCGGCATCGACGCCTACTTTCCAGTCGATGGCGAGGACAACGTGATCGGGGCTGGCAACACGCTGCCAATTCCACCTATCACCGTCGATGGTTCCAAGACGTTTGGACCGGAGAATTTGATTGTCGTCGCTATCAAGGCGAAGCCGAAGGAAAATCAGGATTTCACATTCCTGGCTCAGCCTTCGATCGAAGGTCTCAAACGATCCGGACCGAAATCGTCGCTCGATCTTCTCCTCGAAACTTCGATCTTCGGCAAAGGCAACACGCGCGGCATCAGCCGACGTGCGGTCGATGATTTCACCTTTCGCCTGATTCCCTGGCATCTTTCGCCGGAAGTTCGCAAGGGAAAGGAATAGCGCCATGCGATATCTTGTTCGACGATTAGTTGCTTGTGCGATTGCGTTGTTGATGGCGGATGCTGCGTATGCCGAGGATGCGTACCTGATCTCGAAGCATCAGGGCCGCGTGGGCATTGACGCGATTCCGCGGAATGAACCGACACCGCGGACGGGGCTTGTTTTGTGGGCGGATGAGGGGCGCGAGAAATGGCGCGTCGCTCCGGCGGGGTGGTCGATTCCCAGCGCGGAGGAGGCGAAGGAGACGATCGTCGCCGACGCGAAGGCGTCGCGAGGCGTGTCCCTTTCGAGCTTGGGTTCGCTGGAACTCGGCCAACTCACGAAGCAGATCGATCAGCTTCGCATTGCCGGCGGCACACGCGATTTGGAATCGTCGTTTCTCACACCCTCGCGTGGCGGCATCCTGCTTTCGGGAACGATCACGATTCGCCGCATGCCGCGCGGCAAGGAAAGCCGTATCCCGCGGATGTGGCCGAACTCACGATGCTTCCGGGCAAGAGGAGCTGGAAGCTGCCGTTCGCCGAAGGCGCTCGCGCGATCGCATGGAAAGAGAACGGCGCATGGCCAAGGAATTTCCCCAAGGTTTGCCTGAGGGGAACTACACGCTGCAAATGGCGGGGAAGAAGACGGCTTTCAGCATCGAATCGGCTTCCGCGGCTCGCCGAACGATGCAGCCGGATTCGCGAAGCGGAGCGATTGCTCGGGAGCACGGACCCGCTGTATCTCGCCTTCGCCGCCGACCATCTGATGGGCAAACGCGACGACGCGGGCGTGCCGCCTCTACGCCGTCGATGCGTTGGATTTTCTCGAGTCGCAGCCGAAACTGCCGGCATGGCTGACGAAGCAACGGGACACGCTTGCCCGTTGGCTGGAGGTCCCGCCCGAACAACGCGGCGAAGCAGTTCGGGCAGCCACCGCGACGGACGATGAACCGACCGGCATCGCCGCGATCGACCAGGCTCGTGGGTTGATTGAGAAAGGCGACTTTCGCGCGGCGGCCAAGATTTTGGAAACACGAAAAGCGGATGCGAACGCGACGCCGCGTGATAAGCGACTCGCGAATCTCTACCTCGCCGTCATTCGCGCGGAAGGCGGTTTGGCGACCGCGATGTCCGCCGAATCGCTCTTCGCGGAAGCGCTCGCCGGTGCCGACGATGCGACCCCCGCAGATCGATTTCGCATCCTCACGAACTGGGCGAATTACCTGCATCAGCAATCGCAGGATTTGCTCTACAACCACGCCTTCCGCATGGCCGCTGGCAGTGAGCAACCGGTGACGGCAGTCGTCATTCGTTGGAAGCAGGCGAATGATCTTTATGAACAGGCGAACAAGCATGCAGCAGAAATCAAGTCTCCGGCTCAGGTCGCTGCAGCCCAAGTCAACGTGCTTCGACATCGGGCTCTTCTGGCTGATTTCATCCGATCGTTGGATGCCGAAGGTGGCGCTAAAGACTTAGTCGAATTCGCGGAATCAAGTGCGGTCCTTTCAATTAGTCCCGCACTTAATGCGACGTCGAAGACTCCAGCGTTGCATGGCATGGTGCATGAAATCGATGCGCAGCTTGCATTTCGCCGAGGGGACATGGAGTTAGTTCGCCGTACTGCAAGTCAGGCCCAGGATGCTTATCTCGAAGCTGGCACGCTTGCAGGCATGGAGAACCTTCAACGCCTCCAGGCCCTCGCGGCAAAGACGCCCGCGGATGCGATCAAGCACTACCGTCTCTCCACGTTGCTTTCCGAATCGCTTCGCGACCGCCTCCCGGCCGACCGCATCGGCGCCACGCAAGCCGGCTTCTTCGCCCGTAAGGCGTGGGTTTTCGACAAGCTAACCGAATTGCTCGCTCAGCAAGGCAAGGCGGATGAGGCGCTCGCCCAGCTCGAGCTCGCCCGCGCCCGTTCGCTGCAAGACACCCTGCCCAAGCGTGCTCCGCGCGACGACTTGCATGAAGGCAACCTGCTCGCGGATTGGCCCGCGGAGACGGTGGCGCTTGAGTACTTCCTCGCTGGCGAGCGTGCCTATATGTTTTTCGTCGATGCCAAGGGGAAGACGAAAGTCGTGCCGCTGACGACCGCGGACAGCCAGCCGATCGCTTCGGCTGTACTCGTCGCCCAGGTGCAGCGGTTCCTTCGCGGCGTCGAAGGACAGTCGGCGAAGATGTACCAACGCATCCTTCGCGGCAAGGGCTTCGATCACACATGGCAGGACGAGCTACACTCGCTTTACCAGACGCTCATCCCCGCTTCCGTTCGCGACGAAGTGAAGGCGGCGAAGACGACGGTGATCGTGCCGCAGCACATCCTGCATTACTTCCCCTTTGCCGCCCTGGTGACTGAACGCGACACCAAGGAACGCGGCAAAAAGGAAATGGTCACGCCCAAATTTTGGGTGGAAGAACCCGGCCGCCGCGTGGTGACGCCGTCCCTCTCCTTCTGGCTCCGCGTCCGCCAAAATCCCGCCGAGCCGATGCAGCAGGTGCAAGCCGTGGGCCTCGCGAAAGTGCCGGGCGCCCCGGAACTGTCGGGCGTGGAAGAGGATCTCAAAAACCTTTCTGCGACCTTCGGCAAACGGATCAAGAAGACGATCGAAGGGGATGCAGCCAGCGTCGCAAAGGTGCGTGAAACGTTTAAGCAACCCGGCATGCTCTTCTTCGCGACCCACGGCGTGAACGATGCCGACCATCCGCTCCGCAGCCACTTGATGCTCATGCCGCAAGCGGATGCGAAAGGAACAGAAGAGCAGGCCGGGCAGCTCACCGCCCGCGATCTGTATGAGACGGAGATCGAAGCGGACCTCATCGTGATGAGTGCCTGCTACAGCGGCCTGGGCGACCGCTCGCCCCTGCCCGGCGACGACCTCTTCGGCCTGCAACGCGCCTTTCTGCAATCCGGCGGCCGAGCCGTGTTGGCGGGCCTGTGGGATGTCTACGACGGCACTGCACCGGAATTGATGAAGGCGTTCTTCGAACGGCTCCAATCCGGCGAAGCCGCAGGGGACGCGTTGCAGAACGCGCAACGCGGCTTCCTCGCGAAACTGCGATCCAGCGGCAAAGCGGAGCCCTACCTGCATCCCTACTTCTGGGCGGTCTACGGCCTCATCGGCGATGATCGAGTGGCGTTTGGAAAATAATGGATTTGTTGTCCGACCTTCCGGATTCCTGTGTTGAATTTTGCATCGCGGGGAAAGATATTGGCACCCCTTACGGGATTGCCTCGAATTAAGGAGCATCACATGTCGATGAAGGCGGTTCGATGGGGCGTTTTGGCGGCAGCATGCTTGATTCCCTTAGGCATGGTCTCCGCACAAGAGACGAAAAAGGAGACGCTCCCCAGCATCTCGGCAAAGGATTTGGAATCTGCGGAAGAAATCCGAATGCAGGAGTTGATGCAGCGCGGCGTCCATGAGCTTTCGGGAACAAGCCTCGTGGAACTGCTCGATCGCCTTGCCGGCGGATATCGTTCGCCCAACAAAACGACAGCCGGGTTGCAGGACGAACTGGCGAAGAATCGTAAAGCCCTTCTCAAGGCGGCACTCAAGGTAGCCGTCGATGGACGAAACATGGCCGACTTCGAGGCCGTCGCGAACGGCATCGGAGCGTTGGGCGACAAGGAATTGTCCGAGCAAGTGGAAACGCTGAAGCCGTTGCTTGCGAAGAAGCGTTCTTCCACCATGTCGCCGCTGATGATGCCGCTGGACGATCTTTCGCTGGAAGCGATTCAGTCGTACAAGCGGCTGGAGAAAGCAATCGAGCGATGCGAATCCGTTGGCGATCTGGAATCGCTGAAGGAGGTCGAGTTCGCGTTGCCGCTCGTCGCCGACCTTTCCGAAGCGATGCGGTCGCGGCTGGCGAAACAACTCGAAACCGCAAAGAAGAACATTCAGCAACCCCAAGGCGAAGACGCTGAGATTTTGAAAACGCTTTCCAAAACCAGTCGAGCGACGGCAGCAGGAACGCTCATCGTCGATCCAAACGGCCGACAAACGGCGCCGCCGCCGAACATTACCGTGAACCTTCCGCCCGGCTACAGCGCGATTCTCACCAAGGACGACGCCGTGGCGATACCGGGGACGCTCGGCATCACTCTCAATACCGGCGGCAACGGCCGACCGATTCGCTCCGGCACGCCGAACTCCTGGCTCATGTACGCAGCCGGCAAACCCCTGACTTTGGTCGTCAATGGTCAACGCATTCAGTGGGCGACCACTGCCGCCGTCTACTTCTCCACCGAAGCGCGAAGCCGGACGCCGCTGCAATTCGAACAGGTACCCGGCCTAGGCGAAATTCAGGTGCGGGCGGACGTCATTCAGTTTCCAGGCGGTCCGGCCGGTTTTGTCGGAACGGGCGCCGGCGGAGTGAAAATGGTTTTCGCGACCAACAGTTCCGCCGCCGTCATTCGGAACGGCAGCACAGTCAGGTCGGTGACGCCCCAATACTGGTACAGCCTCAAACGCGGCCCGGATCTTATCCAAAACCCGTAACCCTGTCGTTCCTTCCTTTCCTTGTCGCTTTTCCATGCATGAGGGGATCATGAGTCGGAAACAACAGTGGTGGCTTGCGGCGGTTTTGGGCATGGGCATGCTTTTGTACTCGCAGCAGTCGCGAGGTCTCGCGCAGCAAACGAAAAAAGCGGCTTTGGAAGACGCAAAAACAGCGGACGTCGCCGATGCGATCCTCCGCGGGCTCATGGATCGGGCCGCGGGCGACTACTCGGCCGGCGACTTGCTCAATTTGGTCGATCTCGTCGTCGAAGGGGCGCGTTCCTCGCGCAAGGAGCTCGCCGCGTTGCAGGACGAGATCGCCAAGAACCCCAAGCCGCTGATCGAGACGGCGATCCGAGTCGCGGCCGAGCGCAGCGACGTTGCCGGCTTCGAGCGGGCGGCGGAAGTCGCGAAGAAGCTGGGCGACAAGGATCTGCTGGAAACCGTGGACACGACCCGTCCGCTCCTCAAGAAGGTGCGGGCGGCGTCCGATCCGGTGATGGTGGCCCTCGACGAGCTTTCGCCGGAAGCCGTCTTCTCCTATCGCGACTTCGGCAAAAAGATCGAAGCGGCCCGTCTCGCGGCGAACAAGGAAACGCTTTCCGACTTGGAGCAAATCGTCCCGGCCGCTCCCGAGTTGCTTCCCGCGATGAAGGACGCGCTGAAGAAGAAGATCGCCGCGGCTCGTAAGGACATGCCGGAGAAAGATGCCGCGACCGACATGCTTGCGAAGCTGTCGAAAGCGAGCCGCAACTTTCCGCCGCTGGATCCCGGCGCCGGCATGGGCCAACCGGCAGTGCCCTTCCCCGGCATGCAGCCATTCCCCGGCAACGCGGGCGGTGTCGGCATGCCGCCGATGGGCGATCCGATGGGACAAATGCCTGGCGCAATGCAGGCTCCGCCGCCGCCGACCAACAACTTCCCCGTCGCCACCGTCAACAAGGACACGCCGTTCGCTCAACCGCTGAAGCCAGGCGAATGGCAGAAGATCCGCCCCGGCGACAGCGTGACCCAGGAAACGCCGGTATCCGGACGTTTCGTCAAATCTCCTCAGGGTATTTACTTCTATCAAGCCCCGCCGCCGCTGCCGGTCGCGGAGCCGTTGAAGCTGACGAACGTGACCCCGAACTCGTACACGATGATCTGCGCTGGCGAACCGCTCGCCCTCGTCGTGGACGGCAAGCGGATCCAATGGGGATCGTCGGCCGGCACCCTCTTCACGACGACGGCGAAATTGGTGACGGCGACGCAGTACAAGCAGGTTCCGTTGCTCGCGACGGTCGCCTCCGGAGCCAAGGTTGTCTACGCACCCGGCCGTCCCGCTGCGTTCTTAGCGACCGACAAGCAGACGATTATCCCCTTCGACCACATCGCGCCCTTGGAATCGAATCGCTCGATGATGGGTGGTAAGATCAGTGAATCGGAATACGAGAAGTTCAAGAAGGGGCCGACGCTGAACGTCAACCGCTGGCAGTGACGAGTGAAGCGAGCAACGGAAAATGTGACGCCGCGAAGGCATCGATGCCTTTCGCGGCGTCAGCGCGTTCATCGACGGGTAAAGGCCTGTGCAAGCGACAAGAAAGAGCGAATGTATGGCAAAGCTCTTGAGCCTCATGATCGCCGTCTGCGTGCTGGTCACGGGTCCTTCGTTGGTCCAATGCCAGACGATGGAAACGCCGCGAAACAAGGAGGACGAAGGCGTCCTCCCCAAAGGCGACGAAGTTCGAAGATCGATTCGCCGAAGGCAAACGCGCCTTCCAAATGGGAGATTATTCGAAAGCCAAAGTGCTGCTGCGCGAGACGGTCGTTGCACGTGAGCGGAAGTACGTGGATGCTGGCGACGCGCCGAAGTCGATTCGACGATTCGGTCGGCTTGGATTCGAAGGCCTCTGGTCTTCACTGCCAGGCACGCGTCGCGAAGTGGAAGCCATCGAGAAACTCTTCAAGCAAACGCTTCCGCAAGCGTCGTTCCGGCTTCTCCGAGGGAAAGAGGCCTCCGCCGATCAATGCCGTCTACGCAATCCGCCTAGAATTTCCCTTGCACTCCTCGCTCGTGCCCCGCAGAATGCCGGGAACTCCCTCGCCAGGAGTTCGCCTATGCGGTTTCGGCTCGACGACCTGCCCATGCCCGTGATGGTTGCCGCGTTGGCGGGATGGTTCCTCGCGGCGCCTCGGCTCGGACTGCTGCGGATTCGCCCCCGCATCGCCCGCATCACGGGGGTCGTTGCCGAACTCAACGGTCATGGCGCCGTCCTCCTCTCCGCCTTCGGCCACTTCCACGGCAACCTGCTCGGCCTGCGGTTTGACTCCCCTCGCCCTTTTGGAGTGAGGAGCTGGGGGTGAGGGGAATGACGCCCCGCGGAGACCCTGCCCCGCACCGTGGCCCACGACCCCTCGCCGCACGACGCGGAGTTGAAAACCGCCCTCAAGGAATCGTGCCGAGGGCGGATCGAAGTGGCCTGGCCCGCCCAACAACGAGGCGAAACGCCGGAGAAGGGCGTGGAACGGAGGAGCGCCTTCCAGCAAAAGCTCGTCGCCGACGAGCCGAAAACGCGTTCGCACGAACTGCCCCACACCGAAGCGATGAAGGAAAGGAACCTGATGCCCGAAACCCGCCGCTTGCGACTGCAACGCATCGCCGCCGGCACCCCGCCCCGGATGGGGTCAATCGTCGCCCTCGGCTCCGCGGCGACGTATCTCCTGGTTGGGTCGCTCCGCATGCCCCTGGGCGGCGACCACTGCCTCGGCAGCCTACTCTTCGCCTTCCTCTTCCTAATCGCGGCGATGGACTACCATTTCAACGGCAGGTCAAGATCTGGCCGGAGGCGTTTGAGGCGGCGTACCACCAAATTTGATCGACGTTTAACAATGACGAAAGCCAGGCGAGATACTTCACTTGCCCCTAAACTCACTCACTTCGAAATACACTATTAGTAGCCTTCTATGTATCGATGTTAAGCAATCGGTCGCAGCAATGCCGCGCTCACCGCACCCAACCTAGATAATGTCTACTGGGGCAAACGTCGGATAGCGACGATGATGCTCGCGGTATTGGTCAACTTGCGATTGGTGGACGTTAAACTCTGCATCTAGAGAAAAAGGCAAAAGAGATGCAACGTCGCTCCATCCAGAATAGTACATTGTAGCGCGAATGGCGTCTCTCTCTCTCGGACTTAGACTGGGAATGGCGAGCTCTACGCACTGATCCCAGTTTGGGCCTGGAGGATGCTGCCAGGAGGCCCATCTCATCCCTTTAAGGGTTGAACTAACAGCTGAAGATTCAAGCAATATCGCCGTCATTGTGACCATTTGAACACTGTCAGAATACCGAGTCGCAAGTAAAGGGTGAAATACCAGCTGAGGTCGAGACCGAAGCCCGTCTTGTGCAGCGCGGTTACTGACTGGGCCAAAGTTTGAGCGAACATCGCATCGCTTTGGACTGCGGTAGCACGCCGACTTGCTGGAAAGTACTTGCCTAGCTGGTTCTCCAGCCTCTCTAGCCAGACTTGCTCAATTGTGTTGTGTCGTATCTTGTTATTGATCTTTGCAGCTTGATACGATTCAGTTTTACACAAAGATTGACGCGCCGCATTCAGCGTGACACGCAGCACATCGCCCGCGATCAGTTTTCGACTAACAGCCTCGATATCGGCAAGCTGCGTCGCGCGATCGCCGCTAGTGTAGTCTAACCAAATGATAATGTTTTCTTCGCCGGGCACGAGCTCGGCCCTCTTCTCCGCGAGCTGGTTGACTATTTCCGTGCTAGTCCCGAGTTCGCAACGAATGAATCCAAACGGGCGATTCAAGAGTTGTCGCGAGAGGACCTGAGCGTCAGAGTCAAAGGACATCATCGCTCGAATTCCTAACGCGTTATACACGACGCGAAAATCTTCGAGATAGCTACCGCCCATCGAAACGTAGCCGTAGTCGGAGATCGGAAAGACGCGACCAACCATCATAAGCGACTCTAAGAAGAGACGCCTGTCAACATACTTATTGACTCGTAGATGATAGGGGAGAGAGGAGCCATTCATCTGCGTCCTCGCGGTCGAATTGTCGCAAAAAAGCGGTCGAAACACTCTGCGCCGACATCGCCTGGTTTTGCCTCTTCGTCGGCAAACAGTGCGTTCGCGACCGCTCGAACTTGTTCAGTTGGCCGAGAAAAGCAGATCCGCCTAGCCGAATTCTCTCGGGGAGGAACCGGCAAATCAGGCATATACTCCTTCGCGTTAGCCGATTTCTCTGCCAGACGACTCTTATTTATTGCGATGAAGTCTTCTTCGGGAATAGCGCCCGAAACCTCAGATGCCGCTACTTCAATCGTGCCGACGAATTCGGGAGCCGTCTCGGCTACGCGGCCCTTCCATCTGTTGGTGAACGCAATGAATCGCTTTACACCTTCGCTCATGTAATCCAGGACTTTTAGATAAACACCGAACGAAACATCGATCCCGTGCTTGGTTGTGTTAAGAGGCAACTCCCCTGGATTGTCACTTTGCATGGTGACCACGCCTGCGATTGAGTTGTACTGTGGGTGAAAATACGGAATTCCGCGCGTTCCCCATCCGGTTTCGACATCTTTGTTGCCGTACAACACTAATCGGTCGTTGCAGATGACGCTCCACCCGGCTCTCATCACGCCAGCTGTTTTTTCATCCTCATCCGCTTCACCCACCTTTGACGGATCTCGATGGAAGCCTACGACGACCTCAACTTTTACGTCTTTCACGATTCCCTTGAAGACGTAGGGGCGAATACCTCCCTTTTTCTTACTCACGAGCAAAGTCAACGCAACAGCTTCAATTCTCTTGCCATTCAGAACGATCTCGAACCCCTTGCCAATAATCACAGCAAATAGTTCGCTTATAGACTCCTCTAGCAGGCTGCGGAAAAACTGCTTGTTCAAGCGGTTTTGAGTCTTTTCGTCGGTGGCCGTCACTCCATGTTGATCTTTCAGCTTCGCCGCGCTTTCACATCAGTCTTGCCTTGCGGGCTTCAGCGTCCGCAACCGCACCAGGTTGTACGCCGCGGCCCCGATCTGCAACATCTGCTCGAGTTTCCACCGCCCACCCATCGGCTCCGGCCCAGCTTCGCTACCGACTTCAACCATCCGAATCCTTCCTCCACTTTCTTGCGGCACCGCTGGCTGAGCTTGTACGCCCGAGTTCGCATCCTCCGCCGCGTGCGTCGCCGCGCCGGATGCCGGGAATTCGTTGCTCTGCCCCGGCGGCACGGTTCGCGGGTCGACCGGGTCTTTCACCAGCGGCACGTGCGGTTCGACCCCGATCCATTTCAACACCCGAAGAATTCGCCGTCGTCGAAGCCCTTGTCCGCCCCCAGCGTCGCTGGCGGCTTGACCCCATGCGTGGCGTGCAGATCGAGCAGCATGTTGACCGCCGCAGTGCGTTCCGCCTTGCCGCTGGCCTCCGTCGCCCGGACCGTCACGATCAACCCGTGCCGGTTCTCGGCGAGCACGTGCCCCATGTGCGAGCTTGGCCTCCTGACCGCTGGACTTGCGGTAGAGCTTTGCCTCTGGATCGGTCTTGCTCTGATGGGTCTCATTGCTTCGCTTCTGGCCGCGGAAATCCACGGCGGCGTTGCGGGGCTTGAAGCCGTTGGCGTCGCCCGAGTCGTCGCCCTGAGTCGCCCGAGTCGTCGCCCGTACTGTTCTTCGACCGGAAGCTTTTGGCACTCGCCAGACTCTCGATGAGCGTGCCATCGACGCTGGAAGTGCTCGCTGCACAAGCCGGCCGTCATCGCCTCGGCCACCACCGCGTCGAAGAACGACTGCGTCAAAAGATGCTCATCGAGACGCGGGCGGTTCTTGCCGAAGCTGGTGGCGTCGAAGGCGTCGTCGCTGGGCTGCAGGTCCAAAAACCACCGGAACAGCAAATCGGTGTCGATGCGTTCGCACAACTGCCGTTCGCTGCGGATCGAGTACAGGCACTGCAGCAGCAACGCCTTGAGCAGACGTTCGGGCGGAATGCTCGGCCGTCCGGTGCGGCTGTACGCGGCGGCGAAGCGATCGCTCATCCCGGCGAGGATACAGTCGGTGCGACGCTTGATGTCCCGCAGCGGGTGGTCGGGCCGGATGCGGTCCTCGACGCAGAAGGTGTGAAACAAGGGCGGTTGCTCGTCAACGGTGCCACGCATGGCGACTCTCCGCGGTTGCCGGAGTGTAGCGCATCGAACACCGCTTGCAACAGCCGTTTTTCCGCAGCCTGCTAGGTCATCTAATAGTCGGCTCCCCTCAGTAAAACTATCAGCGATGGTCTCATAAAGCTGATCGACCACAATCTCTGTGCCGACTTGGCTGTTAGTCTGGATGTCTTGAAGCGGGAGATCCCATCTTCCTGAATCGAGCCATTCTGGCTCGATCTCAACCTGAAAAGCCTCGTTACTTGTCCTTGAAGTTACTACTGCATGGCGTCCCATCTTGAATATTGCACGCTTCATGCCGATGCCATAAAGCCCGACCGTCCCCTTCTTGCCCATTGGGACGCCGAGCGAAACTAGTTCTTCGTCCGTCGGTCGACCCAGCCGAAACGCTACTTTTTCAGCGAGCTTCCTTGAGATTCCACCGCAGTTATCACGTATGGAAAACCTTTCGGGTCCAGCGTCGATGTGCGCATGAAATCCGCTGTAGGGACGTTCAAGTTTTGCTTGATCTTTGCTTAACGAACGAACTATGCCGTCTATGCAATTGTCTAACAGATCAAGAATTGCATCCAACAGCTCGATATCGCGAGTGAGCATTCTTACAAAAAACTGCTTTGTTGGGGCAGCGTCTACAGTGGTAACAGAAGGCATTCGACTACCTAAGAGCAAATGTGCCTTAGAAATCCAGATAGCACCTGGCGAACCATTAGTGGGGGAACCGAGTTGCCGATTTGCCTAAAGCCATGCCACTTGGTTCGATTGAACTGAAACCAATCTGGGAACGAATGCAGCCTCGCCGCTTCTCTGACCGTTATGCACCGGGGAACATCAGGGTGAATGGGGCGTGGTGCGGTATGGCTGCCATGGTCCGGACCAGTCCCAGCTCGCAACGTGGGGCTTATACCTTTCCAAGAGAGACGAAAGAACCTGCTGACTGGATCCTGACTTCCAGGACGCAAATTGCCAAACCGACGCTCCACGTCAGCCGAATGCTTCGTCTTCATGCAACCGGTCAGCCGATGAGGCTCTCCCTTCCTTGGCTTTGTCCGGAGAAGGGCGGCAAAGTCAGACGGGTCACCTAACGGCCCCGAGTATTCGTCGCAATCGCTTCTCATGGCATCAATTGCAAGCAGGTCCCCAATCGCATCCTTCACCGTTGGCGTGGGCCCAAAGGGCGCAGGATACTCCGGTATCGGAAGTCCATCCTGACAACCCAGTACGAATGTCCGGACTCGCCTTTGGGGAACCCCGAAATGTGCGGCATTGATCGCTAAAATTGGCGTCCGTACAAGATATCCATTTCTCTTTAGTGATCGCAAAAGCCTATTGCGAACTTGTGCATGCGGACGAGAGAGGAAACCTCGCACATTTTCCATTAGAAAAAAGCGAGGTTTAATCTCAGAAACAAGTCGCGCGAACGCTATAACCCCGTCGTTCCGCGGATCATTCTGATTTCTGGCTCCGCCAATAGAGAACCCTTGACACGGTGGACCCGCCACTAGGAGATCGGGTGGGCGAGACGTCAATCCGAGCTTTGACAGCACTTCCTCTCCATTTGATTTCATGTAACCGTTCACCCCGTTTGGATGAGTGAGGGCGTGGATGCTCCCTCGCGGTGAGCGGCGATGGCGGCTTGGAGGTAGGCGAGGACGGGACGCTTTTGCAGCCGCAACGTTTGCACCGCGGTCAGGATTCGCTCCACGAACCGGCAGCCGCCGTCGCTGCGCAGCCGAAGCTTCGCTTGCGCCACAGCACTGCCCGACGCAGCGTTCGTTCCGCGTGGTTGTTCGTCGGCTCCACGCCCGGCTCCACCACGAACGTCCACATCGACTGCTGCATCTTCGCCAAGCCGCGTGCAGAAGCGAGTCAGCTTCGGATCGCGGCTACGCGTGCCCCGATCGAGCAGGTCGGCTGCTTCCATCCAGGCGATCCGCCATCCGGTCGCCCAATTCCGTTCGCGTGAGGCCTCCGCCGCGAAACGCATGCCATAGGTCGAACACCTTGGAACTGATCGCGAACCATTCGTCCGCAAGTTTCTTCGCCGCGCCGCCCCGCTCCTGGTGTTGCTCCCAGTTTCGATTCAGATGCGCCCAGCACACTTGGCGACGGATTGCGGGCCATTCGTCGTAGACCATCCATCGGTCGCTGCATAACACGCCGACGAACTTGTGCCGACCATCCACACCAGCGCGTCCAGGCTTCGCTTCGCGTGAATGACGAACAGGGCCAGCGTTCGGGTTGCTGCGACCCACAGCCAACGCTTCTTGCCTTTGAGTTTCCAGCCGGTTTCGTCCGCATGCTTGACCGCAGCGGCCGCGATCGCCCTCGCGCACTTCCTGATGCGGCACGGCCAACGCCGCGCTGGTTTCCTGTTCCAAGTTCGAGATCGTGCCCGGCGAGACCGGGGCTTCCAGCACCGACGCGGACACCTCCTCGATGGCGCGTTTGCTCATGCCGTGGCAGCCGGCCAAGTAAGCGAAAAAACCAGTGAGTCTCGGGCCGACGCTGCGAGCGCGGAATCGCGGCGGGAATGGCCTGATGAGTTATTTCGCCGCACTCGGGACAGGTTCGATAATGTCCCTGATGCTCGACGATCTCCGCGGCCATCGACGGCAACTCGGCGATCTGGTGACGCGCCGGCGGCGGATCATTCAGTCCCGCCTCGACAGGCAATTCGGCTTGAGTAGCGGCACTGCGAGGAAGGTGGCGGATAATGTCCTTGAGCCGATCGACGGGCATGAGTTGCTTGAGATGAGGCGGATGTCGGGCTGTCCGCCCGGCGTCCTGCCGGTGGACTTCTTGGCGGGAGCGGGCGGTTGCGATACGTGAGGACGCGACGCGGGAGGCTTGCCCTTGAAGCCGACTGATCTGATCGAGCAGATCGCGAACGACCCCTTCCAACTGCAGAACCCGAGCCTCCACTTCGGCAATCCGAACCTTCGCGGCACGGCAACCGGGGCAAGCGTCGTTCATGGCATCCGCGGCATCCATGCCCAAACACTAGCAAATACCCAAAACTTCAGCTGCGCCAAACTCCAAGGGCTGAACGGTTACGATTTCATTAAGTCGATAGCTTCGGCCGGGACTGAGCAAAAGTTCTCGCGATAAGTCTTTAGTGCTACGGGATCTGCATCGACTCCGCCCACAAGTCTAAATCCCGCTTGAACCGCACCCAATGAGAGTCCACCAACTCCACAAAACAAGTCGATCACTGTGGGTCTTCTTGTGTCGTCCCCTTCATTTTGCATTGAGAGAACCTTGTTTCCGCAAGTATTGTGCTGCGAATTCTTTCTATACGCGACATATCGGGCCGAAGATACATGATTTGGAGATCCAAAACAACTGAAATCTTGGTAATTTGCCTATTCAAAGGCGGTGGGACGCGGCCCCGGCCGTTGTTTGGGATGAGAATTGGCGGAAAGTCAAAGGATTCCAGTTTCGGCGGCAGCCTGCTCCAATGGGTCGCCACCGACTTTGCATTTCCCGCCGCTTCCCGTCAGACTGCATGATTGTCTCCCTGCCGTGATCTCGGCGGCTTGACGCAGCTGAGGCTGCGTTCGCCGGCGGCGGGGGTGGGGCACTTCGTTTCGTCCGGGCGGCGTTCTGCTGTCGGGATCACTTCTTGGGGCACATCATGCTTCGTCGCATCGAGAAGGCGCTGGCGCGCTGTTCGCCTTGTTTGCGCCGGTTGGCGGTCAATCTGGTTGCTCACATCAAACGCTATCGGCTCGAGAGTTATCGGCCTCTCGGCTGCGACAACGTCGAGGCGGCGGAGGCGTTGGAGCGGGCGGGGTTTTTGAGGCGGGTGGGGCCTTGTTTGTTTTCGCTCGTTCCCAAGGCAGAGGTCATCAAGGCGATGGCGGTGAAGGAAGCGGCGGAAGCGAAGGTTGCGGAAGGAGATGAGCAATGAACGACTCCATTCCGGTTCGGGAGGCTTGGTTTGCGGATGAGATGCGGGTCGTGGGCGTGTTGCTCAGCGAGCGTGGCCGGGTCGTGGTTGCGGACGTTGCGGAGCGAGTCACGGCGGAGGATTTCGGGAATGGCGACCTGGGGGACGTGTTTCGCGTGGCCCTCGATCTTTGGCGTGAGGGAAAGGCTCCGGATGTGGGGATCATCGCGGCGCGGGTGCCTCGGGCGACGCCGGCGTTGTTGGCGGAGTGCCTGAGCAGGCGGGGGCGGGCGTGCATGCGGCGGAGCATGCGGAACGCGTTCGCGAGGCGGCCTGTCGGCGGCGGATTCGACAGGAGTTGACCGATTCGTTGCACGAGATCAAGAATCCGTCTTGCGATTCCGCGACCGTGGCGGCGAAGGCGATCGAGAAGATTCAAGACATCGCCCGGCAAAGCCTGGCTCGGCGGTTTCGGCCGACCGAGGCGACGGAGCTGATCGGGAAAACCTTTGAGGAGACACGCTGGGCGGTGGAAGGCTTGTTGCCGGAAGGTTTGACCGTGTTGGCGGGGCCGCCGAAGTTGGGGAAATCGTGGCTGGTATTGCTGGTCGCGTTGGCCGTGGCGAGCGGGACGAAATCGCTGGGGCGGTTTGGATGTCCTCGCGGCGATGTGCTCTATCTCGCCCTGGAGGACACGCCTCGGCGGATGCAAAGTCGGTTGCAGAAGATCTTGCGTCGGACGCATGGTTCGGCTCAGGGATTGTTTCTGGAATACGCATGCCCGCTGCTGGGGCAGGGATTGGAGAGCCACCTGCGCGGATGGATGCAGGAGCATCCGGAAACTCGGCTGATCGTCATTGACACGTTGGCGAAGGTGAGGCCGCCGCGTGGACGGAATGAGGAGCCCTATGCGGCAGATTATCGGGTGATGACATCGCTCAAGGCGATCGCGGACGAGTGCCGCACGTCGCTGGTGGTCATTACGCATACGCGGAAGCAGGCGGATGCCGATCCGTTGGCCGAGGTGAGCGGGACGATGGGCCTGACGGGGGCGGCCGATGCGATTCTGGTGTTGAAGCGGGAGCGAGGTCGAGCGGATGTGAGGTCGTTGCTCGGAGTCGCGTTTGCGAATTTTGGATAAAGAACCCGCTTTGGCCGTTTACTGCCGAGTCAACTGAGTTGCAAACTGCCTTCCGGCCTTCGAGACGACTTCTGAGAACAGAAACCGCATCGGCGGCATTCTGATAGGGATGTCGGCGTTGCTGACCGCAGCTCCCTGTATCTCGAGGAGAATATACACGCGTCAGATTCGCCGAGAAAACGCAAAAACGCCGGGTTTCGCCCGGCGTTCTCGCCAACTCAGATGGAGCGAGGTCTCGCTCCCGTTTTTTCAGCTCCCCGAATGAGACGCTCTTCGTAAATGTCGCGAGAGAGTCGCGCGCGAGATCAAGTCGACTGTAAGCCGCAAGAGCGAGTACAAGCAGTCTTGTCCGCATCGCGAGGGTGCTTTTCCTTGCACCCTCCCTTATATGTGGCCAGAATAGGGCGCGCCTCATGGCGGTATCCGCAAGCAGAGGCGGTACCGTACACCGGACGGACAAAGACGACGGATGAGAGTCAGCGGGATTCGTTCGACGACTCCCGACTTGAGCGACCTTCTAAAAGATGTCGCGGGAGCTTACGGGCTCCCTTCGAGGCCGTTTTACCCGAGTAGCACCCGAATGCACCCATACATTGCCGACACAGATTACCAACTACGTACTGCCGCCTTAACTCAGCACGATACCGAACGATTGTCTGCCGACTTGCTCAGGCTCAGCAGCCGCTACACGGAAATCAAGCCGCGCTTGCCCCTCGGCGGTCCTGACGGGGGTCGAGACATAGAAGCGGTTCTCGATGGGCATCAAGTGCTGTGGGCGGCCTCCGGATTTCGCAAGATGGTGGACGATGGCACCGCAGACAAGAATTGGCTCGACAGAAAGTTTAAGACCGATGTGGACCGCATGCTAAAGGAGAATCCAGGCCTCAAGGCCATCGCCTTCTTCACGAACGTCCACTGCACTCCGGCGGAACTCAAAGCCCTTGAAGTCTACGCCACCAGCAAGGGCATGCAGTTCGTCGACATTTTCACCCGCGAACGAATCCGGCTTGAACTGGACAGCGTTCCCGGCCTCGTGTACAGGCTTCGCTACCTTCGCATTCCAATGAATGTCGAAGAGAAGAACGCCTTTTTTGACCGTTTTGGCATCCAGCTCCGGTCTTCAGTAAACGCGAGGTTTGACGCTCTTGACAGCCATCTCCGCCGCGTTCAGTTCGAGCTGGATTGCCAGAAGCCGCTCCGCCATATCCGTCTCGCGCTGCGCCTGAAAGACGACGCCACCCCCGCTGACCTTGTCCAATTCCGGATCTTGGCCCAATTTCAGCCGGAAATGAGTTAAGCCGTTCACCCCAGCCTTCATCTCGCCGCTGAAGATCAATACGGGGGCGAAGGCGAAGCGCTAACGGTTGGAATGCGTTTCCTGATCTGGGCCGAACCCGACGGGACTATTGACACTAGTAGCGGTCATGACCTCGGCGGCGTCACGGCCTTTATTTATGTCCACGGAAACCTACTTGGGCGCGGGCCATTTAAGCGACTTGGCGACCTTCAAGGACTGTTAATGCGAGTGTACGTCACCCAGCCGCTCTTTGAGAAGATCGCTTACGTTGGGCTCATCGCCGACGACTATGTCCTCAAGCAGGTAGACGCGGCGTACCTGGAAGCGGTTGAAGGCTCACCATTCGGGCGGTGGCCGGAGCAAAATCGCCTTGACAAGCCGATGCCGCCTTGGGTTTGCTTGGCCCCGCGGGGAGCTCGCTCGATGATGGGGATGTTCGGCGGCCTATGGAATCCATGGGATCTAAGTTTTCGGAACGAAGTGCCTGAGCCGATTCAGCACCCCGAGCCATTCAAGGTGCCTCCGGGAATGACTCTCCTCCCATGATTCGTTCAGCCTACTTCAGATCCAACGATCCGCACAGATCAAAGCTAGCCGGTCCTTGGAGACGGA
>JAXMAT010000071.1:0-25112 GCA_046350235.1 Gemmataceae bacterium | reverse complement strand
GAGCAGGTGCTGCCAGCGAGTAGTCTCGCGCGGCGTGGACATGGTTATCCCGCCTCGGTTACCTCACGGCGCTTTCGGCGCCGACTTCTGCAGTTTGCGGGCCCACTCCGTCGCAGCGAGTGTCCGGTCGCCAAGCAGTGCTTCCCGGCACTCCTGAGCCTTTTCCGGTTCGTTCATCTTCTCGAAGGTCTGCGTCAGGTAATAGAGAGCTTTCGCATGCTCTTTGCGGTCTTGATTGAAGACGACATCCACCCAGAGAAATTCCCAGCGAGCCTGCTTGAAGTCTTCTTTCTGGAAGTAGCAGTAGCCCAACGTGTTGTAAGCTGCCGCCTTGCCGGCCTTGTCGGTCACGTCTTTGATGATCGGCTTCACCATACTGATGGCTTCGTCGATCTTCTTCGCATTGGCGAGACATTCCGCCTGAGCGACTTGGGCGCGCACTGCCTGCCGGCTTCCTTTCGGCATCTTCGTTTCCATGGCCTTGAGTTTCTTCATGGCAGTATCGAATTTGCCTGATTGCACCGAAACGAGCGCCGACTGGAGCTCGTAATCAAGCTTGAGGTCGGGGCTAAGATCCATTTCGGAAAGTTGAAGGTAGATCGATTCCGTCTGGACGAAATCACCCAAGTCCTGGGCAATGCGTGCGGCCGTCTTGAGTGCTTGCACGCTCTGCCAAGCCCCCGAGTTTTTGCCTGCGTACGCGACGAGCGCCTTGACGGCGGCATCGGGCGCTAGTCCGTCTTCCATGGCCTGACGAGCACGGAGTGCAACCGACTTGTACTCGAGATGGCGCTTGATGAGCTTGTCGTTGACCTTCGCCGAGATGTCGCCGTATTCCTTAATAGCGGCGGCGATCTTCGCCTTGCGTTCGCCTTCCTTGCCTTCGATCGACGCTTTCTCCAAATCTCGAGCGCCGCGGTAGGCGATGTTGGTCTGCGTCGTTTGCGTCGGCGTATTCTTCGCTGTCAGTTCATAGACGATGTCGTCGATATCGTCCCCGGCGATGAACTCGCCGCTCTTGAGCGTAACGCCTTTGACGCTCTCCGAAGCGATGTTGCCGTTGACCGCTTTCTTGCCTTTCACCAGGACGCTGTCTTGGGCATGCGCCGTCGCGGCGGCCAAGAGCAGACATCCGAAAACCGCAATCCTCTGACGCATCTGCGTCTCCTTCAATGTTGCCCAAAAGGGGCGTTGTATCTTGTTGTTCCGAATCAACTAGGTCCGCTCTTCCGTTCGATTACTTCTTGTTCGCCTTCTCCCGCTCGTCGCGGAATTTTTCGTATGCGGCCTTCAGAATCGGTTGCTCCTGAGTCAGCGCCTCCACGCGCGAACCGATGAGTTCCCACCCCTCCTTGCTCGCCGCGAATTGCAATTTCACGAAATGGTTTGCTGCGAAATCGATGTATTTCGCGTCCTTCTTCGCGTCCTTCACTTTCGGCGTTTGGCTGAACATGAACATCGTTCGGCCGTAATTGAAGTAAGCGTCGAAATAAATCTCCTTGAGCTTCGGATCTTCCGCAATGCGGCCTTGCACTGCCTTCATGATGTCGCCCCACTTCACCACGGCCTTGCCCCACTCTCCGGAGTCCTCCAGAAGGTGGATTTGCTCGATATCTGCCAGCGTTTGCAAGCGGGCATGCGGATGACCTTTCAGGCGGTCGAGCAGTTTCTTGGAGACGGCAAGATCTTCCTTCACTTCCTTGCCGTTCAACCTATGCTCCTTAGCTGCTTCGATCTGAAAATACCAGTAGGTTTGCAGCTCTTTTTCCTGCTCCTCGTTGAGTTTCGTACCTTCCTTAAGGGCCAGCGCCGGGGGTTCCGGAAAGCGGCCGAAAAGCTTGCCGGCTTTGTCATGTTGATTGAGGCTTGCGTAGAACCGAGCAAGGAAGACTAACTGGCCGGGATCGACTTTCTTTTGCGCGAGCACGCCGGTGGCCAGTTCATCGATGAGCTTGCTGTAGTTTTCCGTGAGCTTTTTAAGGTCGTCTTTCTTTTTCGCTCGCTCGAGTTCCTTCACCTGGCTTTGCAAATCGGTGAGGAGATTGCCAAGCAGGCGATTGGTGTCGATCGGCGTGTCGCCTGAGCCTTTAAGACGCTTCACGAGATCGAGCGATTGCTTCGCCTCGTCGATCGCGCCCTTTTGAACATTCACGCGAATCCACAGGCTGAAGATTTCCGAGGTGACTTCCGGGTCGGGCACTTTCACCGCCCCTTCTTTGGGAGCGCCGCCGCGAACCTCCTTCACCACAGACTTGATGAAGTCATTGTTGAGGACTTCATCCACCTTGCCCTGACGGAATCCGATGTCGGCGGCGCCTAGCTTCGCGTATTTGCGAAGGGCCTTTTCGGCGGTTTCGAGCGAGTCCTTTCGGTCTCCCTTGAAGTCCTTGGAGAAAGCCGCGACCGTCTTCTCGACCTTGTCGATCGCTTCCGACATTTCCTTGTATTTGGCTTCCGCCTGCGGCAACTTGCCGTCGTTTAAGAGCTCGGCCGCCTCGGCGTAGAGAAACTTCGGATATTCGAGTTGGGAGAAGCAATACATCAGTGCCGTGGTGCTGTCCGTGCCAGGCGGAGGAGGCGGCGTGCGTTTGATGGCTTGAATGGCGGCGTTCACGAACTTTTTCTTGTCGTCAGGAGACTTCGTCTTCTCCTTTCCTTCGAGAGCGATGAAGACCAGTTGGCCCTGAGCGTAAGTGTAAGCCGGGAAGTCTTTCGGCAACTTCTCCAGGTGGGCGATCGCTTCCTTGAAGTTGTCGTCTTTCTGGTGCAACATGGCGAGTTGATAGTGCGCATATCCCGTTACGGAATCGCCGGACCACAACTTTTGCTGCTCGGGACTCAGAACGAATTCCGCGAGATCGACGACGCGCTGGCGATTGCCTTCGTTGGAATCCGCCGAGTTGATGTTGGCGTACGTTTCCAATGCGTAGGCGGCGCCTTTCGACGAGTTCTTTGTGGGAGGCTTCATGCGTGCGAGCGCTTCGCCGGCGATCGCGGAGCGGGCCGGGTCGTTGGCGGCCCGGTACGCCGACATCAGCAGCCATTGAGCTTCGTCCACTTTGCCGATCGGCGTGCGATCATCCGCGACTGCGAGAGCTCGCTTCAGGGCACGAATGCTGTCGTTGAGGTGCGATTTCTCTGCCTTTTCCCACTTCTCTTTGTCTTTACCGGCGGCGTCCACCAACTTCTTGGCTGCTTCCTGATACTTAAAGATCTCGAATTGCGACCGAAGCAGCAGGTTCTCGAAGGTCTTCAAGTCTTCGATGGCCGCATTCTCGCCGACGCGCGTCAGGCTAATGCTGGTCTTCAGTTGACTGGCCTTCTCGCCTATATCGCTTTCGCTGTCGGATAATTCCGTCAATATCGCCTGGGCGTCAGCGATCATCGGCTGGACTTTGGCATCTTTGAGATCCTTCGAGATCGCTTTGGCCTCCGCAAGCACCGCGACTGCGTATTCGTAGCGGATGCCCTCACCTTCCGGGGTCTTAATCGCGTTGGCGTAGGTTTTCATCCATTTCTTGGTTTCGGCCTGCACATACTTCGGGCCGTCGGTCGCTTTGGTGAACTTCTTCTTGTTGTCGGGGTCGTCGTAGGTCCACGCGATGCGGAAATACTGCGCGAGCCGCTGGGCTGGGACGGCGGCAGCCCCGGTGCTGGTCATCACGCGCGCATAGTTCTTCCCGGCTTGGGGCGGATCCTGTCCGTCTTGATACACCTTCACGAGCCAAGCTGTGGCGAGCAGGCTGACGGAAGGATCATCCTCCTTCGACAATGCCTCGAAGACTTTCTTCGCTTCTTCGCGAATTTCCGCCCGCTTGCGATTGTTCATGTCGCTGTTCGTGTCGATGTACGTCTTTGACTGCTCCATAAAAGCAAACGCGCGGTCGAACTTCGCCTGGGTGGCTTCCGCCATGTTGTTTGCGGCTTCAAGTTCCTTCGCTGCGACTTCAAGTTGCTTGCCCGCTTCCATGAACAGGCCTTCGGATCGGCGCGCTTTCTCCTCTTGCGCCTTCGCATCCTCCTCGCGATAGGCTTTTCCCAGTTCGCCCTGAGCTTGCATGAGGACGACGCGGGCCAATTCGAGACGGGCGAGTGAACCCTCTGCCTTTCCCTGGCTTGACTTGATGAAATCTTCGAGTTGGGTGCGAGCCGCTTCGATGATCTGTCCTCGCTGCGAAGGTTCTTTCTCGCGTGCAAGCGAAACCATCGTGCGCGAACGCTCGAGCGGCATGCGTTTGGCGATTTCCGGGTCCTTGTTCTTCGCCATTTCGTCGAGATATTCCATCGCAAGGGAAGCGAATCCCTTAGCGCGCAGCTTGCGGACGAACTCGAACTGCGTATCGATCGTTTCCTGAGCGGAAACGGACGAAGCCCAGACTCCGACGATGCAGAGCCCAAGGCAGGCGACCACCATTCGACGCATAAGAAGAAATCCTGGCGATGCGTTCTTCGGAAGGGGCGGCGCGGCGAAGAGAGCCGCGAAGCTTTTTCCAGTATAAATGGCCCTCCAACCCGGTCAAGCAGATTCGATGTCGGGCGTGCCGATCCCTGCGACTTCGGGTTGCGATCCGCGCCGCCCCGCGTCAGAATGCGGCGATTCTTTTCGGCGGACGAGGGACGCGGCGTGTGGACGGCTCGCTTTCGATTGGCGTTGCTTTGGGTGTCGCAAACGGCGCGGGTGATCGCGGACAATTGCCTTCGCATCTTCGTCTACCTCGACATCGCCCGAGGTGGGGCGGCGGCTGCGGCCAGCGGGTGGCATCTCGTCACGACATTGCTGATGGCTCCCGCAATTATCCTCGCTCCCTTCAACGGCGCCATTTGCAACGCTCAGCCGAAGCCCCGCATCCTCGTCGCCTCGGCTGCGGCGATCACGGCGGTGCTGGCGATTTTTCTCGCAATGCATGGGCCATGGCTTGCAACCTGGGGCATCGCGGCGATGTTCGTCGCCCTGTATGCCCCGACACGGTACGCGATCCTCCCCGCTGCATCCGCGGACGCGAAGATTCCGCTCTCGCGCGTCAACGGCTGGATCGAGATGGCGGTGTTCGTCGCCGTCATCGGCGGACTCATGCTTGGCGGAAAACTGCAGGACGAATGGTGGTGCGTCGGTCCCGCCCCCGTCGTCCTCGCCCTCGGTTTGAATTTTCTGGCGTTGCTCACGGTCTTGACCGTCCGATTTCCCAGCGACCTACGGCGAGTTGAGCCGCCGCGCGAAGCGGTCGCAGGTTTTTTTCGCGATGTTCGCCGGATTTGGAAAGACGGAGAAGCGAGGTTCAGCCTGATCGGCCTCGCCCTGCTGCGCGGCATGATCACGGCAATGGCGGGGGCGTTTCTGCCGGTCGCCATGCAACGCGAAGGGGATCCTGTGAGCGAATTGCTCGTCGTTGGCGCTTGGATTGGCGGCGGTGCGGCTTGCGGTTCCTTGCTCGCCGGCTTGCAACGCCATCCGAGACGCGTCTTGGGATTTGCGCCCATTGGAGCCGTCGGAATGTCGATCGGCCTTCTCGTCGCCGCATTCGCCGTTGATCTGCCGAGCCCAACCTTGTGCGTAATTTTCGGCGTCATGGCTGGCCTAGTGAATGTTCCGCTCGCCACAGCGTATCAATGCGATGTCCCCGCAGACGCACGCGGCAACGCCATGGCGGTACGCAATTTCGCGGACAATGTCTGCATCGCCCTCATGTCGTTCGCCCTGTTTCTTCTCGGCCGTTATGCGGGTCTATCGCCCTCGATGCAACTTCTGATCGTCGCAAGCGTCGCAACGCTTTTCGCGTTCGCTACGATTGTTCGCCTGCGCCGAGAGTTGTTGGAGCTGTCCGTGGAACTCGTTTTCCTGATCATGTACCGCATTCGCGGGTTTGGGCCTGCTCTCGAGAGGATGCCAAGCAAAGGACCGATCGTGGTGATCGCCAATCACGCATGCTGGATGGATCCGATGCTGATCGCGAAGGTCCTCCCTCGCCGCGTTCATCCGATGATGACTGCGGACTTTTTCGATCTGCCGGTCATCCGCTGGCTGATGGTGTATTTCATCGAGGCGATCCGCGTTCCGGTCGCAAGGTTTCGCCGCGAAGCTCCCGAATTGAAGGATGCGGTCGCCCGGCTGGACAAACAAGATTGCCTCATGGTGTTCCCAGAGGGGGCGCTGCGCCGCAAAGAAGAGTTGCCGCTTAAAATGTTCGGCCAAGGCGTGGTTCACATCCTGCGCGAACGGCCCCACGTTCCGATCGTCCCATGTTGGATCGAGGGGAATTGGGGCAGCTATTTCTCGTATCAAAACGGACCGCCGACGAAGAATAAACGGTTTGATCTTCGAAGGCAGATCGACATCGTTGTCGGTGAACCGATCGTCGTAACAGCGGAACAACTTGAAGATCAGCGTGCGATGCGGTTGTTTCTCATGCAGGAATGCTTGAAGCTGAGAGCGGTGCTCGGCCTCTCCGAACTTGCAGCACCAAACTTGGAAGATGTAGGCGAGCCTGATGCAGCCAAGCAAGGTGCGTGATCCCAATCGCCGCGCTTCATCTTCCGTAAAGGTTCCTCATCCAAAGATGTTGAGTAAGGCCGCATGTGGCCGATTCGGCGATCTGCCGGAAGATAACGGGCGTGACGAACGTCGACGCACGCCGGGAGAATTCGGGATGAAGGCGCCCACACTCGAAGGAATCGTCTGCCCCGATGCGCAGACGCTGACCAACCTGATGCTCGGCAAGCTCGCGCCGGATGCGGTTGCACCTCTGAAAGCGCACGTCAAGAGATGCCGCTTCTGCAACGAATTCGCCCGCAGCTTTCGCGAACTCTCCAAAACGCATAACGTTGGTCGGGAGAACGATCCGGCCAAGCCGAAACCAACGCAGCCCAAGCAACAAGGAGAGATGGAGACGAAGGCATATCGTCAACGGGTTCACATCGCTTCGCCGGGGCGACCAGTGCCGTCATTCGCATTGCCGGGTTATGCTGTCGGCGACGAATTGGGCAGGGGCGGCATGGGGGTGGTATTTCGCGGAATGCAGGAGAGTCTCCATCGCCCGGTGGCGATCAAGATGATCCTGGCGGGTGGGCTTTCCAATCCGAGCGACCAGGTTCGCTTCTTCCGCGAAGGCGAAACGCTTGCGAAGTTCAGTCATCCGAATTTCGTGCAGATTTACGAAATGGGAGCCCTTCAACTTCCGACGGGCCCGCAGCCTTACCTGATTCTCGAATACGTCGACGGCGGAAACCTGCACAAGTGGGTCGACGGCAAATCGCTTGATGCACGCGAGGCCGCCGCGTTAGTCGTGGTGCTGGCGCGGGCGATGGATGTCGCGCATCAAACCGGGATCGTCCATCGTGATTTGAAGCCTGCGAACATTCTCCTGCGCCCCGATTCGCACGCGCCGTCCGGGAAACGTCCGAGCTTCACGGGGCCGTGGGTGACGTTCACTCGCGGAAAGAGGATGCAGAGCTTTGTGCCGAAGATTTCCGACTTCGGCCTCGCCAAACAGCTTGAGCAGCCCGACGGATTGACGCGCACCGGCAGCGTGATGGGCACGCCCGCATACATGGCGCCGGAACAGTACACGGCATCGGTGAAAGCCGTTGCCGCCGCAGTCGATATCTACGCTCTGGGCGCCGTTCTCTATCAGTGCCTCACGGGACAACCTCCTTTCAAGCAAGAGGGATCGAACGATACTTTTCCGATTGCTCCCACCAAGGCGCCGCCGCCTCCCTCGAAATGGTTGAGCGATTCGCCTCTGGAGTTGGATGCGATCGTACTGAAATGTCTGGAGAAGGAGCCGGAAAGACGCTATACCTCCGCTGGCGCCCTAGCGGATGATTTGGAAGCTTGGCTGGTTGGCGAAAACGTCTCGGCGAATCGAATGCGGACGAAGCTTGCCATGCCGTCGAATCGCCTTTGGTACGCCGCCGGAGGCGCGACCTGCATGATCCTACTGGCTGTGGTCGCGGCGCTAGGCATTCGCGCCATGAGCAGTCCGCCAGGGACGCCGCCCCTCCGAAAAAGGCCAAAGTGCTCGCACAGAACGGTCCTCCCAAAGGAAGGAAGACACGTCAGATGGTATAGAGCCTCCGCCGTCTTCTCCACCGATCCGATATTTGGCGGATCTCGAGCCGTCAGCGAAACGCAATTGGCCGTTTCTGCCTCCTGAGTTCGGCGGCAAGAAAAAAGAAGGCTTCAAGAAAAAGAAGGACGATTTCAAGGAGGACAAGCAAGTGATCCTCGAAATTCGCCTCGGTGGACAAACCTATCCCAGAGCGATCTTCATGCATCCGCCCGGTTCCGGCGAGGCAGCGAGTTTGACCTACGATCTTCCCTCCGGCTACTCGACTTTCGAGGCGAAAGTGGGCCTACGTGATCGCCCTGGTATGGAGTTGCCTTGGGCCGAAAGTCCTGGGACGATGTACGTCTACGGAGACGGCAAGCTGCTCTGGGACGCGAAGAATCTCCGCACTGCGGAGGACCGCAAAACATGCCGCGTGTCGATTCAGGGATGCAAGGTGCTGAAGTTGGAAACGACGTGCGGAGCGGAGCCGAAAGGCTGCCATCTCGTGTGGGTCGATCCACGGTTGGTGAGATAGGACCTTGCGTTCTCATGCAGGGTGTGTCGAGTGCAGCGAGACGCACCGTCCGAGCCCCAGCAAGCGACGGATTCGCCGAAACGTGGGAAACGCTTGGGGTTTGTCGGGACGTCACAAAACTCCCGCTACGCGTGGGGGTTGACGGTGCATCTCGCTCGCACGACACACCCTGCGAAATGGTGCTACTCTAATTCGGTTCGTCTTTCAGCATTCGGTCCACCAGTTCCCATGCTTGCCCGGAAGTCTTGACCGTCCCTTCCATCTGTGCTTCGCGGAGACCGTCAAGAAGTTTTTTGTAAAGGGGTCCGCGGGGGATTCCCCGGCGCATCAGGTCGTGGCCGTTCAGGAATAGTTCCGGATTCAGGTCTGCTTCGGACCACTCCTCCAGCAAGCGTTCGCAATAATCGACATGCGCCACCGGTTTGCCGGAAGCGAGAGCGTCCGCGCGGTGGAGGGCGAGCAGTTCGCGGATTCCGGGGTGGGCGAGCGTCGTCTTCAGTTTCGAGGTCCGCATCAGTTGGGCGTCTGCGAGATACTGGTGTTTCTCGACGAGCCAAACGATGCGGTCGTGCTCCGCGTTGGAAAGTTTGAGTCGATTGCTGATCTGTGCCGCAATGCGAGCGCCGACGTGTTCGTGGTGATAGAAGGTATAACGGTCGGCCGTCCGTCCCATGGTCCGCGGTTTGCCGACATCGTGCAGCAGGGTCGCCGTCGCGAGAGGAAAACTCGGGGCGGGGCCAATGAAGTCGAGCACCGCCATCACGTGTTGCCAAAGGTCGCCGACCGGTGCGCTGGGCAACCCCTGCGGAACGCCGCACATCTCGGCGATTTCGGGGAGGATGGCAGCGGCCAAGCCAAGATCCAGCAGAAGGTTCAAGCCTCGCACCCTTCGCGGATGCACGAGCAACTGGCGAAGCTCGTCCGCGATGCGCTCGGCGCTCACGACATCGATCTGCGGAGCCATCCGGCGAATGGCAGTTTCGGTCGCAGATTCCATCATCAGTTCGAAGCGGGTCGCCATCCGTACGGCTCGAAGAAGCCTCAGCTTATCTTCTTCGAATCGCAGCTTTGGATCGCCTATCGCCCGCAAAATGCGCGCATGCAGGTCCGCCTGCCCGCCGACGTAGTCGACGAGCTTGCCCGCGAGCGGGTCGAAAAACATGCCGTTGACGGTGAAATCGCGGCGATGCGCGTCCTCTTCCGCCGTCGAATAGACGACTTCGTCAGGCCGGCGGCCGTCCGAGTATGTCCCGTCGGTGCGGAAGGTGGCGACTTGTACTTTTAGGTATCCGTCCTCGATTTTCGGCCCGAGCACTTCCACGACCCCGAAGCTCGCTCCCACGGCAATCGTTCGGCGAAAGAGCTTTCGTACCTGCTCGGGGCGCGCATCCGTCGCTACGTCGTAGTCCTTGGGGACGATACCGAGCAGTTCGTCGCGAACGCATCCGCCCGCCCAGAGGGCTTGGTGGCCGGCTTCATGAAGTCGGCGAACCACGTCGATCGCGAAATCACGCTCGGTCATGAATGGAACATCTCGACGCTATTTCGCGTGCCATACTTGGATCATCCCTGCCATGTCCGCAGCCGCGATCCAGCGTTCATCCGAGGAGATCGCGACGGCATGGAGGATGTCCTTGAACTGACCGCCACGGGACTTGCCGAGTTCGCCGACTTGTTTTCCGTCGGCAACGTTCCAGATGCGGACCAGAGTATCGCGACCGCAGGAAATCAGGTGTTTGCCGTCGGCAGTGAAATGAAGGTCGTTGACGCCACCAAGATTCCCAGTCAGTTCGTGTTTCTTTTTCAACCCTTCGCTTTCGAAGATCCAAATCTTTCCGGCCTCCGCCTCGCCGCCGCGTCCCACGGCGAAGAGCTTGCCGTCCGGGGAGTCCGCCGCCGCTTCCAGCGGTTCCTTCACGACGGTTGAAAGATCCTTCTCCGCCTCCGCTTTTCCGACGTTCCAAACCTTGAATGCGGCATAGCGGCCCGAATCGAATACGAGCGGAATGCGCTCGGTGACGACCGCCTGCTTCCCATCCGGCGTCGCCGCCAGCGCAAAGATCCAACCTTTTGTCTTCCAGCGAGTTTTCACCGTCATCGTTGGGCGATCCCAGACCAGGACGTTCCCCGCATCGTCTCCGCTGAGAAGCGTGGCTCCGTCGCCGCTCAGCGACAGACCGTTGATCCACTCGGTATGTTCGGTCAACGCGCGATCAGCGGGTTGAACCAACACCTCCACGGGCGGAAGGAGTGGCGGCAGCTTGCCCCCTGTCTTCTTGGCTGCACGCTCGCGAACCTTCGCATCAAGAACGACCTGACCTTTCTTCGTCGGCGTGCTGTCGAGATTCCACAGTCGGATCGACTTGTCCTTGCTCGCCGAGAGAAGCCATTTGCCGTCAGGGGTGGTTAGCAACTTCGTGATGCCGTTCGTATGCCCCTCGAACTGACGAACAGGCTTCGGCGCCTCGGTTCCCGGCTTGTCGGGCAACTCATAAAGCAGGATCGCGCCGCGTTCATTGCCCGCGATCAGACGGCGCGGACCCGCGAACGTCGCGGCGGTGACCCAGTCGTCCTGCCACGGCAATTCCCACGCGGGAGCGAATGCCTTCGGATCGAATGCCTGCACCGGCGAGGCACACGTCGACGCCAGTATTGCCGAGATCAATAGCCAACGCATTGAAACGCCCCCCAGCGTTTTCAGGTTTCGGTCTGAGGCCTCGTAGGCTCACTCGCTTCCAAGATGCGACGGAGCAGCACCGGGTTCACCTTGCCGCGAAACCGCACCTTGTCGTTGATGAGCACCACCGGCACGCAATTACCGTAGGCACGGACCCACTCGGGATCATCATCCACATTTCGAACGGAGATCGCAAACCCGTATTTCGCCCTTTCCGCTTCGAGAAGCGCGTGCGCGTCGTCGCACAAATGGCATCCGGTTCGCGTGAAAAGCAGAAACGCGAGGTCCGTGCGCGGGCGGGTCTTCCAGGATCGAAGCCAGGCGAGCATTTCGCTTCCTATGATAGAGGTATCTTCCATGCCCCCGGCAAGCGTCCTTCGGAGACGCTCGATCGTTTGGCGAGGGCAATCGAAGCGTATGTTTCTATCGTAGACTGCAACAAGCCGGGCGACGGCCCGCCCCTTATACGAACGAGGTTTGTTACATGCCGCAGAGAGAGCCGGGCAACCGCACGCGCCGTCGCCCCGAAGCCATGCCGGGCGGCGGCTGGTTGCTCCTGATGACCGTCCTGATTTTGGGCGTGTTTCTTCTGATCCAGATCTTCCCGAACGAAAGCACGATCGACTACTCCGATTTCCGCATCCTCGGGGAAAAAGGCCTGCTCGATAAGGCCGTTCTTCGCGGCGGCACCGTGATCGGCGAAGTCAAAGACGTGGTGAAGGACGAAGCGGCGAAAAAAGCCTTCGAAAGCCTGCCGCAGTCGCTTCAAGACAAAGTCGGCAAGCGTAAATCCGTTCGCGCCACCGTGCCGGCCGCAGCCGTGGCGAGCGGACAGGTGACGACGTTTCTCGACTCGCAAAAAATCACCTATCGTGCCGAAGACGAGCCCTCCGCATGGCTGGGCCCCTTCGTCATGTTCGTCTTGCCGACGATCCTGCTGATCGGCTTTTTCGTGTTCTTCCTGCTGCCTCGCATGCGTGATCCGCTCGGAGGCGGGTTCCTGTCGAGCTACGTCAAAAGCCCGGCTCGCCGATTCGACAAATCGAAGATGCGCGTGACGTTCCAAGACGTGGCCGACATGCAGAACGCGAAGAGCGAACTTCAGGAAATCGTCGAGTTCTTGAAGAACCCCGAAAAGTTCCAACGGCTTGGCGCTCAGATCCCGAAAGGAGTGCTGTTGATCGGCCCGCCTGGCACCGGAAAAACGCTTCTCGCTCGCGCCGTCGCCGGTGAGGCGGGTGTCCCTTTCTTCAGCATCAACGGCTCCGAGTTCATTCAAATGTTCGTCGGCGTCGGCGCCAGCCGTGTCCGCGACATGTTCAAGACGGCGAAGGAAAACTCTCCCTGCATTCTCTTCATCGACGAAATCGATGCGGTAGGCCGCATGCGTGGCGCCGGCGTCGGCGGCGGATCGGACGAACGTGAACAGACGCTGAACCAAATCCTCAGCGAAATGGATGGTTTCCAGCCGACCGAGTCCGTCATCGTCATCGCGGCGACCAATCGGCCCGACGTGCTCGATGCCGCGCTGCTTCGGCCAGGCCGCTTCGATCGCCATGTCACCGTCGATCGGCCGACGTGGCAGGGCCGCATGGAAATCCTCAAGGTGCATACTCGCAATAAGCCGTTGGGCGACGATGTGAACCTCGAAGAAATCGCTCGCAAAATGATCGGCATGACGGGAGCCGATCTCCGCAATCTGGCGAACGAGGCGGCCCTTTTGGCGACGCGCGAAGACAAGAACCGCATCGAACGCAAAGACTTCGAACGAGCGGCCGACCGCGTGCTGATGGGGCCCAAGCGTGAGGAAGTGCTGACCGAGGACGACAAGCGCCGCACCGCCTATCACGAGGCGGGGCATACGATCGTCGGTTGGTTCGAGCCGGCCGGCGATCCCCCTACGAAGGTGACGATCGTGCCTCGAGGCAAAGCGGGAGGCGTAACCCTCTTTTCGCCCGAAGAAGATCGCATGCATCATGGCCTCGACTACTTCAAGGCGCGCCTCTCGACCGCGATGGGAGGCCGGGCGGCGGAGTTGCTGATCTTCCAGCAGCCGTACGCGGGGGCTGAGATGGATCTGAAGCAAGCGACCAAACTCGCCCGCTACATGGTCACGCACTGGGGCATGAGCGACCGTCTCGGTCCCATGTCGTTCCGAATCGGCGAGGAGCACGTCTTCCTCGGCAAGGAACTGCAGGAGCCTCGCGATTTCTCGGAATCGACGGCGGCGCTAATCGATGAAGAGGTCCAGAAACTTCTTCGAGAAGCCGATGATCGCGCTATCCAAGTCCTCCGTGACCACCGCACGCAACTCGAACAAATCGTTGCTGCGCTGATGCAGAAGGAAGAGTTGCTGAAGGATGAACTGACCGACATCCTCGGACAACGCCTTGACCTAAACGCCAACGGTAAGCCGATGGTATTCGCCTCGGGCGACGGCGTCCCAGGCGAAAGCGTCCCGGTCGACTCGAAGTAGTTCGCACGCCGCGCGAGCAAGTGGCGGACACAAGTTGTCGCTTGGGAACACATCCATCCGCGACAACTTGTGTCCGCCACTTGCTCGCGCGGCGTGCTATGTCATTTCCTCCCGCGTTCGACGCCCTCATAGTGCAGCCGGATCGAGAGCCGGTGCAGAGCATCTTGCGAGGCGTTCACCATCTGCATCAAGCTGTCCGAATCCGCGAATCCAACTGCATACATGCGGCGTTGAAGCTTTCCGAGGTAGCCGAGCGCCGCCCGGATGCGATCGCCGACGATGCGAGCGTGCCCGGTCGAAGCGATTTTCCGGTAGGTGGTCCGGGGTGCTGTGCGGCGGAAGGCTCATGACTACCAACATGCCGCGACGCGTGCGAAATTGCAAAGTCGGTGGTGCGGCAGCAGGTCGGGGAAAAAAAAACGTCCATTTTGAAGGGAAGCGATCGCCGCTGTCCAAGGACGGAACAATCGCCATTGCACATGGTGAAGGCATTTCACGAAGTCCGAATTGCAGGGCAGGGGAGATAGCCGCCAGCTGGGTCTCTCCGTTCGATCTTGGACTGAATTCTCGCATCGGGCGCCTGCCCATCTTTGCGGGCATTTCGGTTTCGTCCGAAGGAGTTCAAGCCCGCAGCGGCCTGGGCTACATCGGCAACCCGGACGACACTCGACCTTGAGGCCGCATTCGGTCGAAATTCGGCCTTCCTCGAAAGTGCCGCAAAGTTTATACATCTTGCCATCCGTCTGCGCAGATTCCCACGGCGCAGCGGGTAGGCGGCCTAACATCGGTCGCCGCCGGGTTCATGGATCGAACCGGCTCTGCGAGGTGATGGACCATGACGCATTCCCCTTTCGACGCCTCCCGATCCCCAACGCGACGACGAGTCGCGTTCGCATGCCCGTCGGCGTCGCCGGCGTCCTCCGGGCAGCGAGAACGAGTCGACGCATCCCTCGGAGCAGGAGCGTTTCGAGGACGACGATGTCGAGATGGAAGGCGACTTCGAAGATACCGATGAGGGTGACGAATCGGCCGACGATGAGCCGATATATCCGGCACGCCGCATGCATCATCATGAACTTCGGCGGGAAGAAGGTGATGCCGAGGCGAAGCATGGGAACGGCCGAGCAGGAACGACATGCGCGAGCAGGCGGAACGTCGCGCGTACGAACTTGCCGAACAAGAACACCGGCTGCGAGCCGCCCGTGAGCAAGCGGAGCGCGGCGTGGGAGATAGCCGAGCGCGAACGTTTGGCACGCGAGCAGGCGGAGCGCGATGCCTGGGAACGCGCCGAGGCCGAGCGATTGGAGAACGAACGGCTCGAACGGGAAGCAATGGCCCGCGCGGAGCAAGAAGCGCGCGAGCGAGCCGAGCGATTGGCCCGCGAGAGGGCCGAACGGGAACGCGCGGAGCGTGAAGAGCGGGAGCGACTGGACCGCATCGCCCGCGAACGCCAAGAACGCGAAGCCCGCATCGCCTGGGAACGAGCCGAGCGCGAGCGACAAGAACGCGAACGCGTCGAACGTGAAACCGCTGAACGCGAACGGCAACGCCAGGAATGGGAAGCCCGCCAGCGCGAACGGGAACGCGAAGAGTGGGAACGGCGCGAGTTAGTCAATATTTCCGCCGAGGAACGAGAACGCGCGTGGGCAAACCTCGATCGTCCCCGCGAATCGCGTGCGCCTTCCGGCAGTGCTCGCCTGCCCTGGGAAACCGAACCCGCGGCCGCGCCATCGTACGCGTCGAACGGCAGCCGTTATCCCTATTCCAACGGAAATGGCAATGGAATCGGGCACGACTACGCCCCACGTGCGACATCGCCCGTGCTCGAAACGCCTCCGCCCCCACGGCATGAGCGACCGGAACGCCACGAACAGCATGAAGAGCCGGAAGATCGGCCCGCCCGCAATCGCCGGGAGCATCACCCGGAAACGCCGCGCGAACAAGCGGACGAAGCCGCGCAATCGTTTCCGCCCACGCCGCCGATCTACCGATTCTGGATCATGGTCGGCATCGGCGGAGTCGTCTTCTACGCGTACCTACTTCGCTGGTGGGGCGTTCCGCGCGGCCAGGCATTGTGCGGCATCGCGGCGATCATCGGCATGGTCGCGCTGTTCTCGAAGAACTTGAACGCGGTCAACTGGCGAACCATCGGCTGGGGCCTCGGCCTACAGGTGTTGTTCGCGATGCTCGTCCTCAAGTTCCGTATCACCGGCATGGAAGGGCTTGGCATCCCCGACGGATATCGCCCCTTCTACGAACTATTCGCCTGGATGGCGGAAGGCCTCGGCTCCTTCGCCGAGTTCAGCCGGCGTAGTGCAGAATTCCTGTTCGGATCGCTAATCTACTCGACGACCACGGATGCGGCGGGACGGCGCGGCGATGTGGTGTTCGTCTTTTCGATCGTGCCGACGCTGATCTTCGTCTCCGCGTTCTTCACGGTGCTCTACTATTTCGGCATCCTGCAAGCGATCGTCCGCTTCTTCGCACGAGCGCTGTCGTACCTCATGGGCACCAGCGGAGCCGAGACGCTTTCGGTTCTCGCCGACGTCTTCATGGGTTCCACCGAAGCGCCGCTCGTAGTGAAGCCCTACCTCGCTCGGATGACGAATTCCGAACTGCTGACCATGATGGTCGGCGGCATGGCCACGATCTCCGGATCGCTCATGGCCGTCTACATCGGCTTCGGCGCCGACCGCGTGGCCTTGCTCGTCACCAGCCTGATGGCGGCTCCTGCGAGCCTCTATCTCTCGAAGCTGCTTCTGCCTGAAACCGGCAAGCCGGAAACGCAAGGCATCATTCAAACGACCGTCGACAAGAAACATCGAAATGCCATCGACGCCGCCGCTAGCGGCGCGGTGGACGGCATGCACATGGCTATTCAGGTCGTCGCTCTGCTGATCGCCTTCGCCGCTTTGATCGCGATGAGCGACAAACTGCTGGCGCTCTTCCCCTCCGGGCAATCGCTGCCGCGCTGGTTGTCGTCCTCCAGCGGGTGGGAGCTGGTGCGTAAATATGCGTATACGATGATCGGCTTCAGCTTCGTCTTCTGGGCATTGCGTCGCCCGTTCAAGTGGGGCTGCGAACTGCTCGGCTTCGCCGATTGGTTCGATACCTGGCGAAAAGCCCCGTGGAAGACGTGGATCGGGCCGGTCATCCTGGGATACCTACTCTTCCTCGGTGCGCTTGACTTGGGCATGCGATACCTGCCCGAGCACCTTACGCTCCGCGGCTTGTTTTCGCAGCTCTTCTATCCCTTCGCAATCCTCATCGGGGTGGAAGAACGGGATGCGTTGAACGTCGCGTATCTGCTCGGCACCAAGCTCTCGACGAACGAGTTCGTCGCGTTCATGGACCTGCAGCAGATGCACAATGTGCTCGGCTTCCGCTCCTTCAGCCTCGCGACCTTCGCCCTCACCGGCTTCGCCAACCTAGCCGCTGTCGGCATTCAAATCGGCGGCATCGGCGCGATGGTGCCCGAACGCCGAGCCGATCTCGCAAAACTCGGCTTCCAAGCCCTCTTCGTCGGCTTCCTCGCCACGCTGCTCAACGCCGCGATCGCGGGAGTGCTGCTGCCGGCCGAGTAGTTAGCACGCTGCGCAAGCAAGTGTTCGCAGGTTGCGGAAGGTGAGTGAATCCACCCTGCACAGCCTGCGAACGCTTGCTTGCGCAGCGCGCTAAATCAATCGATCGCGACCGCTTTGCCGGTCTTCACCGATTCGATTTCCTTCCAGCACAGGACCAGCGCATCGCGTGCGAGCTTCGCGCTGAGCAGGTCGGGCTCCTTGCCGGCTTTCACTCCGTCCACGGCTGCTTGCAGTTCGTTCGTAAACGCGGCCGTCGCATCATCTGCTCCCTCGAATTTCGGCGTCTCCGTCGTGCCGTCGGCATGGAGCACCGTGAGCGGGAGGACGCCGGATTCGAAGGTCAGAGTCGCTTTCTCGAGATAGATCTCGAAGCCATGCACGAAAGGCCTCGCCTTCATCGCGACCGCGCCGCTGGAACACGTGACAGCCGGGCCGCCGGGGCCATAGAGGTATTGCGTCGTCAGGTAATCGACGGCGCCGTTTCGCACCACGCCCGTGGACATCACATGCCCCGGAACGCCGCAGAGTAGGCCGATGAAATGCGTGTCGTGGATGTGCAGATCGACCGCAGGCCCGCCTGTCTTGCTCGCATCGCCGATGTCGGCCGACCAATCGGGCTGCGAGATGACTCGGCGAAAATGAGCGCCGACCAGATTGCCGTACTTCTTCGATTTCACCACCTCGGCCGCGAACGCGAACTCGGGGATGAAGGGCAACACATGGGCGACCATCAATAGGCGTTTCGCTTCGCGCGACGTCGCCAGCATCGCATCCGCTTCCTTCGCACTGAGGGCGATCGCCTTCTCGACGATGACATGCTTTCCTGCCCGCAGCGCATGCATCGCGTAGTCCGGATGCAGATTCGTCGGGTTGCAGACGTCGATGAGATCGATCTCGGGATCGGCGATCATGTCCTTAAGATCGCGATATTTCTTGATCCCGCTCAGATCCATCATCTCGCCGCGAGGTCCGTAGTTTCCCTGGATCGTCGTCCAATCGCCTGCGAGTTTTTTCTCGTCCCTACTGCAAATCGCGACGATTTTTGCATCGCGCAGCTGGCGAGCCGCAAGATAGTGGATCATGCCCATGAAACCGATGCCGGCGATGCCGATGCGAATCATCCGCGTGTCCCTCGTTGGCGCACGATGCTGAGTCAGTCCAAGCGTTCGGACATCTTACGGTCGGCTCACAGCGATTCGCCACTGCGGCGGAGAGGAAATTGACGCCGTGCCTCGTCAGCCTTTGCGAATCGCCGACATTTCCGGGGCCTTCGATCGGAAATAGCGCAGCCATTGGCCCATCAACGCGCCCTTGATGTCGCCCGCCTTGTCGTTTTCTTCGATCGTCTTGCCCCAATAGAAGCTCACCCAGCCATCGCAGAATTCGCGTGACCTTTCGATGAACTCGCCCGCTTCCTCGATGCTGCAGCCGAGAGGGAAGATCTCTTCGACCACGAGAGGCTTGCCGATTTCGTAGACCTTGAGGGCTGCGAGCGAACCGGCGACATCGCCTTTCTTCGGATAAAAGTGGACGCTCACGAAATCGAGCGGGTCGCCGACGCCGGGGGCGTAGAAGAGGGGCTTGGCGCCTTTGAAGACATGGGCCCAGGGGATGACGCCGACGGTGATCATGTGGCGGTCATCGACGGAGCGGATCGCCGCGGTCAGTTGCTTGACCCATTGCTTGGCGACTTCCTCGCGAGTGCGGCCTGCCATGTCGCGGGTGATGCGTTGCACGAAATGCTTGCCGCCGAATTCGCCGACGAGCCATTCGTTGTCTTTCTTGTCGCCAGCCATCACGGGTTCGTTCATCAGGTCATAGCAAAAGATGGCGGCGCTTTCCTTGCAGACGCCGGCGACCGCTTTCCAAAATCGCTCCTGCACTTCCCAGCGTTTGGATTCGCCGAGCACGTCATACCACGCGGGCACGTCCTTCTTGTGGTAACAGCCAAGGCCGGTCACGTCGAGATAGAGGCCGGTCTCCTCAGCGAGTCGGACCAGTTTGCCGAGTCGAGCAAGGTTGGCTTCGTTCGGTCGATCAGCAGCGTCCATGAATTTGCCGAGTTGCAGGTGGATGCGGACGACGTTCGCTTGAATCGCCTTGATCTCCTTGAAATCCTCGACGACAGTCGCCCATTCCTTGTCCCAATAGTCCTCCAGCAGGCGTCCCGCGTCGTCGTGGTCGTAATTCACGCCCCAGACGACGAACTTCTTGCCGCTCGCCTTGCCGACGAAGTGGCTGCTGTCCTTGCTGGGGCAAATCAGTTCCAAGGAGGTAGCCGTTGTTTTGTCGGCCTTCTTGGCTTTTGCAGGGGCGGGCGTCTGCAATCCGTCAAGGCGTTCCTTGTTGAGTTCCACCGGGGCGCCAGTCGCGGGGGTGTCGATCTTGGCGGTCCATAGGATGCCGTTGGTCAGGAGTCGGCGGTAGCCTTCTTCTAGGAAGCTGATGTGGAGATGCGCTCCGGTGAAAGCGAACGAACGACCCCCGTCCTTTCGGTCGTAGGCCCATGCCACGACATCGTCTGATTCTCCTTTTGGCTTGGCTCCTTTGGGATTTGTGGTGCGCAGCAACGGAGTCACGCCCTTCATGCCGGGGACGAATCGGCTTTGATACAGCCAACCGTCGTCGATCTTGAAGGGAGCCACGCCGTGCGTGACCGGGTGATCAGGAAAATTCTTGAACGTGTCGATCCAGTGGGCTCGTTGCGAATAGCCTTTCTCATACGCTCCGCCGGCTAGTTCGCGAAACCGCTCGCCGAGGTCTTTGGCCACATCGACCGTCTGATGGAAAAACACGAGTCCGGCTCCGCTTTCCGCCAATTTCTTGATGTCGGCAAGGCGGTTCTCTTTGAGGAGTCCATGCTTGTCGCCGCCATCAAAGAAAAAGACGACGCAGCGGGCGCCTTCCAATGTCTTGGGGTTCTTCGGCCAATCGACTGCGAGCACTGGTGCGACCCCAGGAGTCTGCTTCAGCAGTTCCGCGAGCACGGCACCTGCGGCAATGTAGTCGTGCTCGCCCGGTTTGAAGTAATTGGAGCCTGCAATCAGCACGATTTTGGCGTCGTTCGCGTTTTTCGGTTGCTCTTCCAGCGCGTAGCCTGGCGGCAGCTTGATGCCTTGTGCCGACAGTTCGTGAAAGCACCAAACGGGGATTGCGAGAACACAGGCGACGAACAGGCGAAGGCAAGACACGTGCATTCTCCGAGCGGCGATGGGGTGTTGCATGACGAATGTAACAAGCCTGTCGAATGCCTGCAATCATCGACTCCTCTGGCGTGCGGCCGCATCGATGAGGCTTCGAGCAAGAATCATCTCCTGAGCAGGTATTTCTTTCGGAATGTCGTTTGCATAGGAAACACGGCAAGGATCGCCCTGATCGGCTCTCAATCGCCATGCGAGGATGTCTCCATGAAATGGGAAGGCGAAGAACAAAGCGGCAATGTCGAAGATCGTCGCGGATTGCCGACGCGAGGGCTGGCCGTCGGCGGAGGAGCCGTTGGTCTCATCGTCGTATTGATCGCTGCGTTCCTTGGGGTCGATCCGCAGAAAGTCAACGACGTCATCAACAAAGGGGGCGGGCCAGGGCCCGGCGGTCCTCCAGGGGAAAAGCGAGAACTGTCGCAAGACGAGAAGCGGCAGGGCAAATTCGCGGCGACCGTGCTCAAGTTCACCGAAGACGTTTGGAGCGAACAGTTCCGCAAGGCGAGCAAACGTTACGAGGCGCCGAAGCTGGTGCTCTTCTATGAAGCAGTCAGCACCGGTTGCGGAAACGCTCCGTCGGCGGTCGGCCCGTTCTATTGCCCCGCCGACCGCACGTTGTATCTCGATCCTACCTTTTTCGATGAGTTGGAACGCAAGCTCGGCGGGTCGAAGGCCGAGTTCTCCCAAGCCTATGTGATTGCCCACGAAGTGGGACATCATGTGCAGAATCTGCTTGGCTACAGCGGCATCGTCGACGCCAAACGGCAACAGCTACCGAAGGCGGAGTTCAATCAGTGGTCGGTTCGCCTGGAGTTGCAGGCGGACTATCTTGCGGGAGTGTGGGCGCACTACGGGCAGCAGAAGTTCCGTTTTATCGAACCCGGCGACATCGATTCGGCTTTGAAATCAGCCAATGCCATCGGCGACGACCGATTGCAAAAGCGATCGGGGGGGTTCGTTTCGCCGGAACGGTATACGCACGGCACCTCCGCCCAGCGGGTGAAATGGTTCCGCTTGGGATACGAGACAGGCGACATGAGCAAACTGCGGCAGATTTTCGAAATGCCCTACGACGATCTGTAACCGCATCAATCTTTCAGCAACGAAACGGAGGCCGCCATTCCCGCGTGGAATCGGCCTTCCGGCTCGTCGATGGCGATGCGCACGCCGAAGACTTGGAATCTTCGCTGATCCACGCTTTGCACATTGCGAGGCGTAAACTCGCTGACGTTCGCAACCTGGATGACACGGCCTTTGAACGATTTGTTGGGCAGCCCGTCGAGCGACACGTTGACGGTGCTGCCAGGAGTCTGAGCGGATTCCGCCCGCACATGAGCAAGTTCCGTCTCGGGAATGAAGACTTTCACCCACATGTCTCGAGGGCAGAGTACGCGAAACACCGGCTGATTCGGGACCAGGACGTCGCCGACGCGGACGGAAACGACTTCGACCACCGAATCGTTGAAATCATAAGAGTTCGGAACGAAGATCGTCGCTTCCTTGAGATTGATCTCCACCTCTTCCGTCTTCGCTTTGGCTTCTTGCCATTTCGCCAACGCCAGCGCGACGTCTTCAACCCTCGAACCGGCGTTCAACTCGTCCGCTTTAGCTTTGAGCTTCTCCCATTCCGATTTTGATTCGGCTACATCCTCGGGGCGATTGCCGAGTAGGTACATATCGACTTTGGCCTTGGCCGCGTTGACTCTGCCGCGGGCACGGTCTCGAGCGCCTAACGCGGCGTCGACATCGGCTTTAGAGGCCGATTTGGATTGGTAAAGCTCGTAAAACCGCTGGTAGTCTTCGAGTGCTTGCTTCAATTCGGCGCTTGCGGTTTCCAGTTCGCTCCCTGCGAGCCGTTTCTCTTCTTCGCGCCATCCCGCTACCATTCGGTCGTAGCGTGCCTTCGCCGCTGCGGCCGCCGATTCCGCAGCGCGTTTCTCTTCGATGCGTGCTCCAGCCACCGTCCGATCGTAGTCGGCTTTGGCGGCTTCCTCGCGGGCTTTCAATTGCTTCTTTTGGTTTTCCAACTCCGGTGCATCCAACCGCAATAGTTTCATGCCGGGATGCAACACTGCTCCTTCGCGGACGAACAATTCCGCCACGCGGCCGCCCACCTTCGACGCCAGGCGTACTTCCTGCACCTCGACGATCCCGGCAATGCGAAGTTCACGTGCGGAAGCGAACGGCCAGAGAAAACCGAGTCCGAGGCCTGCAACGGCAAAGAGTACGATAACGAGAAGCGCGCGTTTCACGAGTGCCTACCCGCAGCCTGAAACTCAGACGTGACATCCTGCATTCTATCGCGTGAACGCAAATCGATGACAGGACGAGTGCGATGCGACGTGGGAATGCGTTTTCTCGCTTCGAGCATTCCGCATGCCTATTTAAGATACGCGACGGGATGTTGGCGCCCGGTCTCTCGGTGGAATGCGAGGCTGACTATGAATTTGCCGGACGAACGCTCGAAGCTTGCTCGTATTTGCCGCGAACAGTGGATAGAGGCGGCTCGGGAGGAGCTGTTTCCCAGTATCGCCGGCCTCACCCAAGAGGAGCAACATGCCATCGCATTTGCGGTTCTCGATGGGAGAGGCGAAGCGGCCGTTGCGCAACACGAAGTGATGCAACTGCTCCAAGAAGCCGATCGGGCAAAACGAGCGTGGGGCATGTTTCAATTGGCGATTCTCAACATCGTCTATTTGAAACATGAAGACGGGCAAACTTCCACCAAAGTTACAGAATCCGCATCCGAGACTTTGGCGCAACCTTTGCAGGAGATCGGAATGCTGTAGACGGCCGTTCTCGACTTATTCGATAGTCGTCAATGACCGCTGCGACCGCTGCCGAGCTTCTTGCGCGAGAATATTGGCTTCTGACCCTTCGATACCTGATGATCTCCGCCGCTTTTTGGAATCGAATGTCGATTCCGTCGAGCAGCTCGAACTGCTGCGCCTGTGTGGAGAGAGTCCCGAAGCCCTTTGGGCTTTCGAGCCGATGGGGGCTCTTGTGCAGACGACCGTCGCGCGCCGGGTAACCAGTCATATCCACGCACTCGAGCGACGGGGCTTGCTTCGTGCTAGACAGGCGAGAGACCGCTCCCCGTTGCGGGTTGGCGTTGCTGAGCCAGGAGTCAAGGACGCACCTTGAGCGGCTGCTCGCCCTTTACAACGAGCGACCGGTAACGCTGATCCGCTGGGTCTATGCGCGGGCTCAGGATCCGTTGCGGGCACTCGCCGACGCTTTTCGACTTCGGAAGGAACTGTAGTTGGAGGGGGCCGTCTACCTCCTGTGTGCGGCCACTGCCTTCGCCTGCAGTCTTCTGATGCTGCGTGGCTGGAAGCGAACCGGCTTGCCGCTGCTTCTTGCCGTAGCCGTGGCTTTTGCCGCTTTCGCCGCCGAAAACGGCATTCTATTCCTAGATATTGTCGTCTACCCGCATCTCGACTTGGCTTGGCCTCGGACCACCTTGGCTTTCGTGGGCGTCCTGAGCTTGCTATTCGGTTGCATATGGGGAACTAAATAGGTGGCTGAATGCACGACATGATGACCGGCGCGATCGCCATGGGATTCTTCGTGGCCTCGGCGTTTTTCCTGCAGTTTTGGGGCGCGACGCGAGATCGTTTGTTCGTGCTGTTTGCCGGCAGCTTTTTGATTCTGGCGATCAATCGCATCTTCATCGGGATCTACGGCGGGACCACAGACGACAGCCGGCTCTACTGGGTTCGACTTGCGGCGTTTGCTTTGATCCTGCTGGCGATCTTCGATAAGAATCGTGACCGTGCCCTGGGGAACGAACGAGGGTAGGGGTAGGTGGCTTGGTTCGCAGCAATACCCCAACGCCGTTCGAACGGCAATCTTCTCGGCACAGGCTATACTTCCGCTCGTCTGCGCGTTACAACTTGACTCGACCTCTTGTTTTCGCCCAGCAGAGGATCGTCGCCCATGTCCATTCTGCACGAAGCGCTTGCGCGCGATCTCGAACCGAAAGCCCTCCTCAACGCTCTCGCCGCTCTGAAAAAAGGCGACTTCACCATTCGCCTTCCCATGGAGTGGACCGGCGTCGCCGGGAAGATCGCGGACACTTTCAATGACGTCGTCGAACTCAATCAACGCATGGCGAACGAACTCGATCGCCTGAGCCGAGTCGTCGGCAAAGAAGGGCGGATCACGCAGCGCGCTTCGCTCGGCGACGTCAGCGGATCGTGGTCTGATGCGATCCAATCGGTGAATGAATTAGTGAGCGATTTAGTTCACCCCACCAGCGAAACGGCGCGTGTCATCGGCGCCGTGGCTCAGGGCGATTTGTCGCAGACGATGGCGCTCGAAATCGGCGAACGCCCGCTGCAGGGCGAATTTCTCCGCACCGCAAAGACCATCAACAAAATGGTGGATCAACTTGGTTCGTTCGCGGCAGAAGTGACCCGCGTGGCCCGCGAAGTGGGCACCGAAGGCAAGCTCGGCGGCCAGGCGAAAGTGAAGGGCGTCGCGGGCACGTGGAAGGATCTCACCGATTCCGTGAACTCGATGGCAGGTAATCTTACCGCCCAGGTCCGCAATATCGCCGAAGTGACCACGGCCGTTGCGACGGGCGACTTGTC
>JAXMAT010000070.1:0-25239 GCA_046350235.1 Gemmataceae bacterium | reverse complement strand
GCTGCCGCTTAAGACCAGATTCACCTGAGCGGCGATCAAGCTCTCCGCCATGGTCGAGGCGTCCGACTGGTCCGCGCGATACACCGGAGCGGCCACCACGAACTCCGACACCAGATCCACCACATGCTCCGCCTTGTACGCCAAATGCGTGCGATGATCCTTCATCTTGGCGATCCGGCTGTCGGGATCGCTCGGCGATTGCCATTGTTGGTTGGAGCCCTTGTTCTTGCGGTCCCGATCGAAGCGGCGAGCGTCTTCGTCGGTGGGATTCTCCACGCCCTGTTCGGCGAGCAACCGCTTGAGGTATTCCGTGTAGCCTTCGCCGGTGTCCCTGCGGACGATGCTCTTCATCGCCGCATTCGCCTCCAGGGTGGTGGAGTCCACGCCTACCGTCTTGCCCTTGAGAAGCCCCTTCTCTTGAGCGATCGACAGCACCTGAATGAACACCCGGTCATACACCTCGCGGGGCAAACGTTGGCGGATGCGCGTCAGGCTGGAGTGATCCGGCGTCCGATGCTCCAAAGGGATGCCCAGAAACGACCGCAACGACAGGCTGTCGCTGCAACGCCAGGCAATGGCCCGTTGCGAGTCGAGTTCTTCGAAGTAGCCCACGAACAGCATGCGGAAGTAAACGCCCGGCGGAATGGAATCCCGACCCGCATCCTCGGCATAGTGCGGTTGGCAAAGATCCTCGACGAAGCGGTCGAAGCCGGCCTCGGCAAGAATGCCGTTGAGCCGATCGTAGAAAGCATGCCCGGGAGAGCGCGGCAAGTCGGCCGAGACCACCCAAAGCTCCGCTTGCTGTTCCAAAACACGCTTGCCCATGCTCATGCCAAACTCCCCCGTTCGCCAGGAAGGCGCCTACACACTAACATGGGCATCAAACCGTTTTTCAACAGGCTGCTAGCTAACCCAAAACGACCTTTCGATTTATCCTCTCAGGCTCGGGCTTCAGACCTGAAGATGCACTCCTCATAAGCGGTACGCGCGGCGGTCTGAATTTCTGGATCAGCATTTGCGAACTGTGCTGAAATCACCGGCAAGAACCTAGCTTCGCCCGAGAATCCTAAGCAGACCAATGCAAATTCAAGGCAATCTCTTTGAAGTGAGCAAATGGACTGAGAAACGAAGTCCCAATTGAAATTTTGACCACGATTCGACATGGCGATCTGAGAAAGGGCATGCCAAACCGACTCCGTGACCCTTGAATTCTCCTCTTTAGCGACAACGGTGGACAATTCACTAAAAACTAACCTGAGCTCTTCGTCACTGAGCGAATCAGATTCAGCCCAATCAGCCAATTCGGATGCTGCTTTCTCACGGCTGTATGCATCTTGGGCTCTAAGTTCACTTGTAACGTTCTCAACGACCGCTCTTAGGCTCATTTTCGACCTCCGAGCAAGAACGAGCTAGGATCAATCGGAATATGCGTTTCATTTGCTAATGTCGCACTAAAGAACGGGCTATTAGGATTGACGATCCCAGGTGGGTGGAATGATCCATCAGGCGTCATCGGCTTGCTGCCCTTGAAGACTCGTGTGCCCCTTGGCTAATTCATGTCGTTATTTGGCTTTGAATGGTTAGAGGTAATCGCCTCCTCGACAGGGATAGATAGCCGAGTTCGACGAGAGCTCGGCGGACAGCGTGACGTTGGATCAGTCGTTCTTGGGCGAGGCTGAGATCGTCGGGCAAGCCGGTTTCCCGGCGTGCTTGGACGGCGTGTTCCTCCGCGACGGCGCGGAAGAAGTAGCTTGGGGCCACAACACCGGCACAGCCCTATTGCGGCTTAAATCAACTCGCGGATCGGGGCATGGCCCTCATCTACGAGGTAGGTTGGGCGGCCCGTCAGGTCCGTTACCGTCGCCTGGCTCACGTCGATGCCGATGCTGCGATAAAGCGTAGCGAACACATCCTGGAAATGCACCGGGCGATCCACGGCGAATTCCGCATACCGGTTGGTCGAGCCAATGACTTGGCCGGTGCGCAGCCCGCCGCCAGCCAGAAGCGCGCAGCTCACGGCCGGCCAATGATCTCGGCCGCCTTGCGGATTGATGCGCGGGGTGCGGCCGAACTCGCCCCAAACCAGTACCGTCACATCTTGGTCTAGCCCGCGAAGGCGCAGGTCTTCTAGCAAGGCGGTCAAACCCTGGTCCAGCACCGGAAGGTGGTGGCGGGCATTGTCAAAATTCGTGCCGTGCGGCTGTCCGTGCCAATCCCAGCGTCCATAGGAGAGCGTCACGATACGCACGCCCGCCTCGACCAAACGCCGAGCGGCGAGAAAATAGTCGTTCATCAGCGGGCCAGCATCGCCAAAGCCCGCCGGTCGAGGATCGCCACGGCCATAACGGTCTCGCACATGCGCTGGTTCCCGCTCCAGATCAAGCGCTTCCGCAAGCCGGTTCGATGTGAGAATCTCCAAGGCCTGACGCTGGAACACATCGGCAGCTTCCAGCGAGCCCCTGCGATCCATGTCGCGTCGGATGGCATCGAAGCTTCCGAGTAGTGCTCGGCGGTCGGCGAAGTGCTCCAACCGCATTCGGTCAAGAGTCATGCTCCCCATGCCGTCAGCGTTCGGTTTGATGGGAGCATGCTGGATGCCGAGAAAGCCCGGTTGCCCGGCGTCCGCCCAGGTGCTGGTCGCCATCTTCGGCGCCAATCCGACGAAGGACGGCATGGCTGGCGCGGTCGGCCCCTGCAGTTTCGAGACGATCGAGCCCAACGAAGGCCAGCCTCCCTGCGGCTGGTTTGAGGACCGACGACCGGTTTGACACTGGAACGCGGAGTGATGCCCCTCAGAGCCAACCACTGCTCGCAAAATGGCCAGGCGGTCAGTGACGGAGGCGAGCCGGGGCAGGTGCTCGCAGATTTGAATGCCTGGCACCTTCGTGGAAATTGGCCGAAACTCCCCCCGGATTTCTACCGGGGCATCCGGTTTGAGATCGACCATGTCCTGGTGCGGTGGACCACCGGCCAAGAAGATCATGATGATTGATTGATGGGATTGGCGGGTGCTTCCCTGTGCCTCCGCTTGCAATAGCTGTGGAAGCGAAAGGCCGCCAAGAGCCAGACTGCCGAGTTGAAGAAAAGATCGCCGAGAAACGCGATTGCCGGACAATTGCTTGCGATCGTTATGGATCGGCAACATCAACGAACCCTCTGCTATCCGTGGACGACCGAATTGTCAGTTCACAACGCTACCTTGCACGAAAGGAGAAGGCGAGGACTTCCTGGTATCGCCCGATTCGCAGACTAGGGACTGGCTCAAACAACTAGGAAGTCGTCATCTTTCTGCATTCGGCCTGAATCTTGGCCGCTTGAAAACAAGCGGAGCTTCATTCTGAAAAGATGAGGACGGCCGGTCAATCAGAATCGGAACAAATCCTGGATTGGCCCGGCATACACGTTTCATGCAGATACTCGTTCGCGATCGCAGCCTGCATTGGGCCGCTGGATTCCACCTAGTGTCGGCGCCGATCACCATTTCGCCGTCCTTGGCCCCCTGGCTTGCACGCACCGCCTTCCACGCCCTCAGATCGGCGAGCGTTCCGGCATCCTACGACAGCGGCACCCGCCGCCCCTTCTTCACGTTCGTGTCGCCCTTCAGCAGCCGAAGATGAGGCCGCGCCCCTTGAACCAACACGCGCCCCCCGCCAAATTCGCGATCTCGCTCACCGACAGTCCGCTGCAACAGGCCAACCGCACAATGACGCGGTTGCGTTCGGCGTTTTGGCTGGCGCCGCCAACACCGCGGCCAGTTCACGCCGCGTGAGAATCCGGGTTTGGAGCACAGTCCAGTGTGACGAGAAAAGCATACTCGTGCTCCTTGATTGGCGGCCCGCGAAACCGGGCCGGTGGGACACGTTCACGCTGGTACGGCGGACAAGGAAGTCGAATACGGACCCAGTTTGGGAGTTTTGGGTCTGGATGCGTCGTTGACTACGGTATCGGTTCGGCCTTCCATCAGTTATCCGGCGAGCGATGAGCGAAGAGGACAGCACCGCAGGTGTCCGCAATCCGCAGGAATGAAACTCGCATGGCATCTAACTTGGCGAATGCGACATCCTCAGGTGACTTGCCCTGGACTGCTTTGCCTAGCACGGCGCGGTGCCATTGTTGGGTTTTGGCTTCGTCGAACGTCAACAACGTCTGGTCGTTTCGGAGTTCCGGAAAGCGCCCCAGGTCTCTAGTAATGCCTTCGATTTCACCGAGGTCAATCGGCCCATTTTTTGATCCGACGAACACGAACACCTCGGTTCCAGGTTCTCCTTCCAAAGGCACGCGATCGGCTGGCGATTTCGGATAGGACACGGTTCGTTCGGTGGACTCCGCTGCATAGGTCTCCGCGAGCGTCCACTTTCCTTCGGAATAGAAGAGCATGGCGCCGTGCCTGTGCGCAGGGAGCGTCATCGTGAATCGAAGTTCGTTGCCTGTGTAAATTGGCAACGCATCCTTAAGATCGAATCCCTTTCCGTTCGCTTTGCGATAGACAACGCCTTCGATCTTGGTTGGCGCGGTGCGAACTGGTTGCGTGCCTTTGGTCAGTGGCTCTATGGGCGACGGATGAGGCCGTGTCGCAAGCCAGCCTGCGGCAATACAGGCGAAGAGGATCGCCATCGACGCCAAGACCGCTCGCCGAATTCGGACCGCTCGCAAACGCCAGCGGTCGAGCGCCTCCGCGAACTCCGAGGCGCTGGCGAAACGAGCATTCGCATCCACCGATAATGACGTCTCGCAGATGCGGCGAAGGGCGGGTGCGATATTCGACGCGGCAAGCGCGGATCGATCCCACTCGCCTCGACCGGCCGCGTCGAACATTCTTCGCATGTCGTCGGCCTGACGCGGAGCTTTGCCGGTCAGCAGAAAATGGAGGACGCCGCCCAGGGCGTACACGTCGCTTCGGGGACCGATTGCCGCTTCATCCCCCTTTGCCTGTTCTGGCGGAATATAGGCCAAGGTGCCGGAGACATGGTCGGAAGATTCCGAAGATTGAAAGCCATGTCGCTGCGTCGCCAATCCGAAATCGACGATTTTCGGTTCGCCGGCAGCATCGACGAGGATGTTCTTCGGCTTCAAGTCGCGATGCGTGATTCCTTGACGATGCAGGACATCGATCGCTCGCGCGATTCGCGCGGCCAGCGACGCTGCCTCCGCGGGGCTTGGCCGAACTCGATCCCAATACGCCTCAAGCGTCGTACCCGTCGCCAACTCCATGACGAGAAAAGGACGCTCCTGATGAAAATCGAGGTCGAACACGCGGACCATACGCGGATGCTCGATGCGGGCGAGCAACTTGCCCTCAGCCACCAAGCGATCGCGCGAACCGTCGGCGCCGACGCGTTCCTTGCTCCACTTGATCGCGACCTCGCGGCCCAGTTGCGGATGCACGGCACGGAATACGACCCCCTGCCCGCCTTCCGCCAGCTTGTCGAGGATCACATACCTACCGATCGTCGGCAACGCTTCGGTTGGCGGCGCAGCGGACGATGCCGGCGATTCGCCTTGCCCGATCGCCATCAGCGCGGAGTCCACGAGAAACAAGCGGCGCAGCGCATCCGCATGGCGAGGGAATCGACGCAGATACTCCTCCGGATCGGGCCGCTCGTTTCGCTCCTGACGCAGAAGGTATTCGCTGTAGATCAGATCGATCGACAAATCGCCGTCCGATTCCGCCATCAACGGAAGCGAGAGATACGCTTCGATCGGCACTCGCTGGCCTGAAGCCCACCGTTGCCTTTGGTCTGCACGAATCCACGCCAGACGATCCCCGGCATCCACCGACTGCAACGACGACAGCACCAACTGACGGAGCGAATCGACCCATGCGGGCAGGTCGATGGGCGTCGCCCCTTGGAATGCGACGGTGTCGTCGGACACGATGCGATCGTTCATCACTCCTCCGTCAATCCAAGTTGCTCCGCCACGCGATCCAACGCTCGGCGATACTGCTTACGGCAAGCGTCCGGCTGTTCGTTTCGCGAGGCCGCGATTTCCTGCCACGACTTTCCGCCCAACCGCTCCTCGACCAATCTCGCTTCGTCCGTCGAAAGCAGTCGGCGAGCCTTCGACACCATCTCCGCCGCATCGATTCCCGAGTCGATGGTTCGGTCGCCGATCTCCTCCAAAGGGGCGGGAGCTTCGGGCGAGTTGCGGGCGGATTTCTCTTTCTTGTTGTCGCGAGCCAGGTTGATCACCTTGTTGCGTGCCATCGTCACCAGCAAGCTGATCAGGTTCTTCGGCTCCTCGAGTTCGTACTGCCCCAAGGCGGCTCGTACGAAAAAATTCGCAAACACCGACTGCTGGATGTCGGAGGAGTCCACGAGTCGTCGCAGAAACGGGTCAGTCAGGCGCATGCGGATGACGCGGCGGAGTTCCGGGCCGAAACGATCCACCATCCATGCGGCTGCCTGGGCGTCCCCTTGGCGCAATCTGCCAAGCGCCTCCCCGAATTCCGCTTCCGCCTCCATCGATGTCTCCCCAACCTAAACCCGGGAATGCGTTGCCCCGGACAAAAGTTCCATTTCGCGTACGAGATTCGGAGATGCGTTCCCGCCGATTTGTCGACCTGTTCGAGACTTGCGTCTCGATCGCAGTTCCATTTCGGTTCCCTTTCGCCCCCTGCCACTATGGGCATTCCACGCGGATTCGCAAGGTTTTTCGTCGAGTTTGCCAACGCTAGCAATCTCTATGCGGCCCATTTCGCAATTTTGTCCGCTTCCTGCTTGATTCGGGTTTGCTCCTTCGAATCGCTGTCGTCCGCGATGGCTCTTTGAATGATGTGAATCACCTCGGGGAGAAACTGATGAATCGCTGGGCATGCATTGCGTGGATGGGACTGCTGATCTCAGGATCGCTTTATGCCGACCCGCCACTTGAGTCGCCGAAACCGGCGCAAACCGAATCAGGCGAGGAGGAGAATACGCCCGCCACCGTGGGATGGGAGACGCCTCGCATTCCCGCGGCCTGGGACGATCTTGCTTTCAATCGTTATGTCAATGTCCGCTTGCTGAGCCGAGCGATGCAGACGAAGGACGCTTCGATGCTGGTGGATATCGCCTTTCAGTTCGCGGAAGGCGAACGCGTGCTGGGTCGGCCGCACAAAGCGATCGTCGCCAAGGACCTGATGATGGTTGCGGCACGATGGGCAGGAGAAAGCCAAGATACCGCCGCGCTCGATCGCTTGGGCAAGTACGCCAAGGCGAAGTCTGACTCGGATCTCGAAGCCCTCGTGAATGCGGGGCGGACGCTCGCTAAAGAGAAGCGTTCCGCCGATCCAGACCTGGAGGGACCGGGCGTTTCCTCCGAGAGCTTCCACACGTTCCATGTGCTTTCCGGAGCGATCCTAGAAGCACATGAGAGCGGAGATAAGGAATTGCTGCGGACGATCGCCGGAATGCTACCCCTGAAGGAGGAACTGAACGCGGCGCAACGAAAGCACCTGAAGGCAGCGATCGACACCCCACCCCCGTCGGCGGAGATGCCGGAAACGCTCAGACAACTGGCAGCGTCGAGCCGAGGGCTGAACATTCCGTGCATCACCTGCGGTGGCATCGGCCTCATTCCGGCGCCTCCGTTCAAATGTTCTCGATGCGGCGGAAAGGGGGTCATTCCTGCCGTAACCGCAAAGCCGAAAGCGGAAGATCTTTGGGGCGAAGCAGGACGGGTGGGATACCCCGCCGCAAAAGCGGCTATGACGAAACGGGCCCAAGCGAGCTTACTCGCGGTCGAACCGCTTCCCATGCCCGAACGAACCGTCCTTAAGGCGTTGTTCGGCAATATCACCGACGCGGTCACAATCGTTTGGGGGCAGCCTCCCCTGGATGACTGGACCTCGTCCGGGTTCTCAGCGAAAAGCGATACCGAAGCACAGACGTTCGGAACCAGGATCTTCTTCCGATATCGCCGGAATGAAGTGGACCTGAAGTATCAACTGAAACTGCTTATTCATGAGATGACTCACGTCGAGCAAAACATGCGATTCGGCAGCGAGGGGCAGTTCGGATATCAGTACTTTCGAGGATACTATCGAGGAGGCTTGGCGTACGCCCGAAATCCACTTGAAATCGAGGCGTTTGCGAAAGCCGATCAACTCATTGATCGCGCCTGGGAGCATTACAAGCTCCTGACCGCCAAAGGCGGGACGCCCGGCTCCTATGTGATGGTAGCTCCTGGCATGCCCTTGGCGCTCGTGGTCAATGGCAAGCGAATTCAGTGGGCAACGTCGGTCGGCGCCGACTTCACGACGGACCGCCGCAATTACACTGTTGCTCAATACCAGCAGGTCCCCGCGCTCGCCGAGATACGACAGGGAGCACGCGTAGTCGCTGCGCCCGGACTGCCCGCGGCGTTCGTCTCCGCGGATGGGACATACATTTTCCCCGTGGACGACATCGGCCCCATCGCTCGCAATGGTTCGTCGATCACGCCTATCTCGGCCCAGCAGTACGGCCGATACAAGGTTGGACCGTCGCTCCTGGTGCTTCGCTGAGGTTAGAATCCGGAATCGCGCCCACCGATCGTACGTTTCGATGTCTCCGACGCGCCGCTTCGGATGTGCATAACATCCAAGCGGCGCTGCCGCATAAACTTGGGTTCGTCGAACGCGCATCGCCCTGGTAGCTGTCTGAATCCATCAGAGACCAAGCACCATGCAAATGGTTTACCCTTTCTTGATCGCTCTTTGCCTCGGTCAGTCGAACTCACCCACGGGCCCGGACTTGATCCGGCCCAAGGAGACGACGGCACCGGATCCGAGCAAGCCGACTTTAGTCTTGCAGGTCGCTGAATCCGCGACAGCGGCGGCGATTTCGCGCGACCAGAAGCTGGTGCTGACCGGCAATCGCTCGTCCGCAATTTTGTGGGACAGGGAGTCGGGTAGGCAGCTTCGTCGGCTTGACGGCTTCGACGGCGCCTCGTGGCAAGTTCAATTCTCGCCGAACCAACGGTATGGACTTCTCGCTGCGAGCGAGCAGATCCGACTTTGGAACCTCGAAACGGGTGAGGTAAAGTTTCAATTCCCGAAAAAATGTCACTCCAGCGCCCAATTCTCCCCTGACGGCGAACATGTCTTCGCCTGCGCGGGGGGGCCGGGCGGAATCATTGCCGGCATATGGGAAACGGAAACCGGACGCTTCGTACGATGGATCCGGCGGACTCCCGAGCAACAGAAGGTACATGGCGGCTTTGATCCCCGATACATCTCGATCTCTTCCAACGGGAAGCGATTGAACGTATCGGGTTACGGCGAACGAAAAGTGACCAGAAATCGGTTTCCGTCTACATTGCATCGGCACACGATGCCTCTGAACCAGTTCAGGCATCCCGACGTCACGCGGCACTTTCACGTGTTTTCGCCGAATGGACGATTTCTAATCCCTTGTTTTGGGACGACCGCCAACTGGCGATTTTCGACTTCGAAACAGGCAAGGAATCGAATCCCATTTCACTCGAAAAATGGCCGGCGAGATGGTACACCGCTGCCTTTTTTCCCGACGGAAAGCGAATCGCCGTCGCGCCGGAGGGTAGCCGATCGCTGCTAGTGTTCGAGGCAGCATCTGGCCAGTTGCGGGACGAGATCCCCTGGCACAGCCCTGCCGTGTCGGAAGGCGTGTTTTCGCAGGACGGTCAACGCATTGCCGCACAGGGCAAAGGTGGTGGTGTTCGCATTTGGAACTTAGAGTCGAATCGTGAAGAGCGTGTGCTGCGAGGCTTGTCGGGCTCAGTGACGGCAGCTTCGTTCTCTCCAGACGGCAACCACATCCTCACGGCCAACAGGGACTTTTTTGAAGGTTTCCGTCTATGGGACTGTGCGTCCGGATCGCCTCGCACGGTCCGTGAAGGCGTTCAGCAAACTCCCACGTATTCGTTCAGCCCTGATTCAGAAACGAGTGGCTGCGACGCACTGGATCGACAAAAAAGTGACAATCATCGATGTCGAATTAGGCAAAATCGCCGAACGCTTGAATGTCGACCAACCTCCTTTGCTTGCCAGCATCGACTCGCGCGAGCCCAAAGCCGTCTTTTGGTCTGCTCGCCCCAATGGTCAACGAAAACTCTTCGTGCATGATTTCAAGGCTCATTCCACGGTGGAAGCGGAATGCGTTGCTCCGAGTGGGGCTAACGTATCCGCGCCCGGCAATCGATCCTTCGGGTCGTTTCGTCGGAGTCGCAGCAGACGTAGGCGGCGGTTTCGTGGTCGAAATGGACAGTGGAAAAATCGTGAAGGCTTGGAAGGACCTTTCCAGTCGGTCGTGTGCATTCACGCCCGACGGAAAATTGCTGTTCGGCTCTCTGCGGTGGTCGAAAGAACACGCGGTCCTGATGGACCCGAATACCGGAGAATCCATCGTCCGCTTCGGAACGGATGTGTTCAGCATCAATCGCGTTCAAAGTGTGGCGGTGTCGCCCGACGGAACGCGTGCTGTCACCGCATCCGACACCTCAAAAGTGTTGATCTGGGAGGTGAAGACAGGAAAGCTCCTCGCCGAGTTGGTGGGCCACTCCGGCCCCGTTAGGCAAGCCGGCTTTTCGCCGGACGGTCGCTTCGTCATCACCGGAGGCGACGACAATACCGCGAGACTCTGGGACGCGAAAACGGGCCAGGAATTGTGCAAACTGGTGGCATTTCGCGACGGCGGCTGGGCGGTCGTGGACGCTCAGGGACGCTTCGATGCGTCGAACGGCGGCAACGTGGAAGGCTTACATTGGGTCATCAACAACGAACCCATCGCTCTGGGCCAACTGAAGGAACGCTATTACGACCCTGGCCTGCTCGCGAAACACCTTGGGCGCCAAGGAACCCTGCGAAAAGTGGCGGCGTTGCAAAAGGTGAATCTCTACCCATCTGCAAATTTGCAGGAGCCGAACGCCGACGGCAAGCTGACGCTGAAACTCGCGAATCGTGGCGGCGGCATCGGTAAGGTGCAGGTCTTCGTCAACGGCAAGGAACTGCTCGCCGATGCACGCGGGCCTAGCGTGGATCCCAAGGCAAAGGAAGCGACGCTGGTCGTCGATCTGGCGAACGCGCCGTCGCTGAAGCCCGGTCAGGAGAATGTCGTCGAAGTCGTGACGTGGAACGCGGAGGGCTACCTCTCCAGCCGCGGCATTCAGCGGCTGTATACGGCGAAGGGGACGATGCAGCAGGACGCTCCCGAACTGCATGCGATCGTCGTCGGCGTTTCCGAGTATGCGAATCCGACGCTGAATCTGCGATACTCGGCGAAAGACGCGAAAGACATCGCTTCCGCGTTGGAACTGGGAGCCAAGAAGCTGTTCGGCGCCGACAAGTCGCATATCACGCTGCTGGTGCAGGACAAAAACGGCAAGCATCAACCGCGCCGACTCGGGCAAACATCGAGAAGGCCTTTGCCGCCGCGCGGTCGGCGAAACCGGGGGACGTGTTCGTCGTCTACCTCGCGAGCCATGGCGTGGCGTTGCCGGGCGACTCGGACCAGTACTGCTACCTGACCAGCGACGCCCGCACTGCCGATCCCGCAGTGCTCAATGATCCCGCGGTCGCGAGCCAGTATTCAATCACAGGAGCGGATCTCACCGAGTGGATCAAGAAGGTGCCGGCACTCAAGCAAGTCATGGTGCTCGACACCTGCGCGGCCGGGGCGGTCGCGAAAAAACTGACGGAACAACGCAGCGTCTCAGGCGAGCAGATTCGCGCCCATCGAACGTCTCAAGGACCGCACCGGCTTCCACATCCTCATGGGCTGCGCTTCCGACAAAGTCAGCTACGAGGCGACGCAGTTCAGCCAGGGACTGCTGACGCATGCATTGCTCAAAGCCATGCGGGGCGCGACGCTGCGAGGAAAACGAATACGTCGATGTGGGCTCGCTGTTCCAATACGCCGCCGATGAAGTGCCTCGTTTGGCGAAGAACATCGGCGGCATTCAAAAGCCGTTGATCGCCGCACCGCGAGGCAGCAGCTTCGACATTGGCCGACTGACGACGGAGGAGAAGCAACGCGTACCGCTCGCGTCGCCCCTGCCGATCGTATTGCGGCCGCTGCTGATCAATCCCGACGAAGGAGACGACAACCTCGGCCTCATGCCTCGTCTGCGCCCAAAAACTTGCCGACGCGCGCAACCAAGCAAAGACCGTCCGTCCGCCGTCTTTGTGGATAGCGACGAGATGCCCGGAGGCATTCGGCCCGCCGGCACCTACACCACGGCGAACGGCATGATCCGCATGCGCATCAATCTCCGCCGCGACGGCATGACTTTGGCGACGTTCGAAGTGAACGGAGCGAGCAGCGACTTGAACGCCGTAGCCGATGCGGCATCTGCGGAGATCCTCAAGAAAATGCGGTAACTTTAGGCTAATCCGACGATTCTGCGACGTTGCATGTGTACGGTCTTCTATCACGTCGTGAATCGTGTCCGTTCATCGGAACTAATGGGTTGATCTAGTAGGTTTCGGCCACAGGTGGTTTTCCACCTGCGGTTTCACAGCCTGGAAAAGCACATGGTTGAGTAGATCTGCAAAGCGAGCACTTCGTTCCGTCGTCCTGGCGATGACGATCTCTTTCGGGATGATCAGCGGAGGCGTAACGCATTCTCTGCGAGCCCAGGAGTCCGCGGCGAGTCCTACCCTCGTCGTGCAGACGGGGTCTCAAGCGGTCACTTCGGTGGCGATCAGCAAGGACGGCAAGTACGTCCTCACGGCTGGCGGCACGAACTTGATCTTGTGGGAAACGCTCACAGGGAGGATCGTGGGTCGCTACCAGCATCACCAGGACGTCCTACGCGCCCGAATTCACCCCGAATCAACAGGAGGCGTGGGTTTACTCGCGAGGGACAAGCCGGATCGATCTCGACACCGGAAAGCGGTTCAGGCCCTCTCCTTGACGTGCGCTCCACTCACGCGTGACGGCAAGTTGAGCGTCGCTGGCGATTTTTCCGGGAAGCTCTCGCTGGTCGATGCCAACACGCTTAAGGCGATCCGGACCTACCGCGAACTCGGCGATGCACACCAGAATCATTCCGTGTATGCCATTTCGCCTGACGGAGCGATCGTCGCGGCCGGGCAGCGTGACCATTCGATCCAGCTTTTCGAGGTGGGCGGAAAAAAGCTCAAGCCGCTCGTTGGCCACACCGACGTCCTTTCCTCATTCCAGTTCTCGTCGGACGGTACGCAGGGTGTTTCCGTCTCGGCCGACAACACCGTTCGCCTCTGGAATATCGCCGACGCCAAGGAAGTGAATCGATTGGAAGGCGAAGGCGTCGTTCACGATGCTCCCGCAGTTATTTCGCCCGATGGCAAAGCGATTGCCGTTGCTCGGGCCGGCGGCACTGATCTTTGGTACGCGCATGCTAACGAGATTCCTGTACGCATTCAAACTCACCGCGGACCGAGAGCGTTTTCGGATGACGGCCGGTTTCTGGTCGTTGGGAAACACGCTCAGGAGCCTGGCGCGATCCTCTATGATCTTCAAGCCAAGAAGATCGTCCAACGATTCGAGAGCAACAACTCCCCCGTCTCGTCGATCTCGTTTTCGCCGGACAGCGGCCGACTGCTTTTTCGCAACGCGCGCGGAGGCGTGGTCTGGGATCTCATTCAGGGAAAAGAATCGCTTCGCATTCCTCGGCCAAATACGCCTGATTCAGGTAATACCACGTTCGTCGGAGACGGCAAACGCATCCTGATCAGCGGCGACGGCGTCCAGATGGTGGATGCGAATGAAGGCAAGATCCTGGCTCAAACCACGCATATTGCCTGGTACATGGCATGGTCTCCTGACCAAAAGCACGTCGCGGGAAGACACCGAGCAGATCCCAACGAAGTCTTGGCCGTCTGGGATTGGGGTAATCAGCGTGAAGCGTTTCGCACGCAGCTCAAGGCCCGCTTAGCCAATGTCGCTTATGCTCCGGACGGCAAGCGTCTCTTCGCTTGCACTCCTTCCGGAGTGATCTGCTATGACGCAATGACTTTGAAAGAGGTCTGGAACGAATCGACGTCGGGCAACGGATTGAATCAGCAAGTCGTTCCATCTCCGGACTCGCGGCGCCTTCTGCTTTGCAAAGATCGAAACGGCGGCAGGGCGGAATTGCGGGACACGGCCACAGGGGAAATGGTCCATCGATTCGAGGGGATTCACGGGGTTGCGGGAGCCTTTACGCAAGACGGCAAGCAAGTGCTGGTCTGCGGCGGAGAGACGGCGGCCGTATTCGACGCGACGAATTTCAAGGAAGTACGTCGGTGGACCTGGCAGTCCGATCCGGTCCGAGCCGTGGCGATCGCTCCAAACGGCAAATGGGCCGCCACGGGCGGAATCGATGGAGTCATACGGCTCTGGGACGTCGCCAACGGAACTCTACTGTGCACATAGGCAAGACCCGAAGACGACTCGTGGGCAGTCATCGATTCTCAAGGGAGTTTCCACGCATCCGATCCCTCTAACATTGGCGCCTTCCACTGGGTCGTGGGCAAAGAGCCGATCCGTCTGTCGCAACTGAAAGCACGCTTTCACGCTCCTGGCTTGATCCCGACCATCCTCGGTTTCTCGAAGGAACCGCTACCGAAGATCGAGCCATTCCGCGCCGACTCCTTGCCTCCCTTGGCAACGCTTCACGGTCCGCAGTCGGACGGGGCATTGACGATACGCCTGGAAAATCGCGGCGCGGGCATCGGCAAGATTCAGGTTTCTCTCAACGGAACCGAAGTCCACGCCGATGCCCGGGGTGCTTCGCTGGATCCGAAAGCGGCCAAGGAAGAGATTGCCCTCGATTTTGCGAAATCGCCGTTGCTGAAGCCCGGTCGGAAAAACGACGCGGAGGTCCTCGCTTGGAATGCGGCCGGAGACATTTCCGGTTTGCCGATCCGCTGGTCCTTCGTCGCCAAAGGCGAGCCGGCCGTCGTCCAACCTCCGCCGCAATTGATGGTGAACGCAGGGCATGCAGGCATCACGTCCGTAGCGATCACGAAAGACAGCCGATTTGTGCTGACGACCGGTGGTGACGCGACCGCGATTGTCTGGGAAGCGAGCACCGGCCGCGTCGTACGTAGGATCGCACGACATCACGGTGACTCGTCAATCGCATTCTTCTCGTCCGACGATCGCGAAATTGTGACCGCGAGGAGCAATGCGATCCGATTCGACTTTGAGACAGGCAGCGAACTGCAATCGTCCCGATGTTGGATCGCCCCGTTCGGATACGACCACGCGTGGACCGTTGGCGGCGAGGGAGGGACCGAGGTTAAAGTCTTCGATATCAGGAGCTTTGCCCCGCTACGCATTCTTCGATCACCGGGAAAAGACCGCATCGGCAATAACGTTGTGGTCATTTCGCCCGGCGGGAAGATGGTGGCGGCGTCAAGCAGCGATCATTCCATCCGCGTTTGGGAGGTCAACGGAAGAGAACAAAAGCCGCTTCTTGGTCATACCGGCCGCCTGTATTCGTTTCAGTTTTCGCGCGATGATGCTCTTGGCGTATCAACATCCGAGGATAAAACCGTTCGCCTTTGGGACATCGCCTCAGGGAAAGAGCTTTGGCGAGGCGAAGGAGAAAGATTCGATGACAACCTTGCATCCGCAGTTTTTTCCCCTGACGGAAGGATGGTCGCTGTTGCCCGTTTCGCGTGGACCGAGTTGCGGGACGTGACGACGGGAAAGATCGTCGATCGAATTCGATTCGACGCCGGTCCCAGGGCGTTTACCGCCGACGGCCGATACCTTCTTCTAGGAAACAGGCATCACGGAATGCGCTACGCCGCGATGTGGGATTTGGCCAAGAAACAGGAAGTCCGTCGATTCGCCAGCCACACGTCCGCGGTGACCTCCGCGTCGCTCTCGTCCGACATGCGCCGGCTTTTGACGCGGACCGGCAAACAAGCCGTCGTGTGGGATCTCGTTTCAGGCCGCGAGCATCTGCGATTGGATCGTCCACCCACGTACGACTACGCCCATACGAAGTTCATCGATGACGGAAAAAAGATGCTCATTAGCGGCGGCGGGGTTCAACTCGCCGATGCCGAGACGGGTGCCGCCATCGCCAGCACAACCGAAATCGCTGCGTGCATGGCGATCTCGCCGGACGAAACGCTGCTTGCAGGAATCCCGCAGAACGGACATACCAGCATCGTCGTCGTCCGAAATCTTCGGACGCAGAAAGAGGTGTTCCGAAGAGACTTCAAGGGAACGTTCCCTGCGATCGCCTTTACCCCTGACGGAAAACGCCTACTTGTGGGCAACGCCTATGGGCTCATCTGCTGCCTCGATACCGAAAGGTTGAAGAGCTTTGGGCCGTGAAACTCGATGCTGGCGTTTGTGAGGAGTTTTCAATGCTCTCCGGACAGCAAAACGTTCCTCGTCAGCAACGCGAATTCCACTCACCTTCGAGACGTAGCCAGCGGCAAGGTCGTGCACGATTTCAAATCCCGCGGCTTCTTCCCGAATGGCGGTGCGGCCACATTCTCTCCGGACGGAAAGCAGATCTTGGTAGGCTCAGAGAATGCCGCCGCCTGGCTTTTCGATGCCACCACCTTCGAACAGATCAGGGCATTTCATGGACACGACGACGCGATTCTGTCCGTGGCGCTTTCCGCCGACGGGAAAAGAGCGATCACGGGAAGCATGGATTGCACGACGCGCATCTGGGACGTCGCCACTGGAAAGGAACTATGCAAGCTCGTGACTTTCCATGACGGCACATGGGCAGCGATCGATCGAGGAAGATTCGACGCTTCCAGCGGCGGCAATATCGAAGGCCTGCATTGGGTCGTCGGCAACGAAACGATCGCATTAGGACAACTCAAGGAACGCTACTACGACCCTGGCTTGGTGGGCAAGACTCTCGGTTACTCCAAGGAGCCTTTGCGAAAAGTCGATGCGTTCCGCAGCGTCCAAATGTATCCGGATGCCATGCTCGAAACCCCCGAGGCGGACGGGAGGCTGACGCTGAAGCTCGCCAACCGCGGCAGCGGGATTGGCAAGGTGCAGGTATTCGTCAACGGCAAGGAACTGCTCGCCGACGCACGCGGGCCTAGCGTCGATCCCAAGGCGAAGGAAGCCACGTTGGTCGTCGACCTCGCGAGCGCGCCCTCGTTGAAACCCGGCCAGGAGAATGTCGTCGAAGTCGTGACGTGGAATGCGGAGGGCTATCTCTCCAATCGCGGCATCCAGCGGATGTACACGGCGAAGGGACGATGCAGCAGGATGCTCCCGAACTGCACGCCATCGTCGTCGGCGTTTCCGAGTATGCGAATCCGACGCTGAATTTGCGTTACTCCGCCAAGGACGCCAAGGACATCGCATCATCCTTGGAACTCGGCGCGAAAAGCTCTTCCAGGCGACAAGTCGCACATCACCCTCTTGGTTCACGACAAGGATGGTAAGCATCAACCGCCGACTCGGGCCAGCATCGAGGAAGGCGTTCGCAGCCGCGAGGGCGGCGAAGTCGGGGGATGTGTTCGTCGTCTACCTCGCAGGCCATGGCGTGGCGGCGCCCCGGCGATGCGGACTATTACGCTTACCTCACCAGCGACGCCCGCACCGCCGATCCGCGGTACTCAGCGATCCGGCCGTTGCGAGCCAGTATTCAGTCACGGGGGCGGATCTCACCGAGTGGATCAGAAGGTGCCGGCGCTCAAGCAGGTCATGGTGCTCGACACCTGCGCGGCCGGGGCATGGCGAAAAGCTGACCGAACAACAAGCGTATCAGGCGAGCAATCCGCCGCATCGAACGGCTCAAGGACCGCACCGGCTTCCACATCCTCATGGCTGCCTCCGACACGGTCAGCTACGAGGCGACGCAGTTCAGCCAGGGTCTTTTGACGCATGCGCTGCTCAAAGCCATGCGTGGCGCTGCCCTTCGTGAGAACGAGTACGTCGATGTCGGCTCGCTGTTTCAGTACGCCGCGGACGAAGTGCCCCGCCTCGCAAAGAACATCGGCGGCATCCAGAAGCCGCTGATCGCCGCCCCGCGCGGCAGCAGCTTCGACATTGGCCGACTCACGACGGAGGAGAAACAGCTTGTTCCGCTGGCATCGCCGCTGCCCATCGTATTGCGGCCGCTGCTGATCAATCCCGACGAAGGGGACGACAACCTCAGCCTCATGCCTCGACTACGTCAAAAGCTCGCCGACACGCTGCTCCAACCCGGAAAAGATCGACCTTCTGCGGTATACGTGGACAGCGATGAGATGCCCGGAGCCATTCGGCCCGCGGGCACCTACGTCGTGGACAAAGGCATGGTTCGCGTCCGCATCAACCTGCGACGAGATGGAGCGACGTTGGCGACGTCGGATATCTCGCGCAACAGCGCCGACCTGAACGGATTGATCGACGCCGTATCCTCGGAAATCCTGAAGAAACTCCCTTAGACGGAAGATGATCGACTTCTATTCTTCGACGAGTTCCGAGCGAGTCCGAGACTATGGAATCAGATTGCATTTGACGCAGAGAGCCGAAAACTCCTGCGCACCGACCTTCCTCCTACTCGGCAGCTTCTGCGTTCCGGATCTGCCGCATGATCGAGGAGCTTACTCCAGTATGGGAAGATTTCGAACGTAGCAACTTTCTGAATTCGATATGAAGGGATACACTTAATCGGCCGCCTAAACTAAATGCTGCAATTCGTGTCCGCTCGTCGGCGATGATGGGTTGGACTAGATGGAGCCTTGCGCCAGAGCAGGCTCGGCACATTATTTCATGGCCGGGAAAACCCATGAGTTGGTGATTCCATGATGCGATCCCTTCGCTCCGTCAACTTGGCGGACGTCCTGTCGGCTGGATTCATCAGCGCAGGCAGGATCCCCTTGCTGCAGGCCCAGGAATCGGAACCACCAACTCGTTTGGCAGTTCAGATCGGACATCCGAGCGTCAAGTCGGTGGCGATCAGCAAGGACGGAAAACATGTGCTTACCACCGGCGGCGATTCCCAAGTGATTCTGTGGGAAGCAACTACAGGCAGAATCGTGCGGCGGTATTTGCACGTAGACCGCGCCCACAGCGCGGCATTTTCGTCCGATGAACGCGAAATATTGGTTCTCTCTCAAGGCGCGAGCAGAATTGATGCAGCGACGGGAAAAGTCATTGCTTCCGGATCGGCATGGTGTTCGCCGCCGACTCGCGACGGCAAGTGGATGGTCGCCGGCGATTTCGGCGTGGGAAAAGTCTGGCTTGTCGACGCGAGCACGTTGATGGAGGTCCGAACCTACCGCGAGTTAGGGAATAACCATCCGAACCATCTCGTCTATGCCATCTCTCCCGACGGAAAGACGGTCGCTGCGGGAAAGAGCGACCACTCGATTCAAATCTTCGACGTCGGCGGAAAAGAGTTAAAGCCGCTCGTAGGGCATCGAGAAAGGCTCTACTCCTTCCGGTTCTCGCCCGATGGAACCCGCGGCGTCTCGACCTCGGCGGACAACACGATCCGCCTTTGGAATATTGCGGCTGCAAAAGAACTCCGGCGCTTGGAGGGGGAGGGAGTGACGAATACCTCGTCGCCTGCGGCTTTTTCGCCAGATGGAAGCTTGATCGCTGTATCTCGATCCGGAGGCACCGATATCTGGAAAGCCGATGCGGACGAGGTCGTTGCCAGGATCCCCTCACACCTGGGGCCCCACACGTTTTCCTCTGACGGAAAACAACTCGTCGTTGGACATAACCATGACGCGTCCGGTGCGTTCATCCTTTGGGATGTCGCAACCAAACAAACGGTCCAGCGTTTCGAAAGCCGCGTCTCTCCAGTGACTGCATTGTCGTTTTCGCCGGACGCTCGAAGGCTGCTGCTGCGCGATCAGAGCGGCGGGATGGTGTGGGATCTGGCGGAAGGGAAGGAGAAATTGCGGATTCCTCATCCCTATGTTTGGGATGTCGGAAACGCCCGATTCGTAGGAGACGGCAAACACATTCTGATCAGCGGCGAGGGCACGCACATCGTGGAGGCCGAACACGGCAAGAAGGTGCGAGGCCTGAAGCATGTTGCCGCGAGAGTGGCACTTTCGCCCGACGAAAAACGGGTCGCCGGGATTCTTCAGCCAGGACACCCCGACACGCTGGTCGTCTGGGATTTCGAAAAAGGAAGCGAAGTTTTCCGCAGGACATTCAAGGCTCTGATCGCGAATGTCGCATTCACGCCTGATGGCAAGCACCTCCTTGTCGCTACGGCTCAAGGAAATCATCAGGTCTCTTGCTTCGAGACGACGAACTACAAGGATGTTTGGGAAGATTCCGAGCCTGCTCATCACTGGACGCTTCAAGTCGTGTGTTCGCCGGACTCCAAGACATTTGCGCAATGCGGAACCGGGCGTGTTCAACTGCGAGACGTTTTGACGGGCAAAGTGCTGCATGCATTCGATCAGGCGTCGGCAGCGGCGTACTCGGCGGACGGAAAACGCATGTTGCTCGCCGTCGGCAAAGTCGCGCGGATGTTCGATTCCACGACGTTCAACGAAACCCTCGCATCCGAAGGACACGAGGACGACATCGTCTCCGTTGCGATATCTCCACACGGGAAATGGGCGGCCACCGGCAGCAAAGACGGAACAACACGATTGTGGGATGCCGCATCCGGTAAGGAGTTGTGCAAACTGCTTGCCAGCGCGGATGGGACCTGGGCTGCGATGGACGCTGACGGGCGTTTTGACGTTTCGGAGCGCATCGACTTCCCCGGAGCCCATTGGGTGATCGGCAACGCATCGTTGACCCTGGGACAACTGAAGCAACGTTCCCACGACTCTGGACTCATTGCCAAAGTTCTCGGGTATTCCAAAGAACCGCTGCGAAAGATCCAAGCACTTCGAAAGGTCGATTTGCATCCCTTTGTTAACCTGGAGGGGCCGCATGCCGATGGGAAGATGGCGATTCGACTGGAGAACCGCGGAGGGGGAATTGGAAAAGTTCAGGTTCTGGCGAACGGCAAAGTGTTTCTTGCGGATGCTCGCAAACCGATGACGGATCCCGACGCGAAGTCGGCTGCGATTGAAATCGATCTCTCGAAGGCATCAGGTCTGGAGCCCGGAAGCGATCGCGTCGTCGAGGTGGTTGCCTGGAATAAGGAAGGAAGTCTCTCGAGCGGTCCGATCCGACGTTCATTCGCCAACCCGGCGCAAGGTAATGCTGGTCCGCACGTACCGAAATTGACGATTCAAGCAAGCCATGAGGGAGTCGATTCCGTCGCGATGTCGAAGGATGGAAAATACGTCCTGACGACAGGCGGCGATGCCAACGCCATTCTTTGGGAAGCGAGCACAGGCCGAATTGTACGTCGATTGAACCATCACTCCTTCGCATACTCCGCTCAGTTCGCGACTGACGATCGCGAAGTCGTCGTGATGACGGAAAACTCAAGTCGGCTTGATCTCAACACAGGTAAAATGCTTCAGCCTTCTTATTGGAGCATCAGCCCATCGACTCGCGACGGCAGCTACACGGCAGGATACTATACGCCGAACGAAGTGCACCTTCTCGACGCTCGAAGCATCGCGCCGATACGTGCGTACCGCACTTCTCGGAAAGAGTCGAATTTCAACAAGCTCACCGTTGCGATTTCGCCAAACGGAAAGACGCTCGCGGCCGGGGACACGGACCATTCCATCCGCCTCTGGGACGTTTTCGGTAAAGAGTTGAGCCCACTTCAAGGTCACACCAACTCGCTGCTCTCGTTTCAATTTTCTCCCGACAGCACACTCGGAGTCTCGACCTCCACCGATCAGACGGTCCGATTATGGGACATCGCCCAGGGGAAGGAAATTCGTCGGTCAGCGGGCGAGCCGATTGCATTCACCCAGAATGGCGCCTCCGCGGTTTTCTCGCCGGATGAGACCTTGATTGCCGTAGCTCGCAGGGATTGGACCGATTTGTGGAACGTCAAGACCGGAGAGATCGTCGATCGTGTTCGTTTCGACGGCGGGACTCGCTCGTTTTCCGCGGACGGCAAATATCTCCTCTTAGGAAACCATCATGGCCACATGCCGTATGCAGCCATTTGGGATCTCGGCAAGAAGGAGGAGGTTCGCCGATTCACCAATCGAACTTCGCTCGTTTCGTCCGTGTCTCTGTCGCCCGATATGCGTCGGCTTTTGACGCGGAACAGCACCCATGGGATGGTCTGGGACCTCGTATCCGGTCGCGACCAACTGAAGCTGCCGCGCCCATGGGCGCTCGATTTCGGAAACACGAAGTACATCGGCGCCGGAAAACGCATGCTGATCAGCAACGGCGCTGGCGTCGAGATCGTGGATGCAGAATCCGGTGCGATTTTAGCAAGCACGAAAGATGTTGCCGCATGCATGGCGATCTCGCCGGACGAGACGCTCGTCGCCGGTATCCCTGTCAATGTCCACATGGGCACGGTGGTCATCCGCAATCTCCGGACGCAGCAAGAAGCATTTCGCCGAGACTTCAAAGGGGAGATCGTCTTTGCAGTGACCTTCACGCCTGACGGCCAACGCTTGCTCGTCGGAGGCAGCAGCGGCCGGGTGACTTGTTTCGAAGTTGGAACCTACAAGGAACTGTGGTCGGTCTTGCCGGAAAATCGTCCCTGGATTCGTCAACTCGTTTGTGCGCCGGACAGCAAGACGGTCATCGTCTGCAACGGCAATGCAGCCCACCTCCGCGAAGTCGCGACGGGCAAATTGCTGCACGAATTCGACCATGTGAGCACCGCACAGGGGAGAGCGGCGGTTTCGCCCGATGGAAAACGGATTTTACTTGGCGGCTTGAGAATTGCCCGTCTCTTCGACGCACAGACTTTGGAGACGATGGTTACGTTCGAAGGCCATGAGGATGCGATTCATTCGGTTGCCCTTTCCGCCGACGGGAAATGGGCGATCACGGGAAGCCAGGATTGCACGACTCGGATCTGGGATGTCGCTACCGGAAAAGAGTTGTGCAAACTCGTCGCTTTCAATGATGGGGCCTGGGCAGCGATCGATGTCGAGGGACGATTCGACGCGTCCAACGGCGGAGACGTGGAAGGGATGCACTGGGTGGTAGGCAACGAAACCATCGCATTGGGCCAACTCAAGGAACGCTACTATGATCCAGGCCTCGTAGGCAAGATTCTCGGCTACTCGAAAGAGCCTTTGCGCAAGGTGGATGCGCTTCGCGAAGTTCAGTTGCATCCTCGAGCGACTCTCGATGTGCCGGATGCCGACGGCAAACTGAAGGTGCGCTTGGAGAATCGAGGCGGAGGTATCGGCAAGGTTCAGGTGCTCCTGAACGGCAAGGAACTCCTCGCGGACGCCCGAGGAGGCGCCGTCGACAGCAAGGATCAAACCGCAACGGTGGCCATCGATCTGGCGAACGCGCCGTCGCTGAAGCCGGGCCAGGAGAATGTCGTCGAGGTGGTGACGTGGAACGCGGAGGGCTACCTTTCCAGCCGTGGTATTCAGCGGCTGTATACGGCCAAGGGAACGATGCAGCAGGACGCTCCCGAACTGCACGCCATCGTCGTCGGCGTCTCCGAATATGCGAATCCGTCGCTGAATCTGCGATACTCGGCGAAAGACGCGAAAGACATCGCTTCCGCGTTGGAACTGGGAGCCAAGAAGTTGTTCGGCGCCGACAAGTCGCACATCACGCTGCTGGTGCAGGACAAAGACGGCAAGCACCAGCCGCCGACGCGGGCCAACATCGAGAAGGCGTTCGCGGCCGCGCGGTCGGCGAAACCGGGGGACGTGTTCGTCGTCTACCTCGCGGGCCATGGCGTGGCGTTGCCGGGCGACTCGGACCAGTACTGCTACCTGACCAGCGACGCCCGCACTGCCGATCCCGCAGTGCTCAATGATCCCGCGGTCGCGAGCCAGTATTCAATCACAGGAGCGGATCTCACCGAGTGGATCAAGAAGGTGCCGGCACTCAAGCAAGTCATGGTGCTCGACACCTGCGCGGCCGGGGCCGTCGCGAAGAAGCTGACCGAACAGCGCAGCGTGTCAGGCGAGCAGATTCGCGCCATCGAACGGCTCAAGGACCGCACCGGCTTCCACATCCTCATGGGCTGCGCTTCCGACAAAGTCAGCTACGAGGCGACGCAGTTCAGCCAGGGACTGCTGACGCATGCATTGCTCAAAGCCATGCGGGGCGCAGCGCTGCGCGAGAACGAATACGTCGATGTGGGCTCGCTGTTTCAATACGCCGCGGAGCAAGTGCCTCGCCTGGCGAAGAACATCGGCGGCATCCAGAAGCCGCTGATCGCCGCCCCACGCGGCAGCAGTTTCGACATCGGCCGGCTGACCACCGAGGAGAAACAACGCGTACCGCTCGCGTCGCCTTTGCCCATCGTACTGCGACCGCTGCTGATCAATCCGGACGAAGGGGACGACAACCTTGGCCTCATGCCTCGCCTGAGGCAGAAACTCGCCGACACGCTGCTGCAAACAACCAAAGACCGTCCGTCCGCCGTCTTTGTGGATAGCGACGAGATGCCCGGAGGCATTCGGCCCGCCGGCACCTACACCACGGCGAACGGCATGATCCGCATGCGCATCAATCTCCGCCGCGACGGCATGACTTTGGCGACGTTCGAAGTGAACGGAGCGAGCAGCGACTTGAACGCCGTAGCCGATGCGGCATCTGCGGAGATCCTCAAGAAAATGCGGTAACTTTAGGCTAATCCGACGATTCTGCGACGTTGCATGTGTACGGTCTTCTATCACGTCGTGAATCGTGTCCGTTCATCGGAACTAATGGGTTGATCTAGTAGGTTTCGGCCACAAGGTGGTTTTCCACCTGCGGTTTCACAGCCTGGAAAAGCACATGGTTGGTAGATCTGCAAAGCGAGCACTTCGTTCCGTCGTCCTGGCGATGACGATCTCTTTCGGGATGATCAGCGGAGGCGTAACGCATTCTCTGCGAGCCCAGGAGTCCGCGGCGAGTCCTACCCTCGTCGTGCAGACGGGGTCTCAAGCGGTCACTTCGGTGGCGATCAGCAAGGACGGCAAGTACGTCCTCACGGCTGGCGGCACGAACTTGATCTTGTGGGAAACGCTCACAGGGAGGATCGTGGGTCGCTACCAGCATCACCAGGACGTCCTACGCGCCGAATTCACCCCGAATCAACAGGAGGCGTGGGTTTACTCGCGAGGGACAAGCCGGATCGATCTCGACACCGGAAAGCGGTTCGGGCCCTCTCCCTTGACGTGCGCTCCACTCACGCGTGACGGCAAGTTGAGCGTCGCTGGCGATTTTTCCGGGAAGCTCTCGCTGGTCGATGCCAACACGCTTAAGGCGATCCGGACCTACCGCGAACTCGGCGATGCACACCAGAATCATTCCGTGTATGCCATTTCGC
>JAXMAT010000069.1:0-25679 GCA_046350235.1 Gemmataceae bacterium | reverse complement strand
TCGCCCTCGTCTTCGCCGAGATGCTGTCCGGCGTGTATCCGTTCCGCCGCGAGGGCAACCGCAATGCGGGGAAGCCGGGCGTGCAACCCGAACTCGATTCGCTGCCGCCGCTCGACCAGGAAGTGATTCGCCGCGCCCTTGATCCCGATCCGCGTCGCCGTTGGCCGACCTGCACCGACATGATGCTCGCTCTCGAAGGGACGAAACCGGAGCAGATCAAGGAGTTGATCGAGAAGGACCGATTCGACGGACTCATTCAAGCGAGTCGCAAGTCGCCGCTCAAGCCGCCATCGAAACATCGCCTCAGCGTGAAGGCAGACCTTGCCGGGCAAGTTGCCGACATCATCGCCAGCGCCGGCGGCGATTCGAGCCAAACGCTGACCACACCTGAGATTCTTCCGGAAAACGATACCGTCCTTCATCGCTTCACCTGCGGCCAACCGCTCGGTATCGCCCGCGTGAAACTCGAGGAGTTCCAACGTCAATGGAGTGCGTCGCTGCTCGCGGAGACGGATCGCAGCGTGACGCTATCGATGCCGCAGACGGCAAACTTCTGGGACAACATGTTCAAGCGAAAGCCGTCGCTGGAAGTGACGGTATCGCTCGCCCGCATCAACCCGATGACGGCGACGCCGATCGACGTTTCGATCACGATCCGCGCCGTGGATGTGGGCCGCAAACGCAGCAAGGACGTGCTGGAAGCCGAAGCCCCCTCAATCATCGACAGCCTGGGCCAGCATTTGTTGGTCGAAGCCGAGAAGCGAACGAAAGACCGCCTGCTCTGGTCGCAACCGATCCGCGTGATCCCCGTGCTGCCGGACGGAACCGAGGACGAGCCGATCGAATGCCGTGCGAAGGACTTGTCGCCGACGGGCATCGGCTTCTACCTACCTCACGAATTGACGACAACGGAAGTGATTATCGAATTGGCGAACGCCGTTCACCCGCCGAAAATCTCGATCCCCGCCACGCTCGTCCGCGCCAAACCCTGCCCCGACGGCTGGTACGAAGTCGGCGCGATGTTCCGCTTCAACGTCTTGCGAAAAAGCCGCATGGAAATCATCCTGCCGCCGGTGGCTGCGGACTAGTTGAGCGAAAATTCAGAGCCCGAGCGCTAGCGAGGGTTTGGCGCATTCGCCCGACGAGGAACAAGCCCCTCGGCAGCATGCCAATCCCTCGCGGACGCTCGGCTCTGTTCTGCGTTGACGTCTGTCGGACATCATGACCGTTGCGTCATTCGTCTCACCACCCATCCTGCGATCGTTTCCGCATTCAGGTTGCATCAGGCTTCGCTCCCGGGTCCAATAGCCGTCGATCCTTGCGACCCAACGAGCACGCTCATGTTGCGACTCACCTTGTTCCTTGCCGTACTTTCCATCGTTCCAACAGCCGCGGCCCAGGGGCCTCCCGCCAGGAAGCTGCCGAACATCGTCTGGATCACGAGCGAAGACCATGGCCCGCACTTGGGTTGCTATGGCGACAAAGTCGCAAAGACGCCGACGATCGATGCGTTGTCCAAGAAAGGGATGCGGTTTCGCCGCGTCTGGTCGAACGCCCCCGTCTGCGCACCGGCTCGCACGACCATCATTTCCGGCCTCTATCCCACTTCCACCGGTTCCGAGCACATGCGCAGCTTGACGAAGCTGCCGCCGGACATGCACATGTTTCCGTACTACTTGCGACTGCTCGGCTACTACTGCTCCAATCGCATCAAGGAGGATTACAACCTCGAGAAAGGCGCCGGCGTTTGGGATGATTCGTCAGGCAAAGCGCATTGGAAGAATCGCAAGCCGGGGCAGCCGTTCTTCGCGGTCTTCAACTCGGTGAAGAGCCACGAAAGCCAGATCCGCAACTATAAGAAGGAGCCGAAAACAGACCCGAAGTCGGTACGCATTCCGGCGTATCACCCGGACATGCCCGCAGTCCGCACCGATTGGGCCCGCTACTACGACACGCTCGCTCTTGTCGATGCCGACGCTGCCGCTGTGCTTCGTGAGTTAGAAGATGCGGGGTTGCTCGAAGAGACGATCATCTTCTACTTCTCCGACCACGGCTCCGGCATGCCTCGCAACAAGCGAACGCCGCTCGACTCCGGACTGCATGTGCCGATGATCGCGGTGTTCCCCGAAAAGTGGAAACACTTGGCGCCGAAGGAATACGCACCCGGAGGAGAGTCGAATCGCCTCGTCGGCTTCATCGATCTCGCGCCGACGATGCTGAGCCTCGCAGGCCAGGAACCGCCCGCCTGGATGCAAGGCCAAGCATTTGCTGGCCAGCATGCGAAGGACGGGCCCAAGTATCTACACGGCTTCCGCGGCCGCATGGACGAACGTTACGATTTGCAGCGATCCGTCACGGACGGCCGCTATGTCTACCTACGCAACTACATGCCGCACCTTCCGGCCGGGCAGCATGTCGAATACATGTTCGAGACACGCACGACCACGGCTTGGAAGAAAGCATTCGACCAAGGAAAACTCAACGACGCTCAGTCGCGGTTTTGGATCAAGCCTCGGCAAGCGGAAGAACTGTATGACCTCGAACAGGACCCCGATGAGGTGCAGAATATCGCCGATGTGGAATCCGTTCGCATCCAGACCAAGTTGAAAGAAATGCGCGACGCGCACCGCGAACATCGGATGCGCATCCGCGATGTCGGGTTGTTGCCGGAGGATGAGATCCACGCTCGCTCGAAGGGAACGACCCCCTACTCGATGGGCCGCGACGCCACGAATTACGATCTCGAAGCGATCGCGAACGCCGCGGATGTCGCCACGAATGTGCTGGCGCGATTCGACGCCAAGCCGCTGCTGATCCACGGCGACAGTGCCGTGCGATACTGGGCGGTGACGGGCGTCTTGATTCGTGGCGGAAAGTCGCTGGAGGAACATCGCGTCGACATGCTCAAAGCGATGCACGATTCATCGCCCAGCGTATGCGTCCCCGCATCCGAGTGTTTCGCTACATTCGGAACAGCCGACGAAAAGCGAACTTCCGTCGCCCGTTTGGTGGAGTTGGGCGATCCGCGGAAGAACTCGCCGTACGTCGTGCTTGCCGCCCTCAACAGCCTCGACCGCCTCGGCGACTTGATCGAGCCGCATCGCAAAACGATCGAATCCTGGCCCGCCGAAATCCCCCGCGGCTTCGAACGCCCCGCCGCCGGCATCCCTCGGCTCCTCACGAGAATCCGCAAAGAGCAATGACTTCGTGAGCAGTTGATCTACAAAACGAAAACGCTCGGCGGACGCCGAGCGTTTCACAGTCCATCTACTGTCTGACGTCCACTTTCGCGAGCTTGCTCGCGTTACCAGGCGAAGTGGCTGAACGCCTTGTTGGCGTCGGCCATCTTGATGGTGTTTTCGCGCTTCGTCATGGCTTCGCCTTCACGGCGGTAGGCCGCCATCAGTTCGTCCGCGAGGCGGAGGAACATAGGACGACCGGCTTTGCCGCGGGAGGCATTGATGATCCAGCGGATCGAAAGGCTCTGCTGACGCATCTTGTTCACTTGCATCGGAACCTGATACGTGGCGCCGCCGACGCGCTTCGAGCGGACTTCCACGCTCGGCTTCACATTCTCCACCGCCTGGGTGAAGACGTCGGCCGGGTTGAGGTCCGGCATGCGCTTCTTGATCTGCTCCATCGCATGGTAGAACACGCGCTGCGCGGTCGACTTCTTGCCGCCGTACATCAGGCAGTTGACGAACTTGGAAACCAGCTTGCTCCCGTAGACGGGATCCGGCTTCAGGGTTTCGGCACTCGCGGTACGCTTTCCCATTTCGAGCTTCTCTTCAATTGATCGAAGGGGCTGGGACCATGTATCGAATGATCTCCAGTTCTTCGAGGTTGTCTCGGACCTCTCCGGTTTCGGGGGAGAAGATCACGTGATTCGTTTGGCGACACGCGGGACAGGGAACGCGAGCGAGGGCCAAGGCCTCCGCATCCGCCAATCCTTCCCCTTCGCATCGCAGCGTGGTCTGCATTGTCCTGCTGCATCGGCAGCAGGGGAAACTGAGGGCCAGTTCCAACTCCAACATGCCGCGTCTCTCGCAAGGAAACGTTTCGCCAATCGCCGCAGCGGGGAAACGGGGCCGACGGGGGCGAAGTCGGCCCGCAGCAATCAGCTGCCTTCTCGCTTCGAGCCGTACTTGGAGCGAGCTTGCTTGCGGTCGGCGACGCCCTGGCTGTCGAGCACGCCGCGGATGATGTGGTAGCGCACGCCCGGCAAATCGCGAACGCGGCCGCCGCGCACCAGCACGATCGAGTGTTCTTGCAGATTGTGGCCTTCGCCCGGGATATAGGCGGTCACTTCGATTCCGTTGGAAAGACGGACGCGGGCGACCTTACGAAGAGCCGAGTTCGGCTTCTTCGGCGTCATGATCTTGACCTGCAAGCAGACGCCGCGCTTCTGGGGGCAGCCCGTCATGGCGGGGTGGCGCGGCTTCTTATGCTGCACCACGCGCGGCTTGCGCACCAATTGGTTGATCGTCGGCATTCCCGTCTCCCGAACAGGGCACGAAGACCCTGGCGATTCTCGAAAGCGTTTAAGTTATTTGCCGCGAGCGGCATGGTCAAGCGGGGGAAATCAAAATCCTACGCGCATTTGACCGTTTCGATCGTCCGACGCGTTCAGGTCCACCGCCAGGGGGGAACCTCGTTATCACAAAATCCGAACAACGTTACGGTCATCCCCCACCCATAATGGGTTTCAACCGTCCCAATGTTTCGACGCGGGAATGCCTTACGCGCATCCGGCGACGACGTCGTTGCCGTCCACGATGCTGTAGGTGTAGCCTTGCTCGGTGAGAAACATTTGGCGGTGGTGCGAGAAGTCGAGTTCCTTGGTGTCGCGCGTCACCAGCGTGAAGAAGTGGGCCTGTTCTCCGCTCGCTTTGGGCCGCAAGATTCGGCCCAGCCGTTGCGCTTCCTCCTGGCGTGAGCCGAACGTGCCGGAGACCTGGACGAGGACGTGGGCGTCGGGCAGGTCGATGGCGAAGTTGCCGACCTTCGAGAGGATGAGCTGTTTGATTTCGCCGCGACGGAATTTCCCGTAGAGCACTTCGCGGCTCGTCGTTTGGCGTTTGGCCGGTGATGAGCGGGATGTCGAACCGCTTCTGCAGCGAGCGGAGTTGCGATAGGTATTGGCCGATGATGATGACATTCTTGTCGCGATACTGCTCCAGCAGTCGGCCGACGACATCCTCCTTCGCGGGATTTTCGCTGGCGATGCGGTATTTGATCCGCCATTCGGCCACGGCGTAATCCATGCGGATATCGTCCGGCAGGGCGACGCGGATTTCGGTGCAGTTGGCCTCGGCGATCCAGCCTTGCGATTCGAGTTCGCGCCACGGCACGTCATATTTCTTCGGCCCGATGAGACTGAAGACGTCGCTCTCCCGGCCATCTTCGCGGATGAGCGTGGCAGTCAGGCCGAGGCGTCGGCGAGCCTGAATCTGGGCGGTGACGCGGAAGACGGGCGCCGGGAGAAGATGCACTTCGTCGTAAATGATCAGGCCCCAATCGCGTTGATCGAACAATTTGAAATGCGGAAACTCCTCCTTCTTGTCGGGCCGATGCGTGAGGATCTGGTAGGTGGCGACCGTGACCGGGCCGATGGTTTTCACGTCGCCGGAGTATTCGCAGACGTCGGCATCAGGCAGGTCGGTCTTGTCAAGGATTTCACGTATCCACTGTTTGACGGCCGTGATGCTGGTGGTGAGGACGAGGGTGTTCTTTTTGACCATCGACATGGCGGTGATGCCGACCACCGTCTTGCCGGCTCCGCAGGGGAGAACGACGACGCCGGACCCGCCGCGCACGTCGCCGCCGGCGTAGAAGATGTCGGCAGCCTCGCGCTGGTAATCGCGGACGTTGAACGGCATGCCGCTGCGGGCCGTCACTCGCAGATCGACGGCAAGCGGGGCGCCTTCGGTGTAGCCGGCCAAATCTTCCGCGGGATAGCCGACGAGGACGAGAGCCTGCTTGAGCACGCCGCGGTGGGCGGGTTCGACGATGAAACGATCGGATGCGAGGCGTTCGCCGAGGTATTCCTTGACCTTGGGTTGGCGGGCCAATTCCTCAAGCAGCGGCTTATCGGGACAGATGAGGAGCAGTTTGTCTTCATGCCGCGTCAATTTGATGCGGCCATAGCGGCTGACGAGTTCGGCGATGTCGGCGACGAGGTTGCCCGGCAGCGGAAATTTGCTGTATTTCCGCAGCGTCTCCACCATCGCATCCGCCTGCATCCCGGCCGCGGCGGCGTTCCAGACGGAGAGGTTGGTGAGGCGGTAGGTGTGGATATGCTCGGGGCTTTTTTCGAGTTCGGCGAAGGGGGCCAACGCATCGCGAGCCTCGGCATACTTCGGATTATCCACCTCCACCAGAATCGTGCGGTCGCCCTGAACGATGAAGGGGTTGGTGGGATCGTACTGCATGCTGTCGCCGCCTCGCCGAAATCGAGCCGAATAGGTTCACTCTAGTTTTCGGGCGAAAATCGAGCAAGGCAAGGATGAGCGAGGTCAACGCGCGATGTAATTCCTGTGGGTTGCCGCTGAGCGTATTGGGACGAAAGCCCACCCGCGGCGTACCCCATCCCGATTGAGGCGTCAGCGTACCTTCTCTCGCCACATGGAGAGTTTCGCAGCCAATGCATCCCGCTGTCGGGCATAGTCCGCTTCGCGGGCCACATCCTTTTCTTGCCGCGGGTCGCGAGTGAGGTCGAAAAGTTGCTCGGTCTCGAAGTCGGGCCACCAGGCGTAAATGGCGTCACGTCGAACGACGGCTTCGCATCGCGGAATGCGGTCTTTCGCGATGATGACGGGATGCTCGTAGTAAAACTCATCTCGCCAAGCCGGGGGCGTGGGCGACAAATACAGCGGGGCGGGGTCGGATCCTTGCATCGTCTTCGGCGCAGCCAAACCGACGGCGCCGAGCATCAGGCTCGGCAGGTCGATATTCAGGACCGTCGCGTCCACCTCACGGCCCCGCTTCTCCACAGGCAATCGCGGATCACGCACGATCAGCGGCACGCGAAGCGATTCCTCGTAGGGGTACCATTTGTCGGCCAAGCCATGTTCGCCATGGAAATAACCATTGTCGCCGGTGAAGACGATGAGCGTGTTGTCCAGTTGTCCCTGCCGTTCGAGTTCCTCCAACAGTCGCCCGATGACTTCATCCACCTCGGTCGCGAGGCGGTAATAGTTGATCATGTATCGCTGGTATTTCTCCGGCGTATCGAATCGCTTCTTCCAGCGAATGCGGCCTTCGTTCTTGTCGTTCGCGAGAAACGACGGCAGGCGTTTGAAGTGATCTTCCGCCGCCGTCGGCGGAACGGGAACCTTGATCCCCTCATACGCCTTCGCGCTCCACTCTTGCGGTAGATACTGCTCGGGACTCTTATCCTCCGCATGGGCCGCGAAGAACGACAGGGACAGGCAGAAGGGCCGATCCTTGGGACGCTCCTTCAAAAACTGCATCGCATCGCGGGCATTCTTCTCGGTGACATGGATCTTACCCTGTCCATCCTTCATCCAGTGCACGCCTTCATACGACCGCAGAAAATCGAAATGCTTCGGCTCCGCCTTGCCGACGCCGAACTTGCCGACGAACCCGGTCCACCAGCCGCCGCTGCGGAAAATTGCGGGGTAGCTATTCGTCCAGGAGTTCTCGTCGATGGCGACGCCGAAGCGGCTGATTTTGTGCCGAGCCATGTGTTGGCCCGAAAGGATCGAAGCCCGGCTCACGCAGCAGATGGAAGTCGTCACCCGCATCTGCGAAAACCGCACCCCCTGCTTGGCAAGCCGATCCAGATTCGGCGTCTTCACGATTGGATTGACGCTGCCCAACGTGTCCCACCGCCAATCGTCGCCAAGGAGGAATAGGACGTTGAGCTTCTTGGGCCCATCGGCAGCATTCGCGATGGAGGCGGAGCCAACAAGGGTTGCCGTAATCAGGCATGCGATCCATTTCGCCATTCCGAACATGCAGGCGTCCTCACTTCTGGGTAAAGTGCTTCCCAGGCATCAAAGCGATCCATTGAGGATGCGGGCACGTCGAAGTCGATTCAAGACATTTACGACAAATACCGCCAAACTCGATTCGATTTGCCGAGCATGACGCAAATCGACGAGTTCGCGAATACGTACGGCATCACGCTCCCCGCCAGCTACGTCCATTTTTCATGCAGTTCAATGGCGGATGTTTCAGCGACGCTCCCATCCGAATGGATTATCCCGAAGCACAAAGGCACAAAGGGGACATGCATCTTTTCTATCGGCCTTATTCATTCTCAGGCGGCTCCTTGGGTTTCGGCGGACGGCCCCGCTTGCGGAGCGTCGATTCCAGGCCTAGGCGAATCGCCGTCGCTTGCTGCCATGTCGGGTTGCCCAACGGCGTGCCCCGCTCCACGCTCTTGCGAACCGTCGCCAACTCGCCGGCTGTGAGAGCCGCGTTCACCCGCGACAGCCAGTCCTTGCCGCGAGCGATCGGCGGATCGGCTAACCAACTCGGGCGTTCGCCGACCGGCTCGTCCTTCCAAAACGGAGCACTCGACCACAGCCAGTTCTCCGCCCGGCGAACCAGCTTGGCGCGAACCGGGTTGCGTTCCACATAGCGCAACACCGTTAGCAGATGCTCATCCTCTTCGATCGGAAACGCTTTGAATCGGCCCTGCCACAAGTGCCCGCTTCGCCCGTGATGTTTGTGATACCGTCGGACATGGGCATTGAGCAGCCAATGCATCCACCGACTCAGATCGCCGTCCTCGCGAGGCCTCAGCACCAGATGGAAGTGATTCGGCATCAGGCAGTAGGCAAACACATCCATAGGCACTTCAACGCACGCATGGCCGATCGCCTTGAGAAAGGCGCCGTAATCGCCATCGTTGAAGAAGACCTCGTCGCGGTTGTTGCCGCGATTGAGGACGTGATAACAAACGCCGCCAACAGAGGCTCTCGCGGTCCTGGGCATGCACAAACGTTAGCGGACGCGGCGGAATGGGTCAACAGAAAAGATGGATGTCCCCTTTTCTCTTCCCGCGCGAAACCAGGATGGCGGCCCCGGTCAGCTTCATCCGCTGGTTAGGCCCGCTCTCGCCGCCTGCCAGTCTTCCCAGATGCGCTCTGGGTTCAATCGCGGAATGGGCATTTGCGCGTCAAGAGAGGCGTAGAACTTTTCTGCCTGCGACAGAGGCATCTCCGTACAAGCGGCGCTGTCACGCACCTCCAGCACCTCGGCCTCCGTCAGGGCCGAGCCTTTTTGTTTCTCTCGCCCGGCCAGCAGCATGACAAGCGGGTTGAGGAACACCAAGACCGTCGGTTCAGGAGCGCCCGCCCGCCGCCGCACACTGGCAAAGTTTGCGAACACATTGTTGACGACGGCTCGCTGATCTGCGACACAATGGTAGCTTTGTCCGACTCCAATTAGTTCGTGATGGCCGGGATGGTGGGCCTTGTCATCTGCTGAGGCGTGGGCCTCAGCGACCAATCCCCCGCTCCACTTGGCTGCGGCGCCAACCCGGTCGGTCATGCACTGTAAGACGGCAGCATCAACGTCAGCGACCGCAAGGCCCATCTCTCGCGCGCTTGCCCGCGCGAAGCCGTACAACAGCATGCCGAGAATCGAAACGCTCAGATCGTCGCGAACCCACCGCCAATCGGCGACGACGGCATCGGCCAGCGGGGATATTCGCGCAGTGAGGGCTTGTCGCGACATTGATGCCGTCCTCTTTGGGCCTAACAATGATTCGATTTTTCCCCACGCATAGTATCGGCTGCGAAAGTCCTCTCAAGCAGAAATCCGGATTTGCTCTTGACTTGCGTCTTGAACGGGCGTCCACTATTTCATGTTAGATCGCGCGGGCGGCACTTTGCGCAAAAATCCCGCTCGCGCTGTCTAAACCTCTTTCAAGCGGACTTTTCTCAACAGGAGACCGGTTCCCGACATTCTTCGATCCATTTTTGCACGCCCTCCGCGCCAAGCCCTTTTTCAATCGCACCGAGCAAACCTACGCCTACCGGCGTGGAACGCCGCATCCGCTATCACGGCATTCGACATCCCGCCACCATGGAAGCCCGGGAAGGAAAGGGGTTCCGGCCTGGCGGTCGCCCAACCCGATCGTATCGCCAGCGGGTGGAAAACGCAAAGTCGGCAGAAGGAAAACCACCGACTTTGCAAAAAGGGGTTCCTCCGGGTAGGGTGGTTTTCTGGGATCGTTCGCGCCGCGTGGGCTTTCGGCGGTTTTTCGCCTTCAGCAAACCGATTCGCGCCGAAAGCAAACGGCGTTTTTCGCCTGTGTCGAAGCCAAACGACCAGCAATACTACCATGTCGGTGGTTTGCGGGCGGATTCCGAAAAATCTCTACGGTCCGCTCTTGGCCTCGGGGAGGCGGGAGGGCAAATGGAACCGAAATGGAACCGGCGGGCGGCGTAATGCGAATGGGGGAGTCGCGTTGGGCGGATGCAAGGTTAGTGGCTGCGTTCGCGAAATGGAACTGGATTGAGGCGGGGAGTCCGGGCCTTGAAACGAAAACGGCTCCGATGTCGGTATTCCATCGGAACCATGAGGCTAGTCGCTGCGTGTCGAGCGTTACTTCTTCGCTTTCGCGAGTTTCTTTTTGGCGGCGGTCGCTTTCGCCGACTTGGTCTTGGATCCCGTCACCTTGGCGGCCACTTTCTTGACGGCCGATTTCGCGGCCGACTTCACTGCGGTCGCTTTCGCGGCGATCGCTTTCATGGGCGATTTCTTCTTGCCAGCTGCTTTCTTCGTCATCGATTTCGCAGTCTTCGTGACGTTTTCCACGATCTTGTCGCTGTTGAGGCCCGCCGCTCCGCCGACGACTGCACCGACGGCGGCCCCGAGCGGGCCGAGGATCGATCCGGCCGCAGCTCCGGCGGCGATTCCGCCGACCACGCCGAGGGCTGTTCCGGAATCGTCCGCGCTCTTCTTGGTTGCCTTTGCCATCGCCGTCCACCTATGCTGAAAGGAACAGAACTTGGAACGTGACGCGGAAAAACGTCAAGCAAAACGCTTGCCGCTTTTTCGTTCCCTTCTAAAATCGAAGATTCCCCCGACATTCGGGCCACGCGTCCGGTCGGCTTGAATCAGGAAGCATCCATGGCGAAGCAAGTTACCGCTCAGATCAAGTTGCAGTGCCCAGGCGGACAGGCGACTCCCGCTCCTCCGGTCGGCCCCGCGCTCGGTCAACACGGCGTGAATATCGGCAAGTTCGTCCAGGAGTTTAATGCCAAGACGCAAGAAATGCGCGGCATGACCATTCCTATCGTCATCACGGTCTACAACGATCGCTCCTTCACCTTCGAGCTGAAGAGCCCGCCTGCCGCGGTCCTCATCAAGCAGGCCGTCGGCATCCCCATCGAGAAGAAGAAGGGGGGCGAACTCATCAAGGGCGAAGACAAGGCCAAGGGCAAATACAAGAACCACAAGGTCACGGCCAAGCAGATCCGCGACATCGCCAAGAAGAAACTCGCCGATCTCAACGCCCGCGACGAAGATCACGCCTGCCGAATTATCGAAGGCACGGCCCGCAGCATGGGCATTGCGGTCGAAGGTTGATAGGATATCGGGCCTCAAGCCGAAGCCCATTCGCGGCATGTTGCGAATGGGTTTACCTTTTTTGAATGATCGGCTTTAGGTTTTAGGTCTTCGGTTTTCGCATCCAGATGCGTGCGGCGGCCAGGAAAGGCTGCGTTGCAAATACCGAATGCCCAAAACCTAAAACCCAAAAGCAGATTTGAGATAGCCATGGCCAAGAAGCAATCTGCGGAAGACGAAACGAAGCCGGATGCCGCCGCTCCCGCTGACGGCGAGAAGAAGCCTCGCGGCAAGAAAGCTGCGGCTGCCGACGGCACTGCTCCCGCGGCGGCGGAGGCTCCGAAGCCTGCCGCTCCCAAGGCGACCGATCCCAACGAAAAGAAGAAAAAGAAGAAGCCGGGCGTCTCTCCTCGTCGCGGAAAGAAGCTCCGCACGCAGATGAAGAACGCCTTCACGAAGCTGTCGAAGGAAGGCCAAACGCCGCTCCGCAAGGCAGTCAGCCTGCTCAAGGGCCTGCGTCGCGCCAAGTTCGACGAATCGGTCGAAGTGCATATGTCGCTCGGCATCGACTCGACCCAGAGCGAGCAGATGATCCGCGGCAGCGTGCCTCTTCCGCATGGCGTCGGCAAGACAGTTCGCGTCGTCGTCTTCTGCCAGGGTGAAGACATCACCAAGGCAAAGGAAGCCGGGGCGGACTTCGCAGGCGCCGACGACCTCATCAAGAAGATCCAGCAGGAAAACTGGCTCGACTTCGACGTCGCTCTCGCCACCCAGAGCATGATGGGTCAGGTTAGCCGTCTCGGTAAAGTGCTCGGTCCTCGCGGCCTGATGCCGACCCCGAAAGCCGGCACAGTCATCACCGGCGGCGATGTTGCGGCTGCGGTAAAGGACTTCAAGGCGGGCAAGGTGGAATACCGCACCGACAAGGGCGGCAACGTCCACGCCGGCGTCGGCAAGATCAGCTTCGACGAAGAGAAGCTGACCGCGAACGCGACCGCGTTCATCGAAGCCATCCGCGCGGCAAAGCCCTCGGGCGTGAAGGGGCACTACATCAAGTCGATCACGATTTGCTCGACGATGTCCCCCGGCGTCCGCGTCACCGCGTAAGTTCGCGTGGCGACAAGTTTATTAACTTGTCGGAATAGGTTTTCAGCGAAGCCGCTAAAGAAAAGACTTTAAACAAGTTAATAAACTTGTTTCCACGAAGACGATAGACAGAACCTCCTTCCGGGCAATTGTGTCCGGTGCATGAAGGATAGTCATGAGCAAGATTATCAAGAAGATGCAGATGGACTCGTTGAAGGCGAACTTCAACGGCGTCCGCGACTTTGTCTTCCTGAGCGTGGTCGGCCTCGATGCGATCACCGAGAACAAGGCACGGCTGGAGCTTCGCAAGAAGGGCATCCGCCTGCAGATGGTGAAGAACGCCATCGCTCGCCGCGTGTTGGCCGACATGGGCTTCACGGCCGAGAAGGCGTGGGGCGGAGCGACTACGGTGGCGTGGGGTGGCAGCAGCATCTCCGACCTCGCGAAGGAGATGGAAGCGTTCGCCAAGAAGAACGAAAAGTTCGTCAAGCCGAAGTCGGCCCTGGCGGACGGTTCGGAAGTGACCTTCGCTCAGGCATTGAAGATGCCGACGAAGGCGGAAGCGATCGGACGAGTGGTTCAGCTTGCCCTGTCGCCCGCCAGCCGCCTGGTCAGCGCTCTCCGCGGCCCTGCCGGCATGGTCGCCTCGCAGATCAAGACGATCAGCGAAAAGAAGGAAGACGCGGCTCCCGCCGAGGCCGCCGCGCCGACGGCATAACAGATGGACTTGGTTCCCGCTTGGAACTGAGAACTGGCAACTAAAAACTTCGTTTTTTTAGCTATTACGCTTTGCTGCTCCGCTTCAAGCAGCACAGTCCCTACAATAAGAATCAACCTGCTTGAAAGGAAAAGTCCGATGGCCGATCGCGAATTCTCTGCTGAAATCAAGGCCCTGGGCGATCAGATCGCCGGCCTGAAGGTGTCCCAGGCTGTCGAACTGGGTGACTACCTCGAACAAGCCCACGGCATCAAGGCTGCTGCTGGCGCAGTTGTCGCTGCGGCTCCCGCCGCTGGCGCGGCTGCTCCTGCTGCCGCTGCTGCCGTTCAAGACGAGTTCACGGTCATCCTCGAAGGTTTCGACGCGGCCAAGAAGATCAACGTCATCAAGGTCGTTCGCGAAATCACCGGCCTCGGCTTGAAAGAAGCCAAGGATCTGGTCGAAGGCGCTCCGAAGCCGGTCAAGGAAAACCTGCCGAAGGCGGAAGCCGAGAAGCTCAAGAAGCAGCTGGAAGACGGCGGCGCCAAGGTCGCCCTCAAGTAAGCTCAGCGACAATGTTGCGGGGATCAGGGGCGTTTCGCATGGGCGAAAAGCCTCTGATCCCTGGTTCGTGTGACCCTCGGGGCCCTGATCGTCGGGTGGAAATGCCCTCAATCGGGTGGGGTCGAAGTCAAGCGGAACGGTCAGTCTGAGGCCAGGCGGCGCGGCGGCGTGCGGCAGGATGTACCGCGGCTGAAGCGCTATTCGTCGTCCATCGGTGGTTCGAGCGTGCATCGCTTCACCCGATCCTTCAAGATGGCCTCCGCCGCGCATGCCTCCATGGGGCGTGTGGCCGGCGTTTCCGGCGAACCGTCGCTTTCCCCTCGTCTCTATTCATTCGACATTCCGCGTTTGCTCGATCGCGTCCCCTCTCGGGTTGCCGGGGCCGTTCGCGCCAGCGCCGCTTTTTCATTCCGAGGAGCTTGATCCATGCCTATTTCGGCCGTCCGCATTATCAAGCCTGAAGCCATCCGCAACTTCGGCCGATACGGCGACGCCCTGGATGTCCCTCCTTTGACGGACGTGCAGGTAAAGTCGTACGAGAAGTTCCTCCAGCTCGACATCCCGCCGGAAAAGCGCGAGCCCTTCGGTCTCGAAGGCGTGCTCCGCGAAATCTTCCCGATCGAAAGCTACGACAAGACGATCCAGCTCGAATACGTCCGCTACGAGCTCGGCAAGCCTCGCTTCGGCCCGGACGAATGCCGTCAGCTCCGCCTTACCTATGGCCGTCCCTTCCGCGTGTGGCTCCGCTTGAAGAAGGAGCAGCCCGTTGAGGAAGAGGTCTACCTCGGCGACATGCCGATCATGATAGGCGGCGGCGAGTTCATCATCAACGGTGCCGAACGCGTCGTCGTGTCGCAGCTCCACCGCTCGCCGGGCGTCGATTACGTCGTCGAGATCGAAGGCGACCGCAAGCTCCACAGCTGCCGTATCATCCCCGAACGCGGAAGCTGGATCGAAGTCAACGTCACGAAGAAGGACACGCTCGGCGTCCGCATCGACCAGAGCGGCAAGTTCTCCGCGCTCACGCTGCTCCGCGCCATGTCGCCGGAGTATTCGACCGACGGCCAGATCATCAAGGCCTTCTACACGACGAAGGAAGTGACCTGCACGCCGGCCCACCGCGAAGCCATCGAAGGCTCGATCGCGGCGGACGACGTCATCGATCCGGAAACGGGCGAACTCTACCTCGAAGCGGGCGAAACTTTCGGCAAGGAGCACGTCGACAAGGTCTACTCCTCCGGTCTGAAGGCGGTCGAAATCCTTCCGCAGAAGGATAGCGCGGGCAAACAGATCGACCCGCTGATCCTCGCGTCGCTCAAGGAAGACCCCACCAAGACGCACGAATCCGCCCTGCTCCGCATCTACCAGCGTTTGCGTCCGGGCAATCCGCCGCAACTCGAAAAGGCGAAGGAGCTGTTCCGCGAAAAGTTCCAGGACCCGAACCGCTATCGCCTCGGCAAGGTCGGCCGCTTCCGCATCAATCGCAAGTTCGGCCAGGATGTGCCCGAAAGCGAAATGACGCTGCGTGCGATCGACTTCCTGAACTCGGTTCGCTATCTGCTCAACCTGCGTGCGAACATCGGTCTGGTGGACGACATCGACCACCTCGGAAACCGTCGTCTTCGCACGATCGACGAGTTGGCTGCCGACGAGCTTCGCAAGGGCTTCCTCAAGCTGCGTCGCACGGTGCAGGAACGTATGAGCATCCGCGAGCAAGAGGACATGACGCCTCGCTCGCTGATCAACCCGAAGAGCATCTCGGCCGCCATCGAGTACTTCTTCGGCCGCGGCGAACTGAGTCAGGTCGTCGATCAGACGAACCCGCTCGCCATGCTCACGCACGAACGCCGACTGTCGGCGCTTGGACCTGGAGGTTTGAATCGAAAGCGTGCCGGCTTCGAAGTGCGCGACGTGCATATCTCGCACTACGGCCGCATCTGCCCGATCGAAACGCCTGAAGGTACGAACATCGGTCTTATCTCGAGCCTCAGCATTTATGCCGGCGTCGATGAGTACGGCTTCCTCGTGACGCCGTACCGCAAAGCGACGAAGCGAAAGCTCGGCGAAGACGTGCTGTGGCTGCGAGCCGATGAGGAAAACAACGCGTACATCGCGCCTGCGGATACGCAGGCGGACGACTCGCGGATCTCGCAGGACCGCGTCACCGTGCGGTTCGGCTCGGACCCGATGATGATCCAGGCCGACAACGTGCAATGGGTGGACGTGTCCCCCAAGCAGATGGTCGGCGTCTCTGCGGGCCTGATTCCGTTCCTCGAACATGACGACGCCAACCGCGCCCTCATGGGATCGAACATGCAGCGGCAAGCCGTGCCGCTCCTCGTGACCGAACCACCGCTCGTCGGCACCGGTCTTGAAGTGGACGTGGCCCGCAATAGCGGCATGTTGGTGAAGGCGGATCGCGACGGCTATGTGCTCTACGCCGACAGCGAACGCATCATCATCGGCCCTGAAAAGCTGAAGGAAGTCGCTCCGGGCAAGACGCTGCTGGAGCAAGCGCGCAGCCAGTCGTTCATCCTCGAATACACGCTCCGCAAGTTCGTCGGTTTGAACGAACGCACCTGCTTGAACCAGAAGCCGATCATCAAGACCGTCGACAAGGTGAAGAAGGGGCAGATTCTCGCCGATGGAGCCGCGACCTATCAGGGCGAACTGTCGCTCGGCCGAAACGTGCTCGTCGCGTTCATGTCGTGGGACGGCTACAACTTCGAAGACGCGATCATCATCAGCGAAAAGCTGGTGAAGGAAGATACCTACACCTCGATCCATATCGAGGAGTTCGATATCGAAATTCGCGAAACGAAGCTGGGCAAGGAAGAGTTCACTCGCGACATTCCGAACGTCTCGCCGAAGGCTCTTTCGAACCTCGACGAAGACGGCATCGTCCGCGTCGGCACCTACGTCGTCCCGGGCGACATCCTGGTCGGCAAGGTGTCGCCGAAGTCGAAGAGCGAGTTGACGCCGGAAGAAAAGCTGCTCCACGCGATCTTCGGCCGTGCGGGCGAAGACGTGAAGAACGACAGCCTCGAAGTGCCGTCGGGCGTCGAAGGCATCGTGATTCAGGCCGAGAAGTTCAGCCGCCGGTCGGCCATGACCGACGACGAACGCAAGGCGATGGACAAGGAACAGCGGGACATCGAAAACCGCTACAACCAGCAGATCGCCGACCTGTTCCGAGCCCTCATCGAGGATCTCGGCACGGTGCTCGACAAGAAGGAAATGAAGCCGCTGCTCGGCGAAAAGGACGACCGTGCCCTCGCCGACCTGGCTGCGACGTTCAAAATCGAAACGCTCGATGTGCGTTCGCCGGAGCATGTGAAGGAAGCGACGAAACTCTTCAACCGCCACCGCGAACGTATCCAGTTCCTCGTCGACGAGAAGGAACGGAAACTCAACGCACTCAAGCGAGGCGACGAATTGCCGAGCGGCGTGCAGCAGATGGTGAAGGTGTACTGCGCCACGAAGCGAGTCATCTCCGTCGGCGACAAGATGGCCGGCCGCCACGGCAACAAGGGCGTTATTTCCAAGGTGCTCCCGGAAGAGGACATGCCGTTCCTCGCGGACGGAACGCCGGTGGATATCCTGCTCAATCCGCTGGGCGTGCCTAGCCGTATGAACGTGGGTCAGATTCTCGAAACCCACCTCGGTTGGGCGGCGGCTCGCCTCGGCTTCAAGGCGGTCACCCCGGTCTTCGACGGCGCCACGGAAGAAGAAATCCGCGAGTCGTTGAAGGAAGCGGGCATCAACGAAAGCGGCAAGTCGTACCTGTACGACGGCCGCACGGGCGATCGCTTCGAGCAGCCGGTAACGGTCGGCTACATCTACATGCTGAAGCTGCATCACCTGGTGGACGACAAGGTGCATGCCCGCGCCACGGGTCCGTACTCGCTCATCACCCAGCAGCCGCTTGGCGGAAAAGCCCGCTTCGGCGGTCAGCGTTTCGGCGAGATGGAAGTGTGGGCGCTCGAAGCCTACGGCGCCGCCTACATCCTGCAGGAACTGCTGACGGTGAAGTCCGACGACGTCGAAGGCCGCACCAAGATCTACGAATCGATGGTGAAGGGCGAGAACACGCTGGAAGCAGGTACGCCAGCGAGCTTCGACGTTTTGACGAACGAGATTCTTGGGCTTGCTCTGAACATGCAGCTCGAAAAGAAACGGATTTAGAGAACGTCGCACTGAAATTGCGTCGTCGTGGAAACACGACGACGCATGGCGAATTTGGATCACTGCAACGACGCGAAATGCGGTGACCATCTTGATCGCCGCCAACCACACTGCGAAGAGTTAAGTTTGCATTCTTAGTTCTTCCTTCTGCACTTGGGCCTTCCTAGAAGGGGACGCAAATGAGCGTAGGCGAATCGAGCTACGATCGCATTAATGACTACGGGGCCGTCCGCATCAGCCTCGCTAGTCCGCACGACATTCGCAGCTGGTCGTTCGGCGAGGTCAAGAAGCCGGAGACCATCAACTACCGCACCTATCGCCCCGAAAAGGACGGCCTTTTCTGCGAACGCATCTTCGGCCCCGAAAAGGACTGGGAATGCGCCTGCGGCAAATACCGCGGCATGAAATACAAGGGCATGATCTGCGACCGCTGCGGCGTGAAGGTCACGCATAGCCGCGTCCGCCGCAAGCGCATGGGGCACATCGAACTCGCCGCCCCGGTCGTGCATATCTGGTTCTTCAAAGCCATGCCGAGCCGCCTCGGCACGCTGCTCGACATGAAAACCAGCAGCCTCGAAAAAATCATCTACTTCCAGGACTATGTCGTCATCGAGCCGGGCGAAACCGGCATGAAGGAACGACAACTCCTGACCGAAGACGAGTATCGCCGCGCCCGTGAAACCTACGGCGAAACTTTCGAAGCAGGCATGGGCGCCGAAGCGGTCAAGAAACTGCTCGAACGGCTCGATCTCGTCAAGCTCTCCAAGCAGCTTCGCGACGACCTCTACGCGCTGAACCAAAAGGAAAAGCCCTCCAAGCAGAAGCAGCGCGACCTCGTCAAGCGGCTCAAGGTCGTGGAATCGCTGCGCGATAGCGGCTTGGGCGGCCCGGCCAACAAGCCGGAATGGATGGTCCTCGAATGCATTCCGGTCATCCCGCCGGACCTGCGCCCGCTCGTGCTGCTCGATTCGGGCAACTTCGCCACGAGCGATCTGAACGACCTCTATCGCCGCATCATCAACCGCAACAACCGCCTCAAGAAGCTGGTCGATCTCAACGCGCCGGAAGTCATCATCCGCAACGAAAAGCGCATGTTGCAGCAGGCCGTCGATGCCCTGTTCGACAACAACCGCTGCAAGCGCCCGGTGCTCGGTTCCAGCAACCGCCCGCTCAAGTCGCTCACCGACATGATCAAGGGCAAGCAGGGCCGCTTCCGCGAAAACCTGCTCGGCAAACGCGTCGATTACTCGGCCCGTTCGGTTATCGTCGTCGGCCCCGAACTGCGTCTTCATCAGTGCGGTCTGCCGAAGAAGATCGCGCTCGAATTGTTCCAGCCGTTCATCATCCGCCGGCTCAAAGAATTGGGCCACGCCGACACGATCAAGTCGGCGAAGAAGATGTTGGAACGGAAGGCGGACGAGGTTTGGGACATTCTCGAAGAAGTGACCCGGAACCACCCGGTGCTTCTCAATCGCGCGCCCACGCTGCACCGCATGGGTATCCAGGCCTTTGAACCGACGCTCATCGAAGGCAACGCCATCCGCATCCATCCGCTCGTTTGCAAGGGCTTCAACGCCGACTTCGACGGCGATCAAATGGCCGTCCACCTGCCGCTCTCAATCGAGGCCCAGGTCGAAGCGTCGGTGCTGATGATGTCCACCAACAACATCTTCAGCCCCGCCAACGGCCATCCGATCATCACGCCCAGCCAGGACATCGTCATGGGGTGCTACTACCTCACGGCGGATCCGCTCTTCAGCTTCACCAGCCCCGCCGGCGTGGTGGACGAAGCGGCCAAGGGCTACAAGAAGAACATTCCGGTGAATCTCCTTGGCGAAGGCATGACCTTCGCCAGCACCGAAGAGGTGTTCCTCGCCTTCGCGCAGAAGAAGCTCGGCGTGCATGCCCGCGTCAAGGTGCGTCTGCCGATCGAAAAGAAGTTCATCAGCGAGTTCCAGGTCGAAAAGGACAAGGTCCGCGTCGAAGAGATCAAGCGCAATCCGAAGAGCCTGCTCGTCGAGACGACGGTGGGACGCGTGATCTTCAACGACATCCTGAAGCCGCAGATGCCGTTCTACGATCTGGCTCTCTCGGGCAAACACCTGAGCCGCATCATCGCCGACTGCTACCAGATCCTCGGCCGTCGCGACACGATCGACCTGCTCGATCGCATGAAGGATCTCGGCTTCCGCGAATCGACTCGCTCCGGCCTGTCGTTCTCGACCGACGACCTCCGCACGCCGCCGGACAAGGTGCACGTGATCCACGAAGCCGAGAAGGAAGTGGACAAGGTGCAGAAGCAGTACATGCGAGGCATCATCACCGACCTGGAACGCTACAACCGCGTGATCGACGTCTGGACGGAAGCCCGCGACAAGATCACCAAGGAGATGATGAACGATCTCAAGCACGATATCCGCGGCGGCGTGCCGTACCTGAATCCCATCTACCTGATGGCGCATTCGGGCGCCCGCGGCGGCGTCGAGCAGATTCGGCAGCTCGCCGGCATGCGTGGTTTGATGGCCAAGCCCTCGGGCCAGATCATCGAAACCCCCATCAAGGCGAACTTCCGCGAAGGCCTCTCCGTGCTCGAGTACTTCAGCTCGACCCACGGCGCCCGTAAGGGTTTGGCCGATACCGCCCTCAAGACCGCCGACTCGGGTTACCTGACCCGCAAGCTGGCGGATGTCGCCCAAAACGTCGTCATTACGATGCACGACTGCGGTACCGATCAGGGCGTGACCAAGGCCCCGATCTACAAGGGCGAAGAAGTCGAACGCTCGCTCAGCGAGACCATTCGCGGCCGCGTCAACCGCCACACCATCCTCGATCCCAGCGGCAAGCCGATCGTGTCCGAAAATGACATGATCAGTTGGGAACAGGCTCGTGCCATCGAGAAGCTGGGCATCGACAAGATCGTCGTCCGCAGCCCCATGACATGCGAAGCGACCCTCGGCGTCTGCCGGCTTTGCTACGGCATGGATCTCGCCACCGGAGCCCTCGTCGAAGAAGGCATGGCGGTCGGCATCATCGCCGCCCAGTCGATCGGCGAACCCGGCACGCAGCTCACGATGCGTACGTTCCACATCGGCGGAACGGTGAAACGCGACGTGAAAGACAGCGAAATGAAGACCCGCAAGCAGGGTGTGGTGAAGCTCGTTCGCATCACCGACGTCACCAATGCCCAGGGTCAGACTATCGCCCTCACCCGCAACGGCCAGATCCACATTCTCAATGAGAAGGGGGATCGCATCCTTGAGGAATACTCGGTGCCCAACGGCTCCGAACTCTTCGTCAAGGAAGGCCAGAAAGTGACTCCGGGTACCCGCCTTGTGAAGTGGGATCCGCACCGCATTCCAATCATCGCGGAACGCGGCGGCCGCATCCGCTTCGAGGACATCATCGAAGGCGAAACGCTCCGCTTCGAGAAGGATCTCGTCTCCGGCGCCGAACGCTGGTCGATCATGGAGCACAAGGGCGATTTGCACCCGCAGATCATCATCGTCGATGAGCAGGGCCAAAGCCTCGAAGTCCACTACATCCCCGAAAAGGCGCACTTGGACGTGCGCGAAGGGGACATGGTCACCGCGGGCACGATGCTCGCCCGCACGCCTCGCGAAGTAGGCGGCACGCAGGATATCACCGGCGGTCTTCCCCGCGTTACGGAGATCTTCGAGGCCCGTCGTCCGCGCGACCCCGCCGTCATGGCGGAAATTGCAGGCCGTGTCCGCCTCGGCGAGAAACGCAAGGGCAAGCGAACCATCATCGTCGAAGCCCTCGACGATGCCGGCAAGCCGACCGGCGAGGAACGCGAACACCTCGTCCCGCACGGCAAGCCGATGCGCGTGCACACGGGCGACTATGTCCGCGAAGGCGACGCCCTCGTCGAAGGCCCGCTCGTCCCTCACGACATTCTCCGCATCTCCGGTTCCGAGGCGGTGCAGAACTATCTCGTCCGCGAAGTGCAAAACGTCTACCGCAGCCAACGCGTGGACATCGACGACAAGCACATCGAGATCATCGTGTCTCAGATGCTGCGGAAGGTGAAAGTCGAATCGATGGGCGACACGGGACTTCTCCCGGGTTCCGTCATCGATAAGTTCGCCTTCGGCGAAGTCAACACGCGTCTGCGTCAGAGCGTGAAGATCAAGGACGGCGGCGAATCGCGGTTCGAGATCGGCAAGATCGTGAGCCGCGAAGCGTTCGACGAGGTGAAGGCGGCTCTGGAAGCCGAATCGAAGCGAGGCCCCAGCTACGTCTCGCCGACGCCGGCCACCTGCTCGACGCAGTTGCTCGGCATCACGAAGGCGGCGGTGCAGTCCGACAGCTTCATCTCGGCCGCCAGCTTCCAGGAAACGACGAAGGTACTCACTGAAGCCGCCATGGCGGGCAAGGTGGATTACCTGGTTGGGCTCAAGGAAAACGTGATCCTTGGCCACTTGATCCCCGCCGGCACCGGCTTCCACATGCACCAAGAAGCCGAAGTCCGCATCCACCAAAACGCGCTCGACGCCATGCGTCCCGCGCCGGTGGAAGCCGCGACGGGGCAATAGACAAGTAGGTTCGTTCAAGTTCGCCGGGATGCATGCGGCATGGCCGTTTGCATCCCGGTTTTTCATGCGCCGTCTCGCGGTAACGGCGAACGATGGAGTTTTTCCGATAGCTCTCCCACAAACCACGCCCATGTGCGATGTGCGAAACGACATTTCCTCTTAGGACGGCAATCGGGTATAGATGCGGCGTTGGGATAGGGTACGCCTCGCGGAAAGGATTCCCGCCATGTCGAGGTTTCGCGACCTCTGCCTCCTCGTTCATTGCTCGCTGCTCGCTCTTGGCTGCGATCAGCGATTGCAGGAACACACGCAGACCATTCGGCCTGGCGGCATGCCATCATCGGGTTCCGTCACGGAAACGTCCGACTCCGGCCATCAGGTCGTCATTCCCAACACGAACGCTTACCGGCCTGTGCCGTCGAAGCAGACACCTGCGAATCCCGCATCCACTTCGCGCGACGGCTGGACGCCGATCCCTATTCCCAATGTCGGCATTCCCAGTTCCGAGTCCCCGGGTCGCGAGTACCTCTTCTGTTTCTGGAATGTCGAGAACCTATTTGACGACATCAATGACGGCCGCACTGGGCAAGGCGATAAGGAGTACGATCCGTGGCTCGCCCACAACCCAGACATCCTCAAGCTCAAGCTGTCGAAACTTGCCGACGCGTTGCTCGGCATGAATGGCGGGAAGGGCCCTGACATTTTGGCGATTGCCGAAGTCGAAAGTCTGCGGGCCGCCCAACTGCTTCAGTTCACGCTCAACTCACGTCTTGCCGATCCCGAGCTGCACTATCGCAACGTGCTGATAAAGGAAGTAAAGGTCGGCCGGCATATCGCTCCGGCCATCCTCACTCGTTTGCCTGTCGCGGCGGATCGCACACGGCATTTGGGCACTTCCGCTCAGCGTATCCTCGAAGGACACATTGTCGTAGATGGCCGCGAACTCATCGTCATCGCCAGTCATTGGACCTCGCGGCTTCGTGAGGAAAACAGCCGGCAGCGAGGCGAGTACGGCGACAAAATCTACGGCGAATGCAACGCGATCTGGCATTCCAACCCGAATGCCGACATCCTCGTCTGCGGCGATTTCAACGACAACCCGAACGACGCCAGCGTCACGCAACATCTTCGCGCGACGGGCGACGTCAACCGGGTGCGCAACAACGCAAGCCTATCGCTTTTCAATCTGTTTGCCGACAAAAGCGCGACCTCGGGATTCGGCACCGAATATGAACGCGGCTGGAACATCTTCGATCAAATCGTCGTTTCGCCCGGCATGATCGATGGCCATTCCTGGAACGTCGAACCCGACACCCTGCAAGTCGGCAGCCACCTCGCTCAAGCGAACGACCGCAATCGCAGGCCCTGGCGTTTCGGCGGCGAAAAAGACACCAACCCACGCGGCTACAGCGACCACTTCCCCGTCATGGTCAAACTCCGCCTGGATCGTTGACCTTTCGTTGGTCAGCTGACGGCGCGAAAGCACGAGGCCCCCTCGAAAGTTCGAGGGGGCCTAGCTGATTCGTCGTTTTTTAGCTTTTCGCTTACAGCGGAAACCGCAGGTTCACGGAGACGCCGGGGCGGAGCGGAGCGGGGGCATAGTAACCCGGACGATGGTGGTGATGGTGCGGCGGAGCCACCACAATCGGGGCGGGTTGCACCACGGTCACCGGCGGATTCACATACACCGGTTGTTGAACCACCACGGGTTGCTGCACGACCGGCTGTTGCACATAGACCGGCTGAGCGACCGGAGCGTAATTCGAGACGGCAGCCACCGGAGCCCGGCCACGCGTTTCGATGATGAATCGGCGAGCGAGTTCCGTGCGGTCATCCATCCGACGCAGGCGACGGCACCACTCTTCGATGTCGTTCTGGAATGAGCCCGAACCGAGCACATCGCGATAGAGGGCACGGATGAACAGGTGAACGTCGCATCCGTTGCGGTGATAGTATTCGTCCGAACCCAAGATCTCCGCTTCCACCACGAAAGCCGGCGTGCCTCGGCAGAGCCGCGTAACGTAGGCGTGCATGCTGGGGGCATCCGCGCATCGACCGAGGTAACGCTGATACCAGCTTTCGACGAGGGCGGCTTCCTGGGGACCGGCGTGGGCCTGGGGGGCGATACCGACGGTGACGATCGTAGCGGCGAAAGCGAGGGGGGCAAACTTCCACATGGCGAGTCTCCGAACTTAATGTTGCTAAGGCGGGCTTGCTTGCGTGGTTGGGTGCATCCGATTCGTAGGACAGACGCTACCACCCGGCGAACTTGCGCAGCAACCTTTCGGAAACGTGACGCTCGATTAAGCCTTCTCGCCAAAGGCACGTCGGGCGGCTTCATATACTTCGCGCAACGGCACTTTGGATGAGCGAGCGGCACGGGCGCAGTCTTCGTATTCGGGAGTGAAGATCGCCGTCTTTCCATCCCGCCAGCCCACTTTTCCCATCACCTCTCCCCAGGGCGTTTTCACGATTTTTGATTCTCGACGCAGCTTCGTTCGTTCCGCCAAATGCCGCCGAATGCCGAAGGTTTGCGTTTCCTGAAAAAGCACCTCTTCGCATGCATCCAACTTTTCCGGCGGCACGAGCACGGTAAGCAGCACGCCGGGGCGCTGCTTCTTCATGGTGACGGGGATCGAAAACACATCGACGGCGCCGGCGGCGAAGAGACGTTCCATGGCGTAGCCGACGATTTCGCCGGGGACGTCGTCGAGGTTAGTTTCGAGCACCCACACGCGGTCGCGCTCGCCGTTGTTCGCACAAGGGGCCGCTGTTGACGTGCCGAGCAACACGCGGAGCATGTTCGGCTGTTCCATCAACTCCTTCTGCCCGGCGCCGTGGCCGATCGCTTCGATATTCATCGAAGGAGAATCGATCCATTCATCGACGAGCGTCGCGAGGATGGCGGCCCCCGTCGGCGTGGTCAGTTCGCCCTTGAGCGAGGTTCCCCGCAGCGGAGCGCCTTTCAGAAGAGATGCGGTGGCGGGTGTGGGGACGGGCATGATGCCATGGGCGCATTTCACTGTGCCGGACCCGGTCACCACGGG
>JAXMAT010000068.1:0-26154 GCA_046350235.1 Gemmataceae bacterium | reverse complement strand
CGGGGCGTCGTTCACGGCGTTGATGGTAAGCGACGCCGTATCGGTGGCCGTGGAAAACGCGGTTACGCCGCCGGTGGTCGAAGTGTCGGCAAGCGCCCCATTCGTGCCGGTGAAGCGGTCCCAAGAACGGAAGGTGATGGCGTTGTTCAGCACGCCGTTGTAGTCCGCGTTCGGCTTGAAGTAGAGCCGTGTGAACGCGTCGGCCGCCAGCAGGCGAGCCGAGCTGTTGCTGACACTGCCTAGAGCGTTCCAGTTCGAGCCGCCGTCCGTCGAGTACCACCACGATCCATTCGTTGCGTCGGCTGCCGTGACCGCGATGCCCAGCAGCGCCCCGGAATCGGGATCGGTGACGTTGTCAACCTGCCCGGCCGGTGTCGCGAAATCCACAAGGGAGGACACGAGCGTGCCGACGGCGCCGGAGGGAGAGCCGGCATCTTCATTGATGGACGCGAAAACTGGGCTTTTGCTCGCATCGAGCGTCGGAGCGCGATTGCCGACGATCAGCGCGACCGCATCGTGCTCCTCGCCCCACGCGGAAAGGGCGACGTCGTTTCCGCGGAAAAGCATTGTGGCGGAACCGGACGAAGTCGTGTTGCCGGTTGCGGTGACCGACAGGACGAATATGTCGTAGGGCGTGACCGAAAGAGCGTTCGTGCCGACGGTGTCGTTGCCGCCCATGCTGACGAGCAGTTGACCGGCAACGAGATTCACCCCGCCCACGGTCATGTTCTGGGAGACGACATCCAGCCCCCAGATCTGCTGTCCGAAACCGATGCCGGTGCTGCCGTTGCCGTCAATCAGGACCGACATCGTGCCGCTGGTCGTCGTCGCTCCTACACTCGTGGGCCGGTACAACTGAATGTCTTTGTCGTAACTCAGGCTCGATAGAGTCAGCACGAAATCGCCCGCTTGCAGACTCGCGCCGCCAACAGTGACCCCTTGTTCGACAAGGGCGATGTCCTTCAGGTTGTTGCCCGTGCCGCCCGGATCACGCAGCAGGACCGAAAACGTGCCGGCAGAATAGTTTCCGAGCGTCGTCGGCCGAAACAGGATGACGTCTTTGGTGGTGACCGAAACGCCGCCGAGCGTCTCGTTGGACGACACCGTGAACAGAACGTCGCCATACTGCAGAGTCGCAGTAGTCGTGCTGCCGACCACCACCGTCTGATTGACGAAATGCATCCCGTTGACGTCCGCATTTCCATCCGACGCGAAGGCGTCTATGTCGAATACCTGGGAGAACGTTCCCGAAGTGGCGCCGGTTCCCAGAGCCAGGTTGGAACCGGTAAAGCGAACGACTTGACCGTCGTTGTACGTGACTCCTCCCGATCCCGCCGAGGTAGTTGCACTAGTTTTCGAGGAAATCCAAAGCCCCGAAGTCTCGAACGCAAGCAGGCCTGCCCATTGCTCCGAGCGGAAAGCGTTTCCGCCATCGATCGAACCAACGCGGTATTCCAAAGTCCAATCGCCGCCGAGCTGTGACGAGCCCGTCAGATTGCTGCTGGCTGCTACATCCGCATGCAGCGTCAACGCAAGCTGATCAACGAATGCCCGGCCCTTCTCGTCCTCGGCGACGTTGCAGCCATAGACGAAGAAGTCCACGCCCGGAGCCAGTGCTTTGCGCCATTCGGAAAGATCGGCGGAATAGTCGTCCATGTCCGCGAGGTCGAGCCAGCCGTTTCCGAGCAGCAATGCACCGTCGGCGCCGTGCGAAAACAAGTGAATCGTGCGGACATCGTGGAGCCCATTCAGGGCTGCCGTGATTTGACTGACGCCGTCTCGCGTCGGGTCGAGAAATACGAAGTAGGTATCGGGATGCTTGGTCGAGAATTCGTTCGCCAGCCCCAGTACATCCGGAGTGGAGGCGTCCAGGATTGCGATCTCGGAAGGCGAACTAGGCCGACCGACCTGTGCGTGCTTGCACCAAAATTCGTTCAGGTCGTCCCAAACCAGCGGCGGCGGAGACAAGGACACCGTCGCGACGTCACGTCGTTCGAGTTCCTCCAAACGAGGGAAGAAACGCCGGCGAACTCGCCTGCGTTCTCTCCGCTCCAGCTTGGGCGCCTGCCTGGAATCCCTCTTGAATGAGGAAGAGTCGGCAGGCTCAAAAGGTACACTCATGCGACGGACGCCGATCTCGCGGGGAAATCCCTCGACGCCCAAAACTACGTCGCTGTCCGAACAAGTGGAGGAATGGGAATTGCCCTTCAATTACCGAAAGGAAATCGGAATGAACGATTATTCCGGCACCTGTTCGAACGAGTATTCCTTTCCACGTGCCAGACGTACACATCTGCAACAGCTTCATAAGCACTGACGAGCAGGAAATTGCGCTGAGCCGACCGTCGGCGCGATCCGGATCTTGACGGAGTTGCAGCCGATCGTTGCAGGAGAGGATTGGGCGAAGCAACGGAAGATGTGAAGGCGAAAGACAGCTGGACGGAAAAATCAAAGGCTGACACGCAAGAAGTGCGGCACGATTAGCCCAGCAGCATGCCGCAATGGTATCGGCAGGTATCGTGGGGACGGCAAATGATGAGCGGGCAAACCGGCGGCAAATGCGACGTAGTACCACATGGGTGCGCCTTGCAGGTTGCTCCAGGTCCCCGAAGCATACGAAGCGCAATCTCGGACACGGCCAAAGAAGTCCTAGCGACGCAGTATCGCGCGATGGAACAACGAGTTCGACCTGCAATCAATCCAGTCGACAATGCTGGTACGCAGGCTCGGTTGCACGACGCCGGAGTTGGTCCGTCGCCTTCCTGCAGCAACAATTCCGCCATCCGGCCGTTCGGCGTCGACGAAATAGAATGCGTTCAAGCCGACATCTTAAGGAGTCCGGGGATGAAGTCGCTGCCGCTTGTTTTGATTGTCCTGTGCCTCTTGCTACTGGCGCCCTCGAGCGGGTTGGAGGCTCAGGAGCATCCGGATCGAAATGTTCAGCCGGGCGTCCCGCAGGGGAAAGTCGCATCAGGGCAATTCACCGAGAGTCGCACTTTCCCGGGTACCAGGCGCGACTACAGCGTCTACGTTCCAGCCCAATACAAGGCCGACGAACCCGCCGCCCTGATGGTCTTCATGGACGGCAGCGGGTACGCGAACCCCAAGGGCGCCTTCCGGGTACCGGTCGTATTGGACAACCTGATTCACCAGAAGGCGATGCCCGTCACGATCGCCGTTTTCGTGAATCCGGGCACGGTCCCAGCAACCGTCCCTGGCGCCAAGGACCGCAGCAACCGGTCTTTCGAGTACGACTCGCTGGGCGACCGTTATGCCAACTTCCTGATCGACGAGTTCCTGCCGGTTGCGCTCAAGGGGCTGAACGTGACCAAGGATCCCGCGAAACGAGCCGTCTGTGGGATCTCGTCGAGCGGCATCTGTGCCTTCACGGTCGCATGGGAGAAGCCAGAGCACTTCGGGCTGGTGATGAGCCACATCGGCAGTTTCACCAATATCCGCGGCGGCTGGGCCTATCCTGGGCTCGTTCGCAAAACGAAGGGCAAGACGAAGGCCATCAGGGTTTATCTCCAGGACGGCAAGAACGACCTCAACAACCTGCACGGCAATTGGCCGCTCGGCAACCAGGATCTCGCGATGGCCCTGCAATTTGCAGGCTACGCCTACAAGCTCGAAATGACCGACGGCGGCCACAGCGGCAAATGGGGCGGCGAGCGGCTGCCGGAAGCCTTGAAGTGGCTCTGGAACGACAAGGCCGAAAGCACCAAACTTCCGCACGTCGAAACGAAGCCGGAATGGGTTCCTCACCCGGATGCCGTGGCGAAGGAAGGCGTACCGAAGGGAACAGTTGTGCCGATGCCCGCGTTCGAGTCAAAGGTCTTCCCTGATACCACCCGCGACTGGTCGATCTACGTGCCGGCCCAGTACAAGCCCGAAACGCCGACCGCGCTCATGGTGTTTCAGGACGGCGAGGGCATGAAGGGCGAGAAGGGCCGCTGGCGCGTGCCGATCGTCTTCGATAACCTCATCGCTCGCGGAGACATGCCGCCGACGATTGCGATCTTCATCAATCCCGGACACGACAAGAACAAGCCACGTGTAAAGGGCCAGCATTCGAATCGCGGATTCGAGTACGACAGTCTCGGCGACCGCTACGCCCGCTTCCTTTTGGAAGAGATCATCCCCGAAGTCCGGAAGAAATACTCGATCTCCGATGACCCGGAGATGCACGCGATCGGCGGCTCCAGCTCCGGTGCGATCTGCGCCTTTACCGCTGCCTGGGAGCGAACGGACTTCTTCCGCAAGGTCTATTCGAGCGTCGGCAGCTTCACGAATCTGCGGGGCGGCAATGTCTACCCGTCGCTCGTTCGCAAGACCGAGCCGAAACCGATCCGGGTATACATGGCCGACACGAGCGGGGATGTCGACAACGCATTCGGAAGTTGGCCGTGGGCCAATCAACTCATGGCGTCGGCCTTGAAATACGCGGGATACGATGTGCGTTTCGACTGGGCCGAAGGCTACGCCCACAATTCCGACTTCGGCGGCTCCAAGGTCCCCGATGCGATGAAGTGGCTCTGGCGGAAAGAGAAGACCACGCCGGTGCTCGACACATCGGGAGATCTCGGCGGCGACCTCACGCTCCTGAATCTCCTGGTTCGCGATCAGTCGTGGGAAGTCGTCGCCAAGGACCTCGGGTTTGCGGATGCGCTCTGCACCGACAAAGCCGGCAACCTCTACTTCTGCGATATGAAGGCGCCCTCCGTGGTTCGCATCAGCACGGACGGTGCTCGCAAAGAGATCTGCAAAGAGTCCGTGAGCGGCCTGAAATTCAGCCCGGACGAATCGATGCTCTACGGCTGCCAGGGCGGGAAAAATCGGATCGTCGCGATCAATCCCGGCAACGGCGAGGTGAAGGTCGTCGCCGAAGGAGTGAAGCCGAACGACCTCGCGGTCACGAAAGACGGCTACATCCTCATCACGGAAACAGCCGCCCAACAGGTGACGCGAATCGATCCGCGCAACGGCGAAGTCAAAGTGGTGGATACGGGCATCACCAAGCCGAACGGCATCGCACTGTCGAATGACGGCGGCACGCTTGCGGTATCGGACTATGGTGGCTCGCGAACCTGGATGTTTCGTGTGAACAAGGAAGGAATGCTTGACGCCAAGATGCCGGCGCTGGAGATGCGTCTCCCCATCGATCCCAAAGGACAGTTCCGCTTCAACGAACCACCTCCGTACGTGGAAGCTTCGTTGGGCGACGGGATGGCGGTGGACAAAGCCGGGCGCTACTACGTCACAAGCAAAGTGGGCGTGCAGATATTCGACCCTACCGGCCGACACTGCGGAGTTTTGCCGAAAGTCGACTACGATCAGCCCTTAACATCCTGCGTTCTGGCAGGTTCCGATTTCAACACTCTATACATCGCCCACGGCAACACGATCTACGGGCGAAAGTTGACAGTCTTCAAATCGAAATAGGAGATCGTCGCAATTCGCGGATTGCGCGTCGGTGAACGGAAATCCCGGCGAATGCTGAAACAGCTAGCGAGCAAGGACGAAGGCAGAGGAAGTCTCGGCCTTGGTCCTTGCTCGCTCCGGTCGCCTCGACCGAAGCAAGTTCCCCCATCTAAAAATGCAAAAAGCCATGGCGTTTCGCGTGCTCTGCACGGGCAGACCTACGCGAGCCGGCCAAAAGACCGACATCACGGAGTGGACCGGCCAGAGTCAAGTTGCTCTTCAGATCAAGACTGGAAGTTCGCCAAGTAGTCGGATTGCCGTCGCTGCACCGCGCGGGTCGCGAGCGTTCCGGCGAATCCCGATAGCCCGCAGCCCACTGAAGCGGCCTCGCGGCCGCCCAGCCAGCAAGCAAGGCCAATCACGCAGCCGATCGCCAGCGAGGTCGCGATCTGGAAGCGGTGCTGCTTCGCGAGAGCGGCCAAAACGCATGCGAGCATCCTGCCTTTTCGAGCTGTCTTTGCGACATTGCTTCCCAGCAATCGAATCGCCCGTGTTGCTCCGGAAGCCGCGTCTTTGATCGCCAAGGAGGCAGATTCAACATCGGGAGCGGTTCGACCCAGCAGTGTGTTCCAGCCTTGTTTGCCCCAGCGGACGACCTTAGCCCAACAGCTTTGGGCCATCGCAACGATCCCGTTCGTAGGAGCAGGGCGCGGGACAAGCCGGTCTTGAACCTCGGCGTTGGACAAGAGTTCGACCAAGGTCGTCCGCACTGCTTGCTGCACCGCGAGGCAAACGACCTCGCGCATGCTCCCCGTCGCGGCGGCTTCGTTGAGCCCTTCGGCGAGGCCGTCCAGCATGGTGTCCATGCGATCGAGTTGTTGAGCGAGTGTCTTGCGGGCACGACCATTGAGCGTAGCGTTCATGAGATTCTCCAGATTGAAGGTATGTTTCGTGTTTGAGAACGTTCGGGATTCGATGCGGAGACTGCGATTTGGCTATAGACGGTCAGGAAGCCGGCACTGGAGCTGAGCACTTGCGAGAGCCCGGCGAGTTCGCGCACGGACTTGGCCAGGGGTTCGACCCCCAGCCAGGACAGCATGCTGCAGAAGGCCGCGATCGCGACAGCGGTCAGAAGTTCTCGCGATCCGACCCGTTTGGCAGGTGATGTTGGTTCGGTGAAGGTCGGGTCGTCTTCGCGCCAATCGTCATTGGCATCGTGATGTCGCATCGGGCCTCGATGAGTTTTGCCGTTGATAAGATCCGTGGGATCATTCCAGAATGGACTTGGCTTTTGCGACCAAGTCTGGACCAACGAAGCATCGCTTCTTTGCCCCAAGACGCGTTGGGCGACGGACTGGACTGCCTCAGCGACCGCCGTTGCTACCCGGTGGGCAATGGCGTCTCGAAGTTGTTCACGTAGCTGCAGCAACGAGAGGCCGAGACGTTCGGCATGAAGCGAGACGAAACGCCGGGCGTTCGTCAGCAGATTGCGGGTATCGAGCATGTTGAGATTCCTGTTCGTCGAAGGATGTTAGGGAGATTTGGCAGGTCACTCCTTGGAACCAAGTTGCCGTTTGGGGTGGTAGGTAACCAGATAGATGAACAGCAAAGCCGAAACGGCGCGAGGCAAACGATGCCAATTCCCGATTATCAAGCCTGCATGTTGCCTCTTTTGGAGATTCTTGCCGATGGGCAGGAAATCCCGCTTCGCGCCGTCACCAAAGCACTGGCCGAACGATTGAACCTCTCCGAAGCCGAACTGGACCAAATGCTTCCCAGCGGACAGCAATCGGTCTTCGCCAATCGGGTGGCGTGGGCAAAAACCTACCTAAAGAAGGCGGGTCTTCTCATCCAACCAAAGCGAGGAGTCGTGCAAATCTCGAATGAGGGCAGGGCCGTCCTGGGGATGAATCCTTCGCAGGTCGATAACGCTTTTCTGAGCAAATATCCGGGGTTCTCTGACTTCTTCGGCCGCACGGCTAGCATGGAGAACGAAGAACCGTTGATCGACCCAGCAACGCCAGCCGAAACGCTTGAAGCGTCCTATCTCACTATCCGATCGGCTCTGGCCGACGAGTTGCTGGAACGGGTGAAATCGTCTTCGCCAGCCTTCTTCGAGCGTCTAGTCGTGGAGCTTTTGGTGGCGATGGGCTACGGCGGAACTCTCTCCGATGCAGGGCAAGCCGTCGGCCGCACAGGAGACGGTGGGATCGACGGCATCATCAAGGAAGACGCCCTTGGGTTGGATGTCATCTGTATTCAAGCGAAGAAATGGGAGCGAACGGTAGGCCGGCCGGAGGTTCAGGCATTCGCTGGAAGCATGGAGGGGTTCCGAGCTCGCAAGGGCGTCATGCTGTCGACCTCGAACTTTTCCAAGGACGCTCGCGACTACGTGACGCGGATCGAACGGAAGATCGTTCTGATCGATGGGGATCGTCTCGCCGAGCTGATGATCGACCACGAAATCGGTGTCACGACAGCCCGCAGCTACGTCGTCAAAAGGCTGGATTCCGATTACTTTGAAGACGACGAACGATAGACCCGCAGGTCGCCTTCCATGAACTCGAAAACACCGCATCGGATTCCGGCTACGCCGAACACAGTTCCGCCAGCGGGGTGGCTCTTCGTTCGAGATGCGGTGAGCGGGCAGGAGTTCTGCGCTGATCCGGGCAGCCTCAAGGTATCGCCGCCGCAATCGGCACTTACCCCCGAGCAAGAAGAACGCATTCGCCACGTTGCAGATGCCCTGCAAGAGCATGACGCGTCGCCTTACGAGCAATGGCTCGAAAACATGCGCCGAGATGCATTGCCGGAGGCTGAAATTCGCGTTTGGGAGGATGTGGCTCGGGCATATGAAGCCGAAGTTCAAGAACGACCAAGTTCAACCTTCGAGGAGCGGCACTCGGTGTACGGCGCGTTGGTCTACGCGTCGCTTTTGCCTGAAAACGCTTGCCGCGTCGGCAACGTGTTGTCGACATACCCCCAAGCGAAAGGCCTTCGAGACCTTGATCGGGTCATTGATCGGTTCCGGACGTTGAGATTCGGCAAATAGCGGTCGTCACGGATGGCGGAGTTTCCAAAGACTGGGTACCGCTGATCTGGCCAGAATGGCCAGTCGCGATCGACAAAACCAGCGTGAATGAAGCTCCTAGATTCCAGGCGAGAGCGGTTCTGCATTCTTCCGCATTCAGAACTTCGGGAATGCAGAAGTTCTGCATTTTATGCGAAACGGTGCAACGCCATAAGAAGTCTTGCAAAGGAGGATGGACGCGATAAACTGGCGGAAACTCTGCGGAATTCATTGCTTTTCAGCAGTTCTGTAGTCAGTTTTGCCAAGCTGGACGTCACTGGTTCGAATTCGGTCGCCCGCTCTGATCGAAATACCTATCTGCCGAAGCGGTTATGGCTTACCTCCTGGTGTTCAGGAGTGCGGCGAGAAAGCTGGGTTCCCGGAAATGGATTCTCAGCCATGGTCCGTCCCCGCGATCTCATCCCTTCCTACCCTCGCCACAGGCGCTCCGGTAGAGGCGGCGTTACCGTCGCGGATTACTAAGATCGCCCAAAAAGAACGAGTCGCAAGAATCACATGCATAAGAGTGAAGAAGCCGAGGCGACGAAAGCCTCAGGTGAGGAGTTGCGCAAGACGATCGGCTACTTCGCGAAGAACCGCCACCGATCCGACTACCCTACCTGTCGCTCCAAGGGTCGGGACATCGGCAGCGGCCCAACGGAGGCGGGCCGCAAGATCATTGGCGAACGGCTGAGGGATTCGGGCATGCGTTGGGTCGAGGACCGAGCCGCAACGGTCGCCGCCCTTCGATCGCTCTACGTCAGCGGCAGCAGAATGTGGGACGGCTTCTGGAGCCAATGTCAACACTTGGCCGACTGAACACGCCCAAGTAAGCGACGCTTACCCGCCGCACCCGCAACCCCTCTCCTGCGGAAGACCCTACCACGGAATGACGGTTTTGAGTACGAAAATGATCTCGGTCAGAACTTTGCGACCGTCCCAGGGCTTTCGCCCCGGACGGCAATACCAGCGAGCTTTGGTAGGCGGCAACAAGAGCTCAACCCGCTCCCACAAGGCGTCGTTGACAAGTGCCGCTGCCATGGCACTCCGTCTTCCAGGAGTCATCCCAGAAGAAGTTGCCATCTTCGCGCATGCCAAATGTCAGATATTTGCCGCATTCTTATAGGCACACTTAGTCGGTATGCGTGGACGCCGCACATCACTTCGGATGAATCAAGCGTATAAGAATCCAATTGGCCGCGCGCATGAAAACGCCCCGGCGAACGAGTGCGGCGCCTGTCTAGATAAAGTTGACGAGCTTTGCCATGGTGTCCTTGCCGAGGAAGTCGAACAGTTTCTTTGCGGCGCCCAAGGCGTCGAAAGCGATGGATGGGCTGCTGCTTGCGGGAGCAGCGACCGGTTCGGCGGCTGCTCCTCTCATCGGCATGCCACGCTTCGCAGCCACCGCTAGTTTGGCGTATTGTGCTACACGTTGTTCGCCAGCGACGGCATCATCACGACGCCGCGCTTCCCCTGCACGTAGGCAACAATCTCCTTGGAACTGCTCATGCCTGCGTCGATCGCTTCGCGGATGAAGACGGAACTGGTGGGTTTGGAGGACATGGACTTCTTTATCGGGCACTATTGTTGCTCTGTCGCGTGACTGTATTCTAAACTCCAATTTTCTCGCTGCCCTCATTGGTTCACACAAGACTTGCGGCGCCGTCCATGGCGAAATTGAATGGCCTTGCGGCGGAGAACGTGCGTTCGTTGCCGCAACATTCAAGCAAGTACAACTTCAAGGAATTCGGATGGCGATAGAGGAAAACCTCCCTGCCGCGCAGTCGGCAGAAGAGGAATCCATGGCCCCTGGCTTATGTGCGGCACTGGAGATGGAACTCGGAAGGCGCCGAACGTTCGCGATCATCTCCCACCCGGACGCCGGCAAAACCACTCTCACTGAAAAGATGCTTCTGTACGCCGGATGCATTAATGAGGCTGGCGCGGTGCGTGGTCGGAAATCTCAGCGCGCTGCCACCTCGGACTTCATGGAGATGGAGCGCGAGCGAGGGATTTCCATCTCCTCGACGGTTCTCAGTTTCGAGTTTCGCGGGGTGCGGATCAATTTGCTCGATACGCCTGGTCATCAGGATTTCAGCGACGACACCTACCGAACTCTCACCGCGGCCGATTGCGCGGTCATGGTGATCGATGCGGCCAAAGGCGTCGAGGCGCAGACGAGGAAGCTGTTCCAGGTCTGCGCCGCATGCAAAATCCCGATACTCACGTTCATCAACAAGATGGACCGGCCGGGCCGGGAGCCGCTCGATTTGATCGCCGAACTCGAAAAAGTCCTCGGCATGGAAGCCGTCCCGCTCAACTGGCCTGTCGGTCGGTCTTCGGAGTTCAACGGCGTCTTCGATCGCCGATCACGGGAGGTCCTTGTATTTCGGCCGGTCCCCCGGGGATCTCTGGTCGTTCCGACCGAGTCCACGCCGCTTCAAAGCGACGCTCCCTCCAGTGTACGTGCTCCGGAATGGAATCGGCTTCGGGAGGATGTCGAACTTTTGGAAGCAGCGGGAACGCCCTTCGATAAAGATCGATTCGCCAGGGCGGAATTGACGCCAGTCTTCTTCGGCAGCGGCTTGACCAATTTCGGGATCGAGCCGTTTCTCGACGCGTTCGTCGAACTGTGTCCGCCACCTCGAGCCCGCCAAAGCGATCAGGGAGACGTCGCTCCGAATTCTCCCCATTTCGCCGGCTACGTGTTTAAGATCCAAGCCAACCTCGACGCACGCCATCGAGACCGTGTGGCATATGTCCGCGTCTGCGCCGGTCGATTCGCTCGCGGGATGGAAGTGACGAATGCCCGAACCGGAGAGAGGGTTGTCCTTCGCCGTGCACTCCGACTCTTCGGCCAGGAGCGTGAAACGCTCGAAGAAGCATTTCCGGGGGACATCGTCGGCTTGATCAACCCCGGTGAGTTTCGTTTGGGCGACACGCTCTGCGCGGGAAGGCTCGTTCAGTACGCGGCGCTTCCGCAGTTTCCCCCGGAACGATTCGCGGTCATCCGCTGCCCTGATACCGCCAAGCGGAAGCAATTCTCCAAAGGATTGGAGCAACTTGTGGAAGAAGGAGTGGTCGAATTGCTCACGGATCCGGAGACCATGGGTCGGGAGCCGATTCTCGCAGCGATGGGGCAGCTTCAGTTCGAGGTGGTGCAGTTTAGGCTGGAAACGGAATACGGAGCGAAGAGCCATTTCAGCTGGCTTCCGCAAAAGATCGCTCGGTGGCTGATCGGAAGCAAGGAAGATCTTGCTGCTTATCGCACGCCGGCGAGTTCTCGGAAACTAATCGACCGAACAGGTCAGACGGTTGTGCTCTTCGAGGACCCCTGGGCTCTTGAATATTGGGCAAAGCAGTATCCCAAACTAAAATTCGCGACGAGCCCGCAGCTCTTAGGAAACGGCCGCATAAGTCGGTAACTTCAATCGGAAACGGACCCAATTCCTGAGAATTGGGTTCGTTTTCGTGGGACAAAGTGCGGTGAATTCGGCCCGCTTGTCCCGCTGAGAATTGTCGCTCGGCGTTTATCGGGCGAACGAGGCGCTGACCTCGTTCAAATGGGCGACCATCGACTTCGAATTGGCTCGCCTGTTCCCTTCGCCCCTTAACCACATCGAACTCGCCTGCTTCCCACACGGCGGCGCCAATGCACGTGGCAACGTCAACGGCATTGAACCGGCTTTTCGGCGCGGGGACACCGCAACAGCCCAACCTCGCCTACGGCTCGCCTAAAGTCGCTTTGCGCGAACTCTTTCGGGTGGTGTCGAATGACCGCCGCGAACAGGTCCAATTCGAAACCGAACGAATGCTGCTTGAGTTCACCGCCAACAACCATATGGACATCGCAGCGAACGTGCGTGGGGCAGAGCAAACTAAGATTGCCAATTATGCCGAGTCCATCGATGCGATCCGAGCCCGCAACGGCCGGCTCCAAGCTATGGCCGAAACGATCCGCAGATACCTCCCGCGACTCGAAGAACGATATCTCGCGGATGATATCACTACCATCGATCGCCAATGGGGCCACGTTGAGATTTTGCTGGCCACGCTCATTTCGGGAATGACGAATGTCGTGACCTTCACCGTCGATGAACTCGGCACGCTCTACACCGGTCTTCGAGGTGTGGAAAGGGAACTCGTCAATCTTCACGACGTGGGCCACGGCAAAAGTGTCGGCGCCGTTAGCGCGGATGAGATTCGTGCCGAAGTTCGCACCCAGCACATGTCCCTCATCGATACGATCATCCGACGACTCAAGGCCGTACCGGAGGCCGATGGCAACATGTTCGACAACACGATGCTGTTCTACTTTCCGGACAACGGCGAAACGCATCACAGCTCCGGCGTCGAATGGCCCTTCCTCGTCTTTTCCGGAAGAAATTCAAGACTCAACATCGCGAGCCGCTACATCCGTCTACCGACTTACGGTCAAGAAGGCCACAAGACGCTCGGCAACTGGTACACGACGATCTTGAACGCGTACGGCAATCCGATCGGCCACTACGGCGACCTGGATCTTGCACTTGAGCGAATGAGGGTAAACCAGCGCGGTCCAATCCGGGAATTCCTCGCCTGAAAGGATTGCGAAGTTTCTTGGCGAATACCCGGTGGCGCCTCTGGCGCGAGCACTTGCTCGGGGGGTGTAGCCGTTTATCCCGTAAAGTTGGGTCGCATCAGGGACAGCGATTGGATGCCGGCGGACTCGATGGCGCCCGTCGCGATCTGCCGACCGTTCCGGAGATGCGCGGGATATTTCATCCGATCGACGTTGCGGCGCAGGTAGTTCAAGGTCCGCTCGCACTGGATCTACCCGTGCGGTCCTTGTTCCAAGTCCGCGGCTTTTGGGGCCAAAGGTTTTTCCTTTCTTGATCTGACGGCCCAGTCGCATGCCTGCGTTTTCCGCCGTAGATGCAATGCAATGAAACGCCGAAATGCATCACCAACTCTGCATGAGAACCTGCTTCGGCGCCGATCACCAATCGCCTTTGCGGGATGCGGGACCCTGGCCAGCAGCGAACTGGAATCCGAGAGCTTACGTACGAGCCGAAAGGAACTGCTGCTGCGGAGCGAACTCCTTCAGCCACTTTTCGCGGCCGCCAGGCAGATCGCCTGGCGTGCAATCGCTGCCGGCATGCCGTCTCCAAACTTGAGGTGTGACAAAAAAAGGCCCGAGCATCGCTCGGGCCTTGGAATCCCCACGATCGCCTCAGTTCGCATCTACTTGGCGTTGCTTTCCTGCATGCGGAAGGCGTAGGCCCGATGCAGGGGCGTGCCTTGCAGGGAGGAGGCGTCCGCGGTTTCCTGCTGCAGCGAAGGGTAGAGTTCCGTCCAGCTTGCGTAGGCTCGTTCCTGATACATCAGCCGCAAAAGGGCCACGGTGAAAGCGCTGCAGGCTTGGCCTGGGTTCGAGCCGACGTGGGCGGGAGTGGCGCCGTCCCCCGGTTCGGCGGCAGTGATGCTGATCAGGCCGCGAATCCGCAAGAACAAGGCCTGAACCGTCCGGGCGTTGCAGAGGACATTCGCCCGAGCTGCATGCCGAGCGGTTGCGCCATCGGGGTAGCTGCTGCAGCAATCGGTCAGCAGCACGAGGCCGCGCGGGCGTTTGGCCCCGAGAACCCGAAGCAAATCGCCTCGCTGAATAGGGCCTTCGTCGGTCAGGACGATCTGGCTCGACTCCGGAACCTTCGGTTCGACGATCATGCCATGGCCGGAATGGTAGAGGACGATTGCGTCGTTGTTGCCGACTTGCATCTGGCCCAGATCAGCGAGCACTTCCTTCGGCGTCCATGAGCGAAAGCTGGTTGGATTCAGGCCCGTGTAGTCGTGGAACTCCAAACGATTCGCCTTCTGTTCGAAGCCTTGATCGAGCATTTTCGCGAACGCGTTCACATCCTTCCGACAGGCGGCGCCGAACTCGCCGTCTTTACCGTAAACCAGCAGCACGACATGGACCTTGTCCGCTTCGTCGGAGGCGATCTGAGGTAGAGCCCCCGGTCGAACGGAATTCAGCGATTCCAAAGCCGAATCCGCGGAAGCGAAGGACACGGCCAACAGCAGAGCGATCATTCCGGCGGCGCGAGCAAAGGCGTTCATCTTGGTTCTCCTCAAAGGGGTGGGTTCGCAAGTGATACGCTGGTGTTCCGCCGAGATGACAGCCGATTTGCGATTTCGCCGAATGAGTGGGAAGAGCCGTAAAAGCAAAACAGGCCCCGGAGTTGCCGGAGCCTGTCGACGATGCAAGGTTCGCTTACTTCGTTTGACGGAAGAACATGCCTTCGATGTTGAACTGTTGTTCGTTGCCGTAACCTTCGTACGGGAAGATCGTCATGCTTCGTGGCTGGCCTTGGCTAGGGGTGAGCCGAAGCGTGTTTCCCGAAAGAGCGAACGTGCCGCGCTCGCGAGCGTTGGCTCCGCCGAAGCCGGTGACGTCCGGCCCCTTGGCGAAGACGGCGCCTTGGCGTTCCCATTCGTAGGTCCCGTCGTTGCCGAAGTGGAAGCTCCAGCTCGATGTCGCCCGATCGACTCCGCCGACCGAGGAGCTGCTGCCGCTCCAACGGCCGGTCAGCTTGGCTCCCTGCGGAAAGCTTGGCATTTTCTGCGCCAGGTAGCCGTCGAGCTGCACGCCTTCGTTGTTGATGCCGTAGGTTTCCTTGCGGGTCTTGCCGTCACCCATCCGCATCAGAATGTTGCCGCCCTGGATAGTGTAGGTGCCGGTGTAGCCCGAGAAGGTCTTCGCGGCCTTAGCCCAGTCGAAAGGGTTCAAGCCGCCGAAAGGTCGAGTCGAGACCTTTCCGTCGGGTGTGAAGTAGAAGAGTTCGATGATCGCGGAACCATTCGCTTGATAGACCTTCATGTAAAGCCCATCAAGCGGAAGTTTCGCTCCAGGACCGGGGGTGATCGGCGGAGCCGGCGGAGCGGGATCGACGACAGGAACGGCAGGTTGGGCGCCTTCGATCGAGACCTTGAAGTTCCACACTTCACCTTTGTCGTTACGAGCATTGCCGACGACCGTGGCGCCGTTGGCCGTCCCTTCGTAGACGCAGCCCGGGAAGCTCATGGCGTAGCGGTTTCCGGCGATCCGATACTCGCCGCGGGAAATCTGTTTGCTGGCATCGCGCATCTCGACCTTGCCGCTGCCGTCCAAGTCGAAGGCGAGGGGCCCGAAACCGGGCAGGTCCTCTTCGCCGCGAAGGACGGTGCGCCCTGCCTTGGGACCGACGGGCGGGTTTGCGGGTTGATTCGGGGCGCCGACGAGCACAACGCGGAAGTTCCACGTCGTGCCGGCCGCGTCCCCTTTGGTGAATCGTCCCTTGCCCTGGATGGCGTCCCCTTCGGCGACACCTTCGTAGACGCAATCCGGGAACGTGAACGTCACGCGATTTCCGTTGATCTGAACCGTGCCAGGAATCGCTTTCTTGTTGGCGTCGATCATTTCGGCTTTGCCGCCGCCGGGTAGGACGAACTTCAAGTCGCCGAAGCCTTGCAGGTCTTCGCGTCCCTGGAACATCACTGTCTTGGCGCCGGGAGCGGGAGGAACCGGAGGAACGGCCGGGTCGGGTTGGTTCGGAACGCCTTGGAGCACGACGCGGAAGTTCCAGGTAACGCCCGCGTTGTCGCCCTTGGTGAATCGACCCTTACCCACGATCGCATCCCCGGTTGTGGTGCCCTCGTACACGCAGTCGGGAAACGTAAACGTCACCCGATCGCCGTTCATCTGGACCGTGCCGGGGATTGCCTTCTTGCTTGCATCGATCATTTCCGCCTTGCCGCCGCCAGGCAAAACAAACTTGAGCTCGCCGAACCCTTGCAAATCTTCGCGTCCCTGAAAAATCACGGTTTTGGCGGGCGTATCGGGCGCGGCCGGATTGGGGCGTTTTTCGAGACCAGTCGGATTCCGGTCCATCGGGTCCGGAATGTCACCCGCGTTGGTCTTCGTTTTCGGTGCGTCGTCTTTGCTTTCGACGAAAACCGCTCCGTGTTCCTTCGGATCAAACCCGGTAGGCCAAATGGTGTTGCTGTCGTACTTCGCTTTCCGGAACACGGAACCGCGGTAAACCTTCATATCGCGAAGGTTGGCGCCTCGAAGATCTGCCCCGAACAAATCGCAGTTGTCGAATGAGTTGGATCGTTTCAAGTTCCGCAGATTCGCATTGCGGAGCTTCGTGGAAAAAAACATGATGGTTCCCAAATTCACGCCTTCGAAGTTCGCTTCCGAGAAGTCGGCTCCCGTGATGAAAACGTTTTCCAGTCGGGCGTCGCGGAAATCCGCGCCTTGCAGGTCGGCGTTTCGGAAATTGCCGGAATACATGTTGGCGAAGCGGAAGTTCGCCTTCTTCAGGATCGCCGAGGTGAAGCTCGTTTCCTTGATGACTGCATCCTCGAAGTTAGCGTTCGTTAGGTTCTTTCCCTCGAAATTCATCTTGATGACTTCCTTTCCCTGGAAGTCTCTCTCTTGGCCGAAACCTAGACTCGGTGCGGCCAGCAGCAGCAGCAAGAGAGTCGTCGATCGTCGTACGGCGTTCATGGCGGCGTTCCTTGGTGAATGCGGTTGGCAGATGTCAGCCAACCTTGATACGGACTTCGAAATCCAACATGACACCCCAATGCCGAAACTTGCCGAGGTGAGTCGAACGAAGTTCATGCCTGGCCGCTCGCCATGATGAAGCCAACGATCACGGCGAATTCCGCGGCAAGGCAAAGGAGCGAAACCAGAAACAACAGTCCCAGTCCGTTCGGCTTGTAATCATGGTCCTGCCAGACGAGTTTCTTCCAGGCATCGAACTCCGGTTTCTGCACGAGCATGTACGCTAGGCCCAGTGCGGAGTTGATTAATAATCCGACCAAGCGCTGCCCTTCCGGCGGCACCATGAAGACGATGATGGCCGCCTGAATCAAGAAAATTAGGACGCTTGCCGCCGCCATCGGGATCGTTGCCGCGGTTTTCCCCATCCGAGAAAAATTGATGGCCGCGATGATGCCGCCGGCGGCGGAGCCGAACGCGAACGATACCCCAAAGATTTGGGACGGCGTCCAAGGTCGAACGTCTTCGATGCCCGAATCGCGAAAGGCCGGCGACGCATCCGCATCTCGGAACCCATCGTGCGAGGGACGACCGACGGGTGAACCGCACGCGTCGCATCGTCCTCGGGAGGCTTCGCTCGAGGTCAAAACCACGTTGCAACTTGGGCAATACATAAGTCTCATGGCAGTTTCCTTTCGGGCGATCGTTTCGATTTAACGCCTCTGATACGTCGGCCGCCGTGCCGAATGACACGTTTCGCCAATCGCCGTCAATCGGCGGCTTTTTCGGGAATTTGACAGAGCACTAACTCGGCCACCCGACCCTCTTTCATGCGCACTGCCATGCCCAGAAGAGGGAAATATCGGTACTGGACGGCCGGATCATCGATCGACCGAAACGAACGATCCGTTTGCTGCGTTTTCAGCAATGAGAACAAGTCCTCGGAGGGCATGCCGACCCGCAATTCCGCTTTCGCCCCACCAAGCCCGTGCTCCTGAACGACCAGCGGCGGCGCTTTCGCATCCGTCAAGCAGATCGCGAGAATCTGGTCCGCGCCCACAAGGTCCACCCCGGGAATCACGTCGATGTACCGTTTCGCTTTCGCGGATGGAAATAAAGGGATGTGACGAGACCGTGCGGCTCCGGTTTTCTTCAGCATCTCTTCGATGCTGTCGCTCAGGGCGAGTTGACCCCCTTCCGGCAACGCGATGGAAGGGATCGTCCGCATCGCATTGAGCCGCCCCTTGACCCGCAGGGCATCAACATCCTTCGCGGTCTCGCCTCGTGCTTTCGCGAGGTCTGCGTACTTCTCCTTGGCGAACGGCCGCCACGCCGCCCCGCCGGTCGGCGAGAGCAGCAAACGTTCCAGGATATCCAACGCATACCGGCGCTGCTCGGGAGCCGCGTCCGCAAAGAGCATCGCATCGTTGTAGTCGGCGGCGTCCAGCAGATGCGAGAAGGCGCCGCTGCGCACTCGTTCCATCGTCGTCCGCGCATCGGCCACTGCCGCGTCTGCGGCTTTTCGGTTTCCTCTTCGCATCTCCATGACGCTTCGGTTCAGATGGAATGCCGCTCGATGAACCTCCGTCACTTGGGGATCCTTGCTCATTCGGCTCCTCGCGAGCTCGAAATATTTCGCCGATTCGGCAAGTTTCGGTTGATGGTCCGGCGGAACCAAGTGGGCGATGGCGAGATTTGCGGAGGGAAGAAACGCCTGTTCGTCCTTACGTAATGCGGTCTGGAGGTTTTTGACGGCAAGCGTCCATACTTCTGGCCCCCCGCGCACGATGAGTACCGGGGGACGCTCGTAAAATCCGCCGATCGCAAGGTGTCCGATCCCAAGTTGCTTCAAGTCCTCGGTCGTGAGAGCGTCGCAGTATTGCATGAGCTGCGCGTAGCCGAGGTTCGTCCATGCTTCGGCGCTCTCGGGAAAATCATCGACCACGCGCTGGAAGCAGTTTTCCGCGACTTTGTACTGCTCGAGATGCAGAAACACGACGCCGTTTTGGTAGGCGCTGGTCGCCTTCCAAATCGCGGACTGTTCGCGATCGAGCAGGGCGAGGCGATCGTTCCACGACGGGTGCGACCCCTTCAGCGCCTCGAAATTGGAGAAATCGCCCAGGCGATTCTTCATGCGGAAGACATACTCGATGCCGTCTCGGTACTTGAATCCGGCTGCGACGGCGACTTTGACTCCTTCGAGATCCGCCTGGATTTCCTCGTCGCGGTTGAAGCGCCGCTGGAATCGCTTCATCCAATCGGTGGTCGGTGCTGACGTGATCGAGAAGCAAATGTGCCAGCTCATGCCCTAATACTCCTGCGAGCACATGCTCATCCCCCTGCACGATCTTCTTCATGAATCCTTCCGTCACGATCAGAATGGGCCGAATCTTTCCCGATTCCGCATCCTTGACGGCGCCCATTTGAGGGCTCGCGGTAGCGTAGGCGTTGGCGTCGCCAATCCCCTTCGAAAGAGCGTGCAAAGGCGGCCAAGCGAACTTCGCGGGATAGCCTCGGCGAACTCGTTCGACTGCCAGCAGTCGGCTCACCACCTTGTCGAGCATGTTCTGATCGGAGTTCGCTTCCGGATTGCGTACCGAGTTGTCGTCCGCCGTAAACGACGTTTTCGACGCGGCTCGCCGCATCGCCTCCGCGGCTTCCTTCGGCAGATGCGGCAGTGCGATCCCGGCCACCAAGGGATAACGCGATCGGAGAGTCGCGCGCATGGATTCCAGACCATCGCGCAGCACGCGTTCGTCGTCCTGTTGAGGCGTACCGAACGCCCCACGCACGCCCTGCACGCGATCCGTTCCGATCTCGAGGATCACATTGCCCGGAAGTTGCGGACGGCGCTGGACGTTCCAGGAAAGGCTCGACAGCGCGGCCTGAATTGATTGCAGACTTGGTGCTTCGCCCAGAGCACCGACGACGAACAGAACTTCGGTGTCAGGGGATTGCTCGAGCGGAAGCAGTCCCTCAAGCGCGGCCTTGCCGTCACGTTCGACCGTTCGGCTCGGTTCGATGACATGGAACTTAGGCCAAGCGCTCCAATCGAGGGCGAAGACTCGCGCCCGCATGCCGGGCGGAAGCGTCGCTTCGACCCCCAGTTGGTCCTTCTCGCGGAATGGCAGCAAGCGGTCGAGATCTTCCTTGCTTACAGGGGTTTCCAGTTTCCCGTCACGAAGCACGCGGAGGGCTAGTCCATTCGCGAGCGCGGTTCTTTGCATCTCCACATCGGAGATACCTTTATCCTTCGGAGTTTCTTTCGCGGATCGAAGCGCGAACATCGCCAGCACCACCGCAGCCAGGCACGCGGCTGCCGAGAGCCGCCGACGCCGAGCCGTGCCGGCTGAAGAAGGGGTACAAGTTGCAGCTAGCGCGTCGGCCATTTCCTTGGCCGACGCGAATCGGTCTTCCGGACGATGAGCCAGCGCCTTACGGCATACGGCTTTGATCGCGTTGGACGCAGAAGAACGCTCAAGCAGTTCTTGGTTCGGCCCTTGAAGGACCGGATTGGAGGGATTGCTCGTGTTTGCCGTCGATCGAGGATGCTTGCCGGTGAGAAGGAAGAAGAGCACGCCGCCCAGGGCGAAAATGTCGGCGCCAACATTCACGGCGTTCGGCTCCCCCTCCCATTGTTCAGGAGCCATGTACGCGGGAGTCCCCCCGGCCAACGTATCCGCGGCGACGCTCCAAAAGCCTCGCATCCGAGCGATGCCGAAGTCCGCAAGCCGCGGTTTGCCTTGATCGTCGATGAGAATGTTGTGTGGTTTGATGTCCTGATGGGTGATCCCCACCCGATGGGCGAATTCTGCCGCGGCGGCAACCTCGCCGACGACGCGGGCAGCTTCAAGCGGCTCGATTTTCCGCTGCTCGGCCCATTGGGCTAAGTTGCAACCTCGGACATATTCCATAACGAGGAAAGGGCGGCTGAGCCAAACGTCGAGATCGTAGACTCGCAATATGCGGGGATCGTCAAGTTGTGCCAGGAGTTTCGCCTCTTCGGCCAACTTCGCTTCGCAGCCTTCTCCGCTCGTTGGGTTTTCGCTCCACTTGATCGCGACATCCCGATTGAGTTGCGGATGCAGCGCGCGGTACACCTTTGCTTGGCCTCCCCTTCCCAGTTCGCCGACGACGAAATATTTGCCGATCATGGTGGGTCGCGGCACTTCATGGTGAGCGGGCTGCGGGGTGTCTAACGTGGGTTCGCTGCCGGAAGGGGTTCGATGTTCGTAACCTTGAAACAGCGAGGCCATGGAGCGAAGGCTCGACGCCTGACGGCGGCAGTCCACGCAGGAGTCGATGTGATCGGCGACTTCCGGGTCGGACGAATCTCCAAGAGCCCAAGAAGCGACGCGTTCTTCATCGGGACATTGAATCGGCATCGTCAAACTCCTCGTCCACTTCCGCGCAGAGCGCTCGGACTTTTTCCAGGACACGTGCCGCATTCACGCACACAGCATTTGCAGTGATGCCAAGTTCCTTGGCGATGTCGGGGCCAGGTCTTCCTTGAAGAATCCGTTGCTCGAAGCAGTGCCAGGTTTTCGGCTGCGTCTGAGCTTTCGCTTTGGGGAGCACGAACTCAAGCACTCGTTTGCGATGGGCAGTCTCCCATTGGGGATCCGCCTCGTCGGGCGGGGCAACGTTTCCGCTCTGTCGCGCCCGCTCCACCCACGCGTCCTTGGCCCGCTCCTGCGGCTTGCGGCGTCGAAAATGATCCGCGATTCCCGTCATCGTCACCTGCCAGAGCCAGGTGCGAAATCTCCCCTTGCGATGATCCAGATCGAAGTTCGGCACCGCCCGTAACAAGGTAATGAAAATCTCCTGAACCACGTCTCGGCTGTCCGATTCGGGGAGGCCCCGGCTCTTCACATAGCCGATGAGCAATGGTTCGTAGAGCGAAACGAACTCGGCCCAACTTCGGGCATCCTGAGCGTTCCGCACGCGACGAATCAGCGAGGTATTGGTCTCCAACATGCGCGCATTCTGAGTCGAAATCTTTCGCCCGCAATCAAAAAACGCGAGGCTTTCCGAAAATTGACCAACCACTCGTCCAAATGACCCAGGAAGCTTGCGATACCGATATCCTTACTAAGCAAAGTGTATTATTCACTGTCTCCTCGCTCGCCCTACAAGATACGGCTGTCAGCGTAACGAATGACAGCAAAAGTCGATTCGTTGTCCGGATGCGACCGATGCGGTAGGCTAGTTGGCGTCAAGAGGTAGGGCCTATGCGCATGCTTGCATGGTTGCTCATCGGTGCTGCGATCCAGTCGGGTTCGTTGCTTGGCGCCGACCCACCGCCTGCGACTCGATTCGAGTGGACGTTCGATCGAAACACGAAAATCGACCCGTCGATCGGACTGGGCCGGATCGAAGAATCCGTCAAAGTCGAACCGTCCCAAGTCTATGTCTTCCAAATCAAGAAATGCGAATTCGGTGCGGCGATATTCGCCACGGATGAGAGTGGCAACTCGATTGGAAAAGCGGATGACGGCGAAGCGGCGCCATATGGATCGCTCTCCTTCGTCAGTCCGAAGTCAGGCGTCTGCACCATTGCAGTCGTCCTTCGCTCAAATCGCCCAGCGCGAATGGACGCGACCCTGCGTCTTGCAGACGCAAGCGAGGTTGAGGAGCACCGCCGACGGGAGCAGTGGTCGATCAAAAACCAAAAGGGCGCAGCCTTGCTGCGCCAAGGGAAACTCGAAGATGCCGCAAAAGAACTCGGCGAATTGAGCAGTTGGACGCAACGCCATTTTCCGCCGGACGCTTATCCGAATGGTCATCCGCATCTGGCGGCGTGTGGGGAAAACGAAGGGGACGTCGAAATCGCTCGAGGGCGCCTCGCGGAAGCGGAGATCGTCTGGCGCAAAGTGCTGAAGATGCGTCGTGGCCTCTTTCCTGCCAAGCGATTTCCTCTTGGGCATCCTCTCGTAGCGGACACCGTCAACAATCTCGGCTACCTCATCGAATCGCAGGGCCGACACTCGGAAGCTATCGAGCTTTTTCGGGAATCGCTTCGTCTGCGTCAGACCTTGTTTCCGAAATCGCAGTTTCCGATGTCGCACCCGGATGTCGCCAACAGTTGGAACAATTTGGGAGCAGCCTACGCGTCGCAAGGCGCGGTTGCCGAGGCGGAACTCTGCTATCGCGATGCTCTCTCCATCCGAGAAGCGTTCTACTCCAAGGAACTCTTTCCCAACGGGCATCCAGCGCTTGCGGCGACCATGAATAACCTCGCTGCCGCCTTGTACGACCAAGGGAACAACGCGGACGCCGACCAGGTACTCTCCGCCGTTCATGCCATGTATCGCCGACTGTATCCGGAGAAGCAATACCCGTCAGGACATCCTGATTTGGCGAACGCCCTAAGCAACTGGGCTGCCGTACGCCTCGCCCTTGGAGACCTGGAGCGGGCCGACGAACTGCACTCTGCGGCGTTGAAGATGCAATCCGCGTACTTCGCCCCGAAAGGCCATCCGAAGGGACATCCCGCTCTCGCTCGGAGCCTGAACAACGTTGGATTCGTCCGCTTGCGACAGGGCGAGTCCAAAGCGGGGGAAAAACTCTTTCGCGCATCGCTGAAGATGCGGGAACAATGGTTCGACGCGAAGCAGCATCCTCATGGCCACCTAGATGTGGCCAACAGCTACGACAACTTGGGGCTGGCGTTGCTCATGCAAGGCGAGTGCGGCCAAGCGGAATCCTGCTTTCGCAAATCCGCCGCGATGGTGCGAAGCCTTGCCGGCGATAGTCATGCGCTCGCGTCGTCGTCGCTGGTCCATCTCGCCGACGCTTTACGCAAGCAAGATCGTTTCGACGAAGCGCTGGACGTGGCGGAGGACGCCTGGCGTTGCTACCGCTTGGCTCGGCTTCGCGCACAGGCGTCCGGCCTGGAGCGAACCGGATTTGGGGCCGATCATTCGTCTTCGGGCCTGTTGGCCGTGCTTCGTGCGAAGGCGAAAAAGCCGACAGCGGCGTGGACCGTCTTCGAAGAAGGGTGCAGCCAAGGATTGCTGGATGATGTGGTGGGCAAGGCGAGCCGGCCGCTATCACCGGAGGATCGCGCCCGCGAGGAAGAACTCGTCGCTCAAATCGCGGAGCGAGAACGCCTCTTGCTGGAGCGTTCGAGTATTTCGAAGGAATCGACCGATATTGCCCTTCGAAAAGCATGCGAGGAATCCGCGCTCGCGCTGCTTCGATTTCGGCAGGAGATCGAAACTCGCTACGGGCCGCGAGTCGGACGAAGCTACGAACTGGCGAAGATCCAAGCCGTCATTCCTTCCACGTCCGCGTTCATCGGCTGGATCGATTTGGCCGGCAATCCCCAGACGGGCAACGGCGAGGAGCATTGGGCCTTCGTCCTCCGATCGACCGGCGAGCCGGCCTGGATCCAGCTGTCCCCCCTGGATGGCCGAACTTGGAATGAGCGTGACGACCGGCTCATCGCGGCGGCTCGGCGCGATTTGCACGACTCCGATGCGGATTGGAGAGAGCAGGGCCAGGCAACCGCTCGGCAGCGATTGCATCCCTTGGAACCCTTCCTGAAGGGGGTCCGCCATCTGATTGTTCTGCCTTCGATCCGCATGGCCGGCATTCCGATCGAAGCGCTGTCCGACCATTATCTCGTCAGCTACGCGCCTTCCGCCACCCTATACGCATGGCTGAAGGAAAAACCCGAGCCCGCGAAGGAAGGAATGCTCCTTGTGGGAAACGCCACTTACGGCAAAACCGCCGGCGGCCGCAGTGCCGGCTTTCAGCGCCTTCCAGGGGCTGCACAAGAAGCAGCGTTGTTGTCGGATTGGATGAAGGATCGCGGGATTCCCGTCGATGCGATCACCGCCGAAGATGCGACCGCTTCGGTCCTGCGGAAACGGATCGCCGCAAACGCATCGGCCTTCCGCTACCTGCACATCGCGGCTCATGGGAAGGCAAGCTGGGAACGCGGCCTAAGCTCGTTCCTTGCCTTGGGTCGCGAACACGATTCACCTGCGGCATTCAGCCGCATCACTGCGGGAGAAATCCTGAGAACCTGGAAGCTCGATGCCGACCTCGTCACCCTGAGCGCCTGCGAAACAGGACTTGGTCAGCAGCAAGGCGGAGAAGGCTATCTCGGCTTCTCGCAAGCATTGCTGAGCGCTGGAGCACGCACCTTGGTCTTAAGCCAAGGTCCCGTCAACGATCATGCGGCAACGCTGCTCATGATACGCTTCTACCAAGAACTTCGACCGGCGGAGGGCAAGAAGCGATCCAAGCTCGAAGCATTCACCGCCGCTGTACATTGGCTGCGAACGTTGCCTCGTCAAGAAGCCGTCGCGACGCTTCGAGGCGCCCCTGGTTCCTGGCTCGAAAGCCTCCCTCCCGGCCATCGCCCTTTCGAGCATCCGCATTTTTGGGCGACATTTGTCTTGATTGGGTTGCCGGACTGAAAGCGAAGGCACTGTTGCGCCACCTATGAACGAGGGCTTTGCGTTCAATTAGGCGCCAGAATTTGCAAGGGACGACATGGGAGATCGCGGCAGAAGTGCGGCGTGAGGCGGAACGGTTTGAGATTCACTACACGCCCAAGCACGGCAGTTGGCTGAACAAGGCGGAATCGACTGGCAATTCAAGACCGCCGACGCCCGCATCAACCTGAAATGCCTCTATCTATCAGTTGAGAAGCGATGAACCACTCAATTGCTCCCCGCGTGAGCGACAGTGAAAGTCGGCTTGCCAGCGCAAGATAGCTTGAGCCAAGGTAGGGGTTACCACACGCACCTCTCTTGGGATCAAGCCATGAACGTCAGTATCCGACTTCGGCCCCTTTCACGCACGGCTTTACTGAATGTGGCTCGCTTCGGTGCCGATCGCGAACTGCGGGTTCGCGCCCACATCGTGCTGCTTCTTCCGCATTTCCCAGAGGAGTCTGCCTCGCGATTCGTTTCCCCGCTTGCAGGGTTCGCTGCAAGCAAAATGAGGGAACGGCTCCAGCGACAGTTGGTCTGGAAGGCATTGTCCAATCCGTTTTCGCAGTTTTTTCGCAGGATGGACTGCGAACGATTTCGATCGGAATTCGCCATGGGCCGTTGGGCACAAACTGCGGTGTGCCGCATATGCCATTTTGCGCAAAAAAAACCTAACAAGTGAAGCCAAG
>JAXMAT010000067.1:0-26485 GCA_046350235.1 Gemmataceae bacterium | reverse complement strand
CGAGAAAACCGCGCCCCTTGGGACCGCGCCTAATGAGCTGTCTATCCCTCCCCCGTCGGGCCAACCCGGGGGGAGGGGCTCTCGCTTTCCTTGGGAGTTCTTCCCATGACGCTGCCAGTCCAACTGGCTGATATTCGCGATGCGGCGAAGCGGATTGCGGATTGGGCGCATGTGACCCCAGTTCACACCTGCTCGGCGATCGATCGGCGGGCGGGGCGGTCCCTGTTCTTCAAATGCGAACAGTTTCAGAAAGTCGGCGCGTTCAAATTTCGCGGAGCGTGCAATGCGGTGCGGAAGCTGACGCCGGAACAGGCGATTCGCGGCGTCTGCACGCATAGCTCCGGCAATCATGCCCAGGCCTTGGCGTTGGCGGCGCGGATGCGCGGGATCGCGGCGCATGTCGTGATGCCGCGGACATCGAATGCGGTCAAGCGGCGCGCGGTGGAGGAGTACGGGGCACGCGTCATTCTCTGCGAACCGACGTTGTCAGCTCGCGAGACGACGCTCGATGAGGTGCAGAAGGCCACCGGCGCCCATGTCGTTCCGCCCTACGATCACCCGGACATCATCGCGGGGCAAGGAACCGCCGCCCTCGAGTTTCTTGAGCAGGTGCCGCGACTCGAAGCGATCGTCGCACCGGTCGGCGGCGGCGGATTGATTTCCGGATTGGCGATTGCTGCGAAAGCGATCTCGCCGCGCATTAAAGTGATCGCGGCCGAACCCGCAGGCGCGGATGATGCATTCCGCTCGAAGTCGAAGGGAGAATTCATCCCGCAAACCGGGCCGATAACGATCGCGGATGGCTTGCTGACGAGCATGGGGACGCTGACTTGGCCCGTGGTCCGCGACCTCGTCGATGCGGTCGTCACCGTCAGCGATGATGAGATATTGGCAGCAATGAGGGTGTTGTGGGAACGGGCGAAGCTGTTGATCGAACCGAGTTCGGCAACGGCACTAGCCGCAGTGCTCAGCGAGAAATTCGCGCCTTTCGGAGCCCACCATGTGGGTATCGTGTTGAGCGGGGGGAATGTCGATCTCGACAACCTGCCGTGGTGATTCCAAATGTTGAGCGGGGAGCCGAAGGTGACGTCGCCTTCGGCTCCCCGCTCAACATTGATCGAATTACTTCGTGAGCGCGAGGTACAGTCTCGCGAGATGATGCCAGGGGCTAGTCTCCGGCAGTTCATTGGCGACGCCCGTCAGGTATCCGCGGGCGGATTCGGTATTGCCGAGGAAGAGGTCGGCCATGCCGCGGTTGAAGCAGACGGGGAGCGTCGTGGGAAGCGTCTCCCAAATCGCGCGAGCGTCGGCGTGTTTGCCTTGATGCCAGAGGAACGCGGCCTTTTCGTTTTCCCAAACCGTGCGATGGTCCGCCGAGATGCCGGCATCCGCCTTGTGGATCACTTCGTCGCCGCGCTCGAATTGCTTCGAGAGGCGGCAGGCGGCCAAGGCGAGCAGAGCGTCGAGGCCAACGGGCTTCACCGTATCGAGCCATTCGTTGAGCGAAGCGACATTGGCCGTACGGCCCGCGGTGGGGAGCAATTGCTTCAGATCGGCCCCGTGCAGCAGCATGTGGAAATCGCGAACCATCTGCGGGAAGTTGCCCACGCATAGGGCGACCGCGACGACCGGTTCATGTTGAACGACGAGTTGTCCCCAGCCCGGAGGAGCCTTCGCGGACGCGGACTGCAATGCCGCCAAACCGGCGTCCCATGCCGTGCGTGGATCGACCGGCTGCACCGGACCCGCTTCATACGGAAGGACTTCCGTCGGATCGACGGCGCCCAAACCCATCGCATGCGACTCGGCTTGCCGATGGAGGTAGCGGGCCATCATTTCCTTCAGGCTGGGTTGGGTCGGGGTCGTGGCGGACATCGGTAGCTCCTTGGCAGGGTTCGCTTCGTCCTGGAAACGCCGCAGACAGCCGAACTTGCGCGGCAAATCGTTCGATTACTTGGCCGACTTCCGCACTGCCGGCTGCGTCCACGCCATTTCGACATCCCCCTTCTGATACGGATTCGGATGAAGCCGATCCGAAATGATGCGTGCTCGCACGTACAGTTCATCCCCTTTGAACTGATATGCCGGCTCCAAACCCTCGACCTCCGCAACCACGGCGCCGATCGCGGGATCGTACTCGCCAGAAATCGGCACTCCCTTGTCGTCCATCCGCGGCTTCCCCTCAATCGGCGTATCGGCTCGGGTGATGATGAACTGCGTCTTGTAGCGAACGCCTTCCGCCCCCGCGATTTTGAGTTTCAGCCCTTGTTCATCCGATTTCACATCGTCGAGCGACACTCCGCTGGAGGCATAGAAATCTCCCTTCTTCATTCCCTTCACCATCGCTTCCGGCGTGAGATGCGGAGCACGCACTTGCACCCAACCGCGGCCTGGATTCGCCTTCTTCGGGCTCATCTCGTGATAGGCATGGGCATCGTCCGTCGCAACGCCGAAGACGACCGGCTGCCCTCGATTCAAGCGGACGGCATTGAGAATATCCCAGATGCGTTCGACGCTGGGCCGGACCTTGTCGCCGTAATTCTTCACGTCGGGATGCCCGTTGAAGATCTCGAAGTAGCGAATTTCATCGATTTCGAGCATGTCTTCAACGCGGAACCCCCAACCGAAGTTCGGATGGTTGATGAACGCCAAATTCGACCACCCTGTCTTCTCCGCCTGGCTTTCGACCGCCCGCAGATGGACGCGGGCAACTTCGGCCACGCTAGGACCATCCACCGGAGTGACGACGTCGCGCAGGTTGATGCCGTTGATATGCACGGGGAATTTGCCGTACTTGTGCGTGATCTCCTCGCCGGGCATCAGCAGAAATTTGCCCGACTCCTCCAACACCGAGCGAAACTCCGCGAGCGGCTTGAGACGCACCTGTTCCTTGTCCTTCGTCTTGTCCTTGTCCGCCACCGTTCGGCGCTCGACCCAGCTGGGACCGAATCGATCGACGTATTTCGCCAGCGCCTTCGCTTTGGGAGCCGCATCCACCCAGCGCTGCCCTTCGGAAAGAACATTATGATCGGTGAGCGAAAGGAAGTGGTACTTGTGCTGGCGATACCAGTCGGCAATCATTTCGGGGAAGTCGTCGCCGTCGCTCCAGAAGGAATGGGTATGCAGATTTCCCTTCCACCAGCGAGGCATGCCATCGAGCAACGGCGGCGCGGCTTTCTGATCGGAAGCCCGATGAAACGCGACCGCCAACCCCAGCACCACGACGGTGCACGCCAACGGAAGATACGCGCGACGTGGCCTTGCCATGACTGCTCCTATCCGCCCAACGGCTTGATGCGAACGATGCCCCGATGGTATCGGACTCGACGATTCGTTGCAGCCGGGTTTCGCACTTTTCGAGAAAATGAGGGTTCGATGTCGCTCGGCTGGTGGGGATGGCGCAAAGCGAAATGGCATCTGGCCTGGGCGCGCCAGCGAAGCGGGGCCGCGATCTCTCGCAAAGTGTGGCGTTCCCAGCGATCGCCGAGCGACTTCGAGACGACCGCGGCAAACTATGCGAGGTTAGCCGAGTATTGGCATGATCTCGCGGCCGAGTTCGTGCCGCATTACGGGCAATTTTTAGTCGCCGCCTCGCAGCGATTTCAGATGCCGATTCGCACTGTACTCGATGTGGCTTGCGGCAGCGGCCTTTTGAGCGGCGAGATCGGCGCCCATTTCGACCGCGTGGTCGGAATCGATTCGAGCGAGGCCATGATCGCTCGCGCTCGGCGCGAGCATCCTCAAGCCAAGTTCCGATTCGAGGTGGCCGACTTCCGCCGTATCGATGTGGGGGAAACATTCGACGCCGCCGTCTGCGGCAGCGACTCGCTGAACTACGTCGCCTCGCGCAACGACTTGGCGGAGGTCTTCCGCAGCGTTTGCAATGCTCTTCGGCCCGCCGGCTTGTTCGTTTTCGACGTGCTCAACGAACGAGCGTTTCGCGTCATGGATCAGGTAACCGTCGAATACGCCATCGGATCGAGCGGATTGCAGCAGCACTTCTTCTACAACCCAGCGACCCGAATCTCGGATTGCTATGTGACCTTCGCCGACGGCACGACGGAGACGCACCGGCGCATGCCGATCGAGCACTCCGATGTGGTACATGCGGCGCGCGTCGCAGGTCTGGACGTGATCGAATCCTTCTCCGGCGCCAGCCTGCTCGGGTTGAGCTGGATGGCATCACGCATCTTTTGGGTGCTTCGCAAACCGACCAGAATGGAGGCGGGTTAACGCTGATCGCCAGTTGGACGCGGACGACATCGACCCTTTGCGGAGCAAATTCCGCGTGAACCTCCAATCCGTCGCGGCGCGAAGTTCGTCATGAAGCAGGAGCGTCGCCGGCTTCTTTCGGCAGATCTTTGCTGCCCACGATGGTCAGGTTCAGGCCGATCTGGACGGTGACGTCCTTGCCGTCGATTTCGATGTTGGTTTTGCCGTTCAGATACCAGCCGAGCGAACCAGTGGAGAACTCCTTGGTGGGCACGCGGAAGGTTTGGCCGCCGATGACGACGTCGAGACCTTTGGCGTGTTCTTGGAACTGCTTGCGGCTGATGGGGCACTTCGTCTTTTCGGGCATGGTGCGTTCCCTGAACGAACGGGCGTGAAACGATGAAAGGGGCATGGTACCATGCCAAGCCCTGTATCGTCCAGCACTTGTCCCTCTTATCGGAGATGGATTCATGCGAAAGATCGGGATCGTGGCCGGGGCGCTGACCGCGCTGCTGGTCCTGGCGAGCGAAAGCCGGGCCGCCTGCTGTTACTTCTCCGCGAAGAATGCGGACATCCTGCAACCCGCCCAGAAGGTGTTCCTCACGTTCGACCCGCAAGAAAAGGTGGAAACCTTCACGGTACAGCCAAAGTTCAAGGAAACGCCCTCGATTTCGGCATGGTGATCCTGACCCCAACGCAGCCCAAGCTGCATGAAATGCCGCGACTTCTTCAAGCATCTCGCTGTCTACACCATCCTCAAGAAGCCGCGAGTTCCCTCATTCCAAGCTGATGCCGCAATTCATGGGCGAGGCAAGATGCTTGCTTGGCCGAGCCCGCACGTCGCGACTCGAACGGCGATCCGGGCATGATGGATCGGGCGAAGAAGCCGACGTTCGCGTGCTGGAAGCGGCGTGGTCGGTTCAAGCTGGATTGGGCAAGATCATCAGCGGACGCGGACGATCTGTTCGCGCGGCTCAAAACCACAAGTACAGCTACTCGGGCGACGAAGCCTCGCTCAACTTCTACGCAGAAGAAGTGGCTGTTCACGGTGATGAAGATCGACACGATGCAGATGGTGAAGGAACAAGGACGAACCTTCGCAGGTGAAGTCACCCCCACTCGCTTCCAGTTCGCGAGCGAGAAATTCATCTATCCGCTCAAGATCACGCAGATCAGCGTGAAGGACAAGACCGAAGCCCTCTTCTATGTCCAGGCCCCGTTCAAGTGCGATCTGCAGGGCGATTTCAGCTACCAGATGACGTGGATTCCGATGCTCCAGGCCGGCAGCGGGTGCATGCCGAGCGGCCTTCCGGGCGGCGGCGGCGAGTGGCTGAAGGACTTCGCCCCGCAACAGCAGAACCTCATCGCTCGCGCTCAGGGCCTGGGCTTCCAGTTCGTCGCCGGCCAGCGACCGAACCCCGGAAAGGGCGGCCGCATTCCGACGACCATGGAATGGGCTCGCAAACTCGCCAAGGCGGATGTGCAAATGGTCCGCGGCGAAGCTCCCTACAGCGAGAAGGTGCCGGACGTGGACGAAGGCTTCACGCAGGCCGACGTCAACGACCCGCAGCGTTCGCAAGCGATCTTCAAGGTGATCCAATCGCGGCTCAACAAGGCCCGCCAGGAACGTCCGCTCGGCTACCTCGTCCGCGAAGCCCCGAAGGAAGACATCGGCGCACTTGCCCAACTAGCCGGCCATATTCAGGAAGGCAAGTTCGTGACGAAGTTCCGCAAGATCTTCCTCAAGGATGAGATGAACGAGGACCTCGTCATCATCCCCGCCCGTTACAACGACGCGGAAGACAAATCCGAGTACGAGGAAATCCTCCCCGTCTCCCCGCCGTGATCGAATCAACAATTCCACTAAGCCCAGGGGAACGCGATAGCGAACCCCTGGGATTTCCTCATTCTCCAGGAACCACTTTCATGCGATTGCGATTGTTCACCGCAGCCTTCGCACTGCTTGCTGCTGCCTCGCAAATCCAGGCCGCCTGCTGTTATTTCTCCGCGAAAAACGCCGACATCCTTCAGCCGGCGCAAAAGGTGTTCCTCACCTACGACCCGGTTGAGAAGGCGGAAACCTTCACCGTTCAACCGAAATTCGAAGGCAATGCCCTCGATTTCGGCATGGTGATCCCGACCCCGACGCAGCCCAAACTGCATGAGATGCCCCGAGATTTCTTCAAGCATCTCGCCGTCTACACGATTCTGAAGAAGCGCGAATTCCCCCACTCGAAGCTGATGCCGATCTACGAGAAGGGCGCTGCCCTGCGTTTTCGGCAATCTGCGAACGCCGACAAAGACATGCGGGAGTCGGAAGAGCAAACGAAGACCAGCCGCCCATCGGTTCGTGTGCTGGAAGCGGGCGTCGTCGGTTCGCTCGATTACAAGATCATCGAGGCCGATCGCGCGGACGATATGTTCGCATGGCTCAAGAACCACAAGTACAGCTACTCGGGCGATGAAGCGACCCTCAACTTCTACGTCCAGAAGAAGTGGCTCTTCACCGTCATGAAGATCGACACCATGCAGATGAAACGCAACAAGGACGGCACCTTCGCGGGCGAAGTCACGCCGACGCGATTCCAGTTCACAAGTGAGAAGTTCATCTATCCGCTGAAGATCACGCAGATTTCGGTCAAAGACAAGACGGAAGCCCTCTTCTACGTGCAGGCTCCCTTCAAGGCGGACCTGCAAGGTGATTTCTCCTACCAAATGACGTGGATACCGATCCTGCAAGCTCGTAGCGGATGCACGCCCGGCGGTCTCCCCGGCGGCGGCGAACAGTGGCTGAAAGATCTCGCTCCGCAGCAGCAAAACTTGATCGCCCGCGCTCAAGGTCTGGGCTTTCAGTTCATCGCCGGCCAACGTCCTGCTCCGGGCAAGGGCGGCCGTATTCCCTCGACGATGGAATGGGCCCGCAAGCTCTCGAAAGACGACGTCAAAATCCTCCGCGGCGAAGCCCCCTACAGCGAGAAGGTGCCGGACGTGGACGAAGGCTTCACGCAAGCCGACGTCAACGATCCGGCGCGTTCGCAAGCGATCTTCAAGGTGATCCAGTCGCGGCTCAACAAAGCCCGCCAGGAACGTCCGCTGGGTTACCTCGTTCGCGAAGCCCCGAAGGAAGCCGTGAACGCCCTCGCTCAACTCGCAGGTCACTTGCAAGACGGCAAGTTCGTGACAAAGTTCCGCAAGATCTTCCTCAAGGATGAGATGAACGAAGATTTGGTCATCATCCCTGCGCGTTACAACGACGCGGAAGACAAATCGGAGTACGAGGAAATCCTCCCCGTCTCCCCGCCGTGATCGAATCACTGGTGGACACAAGCCCAGGAACGGTCCATGCCGTTCCTGGGCTTTTTGCTGCGCTCTGTGCTACAGTTGCACGCTCTCGCCACCCTCGGATCGGGCCCGCATGCAATCCGCTCTCCGTCATTGGTTTCCGCCAACCGCGCTGGCGTTCCTCGCCTTTTGGCCTCCTGCTCCTTCCCGCGCACGCAACCGATCATCCGCCAATCGCCTGCGGCTCAGGCCGGGAGACGCCGCACGCATGCTTCCGGCGCCGATCGCTTTGCTCTTCTTCACCATCAGGCCTGATGCGCCAGCAATGGCCCGCGAATCGCGATGGCCTTGCTGCATCGCGTCGGCGGGTTCGACACGATGCTCCTTGGCATGACCGTCCTGCTCGCCAGCTTCGCCGCTTGGCTCGTCTATCGGCACTTCGGCAGCGGCATGCATCCGTTGTTCGCCACACTGCTCGTCGGCTTCGGCTTTTTCGCCGCGTCGTACCACTTTTACGCGCGACCCCATTTGGCCACGATCGTGCTCACCGGCGTCACCGTCGCCTACTTGTCGACGCCGAGCGAGGCAAAGGTCGCTGCAATCGCTCGGTTGGCTGGTGCCGCTCTTCGTGTTGTGGACCAACTTCCACGGGGGTGTCCTCGGCGGCATCATCTCGGTCGCGGCCGTGTTCGGTTGGTGGAGCTTATCGTTTCTCGCCGGCTTCGATTCGCCGATCCGCACATGCAGCGACGTGGACTGCTTGGGTTCATCTTCGCGGGATGCTGCCTCGCCACCCTCATCAACCCCTTCGGCCTCGACCTACATCGCACATGGTTCAGCATTGTCGGCACAAAGACGGTGCAGCTCATCTCGGAACACAAGCCGCTTAACCCCAACCAAATTCCCGGACGAGTGACGCTTATTTACGGCGCCTTCGTGTTGTTCGTGTTGATCGGAACGTTGCCGCGCTGGCCACGCGGAACGCGGCTGCTGCCGGCCGTGTGGCTGTTGGCCTCGCTGACAAGCATCCGGCACGGCCCTCTTCTGTGCCGCATCCCTGGTAGTGGTCGCTGATGCGTTTCCGGAAACACGCTGGTTCCGCTGGCTGAAGCAGAACGGCGACCTGCTCATTCGCGAACCGCAATCGAACTCCACGCCGAATCGCCTCGGCTGGATAGTCCCCGCAGCATGCGTCGCCGTCGCCATCGCATTGCAGGCGGCTCGCATCTCCGTCCCACTCCTTGGCGCTGGTTGGGCGCACATCAACCCGAAGACGAACCCCGTCGATCTCATCAACGATCTGCAAACCTACGCCGAGGGCCAACCCGAAGGGACGCCGATTTTCAATGACCCGAACCTCGGCGGCTTCCTCATCTATCACACGCCGAAACTCAGAATCCACATGGACGATCGCTTCGAACTGGTCCGCGATCAGGCGTTGCTCGATTGGGTGAAGATGCGCGACGAATCGCCGGAGGTCATCGAGACCTGGGCCAAACGATATCCGTTTGAGCGGGTCCTCATCGAAAAAGGCTCGCCCGAGTGGAGACTCGCTACCTATCTCCGCCATTCGTCCCACTGGCAGCTTCTCCGCGAAGGCAACAACGCCCTTTGGTTCAAACGCCTACGCGACTGATGCGCCGCAGTCCGTGCAAACCGTCGTCTGCTTGCGGATGCCTTGCGTCCCGCTTATCTTGGCAGTCCTTGGAATCGCAGTTTCGACACCACGCTAGGAGCTGTTCGCCATGCAACGATGGATCTTCCTTCTCGCGGCTTCGCTGGGCCTGCCGGCCTTCGCCTCGGCCGCGGATCTTCCCAAGCCGATGGGCACGGGGCTGAAAAACCCCGAATCCGTCGCCGTCTCCTCCGACGGCAAAATCTACCTCAGCGTCATCGGCGAGTTCGGCAAGGAAGGCGACGGCTCGATCGTCATCTTCGAAAACGGCAAGTTCCGCGAGTTCGTGAAAGGGCTCAACGATCCCAAGGGCCTCGCCGCCTATGGCGACGCACTCTTCGTTGCCGACAACGACCGCGTCCTCCGCATCGAACGCAAGAGCGGACAGATCACGTTGTTCGCTCCCGCCAACGCTTTCCCTGTCACGCCGAAATTCCTCAACGACGTGGCCGTCGATCCCGAAAGCGGCATGGTCTACGTCAGCGACTCGGGCGACCTCAAGGGGAACGACGGCGCGGTCTACAAGATCACGCCGAAGGGGCTTGTCGAAACGATCGTCAACAAAGCCGCCTGGCCCGAACTGCAGACGCCGAACGGTCTCGCGCTCGACGGCGCCGCTCATCTGCTTGTCGGCGATTTCGCCACGGGTCAGATTCATCGCGTGAAGCTCGCCGACCGTTCGCATGAGAAAATCGCCGACGGCATGGAAGGGCTCGACGGCATCGCGTGGGATCATTATGGCCGACTGTTCGTCAGCTCGTGGAAGCAGGGCAAAGTGTGGGCCATCGGCCGACCCGGCGCTGCGCCGAAGCTGCTGGCCGAAGGTTTCGAGTCGGCCGCCGACATCTGCCTTTCGCCGGATGGCCGCTCGATCCTCGTCCCCGACATGAAGGCGGGCACGCTGACGGCGCTCGCTGCCCAGGTGCCGGGCGCGGAAGTGAAGAGCGAACCGCTGCCGCTGACGACCGAAATTGCGTTTCCGAATCTCAAGTGGACCGGTTGGAAGGGCGAAACCGACTCCGGCAAAATCAACCCACTGCGTCCCATCGTGCTAACCCACTTCGGCGACAAGAGCAATCGCGTCGTCGTCGCCACGCAGCATGGCGTGATCCATGCCTTCCCGAACGATCAGAAGGCCGAGAAGACCGAGGTGATTCTCGACATCCAGGATCGCTGTCGCTATCGCGACGATCAGAACGAAGAAGGCCTTCTCGGCCTCGCGTTTCATCCGAAGTTCAAGGACAACGGCGAGCTCTACTGCTTCTACACCCTCCGCGGCGCCAAGCATCCGCACACCAATGTGCTCGCTCGTTTCCGCATGAATAAGGACCGCACCGCGGCCGACCCGAAGAGCGAAGAGATCCTGCTCACCATCGAGCATCCCTTCTGGAACCACGACGGCGGCACGGTTGCCTTCGGCCCCGACGGCATGCTCTACCTCGCCCTCGGCGACGGCGGCGCGGCGAACGACCTCTACGACAACGCTCAGAAAAAGCAGACGCTGCTGGGCCGCGTTATCCGCATCGATGTGGACAACAAATCGGAAGGCAAGCCGTACGCGATTCCGAAGGACAACCCGTTCGTCGGCAACAAGGATTTCCAACCGGAAACCTGGGTCTACGGGCTGCGTAACGTCTGGCGTTTCTCCTTCGACCGCAAGACCGGCCAATGCTGGGGCGCGGACGTCGGCCAAAATCTGTATGAGGAAATCAACCTGTTCACCGCCGGCGGCAACTACGGCTGGAACCGTCGCGAAGGCTTGCATCCCTTCGGCGCCCGAGGCACTGGGCCCAAGAAGGAATTCATCGACCCGATTTGGGAATACCACCATGACATCGGCCGATCGATCACCGGCGGCTTCGTCTACCGCGGCAGCCGAGTGAGCGAGCTGGAAGGCGCCTACGTGTACGCCGACTACGTGTCGGGCCGCCTCTGGGCGCTCCGCTACGACGGCGAACAAAAACGCGTCGTGGCAAATCAGCCGATCCAAAGCAAGAACCTGCCGATCCTCTCTTTCGGCGAAGACGAGCAAGGCGACGTCTACCTGCTGACCTACAACGCTAGCGGCCGCGGCATCCACCGCTTCGTGCGCAGCACGAAGGAGTGATGTTGCCTTGCTCCCCTCTCCTCGTTGGGGAGAGGGGCCTATGTAGCCCTCTCGCTCCGCGAGAGGTAAGCGGCAGCGTGCTATGCGATCGCGCATCATTCATCCGCTTATCTCTCCCGGAGCAAGAGGGCTACACGTCGTTTGACGATTGCGGGAGCACGCCATCCAACCGCAAGGGACTCATCCGCTTACCTCTCGCGGAGCGAGAGGGCTACACAGGTAAAGCCGATGCCCGCCTTCACTCTCGACTTCCCCGAATCCGGCTACGCACGCCTCGTCTTCGACCTGCCCGGCAGCAAAGCGAACACGCTGGGCCAAGCGGTGCAGGCGGAATTGGAAACGGTGCTCGACGACCTCGAACGCCGCACGGATGTCCGCGGTCTGATCCTCGCGAGCGGCAAGCCGGGGATGTTCATCGCGGGAGCAGACCTCAAGGAACTGGGCGCCGCCTCGGATGACGCGACCAATCTGCAGGTCGTTCGCCGCGGTTTGAACCTCATCGCTCGCTTCGAGAAACTTCCGTATCCCACGGTCGTCCTGATCGACGGCTCCTGCATGGGGGGCGGGCTCGAGCTTTCGCTCGGCTTCGATTACCGCCTCGCCGGCAGTCATCCGAAAACCGACATCGGGCTGCCCGAAACGAAGATCGGCCTCATCCCCGGTTGGGGCGGCACGCAGCGACTTGCCCGCGTCATCGGACCCTTCCTCGCGGCCGAGCGCATCGCCGCAGGAGAATCCGCGAAGGCGGATAAGGCACGCGAACTCGGCATCGTGTTCGATGCGGTTCCCAGCGAGCGATTGCTGGCCGAGGGGTTGCGCATCCTCAAGTGGTCCGCGGAGGCCGGCGATTGGCGCGAACAGCGTCGCCGTAAGCAGCAACCGGTCGGCTTATCGGACGATCAGCGTCGCTTCGGCTTCGACGCGCTGCGTGCGCAGGTGCTCGCGAAGACCAAAGCAAAACTACCTGCCCCGCTCGCCGCCGTCGAAGCGATCGAGCGCGGTTGCAATCTAACGCTCGAGGAAGGCCTCGCGGTCGAAACGGAGCTGTTCGTTCCGCTGGTCGGCAGCCTCATCTCACGCAACTTGATCGCACTCTTCTTCGAGACCCAGCGACTGCAGAAAGACCCTGGCATCAGCGATGCGAAGGCCGCGCCTCGCACCATCGAACGCGTCGGCGTCGTCGGCGCCGGCATTATGGGGAGCGGCATCGCGGGCGCCTGCATTCGCCGCGGCGTGCCGACCGTGATGACCGATGCGGCGCCGCAAGCGGTCGAACGCGGCTTCGCGTCCATCACCAGCGTCATGCAAAGTGCGGTGCAAGCGGGACGCACGACGACAGCCGAGCTGCAAAGCGCACTCGCGAAACTGACGGCCACGAACCAGCGAAACGCTCTCGCCGAATGCGATCTCTTGATCGAAGCGATCATTGAGAACGAGGATGCGAAGACGCGGTTCCTCCGCGAGATCGGTGCGATCCTCCCCGCGAACGCGATTCTCGCGTCCAACACCTCGACGATCTCGATCACGCGCATGGCCGCGGCCGCTCCGGATCCGGCGCGATTCGCCGGGCTGCATTTCTTCAACCCTGTCGATCGCATGCCGTTGGTCGAAGTGGTCCGCGGCAAGGAAACGAGCGACGAGACGACGGCCACGCTCGTCGCCTTCGCGAAGCGCGTCGGCAAGACGCCGATCGTCGTCCGCGACTGCCCAGGCTTTCTCGTCAATCGCATCCTGTTCCCCTACGTGAATGAAGCGATCGCACTCGTCGAAGAGGGGGCCGATCCGCGTGCGGTGGATAAGGCCGCGACCGATTTCGGCCTGCCGATGGGGCCGATCGCGTTGTGCGATGTCGTCGGGCTCGACACGGTCCTCTTCGCAGGCAAGGTGATTGAAGCCGCGTATCCGGAGCGATCCAAATCGCATCGCCTGCTGGCGAAGTTGGTCGATGCCGGCCGGCTCGGCCAAAAATCGGGAGCCGGCTTCTACAGCTACGCCAAAGGCCCGCGCGGCATCGATGATCCCGCCTTCGTGCCGTTTCTTCAGGCATGCCGCACCGACACGCGTACCATTTCCGCCGACGAAATCACCGATCGGCTGCTGCTGCCGATGTTGACCGAGAGCGTCCGCATCCTGGATGAAGGCATCGTTCGCTCGCCGGGCGACCTCGATATGGGGCTGATCCTCGGCATGGGTTTCCCGAATTGGCGAGGAGGACTTCTGCGTTGGGCGGATGCCGAAGGATTGCCGGCAATCGAGAAAAAACTCGAACGCTACGCTTCGCTTGGCCCGCGATTCGTCACACCCGATACGCTCCGCGCCATGTCGCGCGAAGGGCGCCGATTTTTCCCGCTCTAACCCTAAAAGGGGCGCGCAACTTGCCTCTCTCAGAATTCGCCAATTGTTTGGCGTAACGGAGATGAGCCATGCGAACCCACGAAGATCCCGTCGTCGTCTACACCGTCACCGATCCCATCGAAGCGGAGATCATCCGAACTGCGTTGGATGCAGCCGGAATCGATTGCTTCCTCGATGGAATGAATCAGGCCGAGCTGACGGCACTTCCTGCGCTCGAAGTCAAAGTCACCGTGCCTTCGGATCAGGCAGACGAAGCCCGCGAAATCCTGGCGGAACACGAAGCCAACATCCGCGTCAGCCGCGGCGTATAAATGCGATTCCGCACGAACCCGAAGCGTAAGCGAGGTCGAAGTCGTGCCTCGCTTACGCGTCGGGTTGGTGCAGTACCGCGAACCTGAATCGCATCGCCGGTGTCTTGGCGTCAATGAAACGACCCAATCCCGCTGCAATCGGGCGGCGCCAAGACATGAACGAACTCACCTCCACCAGCAAGTTTCTCGCACTCGTCCTTCGCCATAAGCCGGAGGAGATCGGCCTGACGCTCGATCCGAACGGTTGGGCCGAAGTCGATGAGTTGCTCCGCCTCTGCAACGCTCGCGGCAAACGGCTGACGCGTGATTTGCTCGAGCGCGTCGTGGCCGAAAACGACAAGAAGCGATTCGCCTTCAGCGACGACGGCGCCCGCATTCGCGCGAGCCAGGGGCATTCCGTCGAGATCGACCTCGCCCTCGTGCCGATCGAGCCGCCGGAGCTGCTCTTTCACGGCACCGCCGACCGCAACCGCGACTCGATCCGCGCCGGCGGGTTGCACTCGGCCAAGCGGCAACACGTGCATCTTTCGCTCGACGTCGCCACCGCGACCAAGGTCGGGCAACGCCACGGCAAACCGATCATCCTGAAAGTCCGCGCCCGCGAAATGTGGTTGGCGGGACACAAGTTCTACCTGTCGGCAAATGGCGTTTGGCTCACCGACAGCGTGCCGGCGCATTTCATCGACGAATGACATGAATGCGGCGACGGTTATGTAAAGCCCCCTCTCCCGGCCTTCGGCCACCCTCTCCCCCCGCCCATCACTCAACGGATACTTTGGTGCGACCGCCGGCGGGGGGAGGGGGAATCGCGTTACAGCATCTGGATGATCTGCACCAGCAGCACATTCGCGATCATCACGGCGAAGATGGATGCGACCACGCCGCGGGTGGCGGCACTGCCTACGCCTTCCGCACCCGGTTCGGGGTGCAAGCCGCACCAGCAACCGGCGACGGCGATGAGCCAACCGAAGACCGTCGTCTTCAGTATCGCTGCAGCGAGTTTTGAGCGGGCCAAGCCGGCGAGCAGGGCGTTTTGATAGGGGGTAGGGTACATCGTTCCGCCGATCATTTCGGCGAGGAAGCTGCTGCCAAGCGCGAACGCGCCGACGTACACCGTCAGCAGCGGCAATGCCAAGATACATGCGAGCGTACGCGGGCCCACTAGCCGTCGCATCGGCGAGACGCCCATGGCTTCCAGTGCATCGATCTGTTCCGTCAATTTCATTGAGCTTAGTTCGGCAGCCAAACTCGCTCCGGTCCGTCCGCCGATGACGAGGCCCGCCCCAAGCGGCGCGAACTCGAGCGCTACGGCGAGTGCGAGATACTCAGGCACTTTGGCGGCATAGACTTGCTCGACCACGTGATGCAAGTGCATCCAAACGACGACGCCGAGCGCGACGCCGGCGACGAAGCCTAACGGCAATGCGCCGATCAACACATGAAAAAGTTGGGCCGCAACTTCGCCTGGCCGACGGACGCTTCCCATGGCCGCGGCGAGCGAGCTCAATGCGAAATGACACCATTGTCCGAAGCGTATGAACGGGCTTGCGATCATGTCAGGATTATAGGGAGTCGATCGGTTGCTTCGCGTATCTGAACGAGGACCGAATTCCGCTGCTGCCCCGCAGTGCTTGTCCGCCAAGATTCGTCACGTCCTCGGCGGCATCGCGTGAAATTCCGTTGTTGCTCGCGTGATAAACCATGCCCAATCGGCGCCTGCCAAGGGCGCCCAGCTGGTGCGCGGTCGCGGATACGGGTACAAAAACCTGTGGATTCCGTACCCTGCAAGCGAGTGGTTCCATGCACGATGCTTCGTTCGAGTTTCTGAAAAAACTGCTGCTGACGCCCAGCCCCTCCGGATTCGAAAAGCCGATTCAGGATGTGGTTCGCGAATGGGCCCAGCCGTTGGCCCACGAAGTCCGCACCGATCGCCACGGCAACGTCATCGCAGTGATCAACCCGCAGGGTTCGCCTCGCATCATGCTGGCCGGGCATTGCGATCAGCTAGGCCTGATGGTCCAGCACATCGACGATTCGGGCTACCTTTACGTGCAGCCGATCGGCGGCTGGGACATGCAGATTCTGTTGGGGCAGAATCTAGTGGTATGGGCCAAGAATGGGCCGATCCACGGGGTGGTGTCGCGAAAGGCTCCGCATCTGCTGACGAACGAGGAGCGGAAGAAAGTTCCTGAGTTCACCGATATCTGGGTCGATATCGGCGCCGCCAGCAAGACCGAAGCGGAGGAACTCGTCAGCCATGGCGACCCGATCACCGTCGATCTCGGTTGCCGAGAGCTGCGCAATCGGCTGTTCACCTCCCCCGGCCTCGACGACAAAGTCGGCCTCTGGACGGTGATGGAAACGCTTCGACTGCTGCACGATCGGCCGTTGCAGGCAGCCGTTTTCTGCGTGTCCACCGTGCAGGAAGAAATCGGACTGCGAGGGCGCGACGACCGGCCGCTTACGGCATTAACCCCACGGTCGGCATCGCGGTCGATGTGTGTCATGCCACCGACACTCCGGGCAGCGACAAGAAGCAAGTCGGCGACATCCGCCTCGGCAAAGGGCCTGTCGTCTTCCGCGGAGCGAACATCAATCCGCATGTGCATGACGGGCTGAACAAGGCCGCCAAAACGCTGGAAGTGCCCGTGCAAACACGCGGCGTGCCGCGTGCGACGGGGACGGACGCGAACGCGATCCAGCTGGCGCGCGACGGCGTGGCTGCGGGCCTGGTCGGCATTCCGAATCGCTACATGCACAGTCCCGTCGAGGTGGTGAGCCTCGAGGATCTCGACCGAGCCGCCCGTTTGCTCGCGGAGTTCTGCGTCAACGCCCGCAGCGAAGATTCATGGATTCCGTGACATTCCGGTCTCCGGGAGTGCGAGGCTCTCGCCGAGCCGCAAACAGGATGCCTGGAACTACGGAATCTCGGCAAATTCCCGCGTGCGATTCGGCGGGAGCCTCGCACTCCCGATCAACGCCGACATGCTGAGGTGAGGAGACGCTGCCATGAATGAGGATCGCATTCGTGCTCCAGAAACGGTGCTCGCCGCCGAGGAGGCGTTTCCGGCCGAACTCGTGCCGAACCTTCCGGCGGAGAAGACGCCGCTGTCGCCGCAGGATCGTTCGTGGCTGCTTCGCCAAATGGACCGCTGGCGGCAGCTAGGTTTGATGAGCGACGCCCAGGCACGCAATATTCTCGGACTCTACGAGGAACACTGGGAGCGCAGGCCGCACGCAGAACACCGCCATTTTCGTCTGATGGCGATCGCGGCGTTCTCGTCGGTCTTGCCGTCATCCTCGTCGTTGGCTTCAACTGGGAAGACATGCCGCGGGCGATGAAGCTCGGGACGCTGATTGGCGGCGTCACTGGAATGCATGCCCTTGGATTCTGGCTGCGGTTCGGCAAAAGCTGGAACCGCAGTTCCGAAGTCGCCTTCTTCTTCGGCTGTCTCCTCTACGGCGCCAGCATTTGGCTCATCGCCCAGATCTTCAATCTCGATTCGCATTACCCCGACGGCTTTTGGTGGTGGGCTTGGGGCATCCTTCCTTTTGCCTTGTGTCTCGACACGGTTCTCTTGCATGTCCTGCTCGTCGGTGTCCTGAGCATTTGGGTGGGCACGGAGATCATTGAAGCGGTCCCGTTCTTCTTCTTTGGCCGCCGTGCCGAGTTTCCGCCGCCGGGGGCGTATACGCTGCCGATATTCGCGTTCCTGCCGATCTGGTGGGCGTATCGCCGCAATGAAGTGGCGGCGATCTGGCTCTATGTGCCGCTCGTGGTTTTCTGGGCGGCGTTGCAACCGATCGCCTGGCATTTCACCGATCAGGTCGTGTTCTTCCTCGGTGCTCTCGCTTCGCTGCTCCTCCTCGTTGCGGAATTGCATCCGGACAGCAGCCGATTCGCGGTCCCTTATCGGCTCTTCGGCCTGCTCATGCTGTTTGGCGTGCTCACGCCTCTTTCCTTCTGGGAGTTCAATCGCCATCCTTTCTTCGGCGACTTCCGAGAAGGTATTGCGACGTTGGCTCCGGCCGTGGTGCTGTCGTTCATCGGATTGGGAGCGGTGGCCGTTGCGTTTCTCCGCGGGCGTGCCCGTGCTTCGGAGCTTGAGGTTTCCTCTGCTCAATCGACGCTGGTCCGGCTGTGGCTGCCTGCCGCCCTGACGCTCGCCTTTGCTGCCATCTCCTACTTGAACTTGTGGACGGAAGGACTCGGCTTCCGCATGCACGACCGGTTCGACTCCGCCGGACGTTGGACCTACGCCCTTTTTGTGACGCTGCTGGCGAACGCCTTCTTCATTGCAGCCGCCTTCTGGACGATGTGGCTGGGGTTGAGGGAAGAACGCGGGTTCCCGTTCGCGGGCGGCGTGGCGGCGTTTCTGTTTTGGACGATCTTGCGATATATCGACCTGTTCGCGCCTTTCGCGGGCATGCTCGGCGCCGCTCTCATGTTCTTCCTCTGCGGCGCCGTCCTGTTCGGCGTCGCCATCTACTGGCATCAACGCAAGAGGAGCCGTCATGAATCTTGATTCGCTCGGCCGTTGGATTCGGAATCGACAGAAGATCGTCGTGGGCGTCGCGGCGTTGTTTCAGGTAGGCGTGCTTTCCGCGATGACCGGGATCACGACGATCCGCCACTGGAATGCGGAGATCCATTATCTCCGCACCGCCCCCGTGGATCCTCGCGACCTCTTCCGCGGCGATTATGTCGTGCTGAGTTATCCCTTCAGCCAAGCATGGCGGGCGGACGCCGCCGAGATTCCGAGCGGCTACTCGGGACCGTGTTTGTTCCGCTGAAAAAAGTCGAAGGAAACAAATTCAGCGAACCGGGCAAACTCTCGACCCACCCGCCCGCCGAGGGAACGTATCTACGCGGCGTTTCGCAGCATGGAAGCATCCGCTTCGGCATCGAGCAGTATTTCGTACAAGAAGGCAAAGGCCTGCGATTCGAAGACGCCGCTCGCCGACGCCAGCTGATCGCGAAGGTCTCGGTGCCGAAAGATGGTCAGGCGATGGTCCTGGATTTGGAGATCGATCCCAATGCGAAGGAGAATGGACCGAATTGACGGCTTCCTTCGCCGAGGCTTATTATCGCGTGCCCCTTATCGACGAGTCGAACTATGTCCGCCGTTTCAGCCTTCCTCACGCGATCCTTCCGCCCGCGGCCGCTCCATCTGCCTCGCCGCCGTTCACATTACGGACACGATGCTTCGTTAGCGAGGTTCTCGGTTGATGCCTATCAGCGAATGACGGCAGCGGGAATTTTGACGAGCGAAGACCGCGTCGAACTGCTCGAAAACACGTAGTGCTGAAGATGCCTCGCAACCCTGCGCACGACAGCACCATTCAGCGAATGCTAAGGCCGCTTCTGCAATCGTTGCCGAGCGGATGGGACCTGCGAATTCAGTCTGCGATCGCGCTTGCGGACAGTCAGCCTGAACCTGATTTCGCGATCGTTCGAGGTTCGGCGAACGAATATCGGACGAAGCATCCGGGGGTACGGATGTCGCCCTCGTGATTGAAGTGGCGGACAGTTCCTTGTTTCGCGATCAACGGGACAAGTCGCGCATCTACGCAAGTGCGGGGATTCCGGGTTACTGGATCGTCAGCCTCGTGGACGCCTCCATCGAAATCTACGATCAGCCGGATTCCGCGAGCCCCGGCAAGGATATTTGCGGATGCAGGCTATCGCCGAGGCAAACGTTGCCGTTCTTGCTCGGCGTTGGATCTGCGTCCGGTGGCCGGACGTCATCTTAGACTGACTACCGTGCCGCTGCACTCCCCGATTACCGCGGCGGTCGTCCTTCGAAGAACGGCGCCGTTGGTGTCAAAGATTTGGAAATGGGTGGGGCGAGGATACCCGGTTTGGTCGCGTCGCGGTGGAGCCAGACGACTTTCTTGTCGCGGTTCACTTCGGTGGAGGCGGACAGTATCCGCGAGCATGATGGCTGGTGATGACGGTATTCCCGTTGGGGAGACGCTGCACCCCGCAGGCATCGTTGATCGGTCGACCCCAGGGTCGTGTTGCGCACCTGCCACACCAGTTTCGCCTTCGTATCGAACTCGACGACGAGGTGGCCGAGGGTGCAGCCGACGAGCGTGTTGCCGTCCGGCAGGCGGATGGCGGTGAAGGGCATGTGGGGCGTCTTCGCTTCCCAGACGATCTTACCTTGCGGCGTGTATTCGCGGACAACGCGATCGAGCAACTGCGGCACGAGGTAATTGCCGTTGTCCAGCTTGCGAGCCATGCGGGTTTGCAGGTGGTGGTCTTTCGTCTGCGCTTGCAGCGCCACTTCGACGACGATCTTTCGCTTGCGGTCCACTTCCAGAAGCCGCGGCTTCGCGGCGCCTCGAGTGAACATCACGTTGTCGCCGACGGCCTGCACCGTATTCACCTCGGATTGCGTCCCCTTGTACTCGAGGCCACGGCGCGCCGCTGCGCACGTACTTCAGGCAGCGCCGCCATGCAGGAATTGCTGTTGGAGAGGGCGAGCAGGATGTTCCGTTGGGCTGCTTACCCAGCCGTCGCGAGTGGCATGCGGGTGACGCCAGGCGATCTTGCCGTTCCCTCGCGGATGTAAGTCGCTCCTTTCGCGGGGAAGCGTGCACCGTCACATCGGAGGCAGCCTTCTCATCCGCAGCGTGAACCGCTTGGATCGACGCCAGGACCACATCAGGGCGAAGAAGCTTGTGGAAGGCGCCAGCAGCATAGGAACTCCAGACTGCTGAACAGCGAACGAAACGTGGCCGAGTATCGCACGTCGTCGCCGCGAAGGAAAGACCTCGCCGCAGATCACGTTCCTTCTCGATGGAACGGTGACGCCGCTCGAATTCCGCACGATGCTGGCGCATCCCTTCCGACTGCATCGCCGCACTTGCGATGTGGGCAAAGGCGGCATGCGGATCGCCGTCAGGCAGGCGGCCATGTGAATGCGTGAATGCAGGCATTGGCATAATTCGCTTCGGACCGCGAAATCCGCCGAGCATTACAATCGGGCGACCTCATGCTCTTCGGAGGCCGCCCGATGTTCGCTTGCTCCTCGCAGTAGCGATGTCTCTCGCATCCGTTTCCAACGCCCTTGGTCAGCGCCGGCGAGATTCCGGTGCTGCTCGGCCTCCCGATGCGGATCCGACATCGACGATGCCTTCGCTCTCGGTTTGGTCGTCGCCGGTCGAGTTGGAACTGCCGGCGTCACTACCGTTTCGGGCGATCCGCAAACGCGGGCGTGGATGGCGTGTCGATTTCTGTCGCATGGTCGGCAAACGCGAAATCCCCGTCGCGTCCGGCGCAGAGCCTCAGCCGAAGCAGGATATCGGCGGGCAATACCAATATCGCTACCATCCGGCCGTCATCTTCAATCGCACATCCAGGCCGGTGAAGGAATCGGCCGTCGAGTTTCTCTATCGCAAGCTGAAGGAAGATCAGGGCAACGTCACCATCATCGCCGTTGGCCCCGCTTATGTCGCTCGCCTGATCGACGAGCATCCCGACAACGAAGCTGATCCGCCATGAAGATGTTGTCGATGGGCGGGTCGTTTTCGCATCGGCTACGACGGCAAATCGAAGGCGGAAATCGAATGGGGCACCATCCGCCTCGATCCGAAAGCTGCCCGCACGGTCTATGAGTCCGGCGTGCCCCTCGTCATCGCGCGCTCGATGGCTCCGGCACCATCCCGCTCGAGAAAGAGCGGAAAAACTGTTCGATCGCTCGACGCTTCTCACGCTGCAGTTGCGGGCGTAATACCCGCAGATGTGGGATCGGGAGACGCCGGTCCTTTCGATCCGGCAGCCGTGGCGGCGATCTCGGAAGAGCGATTCACGATGGAGGACCTGCATGTCCTGGTTGACGATAAAGGGAATGACGACGGAGGGGAAAGGGAAACCGAACGCGCTGGTGGCGGTTGGTGTGAAGGCGAAATTCGCCGGAATGGTACGTCGATCGCGTCGGCGGCTTCGGCGATCGCGTACCCGCCGGCGGCGAAAAACATCGTCGAGCCGATCCGGAAAAGCACCAAGATGCCGAGCCTCGTCCATGCGTTCGGTACACCCAGGACTACGTCGAAGAAGTGGTGGTTGGCCGGCAAACTCGAAACGAAGAATGTGCCGACGGGAAGCCGGCGAGCGGCACGGGGAATCCTCACGCAGGACTTCGATGATCGCCAGGGGTGGTGGCGACGATGTGCAGCCGTCGTCTTCAATCCGGTGCCCGGCCCGCCGATGGGTAAAAACACTCGACTCCGATTCCGCTGCTGGGTGAAGGGCTCGCCAGTCGTCCGCTGCCAGCTTTGTACAAACAAATGGCTACCACCGCTATCTGGAGATCAAGGAAGTGCCGCAGGAAACGTGGACCGACTACACCGTCGGCATGACGCAGATGCGCCCCGCCCCGACGGTAGCGGAGGGCCACTTGGCGAAACAACGGATCGACGACGACCAGTTTTACGTCCCGCCCGATGCGGAACTGAAGATCGACGACATCCTCCTCTACGACGAGGCAGCCGAAGGCGAGCAACGGCCCTTTCGAAGCGAGGTGCATTTCACCGGCATCTTCGACACCGGCAAGCAAGGCAAGGGTGGCCTGGCTCCTTCGACATCGTGGACAAGAAACCATGCCGTGGCGAGCCGCTGATCAGGTGAAGCATCCGAAGATCGGCCTGCCCTGGCTCAGCTCCACGCCCATGGCGGCGAAAACGCATCTCTCACGTTCAGTATCGCTTGCAGGAGGTAATTCATTCGAGGTCATGCAACTGCGGAAATACCAAGACCGGCAAAGAACACGTCGTCGCGCGCGAAATCTCAAACGCGGCAGTGGGCTTCCCATACCATCGACTTCAACGCACTCGCCGACGGCGAGCCGAAAGCAGGGGAAGCGATCGATGCGATTCGCTTCCGCCTTCCGGTGAGTGCCATGCTCCAGATCGACGACCTGCTGCTGTATGAACCGGAGCATTGACCCTGATGGAGGCGACGCATTTCCCGTCTCACGTTCCGGCGATTGGTACATGCTTTCCAGCCACTGTTGTTCACGTCACGCACCATCCTGCTCGTGGCAGCATGTCCTCTGCCTGGGTGCAACCGCGGCGTGCGTGGTGCGGTCGTTTCAGGATGTGAATCGAACGATCGGCGTCGATTTCCGCAATCGCATTGTCGGAGCACGCGTGTTGGCGGCGGGGCAAGACCCCTACGTTCGTCTGGAAGGAAGGGTTGCCCGGAAGAGCAACTCGACCGTCCTTCTTCAGCAGGGAAAGCCCACGCCGCGGCCTTTGACGGCTCCACCACAGTGCTCGCGCTGTACATGCCCGTATCGTGGATGCCGTATCGCTGGCTCAGAAATCTCTCCTGCGGCATTGAGTGGGCGTGTCTTCTGGCGACGATCCTCGTCTGCAAACGCAGCATTCCGACGACAGAGATGCGCCTGGCGTTTCTGATCTTCGCTACCGTCTGCGTCGCCGCGTCCGATTTCTGGCGCATCCATGTCGAACGCGGGCAGATTTATGTGTTCCACACGCTGCCGCTAGCACTTGGCCTGGCGTGGTCGCTGCGCGACAAACGCGATTCGTGGCGAGCCGGCATCATGTTCGGCCTCGCGACGGCGTTGCGGCCGAATCTTGGATTGTTCATTCCGGGTCTGCTGATCCTGGGCCGCAAGAAGTCGACGCTGGCGGCCACCGCAACCGCGATGACGTGCGTCCTGATGACGTTACCCTTCGCATCGCCGGAGATGTGGCAGAACTATCTTGCGATGGGCGATATCTACTACCAATCGCTGAGCGATCCGGCTTCGATTGAACCAGCGCTGCGGCCGCCTGCCGTAATTTCGGTGGAAGGTTACGCGACGACCGGCGATGTGTTTCTCGATCACCCCGTGCTGCCGACATCCGTCGCGGTCTGGCTGAGCCAGGGGCGCACGGGCGTCAACTGGGGCTTTGTCTGCAAACTCAGTCTGCTGATCCTCGGCGGCGCGACGCTGGGCATCCTTGCGTTGCTTCGATCCTCACGATCGATCCATGATCGCCTTCGGGAGCAATACGTCCCCATCCTGCGTGCTCCCCTCGCCCTGCTCACGGCAGCAGCGATTGCGACGGAGTTTTTCCTGCCGCAACGGTGGACATATTGCGACGTCATCCTACTTCCTCTACTAGCCCTCGCCTGGCCCTGGTTCACCGAACATTCGCTGGGCCGCATGATTGCGATCGTGCTTCTGCCGGCTTGGATTCTGAGCGTCAGCGGTCTGCCCGCGTCGGCGGAAATAGCCGCGGCGACCTGGCGGGCGTGGGGCACGGTTGCGGGTATCGCCTTCCTCGCGGCAGCCATGCTGAAGGCCCTACCTCGCCTTCCCCCGCCTTCCGCCTAGAATGAATGAGCCGCCACTCCTCATCCCGATTGCGCGAAACTATGTCGAATCTGGCACCTACCAAACGCGATGTCCCCGTCAATTCGCTTCCTTCCCGAACCGGGCTCGCTGCATGGTTTCGGCCCTACGTCTCCTCGACGGTGGGAACGAAAATGCTCGTAGCCGTCACGGGATTGATGCTCACGGGCTTCGTCCTCGCCCACATGATCGGGAACCTCAAAATCTTCGCGGGCCGCGATGCGATCAATAGCTACGCGGTCTTCTTGAAAAGCCTCGGCCCGCTCCTCTGGGTTGCTCGCATCGGTTTGCTCGGCGTCTTTTTGCTGCACATCATTCTCGCCCTGAAATTGAAAAAACGCTCCGTCGATGCCCGCCCCATCGGCTACGCCTACCAAAACACAATGCAGGCTTCGCTACCTTCCCGCACCATGGTGTGGACCGGCCTCGCGATCCTCGCCTTCACCCTCTTCCACCTCGCTCACTACACCTTCGGCGTCGTTGGCACGGTGCAGGTGAACGGCAAATCGGTCGGCTACCTCGAACTGCACGATGCCATGCCCGACGGCACGGTTCGCCATGACGTGTACGCGATGGTTACGCACGGCTTCCGGCAGCCGGTCGTCGCGATCCTCTACATCGTTGCCCAGTTGCTGCTGCTGATGCACTTGGGCCACGGCATTCCGAGCACGTTCCAGACGCTGGGCATCAACACGCCGCGAACGCAACGCATGATCCGGGCGGCCGGGTGGTTGATCGCCTTCCTGGTCGTGGCGGGCAATATCGGCATCGTCGTCGGCGTTTGGACTGGCTTCGTGCCTGCCGGAGCTGCTGTCTAGATTTTCTCGTACATCGCGTTCATTCGGTTCCTTGCCTTGGAACCCCTTCCGCTGGAACAGCATCATGCCGCTCGAATCGAACATTCCTCCCGGACCGGTGGCCGAGAAGTGGACGCGCTATCGCTCCGAATGCAAGCTGGTGAACCCGGCCAATAAGCGAAAATTCAAGGTGCTCGTCGTGGGCACCGGCCTCGCCGGCGGAGCGGCGGCGGCGACCCTCGCGGAGCTCGGCTATCAGGTCGAAGCGTTTTGCTACCAGGACAGCCCGCGCCGCGCTCACTCGATTGCGGCCCAGGGCGGCATCAACGCGGCGAAAAACTATCAGAACGACGGCGACAGCGTCTATCGCCTCTTCTACGACACCATCAAGGGCGGAGACTTCCGCGCCCGCGAAGCCAACGTCCACCGCCTCGCGGAAACCAGCGTCCAGATCATCGATCAATGCGTCGCCCAGGGCGTACCCTTCGCTCGCGAATACGGCGGGCTGCTTGCGAATCGTTCGTTCGGCGGCGCTCAGGTTTCGCGTACCTTCTACTGCCGCGGACAGACCGGCCAACAGCTGCTGCTCGGCGCGTATCAGGCGTTGTCGCGGCAGATCGGTTACGGCAAGGTGAAGATGCGCTCGCGCTGCGAGATGGTGGACCTCATCGTCGTCGATGGACGGGCCCGCGGCATCGTCGTCCGCGACTTGGTCAACGGCAAAATCGAAAGCCACACCGGCGATGCCGTCCTGCTCTGCACGGGCGGCTATTCCAACGTCTTCTTCCTCTCGACGAATGCCGTCGGCTGCAACGTGACCGCCACCTACCGCGCCCACAAGCGCGGCGCCTACTTCGCGAATCCCTGCTACACGCAGATCCATCCCACCTGCATCCCGGTGTCGGGCGATCATCAGTCGAAGCTGACGCTGATGTCCGAATCGCTTCGCAACGATGGCCGGATCTGGGTGCCGAAGAAGCAGGGCGACACGCGTCGCGCCATCGATATCCCCGAAGGCGAACGGGATTATTACCTGGAACGCAAATACCCGAGCTACGGCAACCTCGCCCCTCGCGACATCGCCTCGCGAGCTGCGAAGGAAGCATGCGACGACGGCCGCGGCGTGGGGTCCGGCGGACGCGGCGTCTATCTCGATTTCGCCGAAGCGATCCGTCGCGACGGCCGATCGCGCATCGCGGACAAGTACGGCAACCTGTTCGACATGTACGAGAACATCACCGGCGAGAACGGCTACGAACAGCCGATGCGCATCTACCCCGCGCCGCACTACACCATGGGCGGGCTGTGGGTCGATTACAACCTGATGTCGAATATCCCCGGCCTGTTCGTGCTCGGCGAAGCCAATTTCTCCGACC
>JAXMAT010000066.1:0-26508 GCA_046350235.1 Gemmataceae bacterium | reverse complement strand
GACGTGCTTGTCGAAGGGCTTTCTTTTCCATCAAGTGGAGGCGCCGGGAATTGAACCCGGGTCTCGCGCAAGGAAACGCCGGCATCTACGTGCGTATCTGGTCTAGTCTGACGGGCCGAACCCGTCGTGTTCGCCTCGGGGCTCCCGGCCAGCAGGACGCCTTCAAGGCTAGTCGATGGTGAAGGTTAACAGAAGCCGCCTCCGACATCGGCCCGCCTCGCGACGGACCCGGGCTTCCGCGATCCTGATTTAGCGACTGAAGCAACGTCCTCTCAGGCTAAGCACGTCACATCAGGGTTGCCGTTATTAGGCAGCCATGGAAAACTGCGGTTCAGCAGTTTGGTTGTGATCGGCTATTTACGTGGCCAACCGATCAACCACGGCACGCCGCCCAACGCCTCTGGTTGCCCGATCGAAACCGGATCGCCCCCCAATGCGTCGTTTGGCCGACGCCTTATTGTAGGAGCGAGGTGCAACGTGCGACAAGGCAAGCGATCTAGCTCGGCGGATTTGGGCTGCCCGCGAAGCGACGGCCCGTCCGACCGAGCTGGTTACGCGTGGAATTAGTTTTTGCTGCGAGCGTCAGCGATTACGGCGAGGCGCCTGCTGCGCTCCGCCATTTCGGGCATTCTCATTCGGTCATAAAGTGCAGCCATCTCACGTCGTCTGGCGCCGTCGTGCGGTTGGTCGAGCAGGTCCTTCGTTAGCTGCGTCAGACGGTCCATGAGCGACTGGATTTCGGCGACCTGTTCCCGATGGATTTTCGATTCGGAGGTTTTACCGACTTGCGAGTAGGCTTGGGACAGGAGGTGGTGGGGACGAAAACTGCGGGGCGAAGCCTCAGCCGCCTTCGCCAACACCGGAATTGCTTCTTCAGCCTTGCCTTGCTCCAATAGCAGTCGGCCGTAGAGGAGATAAGCCGCTGCGCTCGGCTTGGCGACCATGATCGCCTTGCTCGCTTCTTCTGCCGCAGCGCTCGACAAGCCCAAGCCGAGCAGGCATTCGCCGCGCGCGGGGAGAAACCACGGATCGGCGCGAAATTCGTCGGGCGTTTCGTCGACGAGTTTCAGAGCGTCCGAAAATCGCTGAAGACCGATCAGGCATTCGGCGAGTTCTTCGCGCGCCTCTTGCCGGACATGGGGTTTGAGATCTTTTTTGATGGCTGTTTGATACTCTTCAATCGCCAACTCGAACTGAGATAATTCCTTGCGTATCATTCCCTTAAGTCGATGTGGGCGACCGTCTGTCGGATCCAGCTCTGACCAAGAACGGGCAAACTCGACTGCTCGCGGCCAGGCGCCAAGGTCGTAGTAGACCGCAACGAGCCCTCGGACGCTGTCCAGATCGTTGGGACGCTTGGAACGGACGAAAGCGAACGCTCGTTCAGCTTCCTGCAGATTGCCGAGCCCAAGAAAACCTCGACCCGCAACGCCAGCAGCGTCGAGCCGAAGGTTCTCGTCGGCGCCTGGGTCCGGAAGCTTCGCAAGAGCGCGCTTGGGATCGCCGAGGGCAAGGTGCCGTTCCGCGTAGACGAGGTCGGCATAGGCTTGATCGCCGTTCCGGAAAAGCGAATCTTCGATCAGACTCGCAAGGGCCATATCCGAATTGGCGATCGCCTTTCGTGCTTCCTCGTACTGATGCCGGGGAGAAGTCTGCGAGTAAAATCGGTAGCCCGCAAGTGCCGCCAAGCCGCCAATCGCCAGCAACATGACTCCGACACGCAACAGCCGGCCGCAATCTTGTTTCATGGTCGCCTAATCGAACTATCCAGGCGGGTCAGATCTTTTTGAGCTTCAATTCGATTGCGTTGTTTTCCGACTCGACTTTCCATTTGATCGGCGTTGACTTGTCGTTTGCATAAGCCGGGGGAATAGGATCGACGACCTTCGACGCGGATTTCGCGGTCTCAGAAAATTTCTTCATCGCGGCGATGCGTTGCTCGGGCGTCATCTCCCCTGCTGGAGCGACGGAAGCAGTTGGGGCCTGCGTTTTGGTGACGACAACGGCATACTCGCCGATCATCACGCCGTCTCCCTGACTGAACGTGGACATCACGAACTCGCCCCCCTTCCCCGTATAACCCGTGGCTTCCCGTCCTTTGGAGGCGTCCACAGGCACGAACCGAATTGAAGTAGCAACGAGGGGAGTGCCGTCGTCCCACACTAGTTTGCCGGCTGTGGGAACAGGCTTCGGCTGTCCCCCGCAACCGACGAGCTGGGACCACAGGACAAGCGCGACCACCGCGTGAACCATGCGCATGAAGATGGACTCCGTCGAAAAGACATGGGGGAAGCCGAGGAACTTGAAATTCCTCGGCATCAATTCGAGAAATGGATTGCTGGTGTTAGTTCGGAACGTTTGTAGGCACTTGGCCATCGTTTCGGCAACCGAGAAGGTTGTAGCTGCGAGCGTCGATGCCCTGATTGATGAACTTCACGGATCCATCGGCGAAAACGAAGTTGGCGCCGCCGGTGTGCCGTGAGCCGAATCCCCAAGTGACGTTCCAATTGCTTCGTTGCTTGAGGCAAGTGGATCCATCCATCTGTTCAGCCATGACGAAATTGATTGGGACGATGGTGGTAGCGTGGGTGTTTCCGCCGTTGAAGTTCCACCAGTTATCGCTGACGTGATCGCTGACGCCCCCCATGATTTCGCCGATCATGATCGTGTTGGACGTACCGTCAGTGATCGACGCCGGGAACATGATGGTGGCGCCGATGCGGTTGAACATTCCGCGGATGTCTGATGCGCTGCCGGAATTCCCGTGGTCGGGGCTGGTTGTGTACCCCCAGCCAATCGTCGTTTGGCAATACTGCTGATTGGGATCGGTGCCGCAAGCTCCGACGACGCACTGCGGTCCGTTGCTCCCCGAATAATTGACCATCCGAGGGTGGGTGCTCCACGAGTCGCTGGGGCAACGTCCCCAGGGCAACGTGACGTTGTTGAAGACGCCGGCGCCGTTGGCCTTCCCGACCGAATCGGCGATGTTTTGAATCGGCCCCCCTGCGGCTTGCTGAATTTTGTTGAAGAGGGGCGCCTGCTCCATATAAGGCAAAACGTAGACAATAAACGAGCCGCGGTCGTCCCAGGCGCCATTGGTGCCGAAATTCGCGTTCGGCATCTTGCCTCGATAAGTGTCCGCGAAGGAGTGGCACGCGAGCCCAAGTTGTTTCAGATTGTTTTGGCACTGCGACCGAGCCGCCGCCTCTCGAACCTTCTGAACTGCGGGCACCAAGAGTGCGATGAGCACCGCGATGATGGCGATCACGACCAGCAGTTCGATCAGCGTGAAACCCCGCTTCCATCGTGCGTTTCGCATGACCCAGGTCATATAAAGACACCTAGAGAGAAATGTGTCGGGCGAGCGAGTCGAGCCACCGCATCGAGTGGGTGGTATTTTCTTCAATAACCTGAAATACTTCTTGGGCGTCGGACCCGAATGTATTAAGGAGAGGTGGTATCCATTGCATGATGTCGTAACCACGTCAAGGGTTTTGTGAAGAAAAGCTCATTTCTTTCTGAGAACCGCAAGTCCAGCGAAACCAAGGGGTTCAAGACTTGGGCTGCGTGGATCGCCATTACCGCATGTCTCCTTTTTGCAGCATCGAAGGTAGGGCCTCTTTGGATTGCTTTTCGATGGTGGTCTGATGCGGAAAATCATGAAAAACACCATCGTTTCGGCGAAGCGGCCCGATGCTCGAACGATATGTCTCTTGGCGGCCGGAAAACCCGGACGGGCAAGTACGCCTTGCCGCGCATTACGTCGGCACGGCGACGAAGGCCGGCATGGAAGCTCTTTGCCGAGGCTGATCGCCTAGGGGCGCAGAAGAAGAAACCGCGCTGGAGCGTAAGCTGCTTTCGCCCAAGCAGGCGAACTGGCGGAAGTCGAGCCGTTCCTTTCCGTCATGGCCGATCGCGAAAGCCCCATGCAGCATCTCGCGCTCGAAGCACTTTCCAAGGGATACGTTCGGACGGCCCGCCTTCAACACGCCCTTGACTTTGCAGCGGTTGCTGCGACTCGACCCAAATCATCCGGACGCGCTCTTGCGAAAGGGGCAAGTGCTTGTCCGTTTTCGACGGGCTCCGCTCGCAGTGGAGAGCTTTCGAAGGCTCGTCGAGCTAAGACCTGACGATGTGGATGCACGCCTGCTGCTTGCCGACACGCTCGTCGGAGGAAACGAAGCGGCGGAAGCGGGCCTCCATTTCGACCACGTACTGCGACTGCGTCCCAATTCGGTCGAAGCGGCTACTGGGAAAGCACGGTGCCTGCTGGCTCAGGACCAAATCACGGAAGCGGCTGCGATGCTCGATACCGTTTTGCTTGCCGAACCGTCGGCGAAAGACGCATTGGTGCTTCGCGGCAAGGCAGCGTTAGCTCAAGGCCGGCCAACCATTGCAGAAGCGTTTCTGCGCAAAGCCGTGACGGAGTGCTTGGGATCGAGAGGCCGTCTACAATCTCGCATCGTGCATGCAGCAGTTGCAGCGGAGCGAAGAGAGCAAGCACGGCGCGAGAAGCTGCGAAAATCGAACAAAGCCAAACCAGACTCGCGGAAATCACCATGGCTATCGCGGCAGACCCCCGAAATTCCTCGTTGCGGCTGGAAGCGGGGAACATATTCCTTGATCTTGGGAACGACCAAGAAGGCCTGCGTTGGCTAGATAAAGCCAGCTCTACAAGAACACCCCATGCACACTGCGACGCACGAACGGCTTGCTGCATTCTTTCGATCGCGAGGGGACCAGCGGAGAGCCGAAGAGCATGCCCGGATGGCGTCGATGAAGTAGCGATCAGTCCTTGCCGATCTCGCCGCTACCTTCCGTCAATGTGACGTAACGGTCCACAGCCAATTCTGATGCGGACCAAGTTTGCTCGCTGCCGTGAGGCCACCACACCTTCAGTCGATCGATTTTCGATTGGCCGCCCAGTCCGAAAAGAAGGCGGTCGTCGTGAACGGACAGGTAGCTTCCGCCTCCTTTCGCGAATCCCACCTGTTTGTACTCGCCCGTTTCGAGTTGCACTTTCGCGCCGACGACGTTGCGGCGACCCTTCCCGACCAGGCGAATGCCTAGCCAGTGATTTCCCGGACCTGCATTCTCGCCGCGGTGCCGGAGCAGTGCGACCGGCTCATTGACGTTGCTGATCACCAAGTCCGGCCAGCCGTCGTTGTCGAGATCGCCGACTGCCAAGCCGCGACTTCGGTGCTTCTCTTTGAAAAAAGTTCCGCCCGAATCCGGCGTGCTCGCGAATTTCCCAGATCCAAGATTGCGGAAGAATATCGGATGCTGCGCGAGTTCGGCATGCTTCGGGTGGCGGATCACATGACCGTTGACGATGGCGAGATCCAATCGGCCATCTCGATCCGCATCGAGGAATACGGCTCCGAAGCCGACATGACGCTGGCCGATCGCTGCAATTCCGGAAGGAGAAGTAGCGAAGAGAAACGACTCGCTACGACCCAAGTTGCGATACAGAGCGTGGAGTTCGTTCTCGTAGTTCGTGACGAAGAGCGACGGCAGTCCGCTACCGTTATAGTCGCCGACGTCAACCCCCATGCTGCCTTGAGGCACGCCGCGATCATCGACCGCCACTCCTTTTTCGAACCCTACCTCTTCGAACTTCCAGCCGCCGCGATTCAGATAAAGGAAATTATATACCGTGTCGTTGGCGACATAGAGATCGGGACGCCCGTCGCCGTTAAAATCCGCCGCGACGACCCCAAGCCCTTTCCCCGCTTCCTGAGGGTCGTCGCCGCCTTTACGTAGACCCGCTTGGGCAGCCATATCGACAAAGCGTTTCCCCGCTTCGTTTCGCCACAGTCCATGACGAACACCTTTGAATTGCTTGGGCGGGCAGACGTCGCGTGCCACATCAGACGTGTAACCAGCACAAGCCGGATGATTGCGGAATGACCAATCCGCATATCGGCACACGTATAGGTCTGGGTAACCATCGCCGTCGAAGTCGGCGAAAGCCGCGCTGGTGTTCCATCCGAACTGCTCAAGTCCGACTTGAGCGGACACATCGCGAAATCGACGCCCCTTCGCGGGATCCGCCGCGTCGACCGGCTCATTCCGTAAGAGGGCAAGGCGATCGTATCCAGTAACTAGAAGATCCGGCCAACCGTCGCGATCATAGTCCGCCACCGCACAGCCGTGCGAATAAAACCATTCAACGTCCAATCCAACCCCATTCGTGACGTCGAGGAATCGGAATTCGCCAAGGTTTCGAAAGAGCCGAGAAGAGTGGCCCCGAATTGTTTTCTTTTCAGCCCCATCAAAATAACCTCCGCCCGGAAGGAATAGGTCCATCAGGCCGTCCCCGTCGTAATCAAAGACGGCAACGCCTCCTCCGAGCGACTCGAGAATCGCGTAGTGACCCGCTTCTTCGCCGTTTCGATACCCAAAATCGATTCCGCTCTGCTTCGTGACGTCGTCGAAATACGCCGGTTCGGCAGCCTTCGGTTCATGCTCCAGCTTTTGGCCTTTGGCGGATTCTTCTCCGGGCCGTCGGCAACCTGAGGCCCCTCCCAAGAGCACGATAACGGCTGCAGTTGCAGCAAGCGCAATGAGGGCTTGACGCGAGAAAGCTGGCATAACGTACCTGGCGTAGTACAGGCGAGGTCGGAATGAGACTAACAGAGCGTATCTCAAGAGGTCAATCAATGCCCATGTGATTTCGCGATAGGTATCTGGGATGAACGGCGATGTCGGAAGTTGAAATTCTCGGTGATTCGTTGCATTTTCTATGTCGCGTCCTTGGTACGCATCCGACGCTGCCCACATCGAAACCATTGGGGCAAGGCGACGCCGTGCCATAGAATGGCGGCGGAGCGTTTCCCTCGCGTGCTCAGGATGCTAGCCGTGTCGAACGACCGCATTGCCGAATATCTCGCGCAGTTCAATCAGGCCCGCAATCAGATTCTCGATCAGCTCAGGCGGGCGATCGTTGGGCAGAGCGAAGTGCTGGAACAAATCCTCGCGGCCATCTTCACGCGCGGGCATGTGCTGCTCGTCGGCGTGCCGGGGTTGGCGAAGACGCTGATGGTGAGTTCGATCAGCCAGATTCTGGATGTCGCGTTCAAGCGCATCCAATTCACGCCCGACTTGATGCCTTCGGACATCACTGGCACGACGGTGATCGACGAAAACGAACAGGGCCGCCGCGAATTTCGCTACGTCAAAGGCCCGATCTTCACGAACGTCCTCCTGGCCGACGAAATCAACCGCACTCCGCCCAAGACGCAGGCGGCGCTGTTGCAAGCCATGCAGGAGCGGACGGTGACGGCGGGGCAGGAAACGTATTCGCTGCCGGAGCCGTTCTTCGTGATCGCGACGCAGAATCCGATCGAGCAGGAGGGGACGTATCCGTTGCCGGAAGCGCAACTCGATCGCTTCATGTTCAACATCAAAGTGGATTATCCGAACTTCGACGAGGAGAAACGCATCATCGATCTCGCCACGCGCGATGAGCAGGCCGAGATCGTGAAGGTGCTGAGCGCGCGGGCGATTCTCAATCTGCAGAAGCTGGTCCGCTCCGTGCCCGTCGGCGATTACGTGAAGGACTATGTGACTCGCCTCGTCCGCGCCACCCGGCCCAAGGATCCGACGGCTCCCGACTTCGTCAAGAAGATGGTCGATTGGGGCGCCGGCCCGCGTGCGGGGATTTTCCTGATCCAGGGCGCTCGGGCCATCGCCGCGATGGATGGGCGTTTCAGCGTGGCGATCGACGATGTGAAAAAGGTCGCCATCCCCGTGCTCCGCCATCGCGTGAGCACCAATTTCCAGGCCCAGGCCGAGGGCAAGTCGAGCGAGGATGTGATTCAGAAGCTCGTTGAGACGTTGCCCGAACCGGAGATTGGGAAGTACGACAAAAAGAAGAAGTAAAAGGAGCCGCGCACGCGGTAAGCGGCGCGTGTGGGCGAGTCCATCCGCTTACTTCGTGCGCGGCTCCTTGCGATCGAGGGTTGCGACATCGCGCAGGACGGCTTCGTATTCCTCGGGCGTGTTGATGTTGCGGAGCGACTCCAATGCAGGATCCGCGCCTCGCAGCTCGTCGGCAGGGATACGGCGAGTTCTCACCAGGTCCAGCAGGTCTCTCGCCCTTCGCTGCTCCTTCGCGAGCATCGCCTCCGCCTGCAGCCTCACCATTGATCGATAGACAGCGGCTAATGGTTGCAACCGACCATTGACCTCGGGCGCCGCGGCATCGTATTCCGCCAAGGAATCGACGACAGCCTTGACGAAGTCGCTCCGCAGCAAGGGAACATCGCAGCTCGTCAGGTAAGCGGCATCCGCCCCGCCCTCCAATGCTCTCAGGCCGCCGACGAGGCCTTTGAGCGGGCCTTGGCATTCTTCCGTATCACGGACCACTTCGATTTCGCTCGGCAATGGCGGCACGTCTTGATTCGGCCCGGCGACCACCACGATCGGATCGACCACCTGAGCCAGGATGCGGCAGATGCGGGCGAGCATCGTCTCCCCCTGAATCGGCAGCCACGCCTTCGCCGTGCCCATCCGCCGGCTCATGCCGCCGCAGAGGACGATACCCCCCGTTTTGCCCAGGTTCGACATTCCCCTGCCTCGATTGATGACGATTCTGATCTGTTTGCTGATGGTTGCGATAGTTGCGGAGCTGTTTCGACCGATACAATACTAACGCTCCGGAACCAAGCGGCTCCTCCCAAAATGCCGCAGAGAGGACGAACGACGCATGTCCGCCGCCGATTTTTCGCAGGAACAGATCGAGGAAGCGAACCGCGAATTGAAGGGGATGACGCCGCAGGAGATCCTGGGGTGGGCGGTGAAGGCGTTTTTCCCGCACCTCACGATGGCGACGGCATTTGGGCCCGAGGGCAACTGCATCATTCACATGCTCGCTGAGATCGAGCCGCGTGTCCGCATTTTCAATCTGGATACGGGTTACCAGTTCGAGGAAACGCTTGACGTTCGCGAGCGAATCAAGGAAAAGTACGGCATCGTGGTGGAGTTCGTGCGTCCTGATACCACGGTCGCGGAATACGAAACGAAGCATGGCGGCCCGCTGTATGAGATTCGCCCCGACCAATGCTGCTTCGACCGCAAGATCGTCCCGCTACGCCGGGCCGTGGTCGGCTACAAAGCCTGGATCAGCGCGATCCGCAAAGATCAAACGAAAGACCGCGGCATGGCCGACATTGTTCAGTGGGACGCGAAATTCAACCTCGTGAAGGTGAACCCCCTGCTGGAATGGACGAAGAAAGACGTCTGGAAGTTCATCACCGCGCACAATGTCCCTTACAACCCCCTGCACGACCAGGGCTACCCCAGCATCGGTTGCCGGCCCTGCACCCAACCGATCGACGACGGCCAGGACGAACGAGCAGGGCGTTGGGCGGGGAAGGCGAAGAAGGAATGCGGCCTCCACGTGATCGAGCATCAAGGCGGCACAGGCATTTGATTCAGCACGCTGCGCAAGTAAGCGGCGACAGCGTGTTGTGCGATCGCGAGGCATTCATCCGCCCACCTCTCGTGGTGCGAGAGGGCTACACAGGTAAGCTGCACGATTACAGCCCGCGAGACGGCAGTGCGGTGACGCGGAAATCGATGGCTTTCGTCGCGACGCGACGTTGGTCGGGACGTGTCTGATCCGCGACGGCGATCGTGAGCGTATAAGAGCCGGGCGGGAGTTGCGGGAGCGTGAAGCTGTAGTTGTTGAAGTAGTCGTTGATCGGCGTCAGGCTGCGAAGCGGCTTCTTTTCGTCTTCGAAGCGGTGCGTCCAGAGCGATTGGCCCTTCGCGTCGCGAATTTCCACGGTGCTGGACAGACACGTCTCGTGGTAGCCGCCCTGTTTGGCGTCGCTGAAGAAATTCTTCAGTTCGACATAAAGATGCACCATCTCGCCAGGCCGCTGCGAGGTAGAAGCGATGAATCCATGGTCGGCGGACAGCGGCTTGTAGATGCCGAAAGCGCGGGCCCATTCGCAGAAGCAAGCCTTCGTGATGACGAGTTCCGTCCGCGGACGGACAATCGCCTGCATCGCGACGAACTGCTCCGACACCTTCTCGGCCTCATCGCGAGATAGTTCGCTTACCTTCTTGTGGGCGAAAACCCCAGCCGTCGGCAGAAGGCGAAGTAGGAGGTCCTGCGTTTCCGCGTCGCAATACTCGAGATACTTGAGCGCCTCTTCCGGTTTGTTCTCCATCACGCATCGAAATGCATCTACGAGCGGCGGACTTTTCGGAGCCTGCTTCTCCGCCGTGACTTGCTCGCTTGACTTTTTGTCGAGGAACGGCGGGCGTCGGGAAGCGTGTTCACGCCCTGTTTCGAGGAGGCATCCTTCCGCTGCATCGGAGCGATCGGGCCGGCAACAAGCTGGAGTTCGGGTCTTTTTGGATCTTCCACGGTCGCAGCGACATTCGCTTTCGGCGCACCGGGGTCGGCATTCACCTGATTGATGTAGCGCTCTCCCGGCGTTTTCGGCTTTCCCAACGCGGCAACGGCGGCGGGGTTTTCGGGCGGAGCGATCACCTGTTTCTTTTACGGAGTGTTGGCGATCGGCGCGGCGTGATCCGGCATGAAGATGGCGCCGCCGCAGGAACCGGAATTGCAACTCTTCGCGATTGGATCGGGGATTTCTCCAAACAAGGAGCGAAGCCCCATCGACGTCCCGCAACCGGGAAGGGTGAGGACGCAACCAAGCCAACAAAGCGCCGCGAGCCGGCGAGCCATCCATGACCTCGCAAACATTCCACCCATCCTGGGCGCAACACGCGAGGGTGATACCCGCGATCGTCGTAATGGTCAAGGCGAGCATCTCTAACCACAGAGGCACAGAAAAAGCCAGAAGGAAGCAGTAAGCAGCCGGAATGCGCTCGGATGCCGACTTTGCTTTCTTGTTTCTTCTTTCTCGCAACTCAGTTCTGATTTCTTCCTTGTGCATTTCTCTGTGTCCTCTGTGGTCAGAAATGCTTCGTCATTTGAGGAATAGCATGGGAATCGCGTTTCGCGGCCTTTAGAATACTCACCGATCCAGCGAACCTTTCAGCTTGGTGGAGTGGAGTATGGCTTCCGTGAAGGTCACCTGTCCCGCTTGCAAATCGAGTCTGCAAGTGGGGCCCGATCTCTTGGGCAAAGCGATCAAATGCCCCAAATGCAAGAAGCCCTTCAAGGCTCCCGCCACGGCCACCGCACCTGCAGCGAAACCGATCGCCGCAGCCGCCCCGCCGAAGTCGAATCTAGATGCGAACAAATATGTAGTTTCGCGCGGAGCCAAGAAGTTTGGTCCGTACACGATGGCTCAGCTGAAGCAACTTGTGGGATTAGGCAAACTGAAGCCAGATGACCAACTGCGCAAGGGCGCGGAAGGCGACTGGGAAACCGCAAGCGACATGCCTGGCCTATTCGCTGAACCCGAGCCCGAACCGGAACCCAGCCTCGGCCTCGACGAAGAAGAAAACCTTTTCGGCGGGGATGAGGATGAGGCCCCTGCCCCGGTAAGAAAAACGGTAACAAAGAAGCCGCCCGTCATCGACGACGATGAGGAAACCATTGCGGAAGATGAGGAAGAAGAAACGCCCGCCCAGCGAGGCAAAGGCAAGAAGCCCGTGCGCGTGGCCGCGGATGACGAGGACGAAGACGAAGCCCCGAAGAAGAAGAAAGGCAGCAAACTGCTGCTGATCCTGTTGCTCCTTCTGCTCATTGGGGGTGGCGGCGGAGCGGCATGGTGGTTCCTGCTCGGCGGCGAGCAGATGTTCTTCCCCCAGCCGATCGCGAAAAAGGGAGACACGCCGAATACGGATGCGTCGAAGAAGGTTACCCCCGTCGATCCGCCGAAAACGGACGATGCGAAGAAGGATGATGCGAAGAAGGATGACGGCAAAACCAACGACGGAAAGAAAGACGACGGCAAAAGCAAGGAAGTCGTTCCGCCCGGCAACGAGACCGATTCGCTCGAAGCGAAATTCATCAACGAAGCCATCCAAGGCGTGGTCGTCGTGAATGTGCAGCGCCTGCTCCGATCGCCGCTCGCGAAGGAATTCGATGCGGTGAGCTTGATTCGCAGCAAGGTTCCGGCAAACGAGATCGATCCCACGAAAGTCGAGCGCGTCATGTTCTTTGTCGAAGCGGTGGCCGCCGGGAAGGTGCCTGCCTCCTTCGGTTTCGTGATCCGCACGACGGAGCCGATCGATCCGAAAATCTTCGTGGACATGAAAGGCGAGGAAATTACCTACGACGGCAAGAAGGCGTGGAAAGTGGCCGAGGACGGGTTCGACGTCATCGTCTTCCAACAGGACGACAAAACCTACGTCGGCGGCATCGAAGGCACCTTGAAGAAGATGGCCGCGGGCGGCGGCGCCAACGCGCTCAAGACGAAGTTCAGCGCAATGGAGGCGGGCAATGCCGATGTCGTGTTTGTCGGCGTGCTCGATTCGCCGAACCAAGAAGCCCTGCCCCTCCGCAAGATGCTGGAAGGAATGACGAAGGACCTACCCGAACCATTCAAGAAGTTGGAGGAAGTCGCTCCCAAGCTGACTGCCGCATCGCTGACGCTCGATCTTTCCGGAGCCAACCTGCTCGCCGCATCCTTCGACCTCGCCGACGTGGATGCCGCGGAAGCGCTGAAGTCGGTGGGAACCGACGGCGTCAATTTCGTAAAGACATTCCTCCGCCCGGTCGCCGCGAAGACGATCGAAGAGAAGACTCCGCCGGACCTCAAGAAGCTGGTGTCGTCGGTAATGGACGACGTGGTCAACGGCCTTTCCGTCGCGCACAAAGACAAGTCGGTGACCGCGTCGATTCCGAATCCGAAGTCGCTGCCCGAGCTGATCAAGCAGGCGGCGCCGATGATTCAGAAGATGTTCGGCGAGAAAGCGAAGTCCGAAACGTCGCCGACGCCGAAGGAAGGAGCGATGTTGCGGCGCGAGTCGCAACACGAAGTCGCCGCCACTTCCATGACGACGAACAGCGAAACCTCGATCATCGCGTTCGCGTCGGAATCGAAAGTCCGACGCTAGATGGCCACGCGATCAAGTTGGCACGCCGTTCTTCACGCGAAAGGCGTTGCATCCAACAGCCCAGGGTTGCGAGCGCAGCTCGTTACCCTGGGTAACGTGGCCTCTAGGCTAGGCGTTGGAACCCTGAAAGGGTTCCAACGATACCGTTGCATCAATCCCACGCAATTCGTTCGCCCCATTCGATCCCTATGGTTGCCAACCCTAGGCTGCTGGCATAAACGCCTTTTGCGTAAAGACTAAACGCCATGGTCGCCCGTGTTGGCCGGACGCTTGTTGCGAAATGTCCGAACCTTCGGAATCGCGAACGCACTGATCAAGCATTCGGACTGCTAGCCGCGACAGGGACGGGGGCCGCGTCTTTCGCGGGTTGCGGGCGGAAGAAGGCTTCCAGCGCCAGCAGCGATGCGCCTGTCACCAGACAAACGTCGGCGATATTGAACACCGGCCAATCGATGACGCCATCCCAGTGGAAATGCAGAAAATCTCGCACGCCGCGGAAGACGACGCGGTCGTACAAATTGCCGAGAGTTCCCGCGAAAATCAAAGCAAGCACGACCATCAGAAACTTGTCTTTGTTCGCATCCGATCGGCAGGACCACCCAACCACGAAAAGAGCCGCCGCGATCGACACCAGCGCGAACCAGTGATTCTGATCGCGTCCCTGACCATCGGGTCCGCCGATGCCGAACAGGGCGCCGTGGTTGACGAACGGAACATGCTGTCCGCTGATGGTGCGAAGTCGATATAGAACGCTTGCTCCGTCCTCTTTATGCATCTCGTTCGCGTAGTACTTGACGTCCAGATAAAAGAGTTGGCCGATCAGCGGCGAAGTGCCGCCGTTGCCATCGTTGTAAAGCCAGGCGAAGATGCCGTATTTCGACCCCTGATCCGCCACGAGCCCGAGCAATCCCACGACCCAGAACAGCCATCGATATGAGGTGGTGGGAGCGATCATGCGAAAATCCAAGACATTGCGAAAAAAAGCGGCGGCAAATCGGAACGACCGCCCTTGCTTTCCTATAGCAGATGCTCCAATCGCGGAAAAGGCCACTGCGATTGCCAAGTCAAACTCGATCGGTGACGAGCGACTTGTCAATCCGCTTCGGAAGAAACGGACGCGATGGCTCACCTCCCGTTGGTTGGCATCGTCCGGCGCATGGCTTGCAAAGTAAGCGACTATTCGCATGACACGCTCTCATTAGAAGTCCTCGTGGAGAAGGCCTCAGGCGAGAAGCATCTCGCTGATCCGTCGACGATGGTGCGGAACAGAAATTGCAAGGCATTACGCCTGATGCGACCGCAGGGCCGTCTCCGCGGTTCTGTCTTCCCTTTGCCAGTGCCTTCCGAAAGGTCGTCGCGTGTCGGACAGCGACCCATTGTGGTACAAGGACGCAATCATCTACGAACTTCATGTCCGCGCCTTTCAAGACAGCGGGCAGGATGGGATCGGCGATTTTCGCGGATTACACCAGCGGCTCGACTATCTCCAAGACCTCGGCGTCACCACCATCTGGTTGCTCCCCTTCTACCCGTCGCCGCTGCGCGATGATGGGTACGACATCGCCGACTACACCTCGGTGAATCCGAGCTATGGTCTGCTCCGCGATTTCCGTGAATTCCTCGATGCGGCCCATCGCCGGGGATTGCGCGTCGTCACGGAACTGGTCATCAATCACACGTCGGACCAGCACCCCTGGTTTCAACGGGCTCGCCGCGCGCCTGCGGGAAGCCCCGATCGCGATTTCTATGTCTGGTCCGACAACCCGAACAAATACAAAGAAGCACGCATCATCTTCAAGGATTTCGAGCGATCGAATTGGACCTACGACCCCGTTGCCGATGCGTACTATTGGCACCGCTTCTATTCGCACCAACCCGACCTGAACTTCGATAATCCCGCGGTTTGGGAGGCACTCAAGCCCATCCTCGATTTCTGGCTCGACATGGGAGTCGACGGATTACGGCTCGATGCAATCCCCTACCTTTATGAACGCGAGGGGACGAATTGCGAGAATCTGCCGGAGACGCATGTCTATCTCAAGGCGTTGCGGAAGCATCTCGATTCGCGGCACTCGGGCAAGATGTTTCTCGCGGAAGCGAACCAGTGGCCTGAAGACGCGATCCCCTATTTCGGCGACGGCGACGAATGCCACATGGCGTTTCATTTCCCCGTGATGCCGCGGCTTTTCATGGCCCTGCATCAGGAAGACCGCTTCCCGATCCTCGATATTCTCGAGCAAACGCCGCCGATCCCGGAGAACTGCCAATGGTGCATGTTCCTTCGCAACCATGACGAACTGACGCTGGAAATGGTGACGGACGAGGAACGCGACTACATGTATCGGGCCTACGCCCATGATCCGCAGGCCCGCATCAACCTCGGCATTCGTCGCCGCCTGGCCCCGCTGCTGAAGAACGACCGCCGCCGCATCGAGTTGATGAATGCCCTGCTCTTCAGCCTGCCGGGCACGCCGGTCATCTACTACGGCGACGAAATCGGCATGGGTGACAACATCTACCTCGGCGACCGCAACGGCGTGCGCACTCCGATGCAATGGAGCGCCGACCGCAACGCGGGATTCAGCAAATCCAATCCGCAGAAGCTCTATCTGCCGATCATCATCGATCCGGAATATCACTACGAAGCGATCAACGTGGATGCCCAACAAGGCAACCCTTCGTCGCTGCTTTGGTGGATGAAACGCATCATCGCGCTGCGGAAGCAGTATCAGGCCTTCGGCCGAGGCACTATCGAATTCCTTCGGCCCGACAATGCGAAGATCCTTTCGTTCGTCCGTCGTTTCGAGGGGGAGACGATCCTCGTCGTGGCGAATCTGTCGCGGTTCGTGCAATACGTCGAACTGGATTTGGCCGAGTTCAAGGGAATGATCCCCTACGAGCTTTTCGGGCGCAATGCGTTTCCGAAGATCGGCGAGCTGCCCTACCTGCTGACGCTGAGCCCGCATGCGTTCTACTGGTTCTCGCTTGGGCCCGCCATGATCGGCCGAGGCGCGGCGAGCAAACCGCGCGAGACGCCGCTGCCCAACGTCATGGTTCGCGATTCGTGGGAGGAGTTGCTCGACCCGAGCCGTTTCGATGTGCTCGAGTCGGCGATCCGCGCGTACCAGCGTGAGACGATCATCCATCATGGCCGCATCCGCACGGTTCGCGACGTCAGCATTCGGCAAGCGCATCGTTTTTCGTTCGACACGCCCTCCGCGCTGCTGCTCGTGGACACTGAATTTCTGGACGGCGAAACGCAGATGCGCGCGGTGCGATTGGGATATGCGACCCAGGTGGCGGCCGAGCGCATCCCCGCGGGAGCCCGCATCGCGCAAATCGTGAAACGCGGCGAACCCGTCGGCGTCTTCTACGATGTGCGGACCGACCTCGACTTCTGCGCGGGATTGCTCCGCGCGGTCGCCGCAGGCCGCACGATTTCGCTCGGCAATGCCGAGATCGTCGCCACGACTTACCCGGCTTTCGATGCCGCGCGGGGGCCGGAGAATGTGCCGGCTCCGATCGCGATCAACCACGGAGAGCAGCACAATCTCTCGATCGTTTTCGGAAATCGCCTGATCCTAAAATCCTTCGAACGGCTCGAACCCGGCATCGACCCGGATGTCGAACTGGGCCGATTCCTCAATGAGCAGACGAGCTATCAGGGCGCAGCGCCGGTCGTCGCATCCATCGAATTGCGGCCCTACGAAGGCGAACCGGTTACGCTTTCGGTTATGTCGGCTTTCGTGCCCAACGAAGGCAACGGCTGGCAGTACACGCTTGACACGCTGAGCCGTTTCTACGAATCCGCACTGACTCGCGACATGCAGCCTCCCACGCCAGCGCCTTCGGATTCGTGGGAGCCCCGAGTCGAGTCGTCGCTCAGCCCCGAAGGTCGCGAGTTGTTGAATGCGTACGCGACGACGGCGGAACATCTAGGCCGAAACACTGCCGAGCTGCACAAGGCATTGGCATCGGGAACGACGCCGAATCTGGCGCCGGAGCCATTCTCCAAGCTTTATCAGCGTTCGATTTATCAGGCGATGCGGACGCACACGGGCCTCGTCTTCCGTGAATTGCGGCGCCGACTGCCGGACGTTCCGTCCGAGACGCGCGAGTTGGGGACGAAGGTGCTCGACATCGAGCAAACGCTGCATCATCGCTATCGCCGGGTGCTCCGCTCGGAGGTGGATGGTTTCCGCATCCGCTCTCATGGCAACTACCACCTCGGCGAACTTCTCTACACCGGGACCGACTTCCACATATTCGATTTGGAAGGCGAACCGGACAAGCCGCTGAGCGAACGCCGCATCAAGCGATCGCCGCTCCGCGATGTGGCCAGCATGATCCGCTCGTTTCAATACGCCGCCTTCAGCCCGCTTTATGGCGTGGAATCGAAGCAGGGTTCTTTCGCAGGGCGAGTGCGTGCGGAAGATCGCTCCGTTCTCCTGCAGTGGGCTCGCTTCTGGTCATCCTGGATCTCGGCCCGCTTCGTGCAAGCGTACTACGCGGGCATGGCCGGATCAGGCCTGCTGCCGAGCAAGCCGCATGTCTGTCGAGAATTGCTGGAGCTTTTCGTCCTGGAGCGCGCGGTGATCGAATTGGGTATTGAGATGGAACACCGGCCCGCGTGGATCCCGCTTCCGCTCGCCGGCCTGATCGATCTCATGGAATCGTTGGCGCCCTGAGCCCAAGGAGTCGCCCATGCCCCCTCTCGCGGATCGCGTTCCTTCGCGCGTCATCATCGAAGGCGTCAGCCCCGAAGTCGATGCCGGCCGTTTCGCCGCGAAGCGGACGGTCGGCGAGGAAATGTCCGTCGAAGCGGACATCCACACCGATGGCCATGAGGTGCTCGCCGCCGTCCTTTGCTACCGGCATCAAAGCACGCCGGATTGGATCGAAGTGTCGATGGCGGCGCGGCCCAACGATCGCTGGATCGCCAAGTTTCACGTCAACAAACCCGGCTTCTACGAGTACACGCTGCAGGCATGGATCGACCGATTCGCCACCTGGCATCGCGACCTCGGCAAACGGGTGGAAGCCGCGCCAGGACGTGACCAGCGATCTGCTCGAAGGCGGGAAATGGTCCGCCAAACTGCGGGCCGCGTGGGGTCTCCCGACGGCAATTGGCTCCGCGGGCAGGCGGAATTGCTCAGCTTCGGCGACATGGCCACGCGGACCAAGGCCGCCCTCGACACAGCCTTGCTCGCCGTCATGGCGCGACATGCGGACCGCGGCTACGGCTACACCTATCCACGCACGCCGCGCATCTGGGTGGATCGCGAGAAGGCTCGCTTCGGCAACTGGTACGAACTTTTCCCTCGCTCCTGCTCCGACGAACACGGCAGGCACGGCACGTTTCGCGATGTGGAGAAACGGCTCGACTACATCGCCGGCATGGGCTTCGATGTGCTCTACCTGCCGCCGATTCACCCGATCGGCCAAGCATATCGCAAGGGACCGAACAACACGCTGACGCCGGGGCCGAACGATCCTGGCAGTCCTTGGGCAATCGGCGGACGCGACGGCGGGCACAAAGCGGTTCACCTCCAGCTTGGCCTGATCGGCGATTTCGATCATCTGCTCGCATCCGCGGCATCGAAAGGGATCGAGATCGCGATGGATATCGCGTTTCAATGTTCCCCCGATCATCCCTACGTGAAGGAGCATCCGCAGTGGTTCCGTCATCGGCCGGATGGGACCATCAAGTATGCGGAGAATCCCCGAAGAAATACCAAGACATCTATCCGCTCGATTTCGAATGCGACGATTGGCGCAATCTGTGGACGGAGTTGCTCAGCGTCGTCATGTTCTGGGCGGATCGCGGCGTACGCATCTTCCGCGTCGATAATCCGCACACCAAGCCGTTTCGCTTCTGGGAATGGATGATCGCCAGCGTTCAGGAAAAATATCCAGACGCGATTTTCCTCGCCGAAGCGTTCACTCGCCCCAAAGTGATGAAGTATCTCGCGAAGAGCGGGTTCGCCCAGTCCTACAGCTATTTCACCTGGCGAAACACGAAGGAAGAGATCACCTCGTATTTCAGCGAATTGACGCAGAGCGAGGTCCGGGATTTCATGCGGCCCAACCTGTTCGCGAATACGCCGGACATCTTGCCCGAATTTCTCCAGCATTGCGGCCCGCCCGGCTTCCACCCTGCGGCTGATTTTGGCGGCCACTCTCGGCGCGACCTACGGCATCTACGGCCCGGTTTACGAACTCTTGAAGCGACTCCCGTGAAGCCGCATAGCGAGGAGTATCTGGACGCGGAAAAATACCAAGTGCGACACTGGGATTGGAACAAGCCGAACGTTTTCCGCGAATTCATCGGTCTGGTCAACCGCATCCGCCGCGAAAACGTCGCCCTGCAATACGACCAACGCTTGCGGTTTTATTCGACGGACAACGAGCAGATTCTCTTTTACGGCAAAACCTCGCCCGACAACTCCAACGTCGTGCTCGTGGTCGCGAATCTCGATCCGCATCATGTGCAATCGGGATATGTGAAAGTTCCGATGGAGGAGCTTGGGCTGAAGCCGGGGGAAGGGTATCAGATGCAGGATCTGATTACGGGCGGCCATTTCATCTGGCACGGCGAAGCAAACTACGTGTCGCTCGATCCCAAGACCGCCCGCCCACATCCTGCGTGTCCGCAAGCGCATGCGAACCGAACGCGACTTCGATTACTTCTTCTAGGAGTCGCGGCATGCTCTCAACATCACGCCGTCCCAAGCCCCAGGGTAAGCGCAGCGCACCCTGGGGATCATCGCGCCGGTCGTCTGGATCCCCACCGTGCGCTGCGCTTACGGTGGGCCTTCGCGGAGAAACGACCAATCTCCGCGTCGGGCTTTCCCCCTCACCCCCAACTCCTCTCCCCAAGGGGGAGAGGGGACCAGGATTGCTAGGCGGCGTCGCATGAGTGACGCGGCTTGGTTTCAAGATGCGGTGTTCTACCAGCTGCCCGTGAAGTCGTTCTTCGACGGCAATGGCGACGGCGTTGGCGATTTCGTGGGCCTCACGCGGAAACTGGACTACATCCAGGAACTTGGCGTCGATTGCATTTGGCTGCTTCCCTTCTTCCCTTCGCCGCTGCGATGACGGCTACGACGTCTCCGATTATCGCGACATCCACCCCGCTTACGGCACCATCGACGACTTTCGCGCTTTCGTGAAAGCGTGCCGTGAACGCGGATTGCGCGTCGCGGCGGAGATGGTGATCAACCACACCTCCGATCAGCATCCTTGGTTCCAGGCTTCGCGAGCGGCGCCGCTCGGTTCGCCGCTCCGCGATTATTACGTATGGCGCGATCAGCCGGACCACTTCCGCGAAGCGAGCGTGCATTTCGGCGATGCGGAGCGATCGAATTGGTCGTGGGACTCGGCCGCGCGAGCGTACTATTGGCATCGCTTCTTCGATCATCAGCCGGAGTTGAACTACGATCACCCGCAGGTCCGCGAGGAAATGCTGCGCGTGCTCCGCTTTTGGCGAGAGTTGGGTGTCGATGGCCTATGCCTCAACGGCGTAGCGTATCTCGTCGAGCGCGATGGAACGGATTGCGAACATCTGCCGGAAACGCATGCGGTGCTTCGCGAATTTCGGCGAGGGCTCGACGCATCGCCTGGTTTCATGCTGCAAGCCGGCGTCAATTCCTGGCCCGCCGATGCCCTGCCCTATTTCGACGACGGCGCGGAGTGTCATTCGGTTCCGCATCTCGCTCTCGCGCAGCGGCTATTCCTCGCGGTCCGGCAGGAGGATCGGCATCCCATCGCGGACATCCTTCGGCAAACGCCGGAATTGCCGCAGGGGTGTCAATGGATCACGTTGCTGCGCAACCATGACGAGTTGACGCTCGCACTCGCCACGGACGAAGAACGCGACTACATGTTTCGCGAATACGCGGCCGATCCGCGGATGCGGATTCATGGCGGCATTCGTCGCCGACTCGCGCCCCTCGCGGACAATCACCGCGGGCGGATCGAACTGCTCTTCGGCTTGCTCTTCGCCCTGCCCGGCTCGCCGATCCTCTATTACGGCGACGAGATCGGCATGGGGGACAACCTGTTTCTCCCGGGGCGAACAGGGGTTCGCACGCCGATGCAGTGGAGCCCGGATCGCAATGCGGGGTTTTCCACCGCGGACGCCGCACACCTTTTCGCGCCGCCGGTGGCCGATCCGGTGTACGGGTTCGGCTCGGTCAACGTCGAATCGCAGAGGCGCGATGCGTCGTCGTTGCTGCATTGGGTGAGGCAATTGATCGCCATCCGGAAGCAATCGCCGGCCTGGTCGCGCGGTTCGCTGACGATGCTGGAACCCGACAATCGCAAGGTCCTCGCTTTCATCCGCCGACATGGAGGCGAAACGTTTCTCGTCGTCGCGAACCTCGCCCGCACCGCACAGCCGGTGGAACTTGATCTGTCGGATTTCCGTGGCTTATTTCCCGTGGAAGCGTTCGGCCGAACGGCATTCGCACGCATCAGCGAGAGACCATACGCCCTCACGTTGGGTCCGCATGCGTTCTTCTGGTTTCGCTTGCAGGCGGATCCCGAAGATGTCGCATCCCGGCTCGCGCCGATCCGAACGGAGGAAGTTGCCGAGATTCCCATGCTCAAGGTTACGGCCGGTTGGGATGCCTTTTTCGATGCGGGCATCAGTGAGGATTTAGAAACGCAAATCCTGCCGAAATTCCTGCGATCGCAGCGATGGTTCGGCGGGAAAGCACGGGAGGTTTGCCGAGTCCGCATCTGCGATCACGTAGAGCTTGGGGCGACCTCGAGCCGCGCATTCCTCGTTCTGCTTGCTGTCGAGTTCCAAGACGGCAGCACCGACACCTATTTCCTGCCGATGGCGATCACAAGGAGCAATGCTGGGGCGCGGCTCATCGAATCACATCGCGACAGCATCGTCGCGAAACTCACTGGCCCCGAAGGCAACTCGGTCCTCCACGACGCCCTCGTCAGCGACGAAATATGCACGAAATTGCTTAACGCTGCGGGGAACGGCCAATCCTTCGATGCAAATGGGGGGCGGATTCAGGGCTCCGCGACCCAAGCCTTCGCGCGGTTGCGTGGCGATGCGAGTTATCCGCTCCCCGTCGTGCACGGCCCCGCGACATCGAGCAATTCGCTGATCTTTTTCGGCCGACGTCTGGTGATGAAGGTTTTCCGCCGATTGGAAGCGGGCGTCAATCCGGATGTCGAGATCGGCAAATTATTGACCGATGAACTCCCCTTCGATCGCATCCCAGCGGTCGCGGGAAGCTTCGAGTACCTTCCCAAAGGTGGCAGCGCCCCACTTACGCTCGGCATTCTGCAGGCGCTCATCCCCAATCAAGGCGACGGTTGGCGGCATGCGATCGAAGAGTTGAGTCGCTATTACGAGCGTGCGTGGGCACGTCTCGCGGGACCGGACCCGACGCCGCCCGATGGACGCCCACTCCTCGCGCTGTCGAATGCCACGCCGCCACTTGGAATTCTGGAAACCATCGCCACCTACCTGCGTGCGGCCGAGACGTTGGGCCGTCGCACGGCGGAGATGCATCGGGCATTGGATGATTCCGCGGATGTTGCCGCGTTCGCCCCCGAACCGCTTACCGTCGCAGATATGCAATCGCTGCGCGAGGAGATCCTCGCTCAACGACGGCGATCGCTCGCTTCCCTCAAGGCGAACCTCGGTCGCTTGTCCGGCGAGGTTGCGGTGGACGCGCAGCGATTGCTGGACATCGGTTCCGCTGCAATCGAGCGCCTCGCCCGTAATTCAGACCTAGTACCCCACGCAGCGAAGACGCGCGTGCATGGCGATTATCACCTGGGACAGGTGCTGTGGGTCGAGAACGATTACGTCATCCTTGATTTCGAAGGGGAGCCGACGCGTCCGGTGGAAGAGCGACGGGCCAAGTTTTCCCCGCTTCGCGATGTGGCGGGGATGTTGCGGTCGTACCATTATGCGGCTTACGCCGGTCTTTTCGCCTTCACGCAGAATCGTCCGGCCGATTACCCGAAGCTCGAACCATGGGCGGAAATTTGGCAACAATGGGTGGCGGCCGCATTTTTGCGGGCATATCGTGACACGGCGCACGGAAGTTCGTTTTTGCCGACAAGCGAAAGCGAATTCGCCGCCCTGCTCCGCTCGTTCATGCTGAGCAAAGCCTTTTACGAGCTAGGCTACGAACTGGAACAACCGACCCGATTGGGTCCGAATTCCGCTGCGGGGAGTCCTCGCCCTCCTTGAGCAGCACGACGAAACGCCTGGGAGATGAACGCGAGCCGCCGCCCTGACCGACTTCGACCTTCATCTCTGGTCCGAAGGGAATCATTTCCGAGCTTATGAAAAGCTCGGCGCCCACGCCGGCGAACGCGACGGCAAACAAGGCACGTCGTTCGCCGTCTGGGCCCCGGATGCGGAAGAAGTCTCCGTCATCGGCGATTTCAACGGCTGGCATGCGGGCCAACATCTGCTTTGGCCCGCGGGCACGACAGGCATCTGGCAGGGTTTCCTCGAAGGCGTCAAAGCCGGCGATGCCTACAAGTATGCAATCCGCTCCCGGTTCAACGGCTACCGTGTCGAGAAAGCGGACCCCTTCGGCTTCCATGCGGAACTGCGCCCGCGCACTGCCTCGCGGGTGTGGGATATCGAAGGCTACACATGGGGCGACCGAGATTGGATGGCGAATCGCGGAGCCAAGCATAAGCTCGACGCTCCGATCTCCGTCTACGAAGTCCACCTGGGGTCCTGGCGGCGAGTCGCTCACGAAGGCGACCGCTGGCTGACTTATCGCGAGTTGGCCCACCAGTTGGCGGATTACGTCAGCGAGATGGGCTACACGCATGTCGAGCTGCTGCCGATCACCGAGCATCCTTTCGACGGCTCCTGGGGGTATCAAACCGTCGGCTACTACGCTCCGACCAGCCGATTCGGCACCCCTCAGGATTTCATGTACCTCGTCGATACGCTGCATCAGCGCGGCATCGGCGTCATCCTCGATTGGGTTCCGGCACATTTCCCACGCGATTTGCATGGCCTGGGCTATTTCGACGGCACCCACCTTTACGAACATTCCGATCCGAAGCAGGGTCTGCATCAGGATTGGGGAACGTTCATCTTCAATTTCGGCCGGCGCGAAATCGCGAATTTCCTGATTGGAAACGCGCTCTTCTGGCTCGATAAGTACCACCTCGACGGCCTCCGCGTCGACGCCGTCGCCTCGATGCTGTATCTCGATTATTCGCGCAAAGAAGGCGAATGGACGCCGAACCAATTCGGCGGTCGCGAGAACATCGACGCCCTCGATTTCCTCAGACGATTCAATGAACGGGTATATTCCGAATACCCCGACGTCTTCACCATCGCCGAGGAATCGACTTCCTGGCCCATGGTGTCGCGTCCCACCTATATGGGCGGGCTGGGCTTCGGATACAAGTGGGACATGGGCTGGATGCACGACACGCTCGAGTATTTCAAACTCGATCCGATCTATCGCAAATACCACCATAATCAGCTGACCTTCCGCATGATTTACGCGTTTGGCGAGAATTTCATGCTGCCGCTATCCCACGACGAAGTGGTGCATGGCAAAGGCTCGCTGATCTCGAAGATGCCAGGGAATACCTGGGAGAAATTCTCCAACTTACGCCTGCTCTTCGGCTACATGTATGCTCAGCCGGGGAAGAAGCTGCTCTTCATGGGCGGCGAATTCGCGCAGTGGCGCGAATGGAGCGAAGAGCGAAGCCTCGATTGGCACCTGCTCGACTATCCCATGCACAAGGGATTGCAGCGGTGGATCCGCGACCTGAATACGATTTACCGCGGCGAACCGGCCCTGCATCAACATGACTGCGACCCGGCCGGCTTCGAGTGGATCGACTGCTGCGATGCCGAAACCGGCGTCGTGAGCTTGATCCGCAAAGGAAGCACGCCGGAGGACGACATCCTGCTCGCGTTCAATTTCACACCGATCGCTCGGATCAACTACCACATCGGCGCTCCACGGGGAGGCCATTGGCAGGAGATTCTCAACAGCGATGCCCAACTGTATGGCGGCGGCGGCCAGGGCAATTTCGGAGGCGTTTCGACCGCGCCTATTCCTGTGCATAACCGCCCCTATTTGCTCAACATCACCATCCCGCCGCTTGGCATGGTTGCGTTCAAACACGCTGGATGAGCCGCCGTGCCCGCAAGATCAGGGCGATCTGACGTCGCGACCTCGATCGCCCCGAACTGCACCGCCAATTCACGTCGATCTGCCGTCAGGTCGTAGTGGGCGATCGGCCGGCGTTGGAACCATTCCATCTTCATGCCGAGTTGAACCGCGAATGTGTGCAACTCCTCATCCGAATCGGCTATCAGGTGAAATGAAGCCCCATGGCACCACCCCCAATTCCGAAGTCGATCTACGTAAACAGGCATACTCTTGCTCGTTGGAAAACGAAGTGACACGTGGAGGATCACGCGGTGGACCCGTCTAGCTCTCAGCTGAGCGATCCGTAAACCGGACAGGGACTGCTCAACCATCTTCTTCCGCTCGCCAGATGCTCATCGTGGCCTGATTCTGCTCCAAAAATGGAGATTATCACGTGAAGTCTCATTTCTCATCAAAATGTGGGGCGAGTATTTGGGATTCCCGACCTTTTCTTTCTTTTGCTCTATGTGTTTTTACCCTAGGATAAGCAAAAGCAAAGAGGAGCCATGGCGGCGATGGGCTCAGCGGCGTCGGCATGCATGAAATGTGGGAATTTCGCTCTCGAATCAGTAAAGGTACTGAGTGCCGACAGTGAAATCCCCTCTAATAAAATAGTGCAAGCCAAAAGCCGTAGTGCGAATGTCGAAGATCTCGCAGGCAAGAATTATTGCTGATGCGAAATTTTCGACTGCCGCAAGAATCGCCCCCTTTCTGAATGTTCGGGAGAAAGAGTAATGGCCAAGTCGAAGAAGCCTCAGTCCCCAACGGAAGTGATCCTCGGGATCGGTCCGGATCAGGCGAAGGAACTCCTCGGAGAACTTACGCCTCGCGAAGCGGAAGTCGCGGAACTCATGGCCTCCGGCGAAAAGAACGTTGGAATTGCCAAGAAACTCGGTATCAGCGTGAAAACGCTCGACATTCACCGAGCCGCCGTCAAGCGAAAGCTGAAGGCGCGCGGAGCCGTCGATGTCGCCCGCGTCGTCTACGCCCCGAAGATCGAAGAAGCCCTGCAGTAAACCAACTCGGACTCCGAGTCCATAAAGGAAGCCCCTCCGTGATGAGGGGCTTTTTTCTTGCGCGATGAGGGAATTTGGAGGCAATTGGTTTTTGAGAGAGGCCTTTGCGTTGAGCATCCTTGACTTGGCATCGACGGAATCAGCCCGCGCGCAAAAACCGAGAACCAAAACCCCAAGGCCATTGGTCTAAAACTCCATCGCCCCTGGCCAACAAACGTCCATGACGAACACTTTTCCGTCACCGATGCGTCCCGTCCTGGCGGCTCGCACGATCTTGTCGATCACATCGTTGGCCCTCTGATCGCTGATCCAGACTGTGATTT
>JAXMAT010000065.1:0-27834 GCA_046350235.1 Gemmataceae bacterium | reverse complement strand
TCGACCGCGTCGCGGTGCGGAAGGCGGACAAGGGGAAGGACGCGAAGGACTACGACTTCGCCCTCAAGAACGATCTCTGGAAAGCGAAGGTCGGCGATCAGACGATCAGCGTCGAGAGCTTCCGCGTTCGCGATATGGTCGAACAACTGCGCGATGCCCGGCGCGATGATGAAGCGAGCGTCCCGAACGAACCGTCCGCCTACGGCCTCGATCAGCCGATGCTGACGCTGACCGTCTTCGGGCATCCGAAGGACAAGCGAGTCGCGAGCTTCGAGAAGCAGTGGACGCTGAAGGTGGGCAGCCTCAGCCCGGACAAGAAGCTGGCATATGTTTCCACCTCCGATATGCCGACTCGCGTGTTCGGCGTGCCGCGAGCGAGCCTGAAGGCGATTTTCTTTGAGGATCTGCGTTCGCTTCGGCCCCTTCGTCTGTTCAATGCGAATACGCCAAGCGTGAAGCATGTCGAAATCTTCGGCGGCGATCGCGACCTGCAGATCGACCAGGGCAGCGACGGCATTTGGCGGATCACGAAGCCCAACCTTGGCCTCGCGGAAGAAGAGGGCCCTGCCCCGCCGAAGGGAACGCCGCCGGAAACGAAGCCTTCGGCCGAGGGAGTGCGCGGCTTGATCGATGCGATTCTCAGCATTCGCGTCGCGGATGCCGCGGATCACTTGGCCTCCCCCGTCGATGTCGCGAAGTACGGCTTGCAGGAAGGCCGGGCCGCCCTGTCTATTTCGGTCTCCGGCGACGCCAAGGATTCACGCGAGACGCTGCTCGTCGGAAATGCCGACGGTGATTTTCGCTACGCCCGTCTCGGCGGCGACGATGGCGCCTTTCGCATTCCCGCGAAGTTCGCGGAGCCTGTTTTCAAAGCACTACAGACGCCCGAAAAACTCCGCAGCAAGGATGTCGCCGGCAGCGAGACGCGCGGCATTGATGCGGTCGTGATCCGCATGGGAAAAGACGAGACGACGCTGCTGAAAAAGGACGAGAAAAACTGGACCTACCGCCTCGGCGATTCGCCCATGCAGAAGGCGAGCGTCGATGCGATCCGCACCCTGCTCGAATCGCTGCAGGGCCGACGCGAAATCAAGGAATTTCTCGAAGGGGACGGCAAGAAGGTCGATGAGTCGAAGGGCCTGATCGACGCGAAGACCACCATCGCCATCTACGCGAATGGCGTCGATAAGAACGACAAGGGGCAGACGATCCTTAAGAAGGATTACCGCCCTGCCCTATCGCTGTCGGTGGGTTCCGCCGAAGGCGATCTCGTCAACGTGAAGCGTATCATCGGCAATGTCGAGACGCGTTTCCAGGTCGAGAAACGCTGGCTCGATCAGATCCTCCCCGGCGAAGGCACGCTTGCGTTTCTCGATCGCGACCTGCCCGAGTTCGTCGCGACCAGCGTCGAGAAAGCCACAATCGAACGCGGCGGCCGAACGGTGTCGCTTGAACAAGACGCGAAGGGATCGTGGATCGTCCGCGAAGGAAGCGAATACGCCCCGGCCGACGCGTTGAAGGCGTTTCGGTTGTTCAACGTGATGGCTCATGCGACGGCGGGCCGATGGGTGCGTAAGGTCGATGCGAAATCGGACCTCGATTCCTTTGGGTTGAAAACTCCGTCCGCGACGATCTGCTGCACGCTCAAGCGAGACCGCATCTCGCCCTGGGGCGCGCGCCGCCATCACCGCGGCCGCATTCGATCTGGTCAAGGCATCGTTTCTTCGGCATTCGCCGCCAACATGAGCGAACCGGGCGAGACGATTTTCCAGCCTGGCAAAAGAGGCGAGCGACGCGGCTGGCGTGTACTTCGCTTCCGTAGTGGCGTCGATCGCGTTCGGCCGCTGACGCCGGATGTGGCGAATGTGCTTCGGTGAGGAAGATTTCCGCAACCGCCTCGCGATGGCCATCGGCCAACCCGTCATTGCCGCGAACGTCGTCAGCTTACCGCCGGCGGCATAGCGTCGTGGTCCTTCGCGTTCGGCCGGCGCATGCCTTCGATCCCGCCGTCATGACCGAGATTCGGCTGTCGATTCAACGCCCGTGGAACTGCGGACGTTGCACTTCAAGAAGACCGACAAGACATGGAAGGACGACGGGCCTCCAAGAATTCAACCTAGATACAACCAAGGTCGAACAATTGGCCGAATGGATCGCTCACCTTCGCTCCCCACGCGTCATCTCCATCGGCACGCCGCCGCGGAAGGATCAGAAACTCGACGCCAAGGAAGCAACGATCCGCATCGAAGCCGCCTTCGGCAGCGAAACGGCGACCATCACCATCGGCTCTCGCTTCATCGATTTTCAGCGGCTACGCGCCCAGTCCACCGCATGGCCCGGCGGCATCTTCCTCGTCCCAGATATGACCGGAAAACCTGCTCCGCGGCCCCAGCCGTAATTCGCAGCGGCGAGCGTCGCTCAGCAGTAGCTCAAGAGCCGCCGCACGCAGTAAGCGGATTTCGCGTCGCGTTATGCCAATCCGCTTACTGCGCGCGGCTCCAACGCAAAGGCTGGCGTCCGCTGGCGTGAAGGGTTACAAAGGTAGTTCACCCTTCTGGCGGAGCGGCTTCGGATATGCGCGAGTTCGTCAAGTTCGTCGTTCATGATTGGTACTTCGCGATCCCCATGTTCGCGATGTCGCTGGTCGCCTTCTCGCTCGTCGTTTGGCGAATCCTTCTTAATCGCAATGCGGACACCGATGTCAGCGCGTTTCTGCCTCGCTTTCAGGAACGCCTGACGCGCGAGGGCATCGATGGAGCCTCGCGTCTTTGCCTCGAAGAACGCGGACTGATCCCGAGCAAACTTTTCATGGCCGGGCTCGAAACCTCGAAGCAAGGTTTGGCCGCCATGCGTCGAGCGATGGCGAATGCGGTCGAACTCGAGATCGTGCCGCAACTCAACTTTCTGCTCCCCAGCATTCTCGCCATCGCCAAGATCGCCACCATGGTCGGCCTGCTCGGCACGATCATCAGCATGATCGGTACTTTCTCCGAGATCGAAGAGCTGCGGCGTTCGCAGAACAAAGGCGACATGGCCGGCTCCGCGGGTTCCATCGGCCTCGCTCTCTTCGCGACCGCTCTTGGCCTCGTGACGGCGATTCCGTTGGTGTTTGCTCACGTCATGTTCAAGGCATGGATTTCGAATTTCGAGGTGAAGATGAAGAGCGCCGCGCAGAAGTTGCTCCTCATCATGCAGGCCCACAAACCTGTGCCGGCCGTCGCGGGGGCGAAATCGGGCGATACGCAGACGATCACTCGCAAGTAAGCGCGAACCATGGCGAAACAGAAACTACTCGACGTGTGGATCGTGGAAACCAACTCGGTTTACCGCGAAGTGCCGTTCACCGTCGTCGCCGACTGGATTCAACAGGGCCGATTGCTGCCCGACGACCGCGTCCGCCTCGCGGGCCAAGATCCCTGGCGGCCCATCGCGAAGGTCTCCGCATTCGCCCCCTACCTGCCGCAACCGGAACCGCTCGCCGCCGAGGATCAGGCCGAGGCTTTGCAGGAAGTGGACCTCGGGCTTGATTGGGGCAAACGGACCGAGGAGGAGGATGAGGACGTGGACATGATCCCCCTCATCGACATCAGCCTCGTCCTGCTCATCTTCTTTATGATGACCGCCTCCGTCACTTCGTCGATGCTGTCGTCGATCGACACGCCTGCGGCCAAGCGACAGCTCGCGACGGTATCGGCCGAGCAATTCTGGGTGGGCATCGATATCCGCGATCCGGCCGGAAAGATCGAGAAAGATGCCGGAGGCCGCATCGTCCCCTGGTATTCCGCCGGCCTCGACCGGGAAACCTCGGTGCAGCCGACGCGCGAACTCAACGACGTGCTCGCCGGGCTGTCGCAAGCGTGGAAGGAATCCGAAGGCGAAGTGCGCGTAAGGCTGCGTGCGGAGAAGACGCTGCCGATCGAAACTGTCCGCAAGGTGCAACTGAAGCTGCAGGAATTGGAAGCCGGCATCCGCCGCACCCGCGGGCCGTCATTCACGCTCACGGTGCTCGGCGAAGTCAGCGAGCCGGAGTGATGTCGCTAAGCCGTTGCACGAACGGCGGCGTGCCATGCTTCGACGGTTCCCTCGCCGCAATCGTGAACAGTCCTTGGCAACCGGCGAAGCATGCTCCCTCGCCACATTGAGTGTCCCGTCTAGGGGCATGCTTGTGCGGTGGACGCCGCCCGAACCTGACCCTCGTCGGGATCCGCACAAGCATGGCACGCCGCCGATTGTCTTAGGTTTTGTCGCGAAGATGCATTTCGCCGATTACGACTCCGGCCGCAACAGCTCATCGACGCGGTCGGGGTGTCGCTCCAGGTACCAGCTCAGTGCCGAGAAAAACGTCTGCATGTTGCCGATACCCTGCTCGGCGTAGCGCGTCAGCGAACCGCCGACCAGTTTGCCTGCGATCGCCGCGGTCACGTTGTCGGTGAGCACATACAGGTCGGTCTGCTGCTGCACCGAGATCAATCCATCGTCCTTCCGCGTCGTCTGATAACGGAGCACGACGACGGCTTTCCCCGGGATCGCGGGAAACACCTGGCCCGGCTTGATTTTGCCGTCTGCATACCAGATCCGCACGCCGGGGGATCGAGCGATCAGGCTCCAGGTCATTTCGCTGCCATGGTCGTCGGTCCAACCATATTTGCCCGGCCCTTTCGGCAGAATGTTAACGCACTTGGCTCCGATGCGCCGCCATGCGACCACCGCTCGGTCCGGGTGATCCAGAAAAAACTCGTAGTGCTCCGGCTGGCAGACAAACGTCTCAGAAGGGCCGCGCGCCGATACGGTGGATTTCTCGAGGATCGGCTTTGCGTGCGGCCGCCAACCGGGCGTGATGTCTTGCAAAACGTCGGCTGCGGGGGCGGGCTTCTCGGCCCGGGCGGCGGGGAAGACGGCGGGCGCTTCCGCGAACGCGAAATTGCCCAGGCTTCCGAAAATCGCCAGGCCGAGCAAAATACGCCGCATGCCTCACCTCCGTGCGATGGGGTCGTTTCTCTCCCTTTCATCGAACTGGCGACCCGGTTCGGTCCATGATTTTGCGGGTTTGCACGGTCGTTCCGGTCGGTTGGACTTGTCGCGTGCGGCAAAGTTTGCCTATTCTCCCGCCCGCGCGGATTGTTCCTTCTCCACTCACCCTCTGGGAGAGGGGTTGGGGGTGAGGGTGCCTTTGTTCCCCTCAATCCGAACGCCCGCACTGTTTGCTGTTTTGCCCTCACCCCCAGCCCCTCTCCCAGAGGGTGAGGGGAGCAAGGCAGCATTCCACGCGATCCGATTCTGCGGAGACATGCCATGCAAAAGAAGCTCCTCGCACTCACCGCGTTCCTCGGCCTCGCCATGGGCTTGGGGCTTTGGCAGCGCGATGCGTTGCTCGGCTGGTGGCATGTCCGCCAACTCGCGGCGACGGATGAAGCAGGCCGCGACGACATCGTGGCTCGATTGCTGGTGCTCCACGATCCTTCGGGCTGGGTGCTCGATCAACTCCGCAGCGCGGACGATCGCACGGCGACGAACCTGCAAGCCGGTCTGGTCGCCTTGGCCCGCGAATGGGGCGTCGGCGATGCACGCGGCCAACAGCTCGCGAGCCAACTGCAGCGCCGATTCGACAGCATGCCCAGCGCCGGCAAGGCCGCATCGCTTCGCGCCGCCTCCGCTCTGCTCTCCGGCAAAGCCGCCCCGTCCGCGGATGTCGTGCAAAGTTTGAGCGAATTGCTTTCCGCCGCGGAGCGAGATTCCGCACTAACGACGCCGACCTTGGCGCTTGCCGGCGAGATGGCCGACCGCATTCCGCCCGGGCAATGCCTCGATATGTTTCGCGACCTCGCCCTGCGCGGATTGAAATCGAGCGAAGCCGATGCTCGCGTGGCTGCGATTCACCTCGTCCTCCGCGAACCGATTCGCAAGCAGGACGACCTGATTCGAAAACTGGTTCCGCTGCTGAAGGACAGCGACGCGATGGTCCGCAAAGGCGCCGTCCTCGCGCTCAGCCCACGGCCTCAACTGATGGGCGAAGACGATCTGCTGCCGCTGCTGCACGACACGGATGCCGAGGTGCAGATGGTGGCAGAACTCGCCCTCCGCAGCCGAGGCCTGGACGACGCGCACATCGAATTGGCTCGTCTCGTCAGCGATCAACGGCCGCAAGCCCGTCTCCAAGTTTTGCACTACCTGCACCGCACGGGCGACCTCGATGCGAACATCTGGCTCCGCCGGCTGATGGCCGACCCCGCCCCCGCCGTCCGCGCCGCCGCAGTTCGCGCATCCAGCAAACAAGCCGGCGATTTCGCCGACCGCCTCCGCGAACTCAGCCGCCAAGACCCCAGCCCCACCGTCCGCCAACTCGCGAGCATCTACCTGCAGGAACCGGCTACCAAAGCGCAGACGCTCATCTCAATGTGGCGAGTGCTCCGCAATCGACGCGTCGACGGGGATGCGCCCGTTTTCCGCTTGGGGTCTTGTTGCGAAGCAGTCCATGCAGGAATACTGTGGCCGGGCAAAAGCACAGACACTCGCAACTCGGCATGCGGAGCCGGTCGTGACGACTTCGAACAGCAGCTCCGAACATGTGCTGATCGGAAAGTCGCCAGGACCTGAAGTACTTGTACCGTGACGACATCCGCGGACCGTGCCGTGCCTGAAGAATTTTCGCGAAAAGTTCCAGGCTTTGAATCATGTCAAAGCTGACGTGATGGAGTTCCGCCGTCTGCTCGACGAAATCGTCAGCCCCGACGTCTTTCGCCGGGGTGTCGCAAACGCTTCGCAACCGCAACAGCTTCACCCGCGACGACGGCGAGCAACTCAATTACACGCTCGTCAACATCGCTGACTGCGCAAGAACATTCCCGGAGGTTGCCGCCAGCTCCGGCATGAATACGGACTACAGCCATCACCGTCATGACGTCTCTGATCAACGGCATCCTCTTCGTTCCGGATATCAACTGGCAGCAGGCTGAAAGAAAACCCCTCGCCGAGCCATCGAGTAAATCGTCGAATACAAGAACGATCCTGTGCAACAGCTACACCCGCACGCTGTTCTGCTTCGTCCAGCTTTTCATCGTTTCCAACCGCGACCGAACCTATTACTTCATCAACAATGCCCGCCACTTCGCGTTCAATGCCGAAGAGCAGTTTCTGCCCATCTATGAGCATGCCAGAACGGATAACGTCGTCAGCGGGTTTCGATTCATTCGCCGAGGTGTTTCTCCGCGCAATTCCGCACACGATCAGCCGCTATATGAAGTCCTCGTCGCCAGCGAGCAGAAGCTGCTCATGATGCGGCCGTATCAGATCTATGCGGTCAAGAACATCGTCGACGTAGACGGTGGAGAAGAATCTCGGCAACGGCTACATCTGGCACACCACGGGCAGCGCGACGCCATCGTTTTCCGGCGGCGTCCACGCTGCTCAAGGCGAAATCCCACGGTGGACAAGTGCCTTTCGTTGTTGATCGTGCAGCGACCGACCATAGACCCGCGAGGAAGCTCAACCATTTCCAGGAGGGTTGTGCCGAAGAGAACACGAAGGTCTTGAAGCCCTGTCGATCGCCTGCTCGACGATGCCGCCGATAAAGTCATCGTCTGCACGATCCAAAAGCTCGGCTTGGCTCGACGAAACCAGCAAACGCAACGTCAGCGCGACAAGAGCAGGTCAGGCGACCTACAAGGAATTGCTCGAACCGCTCCGCAAGCCAGCCGCATGGTTCACCTTCGACAACGCCATCGCCTGCAGTTCGGCGAGACGCACACCGGTCGGCGAGTTCTTCCCGCAGTCGCCTTTCTCGGCTTCACCGGGACCTGATCTTCGAGGAAAATCAGCTACAAGCGAACGAAGGCGAGGAAGACGCTCAAGACCACCGAAGACCTCTTCGAGAAAGAGCTGCACGCCTACATCACGCATGCCATCGAAGACCGCAACGTCCTCCGCTTCCACGTCGATTACCAGCCGGACGGCAAGCAACCGCGCCGGGCGAGACGCTCGCCAAGACTGCCGTCGTGAACGCGATCCTCGCCAAGCACGACGCCGCCACCGGTGGTCGTCGGTTCAACGCCCTCCTCGCGACCGCCAGCATCAATGACGCGATCGAGTATTATGCCCTCTTCGACGCCATTCAGAATGGCCGGATGGTGAGCAACCTGAACTTCGTCCCGCTCAACATCACCGCCGTTCTCCCCGCCCGCGGACGTCAGCCCTGATGTGATGATTCCAGGAAGACCTCCGTGGCCGCGAACAGTGAAGAAAATCAAGCACGACCCCGGAGGCCAAGAAGAAATCGCTCGCCGCCATCATCGCCCAATACAACGAACGCTTCGGCACGAACCATCGCATCGAGGAATTCGACCTCTACTACCAGGATGCGCAGAAGTGGACTGGCGACCGCACCTCAATGCCGATCTGCCGAAGAAGGGGCGAGAAACTCGATCTCGTCATCGTCGTCGATATGCTGCTCACCGGCTTCGATTCCAAGCATTTCCGAATACGCTCTACGTCGATAAGTACCAAGCACCACGGCTGATCCAGGCCTTCAGCCGCACCAATCGCGTGCTCAACGACACCAAGCCGCATGGCCACTTCGATTTCCGCAACCAGGCGACGGTCGATCTGGCCATCGCTCTTCTCCGGCGTGAGCGTCGAGCAGGCCCGCAAGATTTGCTCGACAAGGCTGGTCGTCATCGAGAGGCTCAAGGAAGCCAAGACCTCGTCGATACGTTCATGGCCTGCAGGCTCACCGGCAAGCCGACGACATCGCCAACCTCAAGGGGGACGAAGCCGCGAGCCGCGTTCATCAAGCATCGGCAAGCGTGCGCTCCAGACCTCAACTCGACCAATACACGGATCGATCTGAGCAGAAGATCGAAACCATCCTGCCCAAGGACGACCCGGAAAGCCTTCCGCGGCCAATACCTCGAAACCGCCCAACGGCGTGCCCGCATGCGAAAGCCCAAAGGAGCCGCACGCAGTAAACGGAAACGCCATCGAGGAACTCGATTTTGAATTCGTGCTCTTCGCCGGGTGCCGCGATGATCGATTACGACTACACCGCGAAGCTCATCACCGACTTGCGCGAAGCCGGCCGGCAGCAGGCACGATGAACCGCGATCAGCTCATCGGCTCTATCGCTTCGGATTCCAAGTTCATCGACGAGCGGGACTTGATCACCGAATACGTCCGCGGCCTCAAAGCCGGCGAAGGCCTGGATGCATGCTACCGCAGCCGGCCAGCCAGCGATCAAGGACGCTGCTAATGCCGCGGATAAAGTCGCGGAGAAGGCCGCCCAGCATGGCCTTTCGACCGAGTCGTCAAAACTTCGTGGACGACATCTTGAACCGTACATCTTTGACGGAGAACAACTGACCGAACTTTTGCTTCACTCGACCTCGCGTATCGCGTCCGCACGCAAAAGGAACTCGCCCTGATGGCCGACCTCGTCCCTCTCCTCAAGAAACGCACGCCGGCCGCGACATCGCGGGCCTGAAGGCGTACGAGGAATAAGGAGCCGCGCACGAAGTAAGCGGATTTCGCGTAGCGCGAAGCGAAATCCGCTTGCGTTCGTAAGAGCCGCGCACGCAGTAAGCGGATTCCGGCCCGCGGGGTGAAAAATCCGCTTACTGAAAGTGCGGCTCCTTGAAGCAATCGGAGGCTGTCGTGGCGTTGGCGTTCTTCACTCGTTCACGACGTATGGCACATGGTCACGAACAGAAGGGCAACGGCTCCCGTAGATCGCGAAAACAATGCCCATGGTTCCGACTGTGCCGCCAGACGAGGGACGAGAGGGTGCGTTGCTGGCCAGATGATCGAGCCTCCTTAGCGTTTTGGAAAAGGAGCGCGAACGGTCGTGTACGCGATGCGATCGTTGAACTTTGTCGCAGAAAGGATGGACGTTGCACGCGCTGCACGTGCGGACCAATCATGTTCATGCCGTCGTGACCGCCGAACGAGACCCAGGACGAACATTGAGCGATTTCAGCTATTGCGCTTCGCGTGACATGAATCGAAAGGGCATCGACGCCTGAACCAAACGCTGGATCGGCACGAAGCACACGGCATCTGTTCGACGAACTGTCGGTCGATCGAGCCGGTAACCTATACCGACGAGCAAGGCACTCTCGATGGCGACCTACGACCCACGCCCCGCCAAGGAGCCGCGCGCACGCAGTAAGCGGATTCCGCGTGATGCAGAGCCAATCCGCTTACTACGTGCGCGGCTCCTTCAACGCGGACCTCACACGCTGCCAAGCGAATCGAAGAACTCAAAGAGCCGCACGAAGTAAGCGGATCGATTCGGGCGTGCGGCGAATCCGCCACAAAGCGCGGCTCCTTCAACAAGGACCTCACACGCGCCGCGAATCGAAGAACTCAAAAAGAGCGCACGAAGTAAGCGGATCGAAGTCGCCCCAACCGCCAGCGAAACGCATCGCGAGAAAACCATGGCCCTGAACGACCAACGAACCTCCACGCCAAGGCTGAGGTTTCCGGGTTTTCAAACAGCCGCTGGCTGGGAAGAGAAACCGCTCAAGAACATTTGCGAAATCAATCCAAATAGCGGCGAACTGCCCGATTCGTTTGTCTACATCGACCTTGAGCGCTGAAAGCGGAGTGCTTTAAAAGCCGCAGCAGCTGAATGGAAAAAGAAAGATGCTCCGAGCCGCACAACGTCTGCTCAAAAAATGGATGTCGTCTTCCAGATTGTGCGGCCCTACCAAAGAAACAACTTGTTCGTCGATTTCGATGGTGGCGAATCTCCGCATGTGGCTTCGACAGGCTATGCGCACAGTTGCGAGCGAAAGACATTGATTCGTTCCTTTATCAAGCCGTCCACACAGACGCATTCGTAGAAAGGGTCATCGCAAAGTGTACCGGATCGAAATTATCCCGCGATCAACTCAACTGATCTTGCAGAAGTGCACCTCACGGTACCTCCGACCGCCTTTGAGCAGCAGAAGATCGCCGATTGCCTGACGCCGCTGGACGAGCTGGATCGCGCCGCAGGGGCGAAAGTGGAGGCGCTGAAGGCTCACAAGAAAGGCCTGATGCAGCAGCTTTTCCCCGCGAAGGCGAAACCGTTCCTCGCGTGCGGTTTCCCGAGTTCCGTAATGCGGAGCAGTGGGAGCCAGTTCATTTGCCCTGGGGGAGGTGCTCGCGGGGAAGGCCTTGGCGGTCACGCCTGGTCCACTACGACTATATTCACCGAAGAACGTTCCTTGACGGCGTAATCGATTTGTCAGACGTACTGACAATGCCAATGACCGACGCCGAGTTCAGCCGATTTGAAATTCTTGATAGGGATATCCTTCTGAATGAAGGGCAATCGTTAGAACTTGTAGGCCGTACATCGATGTATCGCTGCGAATCCCGTGAATGCTGCGCGATGCAGAACCAGCCGCTTCGGTTTCGAGCATTCCCATCAACGTGCCCTGAGTTCGCTGAGCAAGCGTTTCGGAAAATGCCAGAAGGACGGGACTTCTTCGCGAGCATTGCAACCAAAACGACGCTGTAGCTCATCTGGTAGTTCGAGGTTCGCTGCACTTGCCGTAGCTTTGGCCGACTCTAGCCGAACAACAACGAATAGGCGAATGTCTGTCCACGCTCGATGCCGAAATCTCCGCCCAGTCCAAGCGGCTCGCGGCTCTCAAGACGGCCAAGCAGGGGTTGATGCAGCAACCTTTTCCGTCACCGCGGGGTGGCATGAGCAAGAAGGTTATCATCCCTTGCGGGACCGAATGGGGCCGGGAAGATGACGTTCGCCCGATCGTTTCTTCCCGCGGAGCGCGCAATGCCCGCGGTTCATCAATGCGGACTTGATCGCGGCGGGACTGTCGCCGTTCGGACCCGGAGTACGCGGCATTGAAGGCGGGTCGCCCGGCGCTTGCAGGAGATCGACGATGCCGTCGCGCGCGGCGAGAGCTTCGCGCTGGAAACGACTCTGGCAGGACTCAGCGCTTCAATGGTAACACATTTCCGCCGATGGCGCGGACTTGGGTATCGATGCAAGCCTTTTTCTTTCTTCGCTTGCCCGATGCGGAAACGGCGATTCCGCCCGCGTGCGGCACGCGTACGCCAGGGCGGCAATGATATCCTGGCCGACGTCATCTTCAAGGCGTTTCGATGCCGGATTGCGGAACCTCCGCCGGCATACCAAGCGGCGGTCGATGCCTGGGCGTACGATAATTCCGGCGACGAAACTGCGCTGGAATGGAGCGAAACGCCATGAACATCAAAGACATCTCGGAGGCAGAGACCCTGATCTGCGGTCATCGATGACGCGCTGCGTCGGGCATCGGAACTTGCCCGCAAGACCGCGATCCAAACGGACACCGAGATCGTCATCGTCGTCGAGGGAAAAATCGCGATTGACGCGTGAACGCCCTGCGTCGTCAATCCGCGATCGGACGGCGCGTCGCACGAGGGTTTAGGACCTGCGACTTGAGCCGCAACGAGTGTCTTCTCGGGCCGATGTTTTGACGGTTCAGGTGCCCGCGGCTTCGCGGAGCGTCCCTCCCTTACCGATCATTCCTCGAGACCCAGTGGGTATGGCTGTACCTCAATGACCGACCAAGCCCAACGAGAACTCGGCAAGACCCTCTGGAACATCGCCGACACCTTGCGCGGAGCGATGAATGCGGATGATTTCCGCGATTACATGCTCTCGTTTCTTTTCTTGCGCTATCTCTCGGACAATTACGAGCAGGCGGCGAAGAAGGAGTTGAAGAAGGACTACCCGGATCCCAACGCGGTCGGCAATGGCGGGAAGACGCCGCTTTCGGTGTGGTATGCGGACAATCCGGACGACGTGGCGGCGTTCGAGAAACAGATGCGCCGCAAGGTGCATTACGTCGTGAAGCCGGAATATCTCTGGGGCAACATCGTCCACCTCGCCAAGTCGCAGAACGGCCAACTGCTCGACACCCTGCAGAAGGGATTCAAGTTCATCGAGGAGGAATCGTTCTCCAGCAACTTCCAGGGGCTGTTCTCCGAGATCAACCTCGCTTCAGAAAAGCTGGGTCGGAAATACGAAGACCGCAATGCCAAGCTTTGCTCCATCATCAGCGAACTGGCCCGCGGCATGGACCTCTTTTCGACCGACGTCGATACGCTGGGCGATGCGTACGAGTACCTGATCGGGCAGTTCGCGGCGGGGTCGGGAAAAAAAGCGGGCGAGTTTTACACGCCGCAGCAGATTTCGAGCATTCTCTCCGGCATCGTCACGCTCGACAGCCAGGAGCCGAAGACCGGGCCGCGGAAGAAACTGGAGGCGGTGTTCGACTTCGCCTGCGGTTCCGGGTCGCTTCTGCTCAATGTGCGGCACCGCATCGCCGAATCGGGTGGGACGATTGGCCGAATCCTGGGGATGGAAAAGAACATCACCACCTACAACCTGTGCCGGATGAATATGCTGTTGCACGGGGTGAAAGACACCGAGTTCGAAATCTACCACGGCGATACGCTGACCAACGAGTGGGACATCCTGCGCGAGACGAACCCGGCCAAGAAGCCGGCATTCGATGCGATCGTGGCCAATCCGCCTTTCAGCTATCGCTGGGAGCCCGGCGAGGCGATGGCGGAGGACATGCGGTATAAGGCCCACGGCGTGGCGCCGAAGAGTGCGGCCGACTTCGCGTTTCTCCTGCACGGGCTGCACTATCTGAAAGACGACGGCGTGATGGCGATCATCCTGCCGCACGGCGTGCTCTTCCGCGGCGGCGTGGAGGAGCGCATCCGCACGAAGCTGCTCAAGGATGGGCACATCGACACGGTCATCGGCCTGCCGGCGAATCTGTTCTACTCCACCGGCATTCCCGTCTGCATTCTCGTGTTGAAGAAGTGCAAGAAGCCGGACGATGTGTTGTTCATCAACGCGGCCGAACATTTCGTGAAGGGGAAGCGGCAGAACCAGCTCACGGACGAGCATATCGAACAGATCATCGAGACGTACAAGAAGCGACCGAGCAAGCCGATCGAACGCTATGCGCGGCGCGTGGAGATGAAGGAGATCGTTTCCAACGATTACAACCTCAACATTTCACGCTACGTGAGCACGGCCCAGCAAGAGGAAGAGATCGACCTCGCGGCAACGCATCGCGAGTTGGTCAAGATTGATGAAGAGATTCGCAAGGCGACCGCGAAGCACAACGCATTTCTGAAGGAACTCGGCCTGCCGCCGCTCCCGTAATCACTGCGCGGATCGCCGCATCACCTTCGTTGATCGTACCTAAACGGGTCACGAATCGCAAAGTCGGCAGGCGGAAACCACCGACTTTGCGAAAGGGGGGTATTACGGAGTAATATGGGCCTCTGGAGCAACGCGCGCATGACGCATTTTGAGACGAAATGGGCCGTCAGCAAACCGTTTGGCGCCGAAAGCAAACGGCTTTTTTCGGCAGTAGCGCGGCCGGCGGATGCGTGAAATTACCAGGTTGGTGGTTTGCAGGCGGAACGTGCTTGAATGCGGAATGGTGGCCTGGAGGCAAATGGAACCGAAATGGAACCGGCGGATGTCGTAACGCGTGAGCGGCGATCACGTTGGGCGGGTGCGGGCTCGCGGCTTCGTACTTGAAATGGAACCGGTCGGATAAGCAAGGCCCTCGCCGACGGCTATTGAATCAGCACCACACGAGTCCTATTATTGGAGCAGCTTGGCCGCGAGTGTCTCATGACGCTGCTGAACCGCAAAATCGACTACGCGTTGCTGATTCTTTGCTTTCTCTATCGCAAGGCTGAAGGCGGCTGCGCCCGGCAGATCGCGGACCACTACGGCATCAGCCGTCCCTTCGTTGCCAACATCCTCAAAGACCTCTGCCAAAACGGATTCGTGGCCAGCTTACGAGGCGTTCGTGGAGGTTACCTGCTGCAACCGTTCATGGAGGAAGCCACGCTTGTCGACTTGATCGATCGTCTCGACGATCCCGTTCGACTCGTCGAATGCAATCATGAGCAGCCGGAGGCCTGCTGCGTGGTGTCGGATGCCTGCCCCGTGCGTTAGCCGTTGCAAGAGGTGCATCGGCACCTTCGCGACGTCCTTCACTCCGTGAAACTCGTGGAACTATTCAAATCCAAATCGGCTGCTTCGCCCGCCATCGACTTGGGCGTATCGCGTTGCGCCGTTCCCGATTCCTGCAAGCTGTGATCGCCATGGCTCGTCCCATCATCTACCTCGACAATCATGCGACCACGCGGGGATCCGCGTGTCGTCGAGGCGATGCTCCTTCTTTTCCGAGGAATACGGCAACGCGTCCAGTCTCCATCTCTTCGGGCAGAAGGCGGCCTCGGCTGTCGATTCCGCTCGGGAGCAAGTCGCGTCGCTCATCGGAGGAGAGCCACGCGAAATCGTGTTCGTCAGCGGAGCCACTGAAAGCGACAATCTCGCCCTCAAAGGCGCTCGCCGCCATGCATCGCGGATCAGGCAAGCGGATCGTCACCTGCCGCACCGAACATCGCGCCCGGGACGTATGCCGGAAATTGCGGCGGGACGGATTCGACGTGGTATTTCTTCCCGTCGATCGCATGGGACGCGTCCGCGGAAGAAGTTGCCGCGGCGATCAACGAACAAACCATTCGTAAGCGTCATGCTTGCGAATAATGAGATGGCACTCTCCAACCGATCGCGTCCATTGCTGCCCTCTGCAAAAGAGCGCGGCGTGCTGTTTCATACCGACGCGACGCAAGCGGTCGGAAAGATCCCCGTGGATGTTCGGGTTGCAGGTTGATCTGCTAAGCTTCTCCGCTCTTTGCATGGGCCGAAGGGAATCGGAGCCCTGTGGATACGTCGACGCGACCCGCATGTCCGGCTCGAGCCGCTTTTCGACGGCGGCGGCCAAGAGCGAAGCATGCGCCCGGAACCCTACCGGTCCTGCTCATCGTCGGATTCGGCGGCGCTTGCCGAATTGCGGCAACCAGTTGTCCGAGCGACCGCAACGGATGACGGAGCTTCGCGACGGCCGGTTCGCCGGTCTATCGATCGCCTCGAAGCAGTGCAACGCAATGGACACGAAACGGATTGCTTGCCGAACAATTTGAACTTGAGTTTCGCTGGTGTTCGAGGGAAGCGGCTGATGTCGTTGAGAAACCTCGCCGTCGTTCGGTTCCGCATGCACGTCGGCCAGCGTCGAACCGGAGTTACGTCTTGCGCGCGATCGGATTGAGCGACGAACTAGCTCACGCCAGCATAAGATTTGATTAAGCCGATTTACGACGGACGACGAAATCGACTCGGCGATTGGTGAAACCGTTAGCGCCGTTCGCCGGGCTCTAAGTCCCGAATGGTATATGCGGGCAGGAGTGCCTGCCGGATGATTCGCTCGCTACGTGTCGAGGCTAGCTGAAAACGACGAACCACAACTTGGACCTTCCTTTAGGAGACTGCTATGTCCATCGTGTTGACCGAAAAGGCCGCTCCAGGCGGTGAAAGGCGAAATCGGCCGCGTTCGAAGCTGACAAGACGCATGAGAAGATTTATCTTCGCGTCCGCGTCGTCGGAGGCGGCTGTTCAGGCCGAACAAGCCTTCGACCTCGACCCCCAGATGAATCCGAAACTGGACGACATCTTCGAATGCATGGGTGCCCGTCGTCATCGACCGCCGCAGTCAAATGTACTTGGACGGCGCCGTCGTCGATTACCATGACGAGTTCAACCGCAAGGGATTCAGCATCTCGAATCCTCGCCAAGAGCACCTGCTGCGGCAGCTCGTTCTCGATGTAAGCAGCGAACAAAACGGGCGAGTCGCGAGATAGCCCCTCGCAACTCGCTTCCTGTTTTCCCGATACTGAGACAAGAGGGCGGCTTAGCTCAGCGGCTAGAGCATCTGGTTTACACCCAGAGGGTCGGGGTTCAAACCCTCGCTGCCCATTGACTTAAGTTCTAACGCCGAAACGGTTAGAGTTTGCCCCGAAGGCCGGGACGCGGCAAAATCGCAGGATTCTCGGGACTGTTCCCAAAACCGCTGAGGACCTCATGCCACGCTCCCGAAATGTCGTCCCTTCTTATCGTTTTCACAGCCGCAGCGGTCGAGCACGCGTCACCGTTCTGGACCATCTTGGGCGGTCGAAGGAGATCCTTCTTCCCGGACCTTACAAATCCGCAGAATCGCTCCCCCGAATACGAGCGATTTTGGCCTCCGCGCGCCAACAACGGGGAAACTGCCGCCTCCGTCATCGGGGGGGGGTAATTCTCTCTAAACAGTTCGAGTTTTTCCAATTTCGCGATATACGCCAACCCCGTCCGATACGGTGTGAGGTAGCTTCAATGCCTTCAAGTCAACAAGCGATTCGAGGTGTTTGAGGTCGGCATCGGATATCTGGGTGTCCCTAAGATCCATCCCGATCACCGGCTTGCCCGGCAGTTTGTGGTCGCGCGTAAGCGTACCGCCGATCTCGATCATTTTCACTGCGGACGCTTCGTCCGGGCCAGAGAGGCCGAACGTGAAGGTCGTCAGAATTGCCAACATCATTCGCATGAGTTCCTCCTTTGGGCCGCTCCGCAATAGTCTGACGGTCCGCTCTGACTGACGACGAAGGCACCTTTTCGCCTGTGGGCGCAACGAAGGATGCAAAAAAAGGCGTCCCCACGCGGACCTGTCCCTCGGCTTCTTCATCTAGAACAGCGAAGTCGGCCCGCTGCCCACCGCCAGATCCTCGGCGAACTGTCCCGCCCGCGCGGGCCGCGCCGAAGGGGCAGGCGACATCCCCCTGCCCAACACCCTTACCCTGGCCGACACGCCCGGGTAGGGCGGCTGGGATCGCGGGCCGGGCCACCCGTCCTCGCCCCGATCACGCCGGGCCGGGGCGAAGGTGATCCCCCAGCAGCAGCCACGCTGCCGTCTCGGCAAGTGCGTACACGTCGGTTGCCGGGGACACCTGGTAAGCGTCGTTGAGTTGCTCCGGGGGCGAAGTGGACCAGGTTTCCCACCACGGCTCCCAGCGGCGGCGGGTACTCCCCGAATCCGATCAGCCGTGCCACCCCATCCGGCCCGACGAGCATGTGTCGGGGGTGGACGGTCCCGTGGACGAGGCCGCGGTCGTGGGCGTGGTCCAGGGCGGCCGCCACGTCAGCGACCAACCCGATGACAGGGGAGAGGTCTCGGCCGTCGCGGGCGATGGCGTATCGCGGGTCGGCCCCCGGGGCGAACGCCCGGGCCAGGTACGGGCGGCCGTCGGCCTCTCCGACATCGTAGACCTCAGGGCTGTTGGGGTGGCTCAGACAGGCGGCGACCCGGGCGGCGCGGAGGAAGTGCCCGGCGTCGGTGTGGGGCGCAACACCGGGGTGACCGGGCGGTGGGCTAGACTGGGGTGCGTGTGCCGGGCCTCGTACACCGTGGCGTAGCAGCCCCGGCCCAACTCCTGGACAATCTCGTAGGGCCCATACCGGGGTCGAGGCGGATCGCTCATTCAACGCCATGCCCTGGACGGCGAGATGCCGAAGCAGTAATGGTCCTGAACCTGTGCAGGCTACTCTGAAACGTGCTTATAAGCAAGATTCGAGCCAAGGCCCCTCGCCATGTGCCACGTGCTTACGAGCGTCCACAGTTCTGATTTGCAGGCGACCACAAAAACGTGCGAGCCTCAATCATCGAACAGGCTTTTCAGGCCAGGTCCGTCCTTGCTCAACACATGCGTGTGACTTTTCGCCCGCTGCCGAGTCGAACGCCGCGGCCTCGGCGATCTCTCGAATCCTCGTGGGCATGATCCCGCCCGACGCCCGTACGCGGATCGACCGATAAGTTACCTGAGCGAAAAACGCACTGCCAGAGCAATTGTCGCTCCGCTTCGGCGATCTCCGCCGCGCTTCGCAGTTGCCAGAAACTCGGCCTCAGGCGGCGTGGCCAGTTTGGCCACTGCAGGGTCAGCGGAGGAGCATGTCGCCACCGAGCAATCGCAAGTCAACCGCGCCGTTAGCGTTCCCCTAGCGACGCCAGCTTTTCGAAGGCTCATCGGTTTCGCTTCGGCCAGGAAGAACTCCGGCGTCCGTGATGAGGGCATCGATGTCGCGAGCAACCCGAACCGCGGCCGCCATCGCCGATTCCGATTCCGATTCCGATTCTCGGGTTTCCGTCGGTTACGGAACCTCGATGAATGGCTGTAGCCGAGGCCGGCCATATTCCGCACCTCCCGTCAGCACCGTGAGGTTCGGCAGCACTTGGCACACCCCGGAGCCGTGTGTGTGACCGCACAACACGGTGAGCCGGCGGTGAGGCGAACGCGACAATTGCCGTCGAATTCTTCACCCCACTGCTCGGCAGACGAAGTAGGGCAGCCAGTCTTCGTCGACACGCCCTTCGTGCCCAGGACGCCTCTCGGAATGGCGGCACATGGGTGAGCGCGTGACGATGCTCGTAATCCCGGAGGGCCGCAGCGAGAACAGCACGCATGTGTCCGGCGGCCTCCTTGCCCAACTGGCGGACCGACAACTCTCGCCCCGAGTTCCGCAATTCCTCGATCAAGCGAAAGTCGTTCAGCACGACGGGACTGTTCGCCACGTTGCCGAAACCGCCATCACCCCAGCCGTCGTGACCGATCAAGGCGGTCTGCCGACCAAGGGGACGACTCCCGCAGCAGGCAACCACGTCAGGGTGCGATCCGTTTGGTCAGCTTGACCGCCTCCGCGCGAACCGCCGCGATGGAGCCGCGGGTAGAAATCATGGTTCCCGAGGACGAAGTAGATTGGCAACCGCGTTTGTTCGGCGATCAGGTCACCAGGAAGCGGAACACGCTGTCCGCTTCCGCGATATCGCCCCCAATCAGGACCGCATCGGGACATGCGTCGCGAAGTTCGCGAAGCAACGTCTCGACGCCTGGGCGATCGACGAAGTTCAGGTGAATATCGGTCAGCCATGCCAGCCGCATCGAATCGACCTCTAAGCACCGGTCGCCCGCCCCCAACGTTCAGAACACCACGCGGCATATTCCGCCTCCAGGAGGCAGGCGTGAGCAAGCTGGCATTGCTGGATTGTCGGCAGACGCTTGGCCGAACGCTATGGAACTTCGATCGCGACCCGATCCCTCAGCGAGGCTTGAAACGCCGAATGCCTGAAGCCGCGAAAGAAGTCAATTACCGTCCAGCCCGCCTGCCACCCATCAAGAAGATCGAGAATTCTCTCCCGTAGACGGAACGTGCGATTGACTTTCAAGGACACGATGAGGGGGCGGCCCGACGAATTATCGGAACGCCACAGGCACCAACTCCTGAACTTGAGTATCGTAAACGGCAAACCCCTCGCAAAACCGGCGCGATCACCACGAGATATCGCTCTGGCGGCCCGAGACGGAGCGGCGTGGCCCTTAAGTTAATACGCGCTCGCGGGTCGTGACAGCCATCGGTGGTGATGGCCGCTGAACATCGCGCGTTGACCACAGGCAAAAAGCTCCGCGCTTTTCAGGGGTGTCGGGCAGCCCACCCAGATACTGTGAGCGACGTGATGTCAGGTCACGCCACGGCTCCACATGACTGAAAAAGCAGTCATCCAGCTCCAACCACGGCCGAAAGGTTGCGAGATAATCGAGAACCGGGCCGGCATACCAGCGCGTGACGACGCCAATGCCGACGGATGGCTGCATAAGCCGAAGTCGTGATTGCCCCATACCCCAGCGACGCCGCTGTGCCAACAGTGAAACCGTCTCATTGATGATCTCCCCCGTTTGGAAGACATCGCCCAGATGATCTTGTCGACGTGATGGCGGTCGCCTGCGCAGGGCGAGCTTGGAGATCGCTCCACCGGATGTCAGCGATCAGGCCAAGCTTCACAGTGTAAGCGCGCTTTACTCAGGGACTCCAATGTTTGGCAGCCCACTTGCTGTCCATCCCGCCCGCCGCCGTTTCAAAAAAGCGGAATGTTCTCCGAGGGAAGAAACGTCGATTGGATTTCAATTGCATCAACGGCCTCCGCGAACCGCAAATCGATGCCGGAACTCGCTCACGACCCCACGCAGCCTATCATCCAGGATAGCGAGGGTGCCGCGCGCGATCTCGTCCGGCACGCCGCCGAAGAACGCCTCGGCGATGCCCCCAGCAATGGCCGCCATCGTGTCCGCGTCTCCGCCAAGCGAGATCGCGTTGCGAACCGCGTCCTCGAAATCATCCGCTTCCAGAAATGCGATGATCGACTGCGGCACCGAGCCCTGGCAGGAAACGTCGAAGCCGTACCGCTCCCGGATGTCGTCGAGTCGCTCCGACAGGTTGTACCCAAACGACTGCTCGAGGTGCGACCGAATATCGGCCTTCGTTTGACCTGATCGCGCGAGGAAGATCGCGACCGCCGTAGCCTGGGCCCCGCGAAGTCCCTCGGGGTGGTTGTGCGTCACCTCGGCGCTTTTCCTGGCTTCCGTCAGCACTTCGTCCAGCGTGTCGCGAGCGTAGCCCACGGGGCTGACCCGCATGGCCGACCCGTTGCCCCAACTGTTGTACGGCTCGCGACGGCGGTACCCGGCCCAACGGATGAAACTGCCGCCGTAGCCGGCCTGCGGGTAGGCTTGAAAGTAGTCGTGAAACAGGTCGACATAGCTGCCGCCCCGCAGCAGCCGTTCCGCGACGGCAGCCGTCAGGACGGTGTCGTCGGTGAAGCGGCTATCTTCGACGAACAGCGGAAAGTCCTTCGTCTTGGTGCCGGAGCCCTCATGGACCGACCCGATGACGTCCCCAGCGATTGCCCCCAGCATCAATTCGCCTCCCGCCAAAGCCATAAACCTTTATGCGTCCTCTACTGCTAGGCGCTGCCACCGGGAAACGCCTAAACGGAGCATGGCGAAAACAATTGCGTAGAGCCGAAGCGTGACGCCTACGGTCGAGCGCTGTGGGATACCCCCACGGCGCGACTTCACTCTAAAAGCTTCGCTTCAACCTTTCCGCCCCTCGACGCGTCCTACGAACTCCAGCCCCTGGACCGGGACAGACTGACGCCGAACCCGCTCCCCGCTTTTTCCTTCCGCGTTCTTGGAATTCGAAAAATCTTTCGCCTTCAATTCAATCTTCTTTATCTCGAAGTCATTAAACCGCCCATTTTCATTGATGCGGGGCAGACCACGCTGAGGCGGCCTGAAGGATCGACCAACCTCGGTTGACGAGAATGCTCCGCGTTGAAAAAGAATCCGAAGCGTTCCATGCGATCCGCTTCGGAAAGCAAATCCGGCGGGGTATTGAGGCGAACATGAAAATAGACGATATCGCCCACTTTCCGGACACGCAGTTCTTCGACATGCTTCGCATCGGCGCGAACCAAGGGAGGCGCAAGCACGCAAAAAAGGACTTCACCAAGAGAAGGTTGCGCGATTTCATGACCATACCCTGGGAGAAGCAGGCAAAGTGGTTGGCCGGGTTTTACGCTCGCCGCGGGAGGATCGCAATCGCTCGCACGACGCTCGCTTGCAAAGACACGCCCGTACTTCTGGGCGCAACGCCGCGGTTGTTTTTTCTTGCGACATGTCAAGTGAATTGCTCAACGCTAGACCCCATAGTACGTTTCATAAACGCTCCGGGCCTGATGTCGCGCATCGTCCCAGGTCCAGGTGTCGGAGAAGCGGTCAGGACTGAGGCTCTTAACGTACTCCGACGCATCGGCTTGAAGCGATTCGACGAGCAGGCGCCCGATGCCGCCCGAGCCTGAAATGCCATGGGCATTGCAACCTCCTGCCATGACGAAGCCTTTGACCTTGCTGCTTTCCCCGATGATGAATCGCCCGTCCGGCGTGAAGGTCGGCCAACCCTTTCCCACAAACAACTTCGCAGCACCTCGGATGCGTGGCAGCAATCTCGAAAAATCGGCTGCGAACGCGTTCAGAACATTCCGATCCTCATCCACGGGAGACGGAGCCGTCTCAAGAGAGAACGTCCGTGGATCAAGATCCTTCGCGACAGGTTCCCAGCCTCCCAGGAGGAATCCACCGTCGCGAACGCGCCCGTAGAGCGACCATTCGGGAATGCGCACGCATGGAAAATCGGGCGGCAGGTCGGGCATTGCTGCGGTTACGAAGTATTCGTGGCGTACCGGAACGATCGGCAATTCAAGACCCACCAGCTTGGCGACATGGTAGGCCGTCGCGCCGCTGGCGTTGATGGCGTACCTACATTCGATCGAACCGTGATTGGTTTCCACGCGGACCACTTACCCCTTCTCGACGACGATCGATTGGACCGATGTCGCTGTTGCGAATCGGACGCCTAGCTCCTGGCATCGATGGGCGTATGCCTGCACGCGTTTCGCGGAGTCATCCACCCATCGGATGGACACCACAGCACTGCCCGAGCCGATTCGAATTGGAGAGCAGGCCAGCGGCGTTGCGCTTCGCTGCTTGCAAACAATTCGATTTGCAGGCCTGCGGCGTTGCACACGTCCGCGAGACGCTCGAACTCGGCGGCCATCCGGTCGCTCAGGGCAATGCGCAGCGAGCCCACTTCATGCCAGTCCGGCTTGACCTCCGAGTGCTTCTGCAACTCCCGAAATATCGCGACGGAGTGCTGGGCCAAATGCACGCGATCGACCGAGGTCGCGAACCTGCCCGCAAAGGCCTGCGCCCTGCGACGTGGTGATCGATCCAAGTTCGGCGGCCCGTTCGAGAACCAAAATGTCGCGCTTGCCCGCCTCCACCAATGCGTAAGCGACCCCGCAACCCACAGCACCGCCGCCGATGATGACGAATTCGCTAGCGCCCGGCTTCGCTCCCTGCATGAATCCGTCCTCCTACCGTTCCAAGATTCGCAACCATTGGCGGTATTCGGCAGTGTCCATACGGGCTTTGGCTCGCGCCCATCGTTCGAGGGCCCAGCCCCAGAAGTCGAATTCGATCGCAGAGATGCTGGCCTGGATGGAACCCCACAGCGTCCAGCCGATGTTCGAGAGGACCATGTTGAGTTTCATCCGAGCCAGAAGGGCTAGGGACGCCTCTCCGAAATAGACGGTGCACATCTCAGTGATTCGCGCGTCGTCGAACCGCTGCTCCTGACAGGTGTTGCCTAACTCGAAAGTCGGATCGTTGTTGCCGCTGTACTCGAAATCGATCAGCCAAAGCTTCTTGCCGTCATCGAGATAATTGCCGGCAAGCAGGTCATTGTGACAGGGAACGGTGGGCATAGGGCGCCGCAATAACGCGGCTTCGATTTCCGCAACTTCGGGAAGACAATCGCGATATCCGTCGGGAATGCGAATGTTTCGTTGCTGGACAATCCGGAAGTACTGCTCAATGAGGCGAAACATGTTGAAATCTCGCAAGAAGCGCGGTCCGGAGTGCAGTTGCTTGAGAGCCTGGGCCATGCGCGTCGGCATGTGCGGGCGGTGCAGAAGCGGGATCGTCATCGTTTCGCCGCGGATGAATTCAAGCACCGTGACGTTGGCATCCGCGAGGAAGTAGGCGACGCGGACCGATGCCCGCGGCTGCCGCGCGCAGGTATGGTGCTCGTTGTCGCGATCGATCTCGAGCAGTTCCGTGCTGGCGCCAGGAACGCGTACGACATACGGGACATCATCGACTTCAACGCGGTATATCGCGTTGGTGAGCCCGCCGCCCAGCGGCTTGACGACCACGGAGCGGCCAGCCCAATCGGGAATCTGCTCGACGACTTGCTCAATGGAAATCACCACTGCTCTCCATGAGGACAAAGTTGCGGAAAATCGCCGAAGACGCGAGCTTTGCTGGGAACTGAACCCCCGAGAACCTCCGCGAGAAGCCTGCAGCGGGTCCTCACAGGAAAGTATGAGGATCTCAGAGGACGACGCGCAGAACTGCGGAATCGCCAGAACCTATTTGATTGCGAAAGCGAACCACTTCGAGCACGTAGTTCTTGCCGTTATGGGTGAACGAAATCCGGTCGCCGACTTGTGCGTTTGATTTCAAGCGATCGACATTGAATTCGCACTGAGAACGTCAACATCCGCGGTACGGCCTCGCTTCACGTCTCCGACGCGGACCCGGACGCGCCGTCCGATCCAGAGACAAACACGGTCGTCCGTTGCCTCACCACGATTTCCTGCGCCGGAATCAACCGAACCGCGGGGTGGATGGCGTCTCCACGGGCTTGACCGGTTCGCAGGTTTGGACGCCAAGGGACCTATTCCCAGTTCCTGTACCAGATCACCATAGACGGCGAGGAACGTTTCTCGTTTCAGGGTGCCGCCTTACTGCGCACGGACCCCAAGCTTGAGCAAGATCTGGATGACGGTCCAGCAGCCGAACGAACTCAGCCGAGGTAACGCCGGACCGCCGCCGCGAGGCTGAGGTCCAGTTCCTGCTCGAAAAAGGCCGTCAGCGCCACCACAGGGTCGCTCCCGGCGATGCGGCCGTTCGCGTTCAGCTTCTGACCTGTTTTCTCGACGGCTTTGGCGAACCGATCCGCATCTTCCTGGTAGTAAGCACTCATGGTCTTGGCCGCGGGATAGAGCCCGAGAATGAGATCGGATTCCTTAGCCCCGAAGGCGCCGCGGTTAGCCTCGACATGTTTACGGATCTGATCCTCCTTCTCGATGATCCCCTGATGATGGCAGGACATGCAGGAGATGCCGTTGAGAACGGCTCGATCGGGACGCTTGGGATCGCTGACGATCGAGTTGGGCGCCTTGTCGATGCGCGTCCCCTTAGCATCCGCAAGCATGTACGCTTGCAGTCCGTTAGGCAGGCTGAAGATGATCTCGCCGCCGTCGTGCTGGAAGCTGGATGGTCCTGCTTCTACGCCCAAGGGGTGATTGAAAAGGTTTTGCTTCCCGGAGTTGCTTGCGAAATCGTAGCTCTTCCAATAGGCGCCGTTGGTCAAATCCAATTCGTGGCGCTCGATCATACGGTTGTTCTGTGAAACTCCCGATCCGTTGAAGCCCGCCCGCGCGATTCGCCTTTCGCGAAGGTTCTTCGCGGTGTCGACCTGCAACAATTTCTCCAAAAGGGCATCCGTTCGAGGGATTTCCAGAAGGTCGTGGTAAAGCGGCGGCTTCGAAGCCGCAAAGACGAACCAATCTCCTCGGACGAACGGCTGTGCAGTCCCGGCCAACCGGCTGGCGTCTTTGGCCGCTCTGAATTGAAAGCGAACGGCAAACGGATTCGCTGCGGCAAGTCGGTCCCACGCTTCCACCTTCCACCGATAGTCTCGCAAATCAATGCGAAGGATGGTCTTGTCGGCGTCGATCGCCTTGGGAGTAACGACCTTTCTGCCCCACGATAGGCTGTTGACAAGCCTCGACAGACCTAGCCGATACGTTTGCAGCCGGTCGTCCGACAAACCTGCGTTCCGCAGATGGACCAGCGAGAAGAATCTCGCGTACTGCCGATCGAACTCGTCGAGCGACTCCAAGTCGGCGGCGATCAGCTCGAACATCGCGTCGGTCGTGACGAACGGCCGCGCTTTTTCGGCAGGTCGAAAGTCCGGCGAGCCCGCGTCGATCCATGCCCTGAGGTCTTGGACATCCGCCTCGGTCGGACGGGGCCCCTCGCCCACTGGGGGCATCCTGTTCTTCTGGATGACGGAGAGAAGCTTCGACTTTCCGCTATCGCGAGGCAGGACCTTCTCGCGCTCGATCAGGGTGGGGACATCAAGAACATAGTTGAAACCGCCCTCCGCAGCACCATCTTGACCGTGACACCGGTGGCAATGAATTTTGAGGATGTGCTCCGCTTTCTTCGCGAGTGCCGACTGGTCTTGGGCGGCTGCCTCACCGAAAGCAACCAGACAAAAGCTGAGGCAGAGTCCGGCGGGCAACATGCGAAGGCGACGCTTCGAAAAACAAGCAACTGCGATCCGAAGAACGGCACCGGCGGCGCCAGGCGCATGATTGGCGCCAGATGCGGCGGATGTCTGCTGGGAGCCTGCAAGGTAAGCGCGGCGGCCAAGACGATCTAGGAGCACTCGCGCCATTGCAACGGCGAGAAGGCCCACCGCAATCCCCTCCGTCGCACCCACGCACACGTCTTCCGGAGAATGAACGCGCAGAAGGGGTCTCGAAAAGCAAACGCAGACCGCCCAGACAACCAGACACGCGAACGGCCAAAGGCGGCGATTCGGAAGATAGCTGAGAGCAAGTCCTAGGTAAACCGTCGCAACCAACATTGCGGAAAAAGAGTGGCCGGAAGGAAAGGAATACCCGGTCTCGTGAATCCAATGCCCGCGAATGAGCGCATCCATGGTCGGTTGGCTTTCGGCTGTCAGCACCTTTTCCAAATGCGCGCTACGAAGCGCCTTCGTGGAAAGCTTGTAGAACTGCTCCACTTCCATTCCGAGAACAGACCCCTCCTTCCCGCCTTTCGCAAGCTCGAGGATGGCGGGCCGCGGCACGGCAAACCATGGCTTCACGGCGAATTCATTCAAATAGGCGGCAGCACCAAACAACGTACCGAGGCAAGCGGTGATGACGGCGAATTCGGCTCCGCACCGCTGCCACGAGCTACCAGGACGAACGACGATCATCGTTGTCATGAGCAGGACGATCCATGGAGTGCCCAGCGTGCCTCCGCTTTCCGCCGTCCAATAGGCTGCCAGCGCAAGCGGCCCCGTGAGATCGATCGGCCCCAGGGCAAAGGTCAAGCTCACCGTTGCCAATGCGAGGAGCATGATCAACGAGGTTCGCTTCACGACGGTCGCCAGACCGATGGGAGACGGACTAACCATGGCAGCCTCGAGAAAAGAAGTTGCGCTCTGCGACTAGCTCAAGACTTTCGCGATTGCATCAGGGGCACGTACGCCGCTAGTCCTCAAGGAACGCCGATTGGAGCGTGCCTTCCACGTTGGCGGTAGTTCGCCGAGGCTTCATGAGGAACGCACCCAGCAGCAGTACCGCGCCGCACCCCGCAAAGACTCCGATACGCAAAACTCCCTCGGTATGCGTAATGTCGTACGCTAGCGCCTTCACGACGCCTGCGGCGAGGTAGACCATTCCC
>JAXMAT010000064.1:0-27925 GCA_046350235.1 Gemmataceae bacterium | reverse complement strand
CTTTCGTGTATCGATCGTATGCCGCCGTCAGTTCCGCATGCTCGCGATCGAATTGCTCTTTCGCTTTGCGATAAATCTCGGGCTGCGGATCGACTTTCACGTTGGTAAAGGTGGTTTTGCCGAGGGCGCTCAGCAGCTTGTAATAATCCATCTGAGGAATCGGATCGTACTTGTGTTCATGGCAGCGGACGCATCCCATCGTCAGGCCCAGCATCGAGCTGCCGATGGTCGAGAGCATGTCGTCGAGGTGGTCGTAGCGGATGCGTTCTTCGGTCTTCGCGGTGATTTGGCCCGGAAAGGGACCGGAGACGAGAAAGCCCGTGGCGCTTGTCGCGTCGTAATCGCCGGGCTTCAGTTTGTCGCCGGCGAGTTGCATGCGGACGAATTGGTCGTAAGGCATGTCGTCGTTGAGCGCACGGATCACCCAATCGCGGTAGTGGTACGCGCCCGGCCGATCGCCATCGAACTCGTAGCCCCCGCTCTCGGCATAGCGCACGACGTCGAGCCAATGGCGTGCCCAGCGCTCGCCATAATGCGGGCTTCGCAACAGGCGTTGGATGAGTTTCGCGTAGGCGTCCGGAGACGTATCGCTGAGAAATGCTTCGCGTTCCTCCGGCGCCGGCGGCAGGCCGACGAGGTCGAAGTAGGCGCGGCGGAGCAGCTTTTCGCGGCTGGCAGGTTCATTGGGACGAAGTTGCTTCGCTTCGAGTTTGGCGAGGATGAAACGATCGATCGGCGACTTCGCCCAGTCCGCTTTCCGCACGTTCGGCGGATCGACCTTCGCGAGCGGCTGAAAGGACCAGAACTTCCGCCCCTCTTCGACGTCGATCTCGCGTTTGGCGGTTTTCGTCACGCCGTCGCGCGGATCGGGCGCCCCCATGGCGATCCATTTTTCGAAATCGGCGATGATCTCCGCCGAGAGCTTCCCTGTCGGAGGCATCTGCAGCTTTTCGTGCCGCAGAGCATTCATCATCAAGCCTTCCTTCGGCTTGCCGGGAACGACCGACGGGCCTTCCTCGCCGCCCTTGAGCAACCCCGCCCGCGTATCGACGAACAAGGCTCCCTTGAGTTTCTTGTTCTTCGCCGCCTCTTCCGAATGGCAGCGATAACACTGCTCGACGAGCACGGGCCGAATCTTCTTCTCGAAGAATTCGATCCCTTTCGCATCGGGAGTCTGAGCACGAGCGATGGAAGCGACGGCGAGCAAAGAAAGCAAAGAGGCGAATCGCATGGCGTACTTCAGAGCGTCATGGAGGGATGTCGGCAGATCTCCCTTTATACCGGACGCTCCCGCGCAAACCTAGGCAAATCGGAGGGCGCTTCGACGATCACGCCGCCTTGCGGACAAGTTCCACTTTCCACCGGCCCGAATCCTTCCAGGTGCGGAAATCGGTCGGGCGTTTTTCGTTCGAGTCTCGCTGAATGATGAGCATGAGACGGTCGCCCGAGAAGCGGAAGAAGCCGGGTTCCACACGATCCACTTTCAGGCGAACGAAATCGATCGGCCCTTCGACTTGATCCTTGACGGCATTGTACTTGAACTTGGTGTTCTCTCGGCCCGGCTCGAACACCTCAATGTCGTATCCGGCGAAGACAATCTTCATTTCCTGGAAATCGTCCGGCGGAACGATGTCGCCGTCTTCTTCGGAGTAAACGACCTTCCAGGTTCCCTCGAAGGGATCGTCTTCCTTCTGCAGACGGACGTAGGCGAACCAAATGCCGAACGCCAAGCCGATCGCCAGGAGAATCCCGATCGCCGCACGCATGCCGACATACCTCGAACGTATGGTTCCCTCTCCCCCCGCGGGCGTGGAGAGCAATGCTTCGGCTCCAGTGACCGCGGGGGGAGAGGGTGGCCGAAGGCCGGGTGAGGGATCTGAAGGCAGAAACGGGATAGGGAGGAATCGCGGAAAACATCGCGTCCGGTCTTCACCGCTCATCGTTCATTCCATGCCTCGATCTTCCGTCTGCCCCCTCACCGGCGCCCGGCCACCCTCTCCCGCCACCAACTGCATCAAGGGGTGCGGGTCGCCGGCGGGGGGAGAGGAAGGTTCTTGTCACCCTTGTAAAGACGAACGAGCAGGGCGGAACGTTGGCTTACGCCTGGGTGTTGCGGCATTCCATCTTGCGATCGACGCGTTTCAGCAGGCCTGCGAGGACGCGACCAGGGCCGATTTCTTCGAAGCGATTGACGCCTTCCGCGAGCAGATTGCGCATCGTTTCTTCCCATCGCACCGGAGTCCAGCACCTGGCGGACAGGCTGAAGTCGCGGACCTCCGCGGGATCGGTGTGCGGCTGCGCTCGGCTGTTCGACCACACAGGATTTTCGCGGGCTTCAGATCGACCTTCGCCAAGGCATCGGCCAGTTTCTGGTCGGCAGGCTTCATGATGTCGGTGTGGAAGGCGCCGGCGACGGAGAGGGCGATCGTCTTCATGGCGCCGAACGACGGAGCCAATTCCTCCGCCTTCGCGCACCCCGCCTTGTCGCCGGAGACGACGATATTGCCGGGGCAGAGCATATTGGCCACTTCGACCTTTCCGGCGGACCGCGGCCCCAGGCGCGCTCCTCGACCTTTTCCTTATCCAGGCCAAGTTGTCCATGCCGCTCGGAGTGGCGTCCGCAGCCGCCTGCATCGCTTCGCCGCAGCTTGCACGAGCCGCAAACCTTCGGCAAAGCTGAACGCGCCCGGCGGTGAGGCGGAAGCCGTGTATTCGCCGAGGCTAAGGCCGGCCGATGCGACGACATCCTTCTCCGCATCCGGTTCCTGGGTCCGCAACTGTTCGAGCGTCGTACTCGCGACATAAATCGCCGGCTGACTGATGACGGTGCTGTTGAGCTTCTCCCGCCGGCCCGTTGACGCAGATTTCGAGCAGGTCGTATCCCAGGATCTCGCGGGCCTGATCGAAAAGTGCCTTCGCCGCGGGCAAGGACAGAGATAACGCCATGCCGACATACTGGGCACCTTGGCCTGGAAACACGAATGCAGCTTTTGCCATCAGTCCAACTCCATCCGGAAGCGATGAGGGCCGCACTTTCAGTAAGCGGTTTTTACCTTGTGTCCAGCCAAACCGCTTACTGCGTGCGGCTCATGAATTCGTCCAATCAACCTGCCGCCGCCGTTGCGCCCCTTTCGGCCAGATGCAGGCGAAGCCGTTCATGTCGATGTCTTCGCCCTTCTCTCCGTCCTCAAGCGAGCCACGGTCCATCGAGAGGCGGAGGAAAGTGAGGCCTGTACGGTTCCCCGACGTAGGTCGTAGCCGTTGTCGTCCGTGTCGCCTTCCAGCATCCAACGCCAGCCTCGGCGCTCCCGGCCCACGTCCGCCTCTTCCTGCCACCCCTTGAGCGTTCGCCGCACGCCGGTCATCGCGGTTTGAAACGTCTTCGCTTCGGACACGTGAGCGCGAATCTCATCCGAATCTTTCTCGATATGCACATTCGGCAACTGCACGACGTCAGGCAGCTTGTGCTCCAGCGCAGCCGCGCGCCGGGGATGAGGTAAAACGTGACCTTCGGTGCGTCCAACTTCAGACCGTAAAAATCCACATGCATTCGCCGGCATCTCCTCGTTCGATGAATTCGTTCGCTATTCCTTGGCCGTCGTGCTGGTCGCCGCGGCCTTGGCGAAATCCCGCGATCTTCAGGCGCAGAACAAAACGCTTTCCATTCGCTTCGCAGGCCGCCTCCGCCGAAACGATCCAGCGGTCGTCCGATCCGTCCTTGCGGGGATGGACGACGACTTCAGACGGCGGAAAAATGCAAGCCCTGGCCGCCGAGCGAAGTATTCCCGTGCGTGGGGTAGCCGGTGGCCAAGGTCGAGCCTTCGAAGCAAGCCGTGCGAAGAGAGGGCGAAGATGGTGACGACCTCGCCTCGTCCGCCCGCTTCCGCCGCCGTCGGCGTGGAGATGACGGGCGCCCCCAGGTCCCGCCTTCCATGCGATTTTGCCGGTCGAACGATATAAGCAATACACCTTGCCGTCGCGTAGCCGGCCTACGCGGTCTTTGTCGACAACGACGCGATCGAGCACGCCGTTCGGCATGTCGCACGTCAAACCGCTTCGCCATTCGATGCTTTGAGTGCGACGACCTTGCCTGCAGGTTTTCCGCATCCTCGACGATGTCGCCGTTGCCGAGAGCAACGTAAAGGAAGCCATCCTTCTCAACCGGCGCCGCCCAGCACGGCAGATCGACGGCAGTCTTCCATACCATCTTCCCGTTGGTCGCATCGAGGCAGAAGACGGCTGTTTCGCCTTTGTCGCTCGGCTGATTGCGATCGACGCCGGTCCCCGCGTAGATGCGATCCTTACTCACCAGCGGCCGAGCGCCGAAACGCAGTAGCCGGCCCACGTATCCCACCTCGGGATACTGCCAAACCTTCTTCCCGCTCGTCGCATCGAGGCAGAGGAAGCCGTCGTTGCCGGCGCCCGTGAAGACTTTTCCCGCCCGAACGATCGGCGTCGATTCGGTTTGGCTGCCGCTCTTGTATTCCCAGGTCTTGGCCCCATTCTCCGCGTCGAGGCAGTATACTTTGCACTCTTTGTCGTCGTGAAAACCTTCGCCGAAATAGAGCGACCCGTCCGCGAACGTCGGCGAAGAGAACGGCTGCTTGTAATCGCCATCGTCCTCGAATTCCCACAGTTTTTTGCCGTCGCGCAGATCGAGTGCGACGAGGAACCCGCCCTTGGTGATGGGGTGCGCGGAAGCCGCATAGACACGGTTGCCATGGATCAGCGGCGTGGAAACGAACACGCCGTTGTCCTTGGTGCGATATTCCCACAGCTGGCCGACGAACTTGGGCGCCGCGGGATCCGAGTTCGCATTCTGAGTGACCGCCGCTTCGATCGGCACATCGCCGCCGCCCCAGATCAGGGCGCCGAGGACGACAGAGCCAAGAAGATTGACGCCGAGCATGATGCCCTCGGTCGCCATCGGAATCATCGTCTCGACCACGGTGCGGTACATCTTGTAGAGCAATGCCGCGACGAAGCCGGCGGTCCAGACGAGCATCACCGTCCAATTCGGATCACGCATGCTGGGCCGTTCGCCGACGAAATAGAAGAACGCATCGGCCGCGAGGCAGGAACCGCTGAGGATAAGGAGCACGAGCAATTCGGTTCTGCTCGGCGTTTCTAATGCGTCGGCTCCGGATGCGAGGTTGTCGAGCTGGCGCTTCCACGCAAGGATCGTGAAGAAGAGCGTCACAAGCGTCATCGCGAACCAAAGCCCGCCCGTCGAGGCGAACCAGGTGTCGCGAAACCAAGAGCCGCCTTTCCACCAGTGCAGCAGCATCAGCGTGCTGTTGACGCTGAACATCGCGATGAAGGCTGACCATTGCCTGAACAGCACCAACACGCCGCCAAAGACGGCAGGGAAGAGCAGGGCGAGGATCGCGATCGGTCCACCGATACCGAGCGTCGGAATGACGCCGAACAGCGAATGGCCTGATCCGCCGGTAGGCCACCGAAGCCAACTCGTTCCCTTCGTCTTCGGCTCCGGCCCAAAGCCTGGGGATTCCTTCGCATCCAGGTCCGGCAGTTTCGTCTTGTTTTCGAGATGATCCTTCAGCAACTTGCGAAGGTCGTCCGACGGGCCCTTGTAGGTTTTCCGCAGGTAAGGTTCGCCCGTCAGCAACTGATAGACAGCCGAGTTTTCGCCGGTGATCGAGCCGTCGATGCTCATCCAGGCCCCATCGACACAGGCGCGGATGACGAGTTTCTTCGTACCCTTCTTGTTGACGAAGAACACTACGGACTGTCCCACATTCATTCGCTTGAGCAGTTGAGCCGGGTGATCCAGTTTCTTGGCATCCGCATCGCCGACGAAGACGAGCGGCACTTTGCGGATGGGGAATTTGCCCTTGATGTCGTCCTCGACTTCGAGCAGCACCGTCGGCCTTTCCCCCTCCGCGTTGATCTTTTCGATCTTGGCGGCGAAGGCGAAATCGGCCGATCCGATGAGCGAAACGAGCGGCAGCGGAGCCATGATGACGGCGAACGCGGTCCCGGCGACAGCCAGAAACGCGAGGCCGGCGAGCGTGGCGAACAACGGTCGGCGTCGCATGAACGGAGTCCTCCAATGGCTCCACCGCGGGGCAGCAAATGACGCAGGCCGAGGCTATCCCCCGGCCGCTTCCTGCGCAATGCGTCATGGGTCCGATTGTAGCGAATTCGCAGCCGACATGTACCCGGCCCGCCGATCAATCCCACGCTCCAAACCGCCCGCCCTGCACCTGAAACCACATTGAGTGTCCCTCATGTGGCCAAAGCCGCGGCTTCACGAACCATTGCTCCGCTTCCCGAACGCCCACCAACTGGCACTGCTGCCGAAAACGATATTCCTCCCACGCGGCCATCGCTTCCACCGTCCCAACGATCGCAATCCATAATGCCGCAGTGCCGATAGCCATATCGAGCAAGCGAATCCCAAAGAACGGAATCGAAGCCAAGGGGCCTACGAACAACATCGCAAGCAGGACAGGTCCGAAAGTAAACCCGAAGGATTGCGTGCGAAAGTGGCCGGCGACATACAGGCCGACGCAAAACACTAGTGCTACAACTAACGCTCGAATCCAATTCATGCCGATGCGCCCGTGGGAAAGTAACGCAAGAACCAGTCGCGCGCCAGCAAGGCGACCACTTCCAAGGCACCAGGTTCTTCGAATAAGTGCGTTGCTCCGGGTACGACGACGATTTGTTTGGTACACCGCAGTTTGCCGAGCGCTTCTTCGTTCAATTCGATGACGACTTCGTCGGCGCCTCCCACGATCAACAACGTGGGGGCCCGAACTGCCCCGAGAAAAGAGCCTGCAAGATCAGGTCTTCCGCCGCGCGAGACGACGGCATGCACATGCGAGGGGTCGCGTGCCGCCGCGACCAAGGCGGCGCCTGCTCCCGTACTTGCGCCGAAATAGCCAAGGCGGAGCGAGCGGGTTGCCGGTTCGTGGCGCAACCATTCGGCTGCGATTCGAAGCCGTTCCGAAAGCAATTCGATGTCGAAAACTTTTCGCCGATCATCCGCCTCCTCTTCGTCGAGAAGGTCCAGCAGCAAGGTGGCGATATGGTCTTCCTCCAGCAACCGAGCAACGAACTGATTCCGCGGACTATATCTGCCGCTGCCGCTGCCATGGGCGAATGCGACGACTCCGACCGGCGCCCGCGGCACGCGCAGGATGCCGCCCAAGGTGCGGTTTCCGGCTGCGATTTTGACGGGTCGTTCGATCCCTGTCACGCGTGCGGCCATGGACATCTCCTTTTCATCGCTGGTAAGTTCCCATCGTTTGCGCTTCGCCCAACACATGTCCTTGCATTGCAGCGAGCAGTTCTTCCTTGGTTGCTCCTTCCCGAAGATCGAGATGTGCGTCAAGAGCGTAAAGTTTGAAGAAATAGCGATGCGGCTTGCCGCGAGGCGGAGCGGGTCCGCCGTAGCGGAGATCGTCGAAGTCATTCTTGCCCTGCACGCCGATGCCGGCGGCTTGACCGTCGGAGGAAATGCCTTCCGCGAGGCTTCGGAGTTCAGCAGGAATATTGAAAAGAACCCAGTGCACCCAAGTCTGCCGAGGGGCGTCAGGATCGTCGCAGATCAGCGCAAGCGACGCCGTTTCGTTCGGTGGAGCTGACCATTCAAGCGGCGGCGATACGTCGTCCCCGTCGCCCGTGTATTTTTTGGGAATCGTTTGGCCTTCGCCGAATGCGGAACTACGCAGGCGGAACGTCATCGCAGTCTCCTCGATCGCTCGTTTGGCGGCGTCGACCGCAAAACATGGTGCCGATGTGTCACGGTGCCGGGACTCTTGGCGGCGGAGGCGCGAAGCGAACGTCTCTAGGAAAGGGGATAGGCATCGGCCTATCCACCGGAACTCCCGCGGCGCGCAGCGCTTCCGTCGTGTCGTAATACATCGTGATCGTCTGCCGATTGGTGCTGCGGAGAAACTCCACATAATACGCACGCGAGTCGGTGTCGCGGCCATACTCCGTACCGATGCTTCCGACTTCCGTGCGGAAACTTTTCGCGGGTGCGGCAGCGTCTCGTCGTTCCAGCATCGGCAACGGATGCACGATCTGCTCCTCGAAGGCGACCAAGCCTATCACGCCGATGTTGTCGGGCCTCCCTATCAATGTTCCGTAGCTCTTCTCTCGGTCGACGAATCGGAATGCGGCGACTTGGTCGAGGTTGCGCCGCCAGCCCTTTACGACGACGTGGCTGTAGGGACTTACGACGTAGCCCGCATCGTTTTCCGAGGCAGGCTGGCCTGAGATGACGGAAAGTCCATCGACGGACACGACAGCGACGATTCGGCGAGGCCCGTGATTCCAAATGCGAATCTGGTATTCTTCGCCGACGCACGGCACAGGCAGATAGGTCTTGCCTGCATGGCGAATGGTCGAGAGGGGCCGGCCGTTGACGAGCACGTCGAGCGAAACGTTCATCGGCCCTAGTTTGGGCACAATCGAGGCTTCTCGACCCGCGGGGGCTTCGCGTGGAACGGCTGCTTGGCCGACGATTCTCATTGAGGGGTCCAGCAGAAGCGGAGCCAGTTTTTCGCTTGCCGCATCTGCCGGGGCGGCCGGCGATTGAGCGGAAATTCGCGGCGAAATCGCGGCAAAGAACATTGCCGCCAAGAGACTGCGGATCGTCGATTGCAAAAACAATTGACGCGGCGTCACGGCACACCTCCCTTTATCGGGGATCTTCCAACCGAGAATCCTCGTAATTCGTCAAGCAATGCAAATGCCGTTGGCAATCACATGAACGCGGCACGCGTCGGATTTCGGAGTCTGCAACGAATTGCGGTCGCAAGGGGATGATTTGCTCCGCCCCGGTATATTTCGGAAACAACCTTGCAGAGTCGAATCTGTGCGGAAGCGGTCCTTGCTGTGGAAGAATCTGTATCGATTGGGCACACCTGCCGGGAATCTGCCTTGGCTTTACTCCTGCTTCAGAGTCGCCAGAAACTCGATCACGTCTCGAATTTCTTCAAGGGTGAGTATTGCCCCCATCGCGGGCATCTGCGACTTCGGAGCACTGCGGCTTTCAATCGATGCGAGGGCTATCCGATGGGCCTTGCCGTCACCCGTTACCAGTTTCAACGTGGTTTTCGATTCCTCGATCACCGCTCCGACGAAGGTGCGGCCATCGTCGAGCGTGACCGAAGCGACACCATATGATGGCGTAATCTTGCGGTCGGGTTCGAGTAGGGATTCAAGGAAATGTTCGCGAGTGCCCTTGGGCGCCCATTTCGAGAGATCGGGCCCCGCATCCCCTCCGCTGCCTTGCACTCTGTGGCAACGGATGCACTGTGCGGCGCCATGCGATTGGAAGATCGCACGGCCCCGTGCCGCATCACCACCATGCAGCGTGAGCTTGAACGCGCCGGCGGAATCGTTTTTGGCGACCGGCAGCTTGGCAGCGATGCGCCCGTCCGCCCAAGTCGTCGCGGCGCGGAAGACGTCGAGTTGCAGTTCGCGCTCGAGTTTTCCCTGATTCCAGGTTTCGATCGCTTGCCCCAGGACAGGAAGCGAACTCGCTTGCGGAATCCGTTTCAGCGATACCAAGGCCGCCTGCTTCTCGCGCGTGGTGGCGGAGTCCAGAACTGCCGCGAGATGCTTGATGCCCTCCGCGGGATCGCGCTCCGCGAGTACATCGCGTGCAGTGCTGCGGACGTTGGGGTCGCCATCGACCAGCATCGTCTGCGTCGTTTCAGTCAGTTTCTTTGCATTGCGTGACGCAAGCAGCCGCAGCGATTCGCTGCGCACCTCCGGCGTACGTTTGCGATCGAGCGCCCAGCCGACGAAGGTTTCGTCGTCCACGTTCAGTTTCAGGGTACCGACCAGCTTCGCGACTTGCGGTTGCAATTCGGCCGGCGCGGAAGCGAGGATGCCTGCGAGGTTCGCTTCGATCAACTTCTCGATACCGGCGGAGTCGCGCTTCGCGATGGGGCGCCAATATCCGATGACGCGATCTCGCGGATCGGGTTGGGTCCATTCCGCGACGGCGCGAATCGCTTCCTCGCGAACGGCGCTCGGCGTGGAAGCGTGAGCGAGCATGCGAACGACGGCGACGGCATCCTCCGGCCGGCCCAACCGAAAGCGAGCGTCGAGCGCGCGACGCCACAGCGCGAGATCGGAGATCGGTTTCGCGCCGAGAAGGCGATCGGTCCACGCGGCCAATTCGGGCAGGGCGGCATCGATTGGCAAATCATGAATTGCTCGAGCGGCTTCGACGACGATGCGATCTTCGGCATCGTTCAAAAATTTCGCGATGCGTCGATCCGCGGAATGCCGAAGCGTGAGCAACACGGCCATCCGCACGGCGGGTTCCGCGTCCTCCGATTTCGCGGCAACCGCATCCAGTTCGCCGATGCGATGCAATGCATAGACGCCCGCGTGACGCAGATACGCATCCTGATCCTTATTCTCTCGGAGCATGGCGAGAATCGGTTCGACCGCGGATCGATGCTTGAGCTTACCGAGCGACTGGGCGGCGAAGAAGCGGACGCGCGGATGAGCGTCCTTCAAGCGAGCGATCAGGTGATCCGGAGCGGACGGTGTGGTTTCGCCCAAGAGCTTCGCGGATTGGGCCCGCACTTCCGCTTCGCCGTCCTCCAATCGGGAGAGGATCGCATCGACCGCCGCCGGCTCGCGTCGCGCGATCTGGCCCAAACCCCACAGGGCGTGCAGGCGAGCGAGCACGTTCTTCGATTCGCGAGCCACTCGGTCGAATACGGGAATCGCCTTGGCTCCGCGCTCCGCCAATGCGAACTGAGCCCGAAGGCGGATGCGCTGGTCGGCATGAGCCAGCAACGCGGTGAGTTCTGCGTCGCTCTTCGAGCGCAGGCCTTCCGCGAGCAACTTCTTTACCTCGGCAACAGCCGGATCGGCGATCGCCTTTGGGGCATGGACCGTGTAAATGCGTCCCTTGCCTACGCCGCCGCCGTCCCAGGTGAACTGCACCCAATCGGAGAAATACATCTTTCCGTCGGGCCCGAAATCGACATCGGTGACGAGTCCGTACTGCGTCAGGAATCCATGGTAGTCGGCAATCTCGAACGTGGCGCCTTTCGGCACGACGCGGAATGCATCAATGCCGCCGCTGCCGGTGAAGTTCGCCATGAAAAAAGAGTTGCGATAGCGCTCCGGCAGCGTCAATCCGGAGGTAAAAGCAAACCCCGAAGGCCCGGCTCCGATCCTGCCGACAGCCGGCAGGATGTAAGCCGGTTGGCCGGGATGAGCGAGGTGCCACAGCTTTTCGGCGAACCATGGCCCGCCCACATAATCCTTGCCCCACTGCGGCGGATCGATGGTCTGATATGCCATGTTCCATCCGCTATGCCCGCCTTCGACGACGTAGACGAGCCGAGCGTGGTCGCCTTTGTCGCAGTTGTTGTCGTCCGCGAAAAGGTTTCCGAACTGATCGAACGCCAGCTCCTGCGGATTGCGAAGGCCGGTGTGCACGACCTCGAAGTTGCTGCCGTCCATATCGCAGCGGAAGACGGCCCCATTGCGAGGACCTGCGTAGGTCTTATTCTCCTTGGAAACGACATGTGCCCCGCGATCGCCGACGGAGAAATACATCTTGCCGTCCGGCCCGACCGCGAGGCCGTGAAGGTCGTGGCCCAGATAGGCGCATTGCACGCCGAAGCCTTGCAGAAGCGATTGTTTCTCGTCGGCCTGCCCTTTGCGTTTCGTGTCGCGGAGCACCCAGAGATTCGGGATGCAGGTGAAATAGACGCGATCGTCCCAGGCAAGCACGCCCGCCGCGAGTCCGTCGAGCGGCGCGTTGAAACCGTCGGCAAACACCGTCGCCCGATCCGCCTTGCCGAGCCCCTTCGCATCTTCGACGAGGTTGATTCGATCGGCATATTTGCTGAACCAATCCATCTTCCCCGGAAACTTGTCGGCAAACTTGCGCTACATCGCGAGGCGATCGTCGGTCGTCTTGTTCTGCAGTTCATTGGGCAAGAAAACGTCGGCGATATTCCTCGGTTCCTTGATTGAAGCGATACGACTCCGCGGTAGACCCGGCCGCGATCATCGGCGTGAAACGCGACGATGTTCCCCACCATCGGTCTCGCCGCCCACAGATCGACCTGAAACCCCGACAGAACCTGAACCGCGGAATCGCCTTCGTCGCCTCCGCCGTACCGTCCGGAAGTTTCGGAGGTTGGAGCCGCGAGCGAAGCAGGTCGCAACGGCGGAGCAAAAATGGAGCAGAAACGCATCATAGAGAGAACCAGGCGTATGTTTGGTGTTGCTTGCCACTCAACCGAAAGTTCGTCGTTATCGGGACGGCGAGGCCCTCGCCCTCCTCAGATCCCGGCAGGTCACGGGGTCTTCTTCGCTTCCACCTGAACGGGGCTTTGCAAGTAGGCGATGAGCGAGCGGAATTCGTGGTCGGAGAGCGTTTTCGCGACGTCGTCGGGCATCATGGATGCGGTCGTCGGTTGGCGCGAGACGACGTCCTGTTTGGCGAGCGTCAGGGTTTCGTTCGCGGTCACGATGGTCAGCGTCGCGTTCGTTTCGCCTTTGACGATGCCGGTAATGACGCGGCCCTCGGCGGTTTCGATCACCGTCGCGGCGTACTCTTTCGGGATGACGGCTGGATCGAGGATGTTTTCGAGCAGGTAGCCGATATCGCCGCGGTTGGCTGCGCCGGTAATGTCGGGGCCGACCTTGCCGCCGATGCCGAAGAGCGTGTGACATTGGCGCTGCAGGTCTTGGCGTAAATCGCTCGGCCTTGCCGCTGCATCCGGTGCGGTTTTCGCGGAGCAGCCGATCGCGAAAGGATGCGATGAGTTTGCTCGATCGGCGGGCGTATCGCGGACGACGCCCCACACCTCGTGATCTGTCGATCCACCTTGTCGCGCAGATTGCGAAGCTGGCGAACTAGGTCGGCGGAGAGTTCGTTCGATGCGATCTTCTTCGCATTCACGGCCGCAAGCAGATCTTTGCCGAAGCTGGCGCGCGAGGCCAAAGTCGCGAGCGCGTCCCGTTTCTCCTCCGCGGGCAGCTTGGCGAAAACACTGAGGATGCGATCGGCGGTTTTCGGATCGTCGTAAGCCGCTAGTCCGCGAAGGGCAGGGGAGCGGAAGGCGGGTTCGTCGAGCAGCGATTGCAGGATCGGCGCGAGTGCGGGATCCTTCGCCGTGAGCAGAGCCGCCAACGCGGTTTGCCGAAGGGCGAGGTCTGCTTTCGGATTGCGGATGGCGTCACGCATGCGGTCGAACGCCACGCGGTCGCCGAAGGTGACGGCAAGCGCGAACGCCTGGGAGCGAACCTCCGCGTTTCCGCTCTCCGCGAGGGCCGCGAATGCCTTCGCCCACGATGCCGGCATCGGCACGTCGCGTCGGCCTTTCAACGCTTCGTTGATGCCGCGCAGGATCGTGAGTTGCACGTTCGGCTCGGAGGTTTTCGCAACCAGAGCCGCCAGAGTTTCGATCGCTTCGGGCGAACCATCGGCTGCGGTTCGCCGAACGCCGAATGCAAGCAAGGGCGAGATCTTCGTATTCAGTGCGAGTTCGAGGCCTTTCGTCCGATGGTTCGCATCGCCGACGACCGGTTCGAGCGCGTACCAGTAAAGCAGCGGCAGATTGTGGTCGGTCGAGTCCTGCTCCCACGCAAGCAATCCGCGCAGCACCGCTTCGCGGTCAGCGATCAGCAGCTTCTGCGTGGCCGATGCGACGAATCGCCGGACGACGGGCGATTCGTCTTTCGCCAAACGAGTCAACGTTTCCGAGTTGATGCGTTCGCCAAGCGGTTGCTCCATCGCGAGTTGCACGGCCCAACCGCGTACGTAGGCGTCCGAATCCGCGATCGCCCGGTTCACATGGTCGGCAGTTAGTTTCCCCGAAGCATGCAGCGCCCACCATCCACGCAAGCGGCGTGTCGCATCGGGGTGGTCGGAAGCGATGGCCGTCAGCGATTTCACGCCATCGTTCGAGATGCCTCGTTCTTGCAGAAGTCGGCGAGCATGGCGCACGTACCAGTCGTTCTTGTTCTTTTGGTGCTCGATCAGTTCCGTCTCGGTGCATTTGCCGAGATCGACTTGCACGGCTTTCGCGTCGCGATGCTGGATGCGATAGATTCGGCCATTGCTGCGGTCCCAAATCTTCGGATCGCCATGATGGCATGCCTGCTTGTCGTACCAATCGATCATCGTGACGTTGCCGTCAGGGCCATAGCGGAAATTGATGAAGCGGGCCCAGGCGTCGTTGGCGAGCAGGAAGTCGGGGCTGTGGGTGGCGACGTAGCCCGACCCCTTCGCCTTCGGCACATCGACATTCAGCCGACGGCCATGGATATTGCCCATGAAGAGCGAATTGCGATACGGCTCAGGCCAAGTTCCACCGAGGTAGCACATCAGGCCGCAATGGGCATGGCCGCCGCCCGCGGTGTCGGATCGGTTGTTTCCGCCATGGGGCGTGGCGCCGAGGTAGTGGAAATGGTCGGCGATGGTCTTGATGTCGTCGTAGGTGTGCGGGTTGAAATGCTGGCCGGCCTGCCGATGGTAGCGAGCGCCCTGGATGATGTGGAAGCAATGCGGAATGACGCACGCTTCGACAAATGCTTGGCCGCGGTCGTCGAAATCGAGGCCCCAAGGGTTGCTCGTTCCCTGGGCGAAGACCTCGAAAACATGACGCCTCGGATGATAACGCCAGACGCCCGCATTGATCGGAGTGCGTTCCTTCGGCGGCGTTCCTGGTTTGCCCACGAGCGAATGCGTGAAGACGCCGTGGCATCCGTAGAGCCAGCCGTCCGGACCCCAGATGAAGGAGTTCAGCGTTTCGTGCGTGTCCTGCCAACCCCAGCCGTCGAGCAGAATCTGCGGCGGACCGGCGGCTTTGTCGGCCTTCATCGGCACGAACATCAGGTAGGGAGCTGCCCCGATCCACACTCCGCCGAATCCGACTTCCAATCCGCTGACGAGATTAAGCCCTTCCATGAAGACGGTGCGTTTGTCGAAAGTGCCGTCGCCATCGGTGTCCTCGAAAATAAGAATGCGGTCCTTGGCGTCCTTCTCGTTGCGGCGAATCGGATAGCTGTAGGCCTCCGCAACCCATACCCGGCCCCGGTCGTCCAGACACATGGCCACGGGTTGGACGATGTCGGGTTCGCCTGCGAAGAGCTTCACTTCGAAACCTTCCGGCACCGTCATCGCCTGGGCGGCCCGCTGCGGCGAGAGGCCGGCGAACTTATACGCATCCGGAGCAGGTGGAGCGGCACGCGGATCGATCTTTGGTTGCTCCGCATGGAATCGAAAATCATCGAAATTGACATGGCCCCAATGGCCCGTGTGTCGATCCACGACGCGGATGAAAATCTCCTTCCCCATCAATCCCTTCAGATCGACCGCGACGCGGCGTAATTCCTCCGCTTCGACGCCCGTGGAACGATGGACGAGGGCCTTCGTGTCATTGCGGACGATTTCGACGCATGTCTTCAAATGCGGCCCGCCGCCGACGAGAAACGACGCCCAAGGATGCGTGACCTTGAAGGGCACGCTGGTCAGCGTCCTTGAGCTTTGTCGCCGCGTTTCTCGTAGCCGCCGATCCAGAACTCACCCTGATGCCGACTCTGCATGTCGCCGCGGCGAACCTTCACGGTATCGCCCTTGATCGGCTGATCGAGGAAGGCGTCCCCTTCGGCCTTCCAATCCTGAAGCGTGCCGGTTTCGAAATCGAGGTTGAGCGGCTTGCCATCCGCGCCCGAGCGGACGAATGCCCTCATCCGCTTTCAGACGACCTGAGCGGAGGAATAGGAAACGCCAAGAAGAATCAGCAACAAAGCGACAAGCATGGACGTCACCGGACGTGGAGAGGGGTGCGTGCTCCGTCGCCTTTTCGTCTGGATTTTCGACGCAGTCAATAGCCTCGGCATGCTTTGCTCCCCTCTCCCACTTGGGGAGAGGGGGCTGGGGTGAGGGGTAGCATCCCACGCGGACGCATCATGTTGCACCAAGCCCCACTGTAAGCGCAGCGCACGGTGGGGATCCCCGCGGTGCGTTGCGTTTACCCTGGGGTTTGGCGGATGATACGTAGATGTCCGCAAGGGGTTGGCCCCTCACCCCTAACCCCTCTCCCCAGCGGGGAGAGGGGGACCGGAAATCGTATATCAAGGGGCAGTAGATCTCCGTCTTGCCGAGGTGGATGCATGCGAGGTTCCGAGCGTTTTCCGAGCGTGGAAGTGGCGGCGCCCTTGAAGCCGCGGCCGGGCATCAGCCATGTGCTGTTCGATTTCGATGGGACCTTGTCGCTGATTCGGCAGGGTTGGCCCGAAGTCATGGTGCCGATGTTCGTCGAAGTGCTGCCCAAGAAGCCGGGGGAATCGGAAGAGGACGTGCGAAAGCTGGCGGAAGACGACATCATGCGGCTCAACGGCAAGCAGACGATCTATCAGATGATCCAGCTCGCCGAACGCATCAAAGAGCGAGGCGGCAGTCCGGCAGAGCCTTTGTGGTATAAGCACGAATACCTTCGCCGTCTCGAAGAACGCATCCATGGCCGAATCTCGGCGCTGACTGCGAGTTCGATGCAGACGGACGATCTCGTCGTCCACGGCGGACGCGGGTTGCTCGACTATCTCCGCAGCCGTGGCCTGAAGCTGTATCTCGCAAGCGGAACTGACGAATACGCGGTGAAACGCGAGGTCAAGCTGCTCGGGCTCGACGAATACTTCGGCCCTCACATCTACGGCGCTCTCGACGACTACAAGCAATTCTCAAAGAAGATGATCATCGATCGCATCCTTCGCGAGAACGACATTCCGGGCGATCGGCTGCTCGCGTTCGGCGACGGTTATGTGGAGATTCAGAACACGAAGGAAGTCGGCGGGTTCGCGGTGGCCGTCGCCAGCGATGAAGGGAACAACGGCTCGGGCCGCATCGATCCGTGGAAGCGGGAGCGGTTGCTGGGAGTGGGGGCGGATGTCGTGATCCCCGATTACCGGGATGCGGTTTCGCTGGTCGATTACCTGCTCGGAGAATGACCGGTGGCCCAACCGCTCGACCTATCTCGTCTCAAGGTGTTGCCGCTCAGCGATCGGCAGAGTCTCACGCGCGTCGATGAGATTCTGATCGACCCCGAAGGGAAGCCGAAGCCGATTCCGGCGGAAGCGGCCGCGGAGATTCGTGGATGCGCTCGCCGTATCACGGCAGCCCAGAAGCGTGGCGCTTCGATCATGCTTATCTATGGGGCGCATCTGCTCCGCAACGGCACGGCCCGCATCGCCGAACGGATGATGGCGCGCGGTTGGCTGACGCATCTCGCGACGAACGGCGCCGGCACGATCCACGATTGGGAATACGCATGGTTCGGTAGCCTCGACCGAGTGTCGAGATGAATGTCGCCTCCCGGCACCTTCGGCACCTGGAACGAGACGGCGACCAACATCCACCACTGGCTGATGGCAAGGCGTGACGGCGATACGGAGTTTCTCTCGGGAAGCTGATTCGCGACGACGGCGTGGTGTTGCCGTCGATGGAGCGGCAAGCCGCGATCCGGCAGGAGCCGGGGCATCCGAAGACCGCAGCCCGCGCGGATCTGTTGCAAGCGATGCGAACACAAGGATGGCGGGGCGGGAGAACCGAGATCACGCACCGCTGGAAGCATGGTTTCGATGCTCGCCCAGGCATTGTCGGCAGCGTGCCGTCAGCGTCCATCCGGGCATCGATTTTGACATCATCGCGAATCATCCGATCTTCAACGGCAACTGTCTTGGGCCGTGCGGCGAAACTGGATTTCAAACTCTTCGGCGGGCAGCGTCGAAGGCCTCGACGGCGGCGTCGTCCTTTCCGTCAGCACCGCCATCATGGGTCCGCAGGTTTCGAGAAAAGCCTGAAGCAATTGCGTCAACAACCTTCGTCTGCAATCGGGTCGGCCCATCGTTTCCGGGCATTCGATTTTCGTCATGATCTGCGGGATGGCGGTGGTTGGGATTGGACTGGGGGCGAACCTCCTAAGACGAATCCCGCTTATTACCTGCGGTTCTGCAAAAGCTACTCCCGCATGGGGAGCGACATGTACTATCTGCAGTGCGACAATGCCTCGTTTCTCCATCACCTCTACCGTGAGTTGCAGGCGTCATGAACGCTGAACGCTTCCGCTCCATCGTCGGCAGATACCGAGATTTGAAAGTCGCGATCGTCGGCGACTTTTGCCTCGACCGCTATCTCGAAATCGATCCGACTCGCGCGGAAATGTCGATCGAAACCGGCCTGCCGGTACACAACGTCGTCAACGTCCGCAGCCAACCGGGAGCTGCGGGGACGATTCTCAACAACCTCGTGGCCCTCGGCGTCGGGGAGATTTTCGCGGTCGGCATTGCAGGCGATGATGGCGAAGGCTTCGAGTTGGAGCGAGCGCTGCGGTCGATGCCGGGCGTCAATGTCGATCACTTCCTCCGCACGTCGTTGCGTCGCACGTTTGTCTATTGCAAGCCGTTGATCGTCGAATCCGGCAAATCGCCGCGCGAACTCAATCGCCTCGACTCCAAAAACTGGACGCCGACACCGAAGGGCTTGCGCGACGCGGTGGCCGAACGCATTCGCATTCTGAGTCCGCGAATCGATGCATTAATCCTGATGGACCAAGTCGATCTGCCCGAATCAGGAACGGTGACTCCGGAAGTCGCCCACGCTGCCCACGGTGCCGCGCATGTGCGTATCCGCGTTTGGTGATGCTCGCGGACGGCCATCCGCGGCGATGCAGGGATTATCCACCGCTCGGCTTCAAGATGAATGACGCCGAACTAGGTCGCATGACGGGCGGCACGACTCCGAACGGCATCGCAGAGGTGCAGGAACGCGTTGCGTCACTGGCTCGCACGAATGGCCGTCCCGTCTTCGTCACCTTGGCGGAGCAGGGCATCGTCGGAGCGTTTCCAGATGTTGCCCATGTCCCTGCTCATCCCATCCGCGGCGATATCGATGTCGATAAGCGATTCCGTGACCGCAAATCTCTGCGCTTGCCTTCAGCCGCTGGCGGGCTGCCGAAGCGATGCAACTCGCGATGGCCGCCACATCTTCCGGTCCTACACCAACTGGGAACGACCGGCAGCGCGCATGTCCTGCTCAGATCGCCGAATTGCTCAGCGTTCGCTCGTAATCTCGAGCGACTGCGAGTCAACGCCGCCCCATGGTTTTCGCCATGGCACGGCAGTCCATGATTCGCTAGCGAAGCGTCGTCGGCGTACCGGGACGGATGTTCGGAACATGCAGCGGGTTGGTGGCGACAGGGATTTCCGGGGATCGCGCTTCCGCCGAGGTTGGCGCGATGCTCGAGCTGCTGTTCAGCGTGTTGAAATTCCACCGGGGCGGAAGCGGTTGCGGGTTGATCGCTTTCGCATTCAGCAAACTGCCGAAGCTCCAACGGGGCGGGAGCGGCTGCGGATTGAGTGCGGCGATGTTAGACTTATTGAAGATCGACGATCCAACGATCTGCCGAGAGCTGGCGATTTTGGGGAGCGGACCTGCTTCCGCAGGTGCGGCGATTGCGAATGCGAGGGCGGCGGCAGTGGCGGCGAATGCTGGTTTCCACATGGCGAAGTCTCCGGGCGCCGATTCGCCCGAGACGTTCGGGCGTCCTCCGCATGGCGAGGCGAAGGCGGCGAGGAGCGAAGCAGGACGTGAGCGCTTTCAGCCGCGAATGAATCCAGTTCGATCTAACGTGTTTGCCGAACAAACGTTTGCAGAAATACGCGGAGATGCTCTCCATCGAAAGCGCCCCGCGTGTCTTCATCGCGACGACGAGTGTCGTCGACCGGGCACCAGATCATTCGAACCAGATCGGCGTTGTGAGCCAAACGAGGCTGGCATCCCTTTCTGCGGCATCGCTGCATTCGATGAGGGCGACGCCCGATTTCGCCATTTCAATCTGAGCGGACTTGTCGCCAATGACCCATGCGATCCAATCCGCAGGGTCACGAAGCATATGGCCGACGGCGAAGCGCTCGCCTTCGAGCTTCAGCAAGTCTTTCGCCAAGCTTCTTCGGCTTCGACCCGGGGACCAAGCCGTCGGTGATATCGACCGCCTGCTTGCCGTCGCTCATCACGGAGGAAAGAATCTCGGCCGTCTGCGAGACGCAGGCGAGCGGGCTTGAGGGAAGTGATCGAAAGCGATGCCGCGACGCTTCAGAGCGGCCGCAGTCTTGCGGGCCTGTTCTTCCCCCGCGGAGCGTGAGAGGCCGCCCTTCGTCCGTTTCCGCGCCGCCTTCTCCGATCGGATACGCTTCCGCGTGGCGAATGACGTACAACTCCATGAACCGCTCCGGGACTGATGCCAGCTGGATGTTGACAGGATAGTCGGCCCGTGCACGGATGCCCAAAGCAAAAACCGCGGCTCCGGCGAATTCTTCACATTTCGAAGGAGCCGCGCACAAAGTAAACGATTCGCGTGACGCTGTGCGATCCGCTTACTTCGTGCCGCGGCTCGTGAAGTTCGTCCGCTATAATTGCCGAACATTCCACGCCTTGCCCACCTGCGGAAATTCATGTCCATCCTTCGAGCGTTTTGCCTGGCGATCGCGGTCGTTGCCGCAGGGCCTTTCGTTTCGATCGCGGCGGAGCCTGAATTTGAAGGCGGGCTGCAGCCATGGCTTCGCGAACATTGTCTCTCCTGCCACAACGCGAATAAGGCGAATGGCGGCGTTGATTTTTCCGCTTTCAAGACCCAGGCTTCCGCGAAGGGGCGGCTCGATATCTGGAAGAAGGCGTTCCATCAGGTTCGCACGGGGCAGATGCCGCCGGAAGATCCCATCGATGCGAAGGCGCAGCGGCCTTTCTTTGGCGTGGTTCGATGCGACCGATACCTCGAAAAAAAACCCGATCCCGGGCCGCCGCTGATTCGTCCGTTGACCCGCAACGAATACTCGCAGACCATGCGCGATTTGCTTCGCTTCTACCATGATGCGGCAAGCGATGCGGGGATTGCGGAGGGGCCAAGGTCGTCGAAGGTTTCCCGAATCGGGCCGCGTCGCTCGTGCTCGAATCGACGTTGATGGAGAAGTATTTCGCGGCCGCCGACCTCGCGGCTCGATCGCCTGTTTACCGATCAAAGTGTGGCATTTGCTCGCAAAGGGTTGCTGATCGCGTTTCCCTCGAAGGACGTTTCTGCGGGCGCCACGCGAAAGGTGCTCGGCGCGTTTCTGCGTCGCGCGCGCGTTTCGTCGGCCGGTCGGGGAGAAGGAAACCGAGCGCTTACGCGAAGGTGGCGGATGCGGCGCGGACGGCGGGCGACAACTTCGAGACTCGATCCGCAAGGCGATGAAGCGATCCTGGATTTCGCCGCATTTCCTCCTGCGTGTGGAATCGTCCCCGAAAAAGCAGGCGCGTGAAAGCAAGTCAACGATCATGAGTTGGCGGTTCGCTTTTCGTACTTCCTGACCAGTTCGATGCCCGATCCGGAACTCATGAAGGCCGCCGATGAAGGCAAACTCTCCCGATCCGGCCGAGCTGGAAAAAGCATGTCCGCCGATTGCTGAAGAACGATCGATCCAACGCCGCGACTTCGCAATTCTTCGCCCACTGGCTGCAACTGCCGCACTTGCGGAAAGCGTTGCCTTCGCAGAATCAGTTTCCCACTTTCACCCGCAGCCTCCGCGATGCGGCGGAACATGAAACCTGGCTCTTCTGCGACAACCTCCGCAAAGAGGATCGCGGCATCCTCGATCTGCTCGATTCGGACTACACGTTCGCGAACGCCGAACTCGCTCGGCATTACAAGCTCGATACGATTCCTGCCAAGGATTTCGCGAAGGTCGCGCTGAAGCCGGCGAACCATCGCGGCGGCGTCGTCGGCATGGGGAGCATGCTGGCGATGACCTCGCACACCGATCGGACGAAGCCGACGGCTCGCGGGAAATGGATTCTTGAGGTGCTGCTCGGCTCCCCGCCGCCTCCGCCTCCCGCCAACGCGGGCAACTTCGCGCCGACCGCCAAGAACAAACCGGAGCCCACATCGTTTCGCGAAAAGCTGGCCCAGCATGCCTCCGATCGCAATTGCGTCGGATGTCACAAACGCGTCGATCCGCTCGGCTTCGCCCTCGAGAATTTCGATGCCGTCGGCTCTTGGCGCGAAGCGGTCGGCAACACGCCTGTGGACAACGCCGGAACGCTGCCCGGTTCCGGCGAGTTTCGCGGGCTCGATGGCTTGCGAGGCGTGCTCCGCTCCAAGCAGGATCAATTCGTCACGAATCTAATCGCTCAAACGCTGACGTATGCACTGGGCCGCGATCTCAGTTATTATGATGAGCCGAGCTTGAAATCGATCCGCGAGGCGTTGGCCCGCGACGACTACCGATATTCGACGCTGATTCTCGAAGTGGTCCGAAGCTATCCGTTTCAACACCGCAAGGCGGAGTGACGGCGATGAAGATCCCTCAGGTCCCGGTCAGCCGGCGATCGTTTCTCCGCGGCGCCGGCGTGGTGGCGGCGTTGCCGTTCCTCGAATCGATCGCGCCGCAGGTGGTGCGGGCAGGCAGCCGCACGCCGGTTCGCCCGCCGCTTCGCTTCGGTATTTATACCGTCACCGGCGGCACCGTCAGCGAATCGTGGGTGCCGACCGAACGCGGTCCGCTCACCACCTTGCCCTCCATCCTTCGGCCCTTGCAACCGCACAAAGACGACATCCTCGTCCTCTCGAACCTCGCGCAGCAAGGCGATTCGGATGGCCGCATCAATGCTCACGAACATTGCGCTTATCTGCATCTGACGGGCAGCAACCGCGTCGGCAAAAACGAAGGCCGGCCGGTCGCGGGCATCTCCGTCGATCAGCGCGCGGCCGAGATCGTCGGCCCGCAGAGCCTGATTCCGTCGATGCGGCTCGGTTATGCGGGGGGCGAAACGACATTCTTCTTCGATCGTGCCGGCCGAAGCCTGCCGGTGGAACGCGATCCGCGTCTCTCTTTCGAAGCAATGTTTCGCGGCCGTCGCTTGGTCGCTCCCAATTGGACGCGCCGTCTCGCCAATACGCCGACGCCGAACAACGCCGAGAATCCGCAGACCTACGATCGTCAGGTCGTGGATTTGGTGCTCGAGGATGCGCGCGGCCTGCAACGGCAACTCGGATCGACCGACCGCGCCAAGCTGCAGGAATATCTCGATCTGATCGATAGCACGGAACGACGCGTTCGCCGCATGCAGGAGCGGATCGCGATGGAAGCGCCGACGCCCGCAATCCGCCCTTCGACGCCGCATGCTCCTCAAGGTTCGCTGATCGCCAGCAGTGCGAACTTCGCATGGTGAGCGCCGTCGTCCGCGATCCGGGGCCGTGCACGCAGATTACTTGCGAGTGATGGCGGACCTAATGGTGCTCGCCTTCCAAAACTGACACTACCCGCGTTTGGCACGCTCGCGCTCGGCAGCGACGAAGCCCTTCCCCGGCGTCGTCATCACCGTCGGCTACGAACACCGCGCGCCAGCCTACACGCTGAACATCATGGCAACTCGTTCCGCGTGGAAGATGCCGACCTCGTCGCCCGCGAAGGTTGCCGGCAGATTCATGCCTGGTACACGCGCATCTTCGCCGAGGCGATCGCCAAGATGAAGACCATCGACGAGGGCGGCACGAGCCTGCTCGACAACACCGTCCTCATGTACATGAGCTACGGCCGACGGCGGCCATGGCAGTAGAGAAAATTACCCAGTGCTCGCGGGCCGGGCAGGCGGAAAAACTGAAGACCGGGCCGACACGTCGCGTATCAACGCGGCACGCCGATGTCGAACCTCTACGTGAATTGCTCGAACGCATGGGCGACACCCGCGGCGCGAGTTCGGCAATGCGCCGCACTGCATGTGCCAAGCATACGACGGCCGTCTTCCTGATCTTGAGTGACAGCAATCCTCGCCGCTCCGCGTGAGGTCAGCGGCGATGCAAGGCCAGGCGACCGGAAATAAAGTTTATTAACTTGTTTAATTAAGTCCATGGGTTAATAAACTTGTCGCCACGAAAAACAGGTCGACCACATCGTTGCTGACTTCACGCGGAGCGCAGGACCACTTTCTGACGCTTCCCGAGTCAGCACATGCGATTTGTACCGTCCGCAATCCTCGCATTCTTTGTCCTCGCCCCGCCTGACCCAGTGCTCAACCCGCGGACCGCCCGCTCTCCGGCCCTGTCTTCCTCGCCACTGGCGAAATGGCGTCCCGGCTCTTCTCGCAAGACGGCAAAGCCTGACGCATCGCGCACCGACCGCGAAGGCATGCTCCTCAAATACGCCAAGCTGAAGGCCGTTGCCTTGTGGGCGGACAATACGGCGGCGATCGCGCTCGGTTTCGTCACCAGCGATGGCGCGAAATGGGACTTCGTGAAATCTGATGGCCAACCCTACGCTACCCGCCTCGATCTGCTCTTCCCCGCCGGCAACTGCTTCCACGCAATGCTGCTGCAAGACGGCGAAATCCCCACGATGGCGACCTCGACGGACGGCAAAACCTGGACGCCGCGCAAACCGATCTGCGACGACAAAAAAGTGATCCGCCACGATGCCCACCTTCGCCGATTCGCACAGGGAGGCGACCGCCTGGTCGTCGTCGGCGATTACGGTGCCCGCCTCGTCCGCGTGGCTAATGAGGAAAAGTTCGTGCACGTCCTCAAGCGCGCTCGCCAAGGATACGCTCATCGATGCGCCACCACGGTAACGGCGTCTTCGTCGGCGGCGGCCTCACGGCTCTCCGCATGCGCAGCAAAGACGGTCTTCGAATGGACTGACCGCACCGTCGGCGAGGAAGGCGAACATATCAATAGCATGATCTCGACGGTAACATCTGTTGCGATTGAGCGCGGCGCTATCGCATGCCGGCGCCAAATGGGGCCGCACCCCCAACACCGACGCCCCCACCGTCGCCGCCTTCGGCAATGGCGTGTACGTCGGCTCCCTCTGGCCCGGCAAGCTTCTACGTTCCACGGACGGCATCCGCTGGGAGAAAACCCATGAGTTGCCGCACCATGTCTTGTCGATCACGTACGGGAACCTCGCAGAGAAGTAACCGCCGAATCTTCACCTGAAGCAGCTTATTTTTCCGTAAGATAGTCGCGTAAGGAAATGTTTTGCCTGTGGCTTCTAGCGCCCCGCCCCCCCCTGGAGTTGCGTTCGATGGGTTTGTCTTCGCAGTTCAACAAGTACCTAAAGCAGTGGTTCGGCAAGGGAAAGCAACTCAAAACGAATGGCAACTCGCAGCACCGTGTGAAGCTTGGCGTCGAGTCCATGGAAGACCGCATCACGCCTGCGGTTCGGCTTGATCCGACCTTCGGAGTTGGCGGAAAGGTGTTCACGGATTTCGGAACATCGCCGGCTTCGACTTCGGAGGCAGTCGCCGTTGCCGTCCAAGCAGATGGGAAAATTGTGGCTGCAAGCGCGGGCGGCTACTTGGTGCGTCTTAACACTGACGGCACGCTCGATCTCACCTTCGGAAACAGCGGCAAGGCATCGTTCTTCGGTACTCCTGCGGACCTTGCAATCGATGCATCTGGACGAATAGTCGTCGCAGGATATGCCTTTGACGATACAGGTTTCGACTTTGCCGTCGCGCGTTACAACTCGGACGGATCTTTCGACGGTAACTTCGATGGTGATGGCTTCGTCACCACGAGCATTAGGGTTCGTGACTTCGCGAGCAGCGTCGCGATCGATTCAGCGGGACGCGTCATCGTTGCCGGCTATACGAGCAATGTCGAGGAGACATCCGGATACGACATCGCAGTCGCTCGTTTCAACACAGATGGGTCGCTTGATTCGACGTTCGACGGCGACGGCAAAGTCGTTACTCCATTCGGGACGTTGGACGATCGCGCTAACAGTGTTGTCGTCGATTCCTGGAATCGGATTATCGTTGCTGGTTATTCCCAGTTCAACGGCGGTTCACAGTTCGCGTTAGTTCGATACCAGGTCGACGGGTCTCTCGACACGACGTTTGACGGCGACGGAAAAGTGGCAACCGTTATTCAGTCGAACTCGAGAGCAAACGATCTGACGATCGACCGTTCAGGCAGAATCGTCGTGGCTGGAGAGGCGTTCGGCACATTTGCTTTGGCTCGTTACAACATTAATGGGTCCCTCGACCAAACCTTCAATGGTGGCGGCACTCTTCTCATCGGCAATGCGTCCAGCCTCAATAGCGTTACCATCGATGATTCCGACCGCATCGTCGCGGCAGGGTATGCCTACGGGCAGAATCAGGACTTGGGGATCGTCCGTGTGAATCCGAACGGTTCCCTCGACCTCACTTTCGACGGCGATGGTCGTGCTACGACTTCGATCGGATCAGGTATTGAGGAAGCCAGGAGCATTGCCGTTGACGGCGTCGGACGCGTTGTGGCGGTTGGGTGGTCCCTGGACGGCCAAAGAAACTTTGCTGCAGTACGGTACAACGCCGACGGATCTCTCGACACCGGCTTCGACGTCGATGGCAAGTTGACCCTAGCGTTTCGTGCCTCGCAAGATTTCGCAAGCAGCATGGCGATCGACGGCCTCGGCAATATCGTCGTTGCGGGGCAGTCCTCCGGAGACTTTGCGATCGCGCGCTACAAACCCGATGGTTCGCTCGACCTTCCGTTCGGAACCAACGGAAAAGTATCGACGGCATTTGGATTCAACGCGACCGTAGGCAGTGTCGCGATTGACGGAACAGGTCGGATCATCGTCGTTGGCAGCGCAAACACTGGCAATAATTGGGATATCCTGATTGCATGCTACTGCGCGGATGGTTCGCTTGACGAAACGTTCAGTGGCGACGGCAAGCATATCATTTCGCTTGGTTCGACGAATGAAGAAGCCAGCGGAGTCATCATTGATGCTTCCGGTCAGATTGTTATTGCAGGCAGATCGAGCACCCAGATTCTCGTCGCTCGGCTTAATGCGGATGGTTCATTCGATTCCAGTTTCGATACCGACGGAATTGTCACGACTAGCTTCGGCCCTGGTGTTGCTTGGGCAAATAGCTTGGCAATCGACGGAAGCGGCCGCATCCTGGTTGCAGGAAGCACCGGAGTCGGCATCGGTGTGGTACGGTTCAATTCCAATGGTTCGCTCGACACAACGTTTGACGGTGATGGCAGGGCCACTGCCACCTTCAATTCAGGCTTCGAAAACGCCACCGGTATCGCAATCGACCAGGTTGGCCGAATTTTGATGACAGGATTCAGCGACGCAAATGGCGGCCAGTTGGATTTCCTAGTCGCCCGATTTAATCCCGACGGGTCCCCCGACTCAACATTCGACAGCGACGGGAAAGTTCTTACGCCGGTGGGTCTCGGCTCGGACCTCGCCGGGCCCGTGATCATTGACTCGGAGGGACGCATTCTCGTATCTGGTCATGTGGTCAACGGCGGAAATCGGGATGTCGCGATCGTCAGGTACCTGAATACCGGGGCGCTCGACACCAGTTTTGACGGGGACGGGAAGCTTGTCACGGCGATCGGACTTGCGGATGACATTGTGGTCGGAATGAAATTCGACGCTGCGGGTCGTATCGTCGTCGCAGGCTACGGGCAAGGCGTTCGCGAAGACTTCACTTTGGCTCGTTTCGTTCTCAGCGCCGATCCGCCGCGTCTATCGCTTCTGTCCGATACCGGTAGATTCGGTGACAATATCACCTCGATCGGCACGCTTTCGGTGGCCGATGTGCAACAAGGCGCCACAGTCGAGTATTCGATGAACGGCGGCAGCACCTGGACGAGCACCTTCACACCGGTCGAGGGTGTGAACAGCGTCCGCGTGCGTCAAACCGACTCCAACGGCAATACATCGGTCGCAAGCAATCCGTTTGTCTTTACGCTCGATACGTCTGCGCCGCAGGTCACGAGCCTTTCCTCCGTCGCCCCCAACCCGCGCAACGTGTCGGTGACGTCTATCGACGTGCTCTTCTCCGAGTCGATTGACTTGGTGACGTTCAACTACGCGGATCTCGTTCTTCAGCGTGATGGCGGAAGCAACCTGATTG
>JAXMAT010000063.1:0-28059 GCA_046350235.1 Gemmataceae bacterium | reverse complement strand
GGACTCACCGCCAATGAAGGTCGTACCCCTGAACGACAAGCTCGTCGTCAAGCGTCTCGAAGCCGAGGACCGCACCGCGGGGGGCATCGTGCTTCCCGACACGGCCAAGGAAAAGCCCCGTCAGGGCAAAATCCTGAGCGTCGGCGACGGCAAGCTGCTCGAAGACGGCAAGCGCGCCAAGTTTCAGGTGAAGGAAGGGGACCGCGTCCTCTTCTCCGCGTACGCCGGAAACGAAATCAACGTCGATGGCGACGAATACCTGATCATGACCGAAGACGACATCCTCGCCGTCCTCGACTAGTACCGATGATTCGCGTGCGATATCGAATCCCCTCGGGAACCCCACCCCGAGGGTTTTTTCGTTTCATGGGCGAACTGGGATCGCTATGACAGAGGACGACGCGTTCCTCTCCTTTGCCGTCGGTGACGGATGAATCCCAAGCTGCATGTGGCGTTCTGGTTCCTTGCGGTGAGCCTGATCTTCGGCGTCGCATACACTCAGGCTCCGCTCTACTACTCGAATCAGAATCAGTATTTTCTGCATGGCCTAGCCCAGGCCGGAGTCGGCGAACTCCGCGACGATTGGCTGGCGAACACCGCCGATCCGACGCCGGCCTTCAGCGGGTTCGTTTCCCTCATCGCCCAAACGCTCGGCTCCTGGGCGTTTCATGGCTTTCATGTCGCTCTGCTCGGCATCTATGCGGCGAGCTTCCTCGCGATCTTCGTCCGCTTGGCGGGCGAATATGACAGCGAACGTCTTCGCATCGTCTTCTTCGCGTTGTTCGTCGGCATTCATTCCGCGCTGGCCCGCTGGGGTTCATATCGACTGCTTGGTTGGGATTATCCCTGGTATTTCCAATCCGGCGTCGCCGGGCAGTATGGGCTGGGCGGCATGCTGCAGCCTTCGATGTTCGGCGTGCTCCTGATCGCATCGCTCGCGGCATACGTCTGGGACCGACTCATCCTCGCCGTCGTTTTCGTCGCGCTCGCTTGCATCATGCATTCGACCTACCTGCTCGGCGCCGGGATGCTGACTCTGGGGTACATGATCGACCAGTTTCGCCGCGGCAATCGGAAGGGCTCGTTCGCGATCGGCTTCGTGTCGCTCCTGCTTGTCCTGCCGCCGATGATCTATTCGTTGCTGATGTTTCGCCCGACCTCGCCGGAGATGTTCGCGGAATCGCAACGCATCCTCGCACGTGTCCGCATCCCGCATCACTGCCTGCCGCGACTTTGGCTGGATGGCATTGCGATGGGGCAGGTCGCATGGATCGTCGCCGGCATCGCGCTTACGTGGCGAACACGGTTTTTTCAACTTTTGCTGACGATCTTCTTGCTGTCCGCATTGCTTACTGTCGTCCAGGTCGCGACCGACAGCGACACGCTCGCGCTGCTGTTTCCATGGCGCACGTCTGCCATCCTCGTTCCGATCGCGACGGCCATCATCCTCACGCGGTGCATCGTTGCCGGCCGTTCCTGGATGGAATCGCAAGCGGCGATGTGCCTCGCAACGGCTCTGGTCATTGCCGCCGTCGTGAGCGGAGCATCGCTCATGTGGAATCGCGTCGGCTATCGCAACAACGACGCGGAACTGCCGCTCTACGATTTCGTCCGCAAGCATCGCACGAAAGGCGACGTGTATCTGCTGCCGATGAAGATGCCGAACTTGGCCGCATCCACGCGAGGGTCATTGTCGAGCGATTTCAAACCGCTCGCGGAACGGAGCAATGACACGCGCATCGTGCCGATCGATTTCCAACGCTTCCGCCTTGCGACGGGCACGCCGATTTACGTGGATTTCAAGTCGATTCCGTACAAGGACATCGACGTCATCGAATGGCGACGACGCATGGAGTGGAACGAAGGCATCTACAAAGACGGCGCGCTGAGCCGCGAGGAAACTCTGGCGGAACTAGATCGCGAAGAGATCACGCACATCGTCGCAACGCATTCGCACATCGTGCAATCGCCGGCCCTCGAATTGGCGTACGAGGATGCCAACTACAAGGTTTATCGACGAAAACGATGATGCGAACCTGAATCATGCATCCTGCCTCTACTCTTGGTCTTGGGCCGCGAGGCGTACAATAGGCCTTCGATCCGACTCTCCGCGAGCGATGATGATGGATGCGCATACGCTGGGTTTGCTTGAGTTTCAGAAGGTCCGCGAATTGGCTGCCGGCCACTGCGCTTCATCTCTGGGGAAGGATCTCGCCCTGTCGGCGGAGCCGAGCACGCAGATCGACTCGATTCGCGCGGAGTTGGCACTCGTCAATGAGATGGTCGATGTGCTCGGGCAGGGGAACGCGCCTCCTTTTGCAGGCCTTGCGGATGTGCGATTGCTGACGCGTCGGGCGGCGATCGGCGGGATGCTGACCGCGGATCAGTTGCTCGAAGTCGGCGGCGTCTTGAGTTGCACCGGGGCCATGTATCGCTTCCGCATGCGGCTCTCTGAGCGATTCACGCGGACGATCGCATTGCTGTCGCCCGTGGAAGACTTGGGCCTGATCGCGAAAAGCATCACGGGCTGCATCGATTCGCGCGGTCATGTGCTCGATATGGCGAGTCCGGAACTCGCTCAAGTGCGAGCGAAAATCGCGGAAATCGACGAACGCGTGCAGGCCCGCATCAAGAACCTGCTCCGCGATCCCGAGTTGCGAAAAGTCCTCCGCTATCCCAATGCGACCGTCTCCGGCGACCACTATGTCCTCCCCGTCGCTATCAACTTTCGACACAAAATTCAGGGCATCGTTCATCGCACCAGCAGCACGGGGGAAACGATTTTCATCGAGCCTGCGGAAGTGGCGGGGCTAAGTGCCGAGCGCGTGGTGATGAAGGCGGATGAGGACCGCGAGATTCGCAAGGTGTTGCGGAAGCTGAGCGCGGAGGTGGGACGTGTCGCGAAGCCGTTGAACTATGCGATCGAGGCGATGGCGAAACTCGACTACGTCAACGGCAAAGCGAAGTTCGCCCGGGCCTACAACCACACCATGCCCGACCTCAACGACGAAGGCAGGCTTTGGCTCCGCGTCGCTCGCCATCCCGTCCTCGAGCATCTTTTCCGCGAAGAGGCGAACGCTCCCGCCGAAGCCGGCAATGCCGATGCGGGGCGAACAAGGACGGCGGTCACGCATCCGCGCGAGGTGGTGCCGATCGACGTGCGGTTAGGCCAGCCGTTCAACATGCTGGTCATCACCGGGCCCAACACCGGCGGCAAAACGGTGACGCTGAAAACGACGGGCCTGCTCTGCGTGATGGCCCAGGCCGGCATGCATATCCCGGCGGGCCAGGAAGCATGGTGCCGATCTTCAGCCAGTCTCCGGCCGACACCGGCGACGAGCAAAGTCTCGAACAATCGTTCAGCACGTTCAGCTGCACATCTCCCGTCTCGCTCACGTCTTCAAAGTCGCCGACAGCCGCAGCCTGATTTTGCTCGATGAACTGGGCGCCGGGACCGACCCGACCGAAGGCGCCGCACTCGGTCGAGCGATTCTCGATCATCTCGATCACCTCGGATGTCGTGCCATGGTCACGACCCATCTCGGCGACCTCAAGACCTACGCCTTCGGCAATGAGCGCGCGGAGAATGCGGCCGTCGAGTTCGATGTGGAAACGCTGAAGCCGACCTATCGCCTGCACATCGGCCAATTTGGAATGTCGAACGCGCTGCAGATCGCACGAAGGCTGAAGATGCCGAGGGAGTTGCTGCGTCGTGCCCACAAGTACCTGAAACGCAAACAGCGGAAGAACCCTGAAATCGCGATGCTGCAGCGAAAACGCGAAGAGGCGGAAAAGGCACGCGAGGAAGCGCTGCAGGCCCAACACGAGGCGCAGCTTCGGCAGTTGGAATACGAGGAGAAAGTGGCCGCGATGCAGCGTGAGGAGGAAGCGGAAGCGAAACTCCGCGGCTTCCGCGAAAAGCTGCAAGCCGGCGACCGCGTCCATGTCCCGCGTTTCGGCAGCGACGGCAGCGTCGTCCGCGTGGACCTCAAGAAAAACACCGCCCGCGTCAGCATCGGGCTGGGGCAGTGGGAGGTGAAGCTGGAGGAAGTGCTGCCGACGGAGGAGTGACGCCGGGGTAGCGCAGCAAGCCCCACCGTAAGCGCAGCGCACGGTGGGGATGGAAGCACCCGTCGTATGAATCCCCACCGTACGCTGCGCTTACGGTGGGGCTTGCGACGCGATCACGATCCCGCGTTAGAACTGGTCCAGCCAGAAGTGGAAGCCGCGGTAGTATTTCTGCGGCTGCTGCATTTCGTAGCGCCAGTTCGGTTCGCGGAAGGGCGGGTTGGCCATGTACGCGGGCGGGCGCATGTAGGGCTGGCCGGGAGCTTCGGGCCATCGGGGGCCCATCGCGGGCCAATAGTTGTGCGGGAAGTAGACGTAGGGATAGTAGTAGTAGCGGTTCAGCTGGTGACCGGTGAAGTACTGGTACTGCTGAGCCTGGGCCGGCGTTTCGCTGCCGGCGAAAGCCGCCACGGTGAGAAACGCCAGGGCGGCGAACGATCGCTTCATCGCATCCTCCGCTTCGATCGGTGAACATCCTGTCCGCGGTCCATCGACGCAAATCTACCGCATTTCTCGGCGTCACGAGCGTTTACGCACCTTCCCGCGAGCCGATTTCCGATGCTCGACGATGGGTTGTTCCGGCCCGGCAAAATGCTCCGCCGAGGCGGTCCTCTGAACGCCTGTCTGCCCCGAATTTTCGCTTCGATTGGCTTTTCGCGAAGAAGTAACCCATATTTCCGTAGCGGACCCTGGGTTCTCCCCCGGACGGACCATGGCATTTGCATTCCAACATGCGATCGGGACAGCGGCGGCCATCGCGAAGCTCGCGGTGCTGCTGCTCCCTACCGGCATCCTCCTCGCTGACGCAGTTCGTCGTGAGGACAACATCATCCTTTGGATGGGCGTTGCTTTCCAAGCCGGAGTCTGCTTCCTCAGCTTCTTCGCCCGCGGCGCCTGGCGTCAGCCTCTTGGCCCCGCAGTCATCACGCTCTATCTGATCGCACTTTCCTGGCTCTGGTTCGGCGACCGGGCCGAGGATTCGTTCTCGCACACCGCACGAGCCGTGCTGCTCGTCGTACCGCTCGTCTTCTTCGGCGTGCAAATGCTCTACGACTCCGGCGCCCCCGCCATGCGGCAAGCGAGCATTCTCGCGGGCCGACTCGCGTATCGCCGCGAGTGGCCGAATGATCTCGAAGCATGTCGCTATCTGCCGGAAGTGAAGGCTTTGCGAGCCGCGCTCAACTACGATGCGACGCCTGCCTTGGCGCTGCTGAATCATCCACGCGCCGAAGTGCGTGTGGCCGCGCTGGCGAGCCTGGAGTTTCGCAAAGATTGGCGGCCGGGTCAGGCGGAACTGGTCCTGCAAGTCGCGCAGCGTGCGGAACAGGCAATTATCCGTACGGTCGCGGTGGCGGCTCTGGGCAACCTCGAAGACCGCAAGCTGATCGAAAATCTCGCCCAATTTCTGTTCGATCCGAGCCTGGAAGTTCGCCGGGCCGCCGTCGAAGCGTTGCTATGGGACAGCGAACATCGTTGGCCCTGGATTCGATTACCGTTCGCCGCATCCTCGCGGATCACCTTCGTTCTCGCCGACGGCCCGCTGGTCGTGGCCAAATGCTGACGGAAGAAGCGGTGCGTCTCGATCCGCATGGTCGTCCGAAAAGGGCGTGCTCGGCACGAGGGCGGCTCAGACACGGCGCACTATACGTCGCCTGACCGAATCGTCCGATACGCAACTCATCAGCGAACTCAAAGTGCTTCTCGCGAGCTACCAGACGCCTGCCGTGCTGCGATTGGAAATCCCGGCAAACTTCTCCAGCAATTCCGAGGAATTGCGCGGATCGCCACGTCCTCGAGCGTCTGCTCGATTCTTCGAATCCTCGCCGCTGCGCTCATCGCATGCGAATCGCTCTTGAGCGACGCGGAACTGGATGAAGGACTCCGCTCGCCGGCATGCTCAAGCGGCGAACTTGGCCTGCCGAACCGCGAAATCGCCCTCGGCGCCGACGTCGTCCAACGCCGCATCGGCATCGACGCTTGGTTTGCGGTCTCGCGTCAGCATTACCGCCCGTGCAAAGCCGGCAGGCGGCGGAAGTCGTCCACCGAAGCTGCTCATCCTGGGCCACGTCGACTGGACGAAGACGTCGAAAATTCTCGGCCCCACCGCCGCGCTCCTGTTGCAACGCCGCGAAAACGCGTTCTCTATAGCTCCTATGTAGCCCTCTCGCTCCGCGAGAAGCGGCACAGTGCGCTATGCCGACCGCATAGGCATCCGCTTTCTCGCGGAGCGAGAGGCTGGTATACAGAAGCTAAAGCCGAACACAAGGAGAACATTCGCACGATGGAACACGCGATTTCCGCATCCCCTCAGCCGATCCGATCCTCCGCGATCGAAGCCAAAGCGGTCCGCAAGCATTTCGGCGACCGCACGATTCTCAACGACATTAGTCTCGATTTCCGCAACGGCGAGACCGTCGCCATCCTCGGCCCCAGCGGCGGCGGCAAGTCCACGTTCTGCGCCTCAATAGCGGCCTTCGTCCTCGGATACGAAGTCGCGTCGGTTCCCGCACGCTGCTGGGCCAGGGGAACTGAAGACCGCGAGCGGCGAGGGAACAGGTACGCCGCAGCTTCGGCATGATCTTTCAGGATTTTCAGCTATTCCCTGCATCTCAGCGTAGCTTGCCAACGTCCACCGGCGCCGGTCCGCGCGCTGCGAGGAGCGTCGATCCGCGAACGATCCAGGCCGCGATCTGCTTCGCCGTCGGATTGCAGGATCATGCGGAAAAATACCTGCATCAGCTGGGCGGCCAGAAACAACGGGTCGCCATCGCTCGCGCCCTGGCGAAGCTCAAGGCGCGCAGACGAGATCACCATCTGCTTGCCCTCGATCCGGGAGTTGAAGGGGGAAGTCACTGAAGACGCTTGAAGACCTCAAGCGTAGGGCCTGACGCTGCTGATGGTGACCCACGAAATCGGCTTCGCTCGCCGTGCCGCGGATCGGGTGGTGGTGCTGTGCGACGGCAAGATTCTGGAGGACGGGCCCCTGCCGGAAGTGTCGGACACGCCGCGTTGCCGCCCGCATGCATTTTCTGCAATACGTCCTTGGGGTAACCCGCCAAGCCCCACCGTAGGCGCGCGGTAGGGCACCGACCGCAGAGTTCGACTTCCCACCGTGCGCTTACGGCGGGGCTTGCGGCTGCGATTACGGTAGCGTCGGATTTTCCGGCACCTTGAGGCTATCGACCACCTTCGCCACGCCTTCGGTGTTCTCCGCCAGTTCGATCGCACGCCGCTTTTGGTCCGCGGTTTTCAGTGTCCCTTTAAGTTCGATGTCCGCACCTTGGGCGACGATTTCGATCGGCAATCCTTGCAGCAGCCGGTCGTGGACGAGCCGTGATTGAACGCGGTCTCGGACGTTGGTTTTGCCCATCTCCTGAAAACCGATTTGGATCTTCTCGCGCATGCCGCCGGTCGATTGACTGGCGCGGTCGAGCAGGCGGTTGCCGATGCGGGCAAGAGCGTCCGCGTCCTGGCGATTGCAGGCGAGCGAGCCGAGCAGCAGAAACATGCAGCATCGCCTGCCCACGTGTCCCCCTTGCGCAGATTGCCGTCTTCGGTGAATAATCGGCAACCTTCGCCGTCTACCATTGGATAAAGGGCCTGTCAGAGAGGCTTTTTTCATCGGGCGCGCGGCAGATTCGGAAGGGGCGGAATCCTCGCAGACCGCAGCATTTCCCACGTTTTGCCGACGGAGTTGGTTCCCCCGCTCGCCTAGAATGACGATGGCTCTCGAATGGCCTGCCAGCGGACAGCCTTCGCAGAGACGACAGCCATTTCCAACAGGAGATTGCTCATGAGACGATGGATGTTGACCTCGTTTGCCGCCGGGATGTGCGCCCTCGGAGTCGGCACGAGCGTCCGCGCCGACAACGACGTGATGCGTCTAGGCGGCAAGGGCGACGACGCCGAAACCCTCGAAGCCCGATGGGGCCACGGCGGCGGATTCCACGGCGGCCGCGGCTATCATGGCGGCGGATTCTACGGCGGAGGCCGCAGCTATTACGGCGGCGGTTTCTACAACCGCGGTTACTATGGCGGCGGCTACTATCGGCCCTATTACTACGGCAACTACTATCGGCCGTACTACGGGTCGTATTACCGCTATCCCGTGTATTACTCGAACCCCGTCTACTATTCGTCCCCCGTCTACTACAGCCCTTGCGCGTCGGCTCCCGCTGCGACGGTGACGCTTGGTGCCGTGTCGGCCCCGGTGACGAACGATGTGACCGTGCTACGCCCCGTGCAGAACCTGGTTCCGCAAGCGCAGGTTCCGCAGAACGTGCAGCAACCGAGCACATTCCCCTACGACGGCGGCGCCCCGCGCGTGCCGATCCCCTCGGATGCCGCTCCGATGTCCAACCCGAATCGTTCGACGATTCCGTATGAAGGCAAGCTCGTGTCGCTCCCCGCGAGCAACAACAGCTACACCTTCCGAGCGTACGGCGAAAACATGTTGACCCCGGCCCGCGACACGCTCCTCGTGTCCAACACGCAAGCCGCGGACACGTTCCGCTTGTCGATGCCCCAGCAAACGACCGGCGGCACCACATCGCTTCGCTAGTACGCGATTGAAGCAACTTATGGACGCGGACCGCGAACAGCGGTTCGCGTTTTTTGGTTGCTGGGGGGGACGCAAGCCCAGGGGCGTGTGCAGCGAGCTCCTGGGGTTCAGACGGTGAACTCTCGAATCCCAGAAGCTCGCTACGCTCGCCTCCGGGCTTGGACGACTTTTCCACGCATTCCGTCCGCAGCGTCGCTCGAATCAGGTGTCGCCGTCTACGTGACATTGACGACCGCCATCCTGCTCGTCATCCTGAAAGTGCCGCTAGGAGATTCGCGATGCTTCGTCTCGTGTCAGCCGCATTCGTTCTGTTCTCGCTCACGCTGGTCGCCGCCCAGGACGACGCCAAGGGCGCTGCTGGCTCCGGCATCCCAGAGAAGGGCGTGCTGAGCGGGCCGTTCGATTTGTACAACCTCAACGGCAAAGGCGGGGCAGGGCGGTTTCATTGTGCCGTCTGCGAGTTCAACCTGAAGCCGGTGGTGCTCGTCTTCTCGAAGGAACTGGAAGCCGGCAAGGAAGGCCCACTCGAATCGTTGCTCGAAAAGCTGGATGGCCTTAGCGAGAAACATAAGAACGAATACCTCTCCAGCATCGCGGTCTACTTGAGCCCGAAGGCCCAAACCTCCGTTTCCGCCAAGGGAGACGCCAAAGGGGACGGCGAAGATGTCGAAAAGGCAGCCGCAGCACTGGTTGAAGAGGCCGCAGGCCGGATCGAGTTGGTCAAGCGGTTGCAGCCGAAGGCGGAGAAGCTGAAGAACGTCGTCGTCGGAATCTATCCCGTGGAAGGGCCGAAGGGATACAAGATCAACCCAGAGGTTGAGACGACGGTGATGTTCTACCGCAACTACCGCGTGCTGAAGAATTGGTCGTTCAAGCCGGGCGAATTGACGGACGAAAAAGCAGCTGAGGTCGCCGCTTCCGTCGAGAAGGTGATGCAGGAAGGGAAGAAGAAGGCGGGCGGGAAGAAGAAACTGTAATCCGGACGCTCGCATACGTGGCGACAAGTTTATCTAACTTGTCGGATTGCGATTCCAACCCGACAAGTTAGATAAACTTGTCGCCACGAAAACCCGGCCATCCGATTCGATTATTCGCCGACGAACGGCATCAGCCATGAAGCGGGCACGCTTGATCGCGTCCTTCACCGCACGCTGGAACGCGGCGCAGTTCCCGGAACGCTTACGGCTAAACAGCTTGCCCTGGCTGGTGCACATCTTCTTCAGGGTAGCCACGTCCTTGTAGTCCACGAACGCCGGACGGGGGCAGCCTTCCTTCGTGCAGAAACGGCAACGATTCTTGCGGCCTCGACCCAACTTCTTGCGAACCATGAAACAACCTCATCCCAAAAGCGGGGACATTCCTGGCATCGAACTACTACGCTAGAAATTCGCATTGAGCATGGCAAGAGACGACGAGCGACTACTCTCCCGGATGCCATGGTCTCCAGGTGGCGGCAGAGTGAAAGTGTTCCGTGTTTAACGTCCCTGCCGATCGCGCAATCGCGTCCGGGTGGTGAATTGGCGAAAGATGGGAAGGTTCTCTCGATTCTTCGACCGATTGCTGGCAAATTTGTCTCAGTCGCTCTTGCGCTGTTCTTCGAGGTCCCGCCCCTCGCAATGGACCGCCGACATGCATCGACTGGAAGCACGCCGATGACCGCCGAACGCCGACGAGTATTGATCGCCGCCAGCCAGGGCTGGGAGCGCGAATTTCAGGATCTGTTCACCAAGACTCCCCTCGACCAATGGGAGGTCGCGGTCGCGGACAGCTTCTCTCGCCCGTTTCCTGGTGCAACATAATCCCTGCGATCTTTTGCTGGTCCACGAAGACGTCTTCGAACGCGAAGGTCCGCAAGGCCTCAATTGGCTCGCATGGCAGAAGAACGTTCCGGTCGTGTTCCTCGGCGCCTCGCCTTGGGCATGCACCCGAGCGGTCGAAGTGGGCGTGACGCTCTGCGTGCATCGCGACCTCGTCCTCGATCATCCGCCGCTTCTGGCCACAACCATGAAGCAGGCTCTCCAGATCAACGACAACTCGCTGGGCTTCGAGCGAACCAAGAAGCAACTCAGCGAAACGCGGCAACACGTCGATCGTCTCGTCACCATGCTTTGGCGGCAGACGCCTCGACTCGGCGAACAGCAATGGTATTCGCAACCCTACATGCTCGAACGGCTCGAGGAAGAACTCGCGCGGGCCGAACGCCACAAGCTGCCGCTCTCCGTGGCACTGGGCGAACTCGCGGACGAAGACACCGAGGAATCGCCGATCGACATCCCGGATTGGGGTACCGATCTGATCGTGAAAAAGAAACGCCGCTGCGATGTCGTCGGCCAATACGGCCCCCGCGGCTTCATGCTGCTGATGACGCACACGCCGAAGGAAGGCGCGGAAGTCTGCTGCAAGCGTCTTCAGCAGTATTTCAAGCATCCCGCCGAGGAACTCGCCGGCCCGCTCCTGTCGATGCGTGCCTTCTTCGGCATGACGTCCATCCAGGGCGAACGCCGCTCGCCCCAAGAGTTGCTGCGTTTAGCCGAGCAGGGCTGGAATCGGCTCGCCGCGAAACGAAACTGCGACTGGTGACGGTGTAATCGACGCGTAAAGATTCATCGCAATCCGGGGTGGCACACCCTGAGTGTAGCGAAGGGTGTGGTGTAGCGCCAGGTGGCGTGTCCCATGGACATCGGGCGCCGGGCGGTTCGCCACACCCTTCACTTCGTTCAGAGTGTGCCACCGCATTCAATTGTCGAGTCTTGCGTTTCAATTCTCTTTCAGCGAATCTTCGAGGTCTTTGATCAGGTCCGCGTCCGATCGACGCACGCGCGCCACCAATTCGCGGGCTTGCGGTTGCGGGCAGCAGATCGCGTAACGCAGGATACCGCGTTCGACGATCGATGATTTGTGGCTCGATTTGCCGTATTGCTCAAGGATCAGGTCGGTCAATTCCCACGCCTGCCATTGCCGAAGATCGTCGATGGCGATGTCGGAGAGTTCGCCGTCGAGCACGCCGAGTTTGTAGCCGTGCAGAATCTGCGGGCTGCATATCCTTTGCATGGGCGTTGCGGAAGAAGCGGACCGCTCGGATGGCTCCATAGCGCTGCACGAAAGGGCGTTTCGCGTCGCCAAGGATTTCCCAGGCTTTGGTCCAACCGTTTTTCGGATCGAGCGTCATGTAGCCGGCAAGCAGGCCGTCGAAGCCGCGGGCTTGTTCCGGCGTTGGTTTTTGCAGTACCTGCACGAACAATCCGCATCGCTCGCCTTCCCCGCGGCTCCGAGCATGAACGCGAATAGGCTGGCGCGGTCGGCATCCAGTTTCGGGTCCGCGAGCAGCTTTCGCACCTTTTCGAGGTCCACCTTTTTCGCCGCTTCCAGCACTTCCAGATCGCGGGATAACGCGAACTCGAGAAACGCATCCTCCGCCACCTGCGGGTCCGGATGATCAAGGTAACGAGCGTAGACCGCCAACGCTTCCAGACGCGGGCCGGAGCGCAAGGGACGAGTCGCTTCGAGGTAATCGATCACGGCCGATGTGCGGACGGAGAAGCCCTGGAAGGTGTCGATCTTTCCCTTGTGAAAATCGCCGAACACGAGATAGCGCGGCGGATTCTTTGCATCGAGCACGGGAAGATAGCGAGGCAACTCAGTGGTCTTCGCGCTGCCCAAATCCGGATGACTCTTGAACGCCTTCTCGATGCGAAACTCCGTCACCCCGGCTCCGGGCCGGCCATCGGTGAGGAAGCGCGGATTGGCGATGGTGCCATAGATCGCGAACTCCGAGCGATCGAGTTCGCCGCCGAGCGAATGTCGCTTGCCGGTTAGTTCGCAAAGCGAGCAAGCGTGAGCGGTGCTGATGACGAGTGAAAGTGCAAGGAATGCGATAATGAGGCGACGCATCGTAAGATCCTGGTGGGCCGAATGCCGCCCCATCGTCTTCGATGCGTCGATTTCAGGCAATGCCGATTCATGGTTAGCCGCTCCGCTGCGCGTCGCGGATAGCTATTACTCCTTGCCAGTCTTCGTTGCTGTCGGCGTCGGTGTGGAATCGGTCTCCAGCTTCAGCAATTCTTCCGCGTCCTTCACCCAATCCGCATCGCGCTGGCGTTGTTGGGCGACCCACGTCTTCGCGCGGGCACTGGGCGATTGCAAGGCGAAGCGGAGGATGGCTCGCTTCACGACCGGGATGTCGTGCGACTTTTGGCCGTAGAGGTCGAGCACGGCATCGGTCTTCTCCCAGCGATGCCATTTGCGGAGATCCTCGATCGCGAAGTCGGCCATGTCGCCTTGCGTCAGCAGGCCGGAGGCGCCGCGGACGATTTCCTCGCGGTCGATCAGGTCCGGTCGTTGGTCCCAGAGGAATCGCATCGTGCGGAGCACGGCATAGCGCATCAGGAATTCTTCCTTGGGATTGCTTAGCGCGTTCTTCAGGTGCTCCCAGCCTCCCTTCGGCTGCAGCATTACATAGCCCGCGAGGATGCCGTCGATGCTGGAGCTTTTGCGCTTCTCTGGGTCGTCGAGCATTTCCTTGAGGACGACTGCATGCTTCTCATTGCCGCAATGGCCGAGGAGGGAGGCGTAGAGGCCGAGACGGAATGTCGGCGTCTTCGCGTCGCGCAGCCAGCCGACGATCGTGTCGGCGGGGAGCGATTTCGCCATCGTCATGTAATCCTTGTAGTCCGCCTTGGCGAACTCGCGATACGCATCGACGGCCACCTCGAACTCGCTGCTGTTGAGGAAATCGAAGCAGTAGCGGAGCCTTTCGCTCGCGGGGCGTTCGGTCAGCTTGACGGCTCCGACGATGTACTTCACGATCTGCTCATCCCCCGCCACCTCGATGCCGCGATAGGGGTCGAGGTTGCCTTTGAAGACGTCGCAGAAGACGAGGAATTTGTTCTTGGTCGGCGGCACGAAGCGAGGCAGGATCACCTTCTTCTTGTCCTTCACGTAGTCATGCGCCTTCAGCACTTGCTCGATCGTGAACTCGGTGGCCGATTCCCCGTCGCCCGTGCCGAGTTTGGCGGGGCCGATGGAGCCGAGCATGACGAGTTGGGCGTTGGCGAAATCGCCGACCAACGTGGGCCCGCGGCCTTCGGAGCAAAATGGACACGCGGAGGCGGCGCGGCGGCGATCAACAGGGCGAATGCCGCCGCGAGGACGGAAGACAGGCGGAGCATGGAAGCTCTCCGGAAAATCGGCAGGAAACGACTCCTTCATTATGAGGGCCGCAAGGGCATCCGGGCAAGCACTTTGAACCACAGAGGACACAGAGAAAGGCAAAGAACAGTCACAATGCAGAAGTCAGAATGCGTGATGCTTCCAACATTCGAGTCCTGCATTCTCATTTCTGACAGCTCTTTGCCTTTCTCTGTGTCCTCGGTGGCTAGAGAATTCGCTTAGTTCGGCATTACCGCATGTCCAGGCACGGTGATCGACAGCGAGTCGCGGCCGAAGAGTTTGCGGAATTGCTCGTTGATGTTGCGGGCGGCGGCGGATCGTGTCGCGAAGGGCATCGCGTCGGACATGGCCCAGAAGGCGGTCATGTTCGCCACGCGCTCGCGACGGTCGTTGCCGGGGAAATACTGCACGCTGACTTCGAGCGTTGTCTCGCTGACTAACGCATCGACCGTCGCGATGGCATCCTCTAAAGGCAGCGTGCCGGCGCAGAGCGATCGCTGAATCAGCGTTAGCGAAGGGCGGATGCGTTCAAGGTCGGTGACTCGCTCGTGAGGGGGAAATTGTTCGCTGAACGGCGATGTCGGTTCTTCTTGCTGCAGAATGCGGGGGACTTGGACGCAGAGAATGGCGCCGAGCAAACTTGCAAGGAGAAAGGCGGTCGTGGCAAGGCCCATCCGCGGCCGCCAGTTTACATTTCGCATGGAGGTTCCTCAGATGTCGGCGCGCACAGCGTACGGGCGAGCGAACGCTCGCTACATCCAGCGCCGGCATGACTCGATGAATGAACCGATCCGTCCGGTTCGACAAAACGCTGCCGAGGCGTGGCCTGGCAGGAGAGAGGAAGCAAAGGCGGGCGCCAACTCGAACGAATCGAACTAAAGCAAGCGGTGTGCCTATCGTGGTTCGCCTGCAATCGGCATTTCGCAACTCGCGGAAGAATCGATGGTTGTGAATTAACGATTTTCTGGTTGCCCGTTGCAAGCTTCGCTCGCTGCAAGGTGTTTAAGCATCCGCTGTCGAAAGACGCGACAATCTGCGGCTTCCCGAACTAGGTAGTTGCGCACTTAGTGGATTTCTACATATCGAAGGGTCGTTCCGAGACTTTTCGACATCCTCCTTCGCCCCTTGTGCAGCCATGTGATGCGAGCGACAATGCTACATCCCGCCGCCGAAACTTTAGGTCGCCATGACTCGCTTCGCCGCACTCCTTCTGACGCCGCTCCTCGCGACTACCCCGGCATTCGCGCAAGCTCCGGCGAAGGATCGTCTCGAAGAATCCGTGGACAAAGCCCTCGTTTTCCTCGCCAACATGCAGGAGAAGGACGGTGCCTGGGGCGCGTTTTCCGAAAAGAACACCGCGATCACGGGCCTCGCCGTCATGGCGTTTCTCTCCGCGGGGCATGTTCCGGGCGAAGGCCCTTACGGCGACCACGTCGAAAAAGGCATCCGCTGGATCGTGAGCCGGCAGCAACCGAACGGCGTGCTCGCGATGGAGGGGTCGGGCGGCATTTCGATGTATCACCATGGCATCTGCACCATGGTTCTGGCCGAATCGGTCGGCATGTGCGATGCGAAGCTCTCGAAGGAAATTCGGCCCAAGCTGGTGAAAGCCGTCGAGGTGATTCTCAAAGCGCAACGCGTGCAACCGGGCATTTATCAGGGCGGATGGCGATACCAGCCGGAACAACAGGATGCCGACCTCAGCGTCACTGGTTGGCAGATGCTGGCACTACGAGCCGCGAAAAATGCCGGTTGCGATGTGCCTGCCGAGCGCATGGAGATGGCGGTCGGATTTCTCAAGAATTGCCGCGACGTGCAGAGCGGAGGTTTCACCTACATCCCAGGCGGCCGCATCACGAAGGCATGCACGGGGACCGCGATCCTCGGATTCGAGTTGGTAGGAAAAAACCTGCATCACGCTCCCGAGTCGCTGCAAGCCGGTTCGTATCTCCTCAAAAATCCGCTCGTGTGGAACGATGAGCACTTCTTTTATTCGAGCTACTACGTCTCGCAGGCTCTGTTCCAACTCGGAAACAACTATTGGAACCTGCACAAGAACAACATGCACAAGCTGCTGTTCGCTCATCAGCAGACCAACGGATCCTGGCTCGCGAATGAGGGCTACGGCCCCGTCTACGGCACGTCGATGGCGGTGCTGGCGCTGACCGTCGAGTATCGTTACCTTCCCATCTATCAGCGCGACGAAGGCCCGGCTCCGAGGAAGTGAGTCGCTCGAATCCGCATCTTTTGCCAAGTTTCCCTGATCTCCCTCTCAGGCGGACTTCGCCGAATTGTTCAACTTTGCAGGCTTGCCATGCCGATCCTCCACAAAGACGTATCAGCGTTTTGCTCCCCTCTCCCCTTTGGGGTGAGGGGCCGGGGGTGGGGGGGACGGCCGCCCGCGGCGACTTGTTCTTCGTCGTTGGATGAAGACGATGCGTACGCATGGGCTTCACCCCTCACCCCCGACCCATCTCCCCAAAGGGGAGAGGGGAGCCGGAACGGAGCCTCGCCTCTCGAAAGTGGAACGGGTCGCCAGAGGAAGCATGCATGTGGGAGAAACGCTTCGGGCTGCATCGGCGACCGTTTCCGGCCGTGCCGGACGTTTCGCTTTACTACCCGGCTTCGCCCCACGAGCAGGCGTTGGCCCCGCTGATCCGCGCCGTGCATGAAGATGAGGGGCTGGTGCTTCTCACCGCGGAGCCCGGCCTGGGGAAGACGCTGCTTGGCCAAGTGCTGCTCGAACGCCTGGGCGAAGAGGTCGTCTCCGCCTTTATCCCGAACACGCATTTCGCGAATCGCACCGCGCTCTTGCAGGCCATGCTCTACGATTTCGGCCAACCCTACGACGATGACCGCGAACAAATCCTTCGTCTTCGCCTCACCGATTTCGCCCTGAAGAAGTGCAGCGAAGGGAAGCGAACCGTCGTCGTCTTCGACGAAGCCCACCATCTTTCCGCCGATCTCCTCGAAGAGCTACGTCTCCTCGGAAACCTCGAAGGGGGCCGTAAGGCGTTTCAGGCGGTCTGCCTCGCACTGCCTTCGATTCATGAAACGCTGCGTCGGCCCGACATGGCGGCATGGAGCCAACGCGTCGTCGTCCGCGCGTCGCTCGCGCCGCTCAGCGTCGAGGAGTCGCTCGACTATCTGTTGCATCACTTGCGAGTCTCGGGTGGCCGTCCGGAAAAGATCATCGACGAATCGGGCCTGAAAATGCTCGCCCAGGGCGCCCTCGGCATTCCGCGCTTGCTCAATCAGGCCGCCCACCAATCGCTGACGATGGCCGATGCCGTGGAGACGGCCGTCGATGCTGAAGTCGCGATGGAGGCGTTGGCGGCCATCGGCCTCGAAGTGCCCGATTGCGACGAGGACGAACTCGAATCGCTCGGCAACGATCTCGGTGAAGAAGCCGCGAGCTTCGAAGTCGGCGGATCCGCGGCGCGGGCGGCGTAATCGATCGACGGGGCATGTAGCAGTAGGGATTCGTGACATGGGTAAGACACTCGACATTCTCAAAATCAGCGAAGCCCGCAAGGAACGGCCTCAGGCCGCGCCGGAACCGGCCCCACGCCATGACCAGGTCCACGTCACCGATTGGACGCTGCAGCAGGAAGAAGTGCCGTTCGTCGAAGTCGGCCCCAAGTTGTTCGAGGCGTCGCCGAAGGTTCTCGCGATCCATCATGCTGCCCAGAAACTGCAGCCGCCGCATGCGCCGATTCGGGCGGAATTGGTTCGCAATGCACCGACGTTGGTCGAACCGAAGCCGATGACGGTGAACTACGAAACCGCGGAACCGATGATTGCACGCGGCGAAGTCGCTCCGGAGATCATCGCGTATCGTCAGCCGGAACATCCGATCGCGAAGCAATACGCGGAACTGCTCGACCGCATGCTGCATGGGACAACGGGCCAGGGCGGGCGCGTGTTGCTGCTGACGGGCCTTCGGCCGAACGTCGGCGCCTCGACCTGTCTGCTGAATTTGTCCGTCGTCGCCTCGCGCCGCCCGCATTGCCGGGTGGCCGCGATCGATGCTCAGGAACGCCAGGCCGATTTGGCGGCGAAGCTCGGGCTGATGCCGAAGACCGGGATCGAAGATGCGATGAGCGGAACCTCCGCGCTGCAGCAAGCCGTGCTCGCGTCGCCGATCGCGAATCTGGATCTGGTGCCGAGCGGCGGGCAACGCATCGAGGCGGCCCTTCGCGGGGAAGCACTCGGCTGGATCATCGCCTGGATGCGCGAACGCTATGACTTGATCCTGATCGATGGCCCGAGCGTCGAGCAGGCGAGCGAACTGGCTCCACTGGCCGGTATTGCCGATGCGACGTACCTCGTGTCGCCCGAAAGCGACTCCCCCACCGCCCGTCGCGCCGCCGCTGCCACGATCGCACGCCTCGGCGGCAAACTCCGCGGCATGCTCCACACGCACTTCGAGTGAGCCGAACCATCGCCGTAGGGTGTGTCGAGCGGTAGCGAGACGCACCGTTGCAGGTTCCCATGGATCGCGGCATCCAATGTTCGGCCACTTGGATGTTGCGAACCGAGGCAACCTGCAACGGTGCGTCTCGCTACCGCTCGACACACCCTACGGCGACGGCGCGGCTCTGCTATTTATTCAATTCCTTCACCAACTCCGCGATGAGAGCGGGGCTTTTCTGCGTCATCAGGTGAGCGATGCGGCTTTCGGGCACTTTCAGGCGGCGCATGGCGTCTTCGGTCTGCTTCCAGACGCGTTCGGCCTTTTTTCCCTCGGCCAGGTACAATTCGCCTACGAGTTCGGCCAGCCGCTGCCGCTGATGTCCTCGGCGTTGTCGTAGTAGTCGCTTGATGATCTTCTGCTGATAGGGCGAATAGTTCTGCGGCTTTTTCGATTCGCTCATGGCTGCGTGCTCGGCAAGCGATCCATGCTTTCGGCGGCCGTCCGATCGCGTAAACGTCCGCCCTGTGCATTGTGCTTCGGCTTGCGGAACCAGACAAGTTGAGACGAACGAGGCGAGCCATGCGAGCCGTGCTGCAACGCGTTTCCCGAGCGAAGGTGACCGTCGAAGGCGAAACCATCGGCGAGGTCGGCCCCGGCCTGCTCGTGCTTCTTGGGGTCGGCGCCAACCGATACGCCGGACAACGCGAGGTGGCTCGCCGAAAAATCGTCGGCCTGCGGATCTTCAATGACGACGACGGCAAAATGAATCGCGACGTGGTCGAAGTCGGCGGCAGCATCCTGATCGTCAGCCAATTCACGCTGTACGGGGATGCCCGCAAAGGTCGTCGCCCCAGCTTCATCTCCGCGGCTCCGTCGGCGATCGCGATCCCGCTCTACGAGCAATTCATTAACGGCATCAAATCCCTCGGCGTGCCGACCGCAACTGGAAAATTCGGAGCCGACATGAAGGTGGAACTGGTCAATGACGGCCCCGTGACGCTCATCATCGATACGCCGTAAATTGCCGAACTGAGCGCGTCCGAAGGAATCAAAACGATATTCCGTCGCTCGCATCCCGGTTGCGGCTTAGCGTTCGCATGGCTCGCTCGCTAAGCCGCAAGCGAGGAAATGCAATTCTCATCCCGCCCGCTACAATGCCCCTGAAATTTCCCACTCGCATCGCCCTTTCGGGAATCCCTCGTCATGCCTCAGTCCGTTGCCTTGCCCGACTACGAAAAGCTCGGCGTCTTTTACCTCGGCAAGGAATTCGAGCCTGAATCGAAGGCCCTCAAGAAGGATTACCTGCTCTACGATTCCAAGGATCTCGTCACCCACGGCGTCGTCGTCGGTATGACGGGAAGCGGAAAGACGGGCCTTTGCCTGTCGATCCTCGAAGAGGCGGCGATCGACAACATCCCGGCCATCGTCGTCGATCCGAAGGGGGACCTTGCGAATCTGATGCTGCTGTTCCCCGAGTTGCAGGGCTCGGATTTTCTGAAGTGGATCAACACCGACGATGCGAGGAAACGCGGCGTCAAGCCGGAGGAATTCGCGAAGGAGCAGGCCGAACTCTGGAAGAAGGGCCTCGCTCAGTGGGACGAGGACGGCGAACGCATTCAGCGGCTGAAAGATGCCGCCGACTTCCGCATCTACACGCCGGGGAGCAACGCGGGCCTTCCGATCTCGATTCTGCATTCGTTCGACGCTCCGCCGCCGGAGCTGCGCCAGGATTCCGAACTGCTGCGTGACCGCGTCAGCACGACGGCGACCAGCTTGTTGGGATTGCTCGGCATCGAAGCCGACCCGATTCAGAGCCGAGAGCACATCCTGCTATCCATGATCTTCGCCACGGCGTGGAAAGCCGGCAAAGACATGACGCTCGCCTCGCTCATCCAGCAAATTCAATCGCCGCCGAGCAGCAAAGTGGGCGTGCTCGATCTGGAAACCTTCTTCCCCGGCAAGGAACGCTTCGAGTTGGCGATGCAGTTCAACAACCTGCTCGCCTCGCCCAGCTTCGAGACATGGATGGAAGGACAACCGCTTGATATCCAGTCCATTCTCTACACGCCGCAGGGGAAGCCACGGATCGCGATTTTCTCGATCGCGCATCTGAATGATTCGGCTGCATGTTCTTCGTCTCGCTCCTGATGAACCAAATCCTCGGTTGGATGCGGCAGCAGCCGGGCACGACGAGCTTGCGGGCTCTCGTCTACATGGACGAAATCTTCGGCTACTTCCCGCCCGTGAAGAACCCGCCCTCGAAGCAGCCGATGCTGACGCTCCTGAAACAAGCCCGCGCGTTCGGCGTCGGCATGTTGCTGGCGACGCAGAACCCGGTGGACATCGACTACAAGGGCCTGTCGAACTGCGGCACATGGTTCATTGGGCGATTGCAGACGGAGCGAGACAAGCTTCGCGTGCTCGACGGTCTCGAAGGCCCTCTACCGCTCAAGGGGTGCGATTCGATCGGCAGTCGATGGAGCGCACCATCTCATCGCTCGGCAATCGTGTGTTCCTGATGAACAACGTTCACGACGATCACCCCGTCGTGTTTCAGTCGCGCTGGGCACTCTGTTATTTGCGTGGCCCGCTCACTCGTCAGCAGATCAAGGAACTCACCGACCCCATCCGCGGCGAAGCGGCGCTCACCGTGTCGGCGAAACCGAAGCAGGCGGCGGCCTCCGAGGACGGCGACGATCACCATGACCAGCGGCCCGTGCTTTCCCCCGATGTGCCTCAATTTTTCGCGAAGGTGGAGGGAGAAACCCTCGCGGACGCCAAGCTGCTGTATCGGCCCCGCTTGCTCGGCTGCAGCCAGATTTACTTCAACGATGCGAAGGCGGAGATCGAGCTGACCCATGCCTACAACGTCTTCGCCGACATCGGCGAGGGCGCCGTCGCCGTGAATTGGCCCGAAGGAGACGAGACGGAACTCACCGACGAATCGCTCGAGCGGTCGCCCGCCGCGGAGGAATGCCTGTATGGCGCGTTGCCCTCCGATGCGGCTCGGGCGAAGAATTTCGATGCCTGGAAACGCTCGTTCGCGGAACACATCTACCGCAATTTCAAGCTGGAGATCTACAAAAGCCCGTCGCTCGAAAAGGCATCGAAGCCCGGCGAAAAGGAACGCGATTTCCGCGTCCGTCTGCAGCAGATGGCCCGCGAACTGCGCGATCAGCAGGCCGAACAGCTTCGCCAGAAATACGCCCCCAAGATTCAGCAACTCGACGAACGCATCCGCAAGGCGATTCAGTTGGTCGAGAAACAGAAATCGAAGAAGTGGTACAACCGTCTCACCGCGCTGCTGTCGTTCGGCGGCACGATCCTCGGCGCCTTCACGAGCCGCAAAGTGGTGTCCGCGACGAATATCTCCAAAGCGACGACCGCGATGAAGGGCGCCGCCCGCTCGATGAAGGACATGCAGGACGAGAACATCGCCGAGGATAATGTTCAGGCATTGGAACAACGGAAAACGGAGATCCAGAAGGAATTCGACGACGAAGTCGCCGCGCTGAATGCGACGATCGACCCGCTGAAGGAAGAGTTGGAGCAGATCACGATCAAGCCGAAGAAGACGAACATCACGGTTCGGCTTGTCGCTCTCACATGGCTGCCGAGTTGGAAGCAATCCGACGGCAGCGAGATCACAGCGTGGGAGTAGGTAGGTGGCGAAATCCTGCTTTCGTGGCGACAAGATTATCTAACTTGTCGATCAGTGCGTTGAATCGTTGATCAAAATGCGATTCCGACAAGTTAAATAAACTTGTCGCCACGAAAACTACAAATTCCGCAGCGAGTCGAAGCCGGAGTGCCAGATGGCGAGGGCCGCCCCGAACGTGAGGAGGCTGACGGTGGCCAGTCGCAGCCAACCGAGGCGACGTTGGAAGGCGGTTTCGAGTGCGGGGTTTCCATCCACAGAGCGCACGAACGCGATGCGCTTGCCGATCGTCGAATGTTGCCAGGAGGAGAGCAGACCGGGCTTCTCTTTCGAGATGCCGTTGAGATCGGCCACCTTGTCGAGCGCGGAGGCGAATGCGGCGGGGGTGGCGGTGCGGCAGCCGAACAGGTCGGCTTGGCGTTCGCAGCGACGCGAGAGAAAGCCGAAGGCGACGAAAATATAGACGACGATCACCACAAGGAAGACAGGTTCCATCAAGTTGTTGAGCCAAGTCGCTTCAGGGAAGGCCGTCCCCAAGGCGTTCGTCGCTTCGGTCCAGACGTGGCCCAGGATGATCATGCTGGTCAGTAAAAACCAGATGTAGAACGTCATGTGCCGATGTTTGATATGCCCGACTTCATGGCCGAATACGGCTTCGATCTCGTCCGCATCGAGGCGGTCGATCAGGCGATCGGTGACGACGACATAGCGCATCCAGGGAAACACGCCCGTCACCATCGCATTCGCCATGGCGTTTCGCGTGTCCCAAAGAAGGATGTCGGCGAAGCGGAAGTGCAGACGTTGTGCGGTGGCGGTGAGGCGATCGCGGAGCGGGCCGTTCGGCAGAGGTCGCAGGCCGAGGAAGAGGCGATAGACGATCGGGATCAGAATCATGCCGATTAGCAAAAACCCGGCCAGCACGGCGAGGTGCCACCAGCCGGCTTCCTTCGCGTCGCCCAATGCCGGGAAGAAGTAGATAAGCGAACGCTGCAGCGTCATCAGAATCAGCGGCGGCACGATGAGAATCAGGCTGCTGCGGATATTGAGAACCACATAGGTCCAGCGATTCGGATACGGATGCTCGTCCGGCACGCCGACATGATGGATCGCCCAATCCGCGTCGTAGAAGAACATCCACGAAAACAGCATCGCAACGAGCAGCGGCCCGAGCGTCGCCAATTCGAGGCCCGGGACGAATCGTTCCGCCTGCAGTTGCTTCGTCGCATGTCCCCAACCGAGTGCGTAGAGCGAGACGGCGAAGTAAGCGAGCATGCCGAAGAAATGCCAGCGGCGCCAAAAGGCGAATTGCCGAGCATGCGAGCCTGCATGATCTGGATCTCGCCGAAGCGCGACCCGCAGCCGCAGCGACAGAAACGCGGCGACAAGAACGAAGATGCCGAGACCGACCGCCGTCATCAGCAGGCTGCCGGCGAGCGAAACGCCCAAGGGCGGCTCGGGCCATTGCCCTTGCATGTAGATCAGCGCCAGCAGAATCAGCAGGAAAAACGGCATGGACTTCAGTGAACTCCGGACACACGTTCTGGTAGGTTTCTTCGGCAGGGCAGCAACGCATTCCCTCTCCCCCCCGCTGGCGAGGAGAGCAATGCTTCCGTCCAAGCATCTGCGGGTGAGAGGGTGGCCGAAGGCCGGGTGAGGAGGGATTTGTGGTTGCAGAAATTGGAGACAGAGTGAAACTTCGCAGCGCGCGCCGTCCTACCTCAACGCCTTATCTTCCGTCCGGGGGCCCCCCCCCCCCCTTCGGCCACCCTCTCCCCCGCTCATCACTTTTTCGCACGCATCGCTCTCCTCGCCAGCGGGGAGAGGAGCAGAATGCGACGAACGCACGCCATTTTAGGCCGCGATTCGCGAGGCGGACATCGAACCCTATGCGTGAGCCGGGTCATCGGTACACTACTCGTACCTCTCGCCGCGGAAAAACAAGAAATCGCCGCACGTAGTTCGCTCGGTGTTCGATCGCTGATTCGTAGCGATTCGCTCAGTGTTGGTCGGAGGATGGACCATGACGCCGGTCGTGATGATTCCGGGGACGGCATCGGCCCCGAAGTGATGAACGCCACCTGCAAGGTGGTGGAGGCGGCCGGCGGTCGCATCGATTGGATCGAAGCCCAGGCGGGCATCCCGGCCATCGAGAAATACGGCGAACCGCTGCCGGACGCGACGCTCGACCTGGTCCGCAAGCATCGCGTTGCCATCAAAGGCCCATGCACTACCCCTGTCGGCAAAGGCTTCCGCTCGATCAATGTTCGGCTTCGCAAAGACCTGGAACTCTATGCCAGCGTCCGTCCGGTGAAGACGCTGCCGAGCATCAAGGTTCCCTATACGGATGTCGATCTGATTGTGGTGCGTGAAAACACCGAGGGACTCTACGCCGGCATCGAACACTATGTGATCCCCGGCGTCGTCGAAAGCCTGCGGCTCGTCACGCGGAACGCGGCGGAACGCATCGTTCGCTATGCCTTCGAACTGGCCCGGAATCAGGGCCGGCGAAAGGTGACGGTCGTTCACAAGGCGGATGTGCTGCCGCTCAGCGACGGCATGTTCCTCGAGACGGCCCGCCGTGTCGCGGACGATTATCCGTTTCTCGAATGGGACGACCAACCGATCGACCGCGTCGCCCTCGGATTGGCATTGGACCCGACACGTTACGACGTGATGGTGATGGAAAACCTTTTCGGCGATGTGATGAGCGACCTGTGCGCCGGCCTCGTCGGCGGATTGGGCGTGGTGCCGGGAGCGAATATCGGTGTTCGGTATGCGATGTTCGAAGCGGTGCACGGCAGTGCCCCGGATATTGCGGGCAAAGGCGTCGCGAACCCGATCGCGCTCCTGCGATCCGCGGCGATGATGCTGGAGCACATCGGCCAACGCGATCCCGCCGCGCGGATCGAATCGTCGGTTCGCAAGACGCTGGAACGCAAGACCGGCCTCACACGTGACCTCGGCGGCGACGGCAACACCGCATCGATTACGAAGGAACTGATCGCGAATTTGTGATCGCCCCCTTGGGGCCTATGTAGCCCTTTCGCTCCGCGAGAGGTAAGCGGCAGCGTGTCAAGCGATTGCGTGGCGTTCATCCGCTTACCTCTCGCGGAGCGAGAGGGCTACATAGAAGCAAGACGACGAGGGCGAGACGATGGCGAAGCGAGTAACACTGATCCAAGGCGGCGGCGTCGGGCTCGATTTGGTCCCGGCCATTCAGAAAATTCTGAAGGCTGCCGGCGTGCAGGTCGAGTGGGACGAACATCTCGCCGGCGGCGCCGCGGAGGCGGCGAAAAAGCCCGCGTTGTCTCCGGAGTTGCTTGCCTCCGTCCGTGCGAATGGTCTTGCGCTGAAGACGAAGCTGCTGCCATCGCCCCGCGACGAGCACATCAATTACAACATCCGCCTTCGCAAAGAACTCGGCCTGTTCGCCTCCGTTCGGCCGCTGAAGAATTTGCCGGGATTGAAGGGCCGGTTCGAAAACGTCGATCTGCTGATCGTCCGTGAGACGACGGAAGATCTGTATGCGTCCATCGAGCATGTGATCGTCGATGGCGTCGTGCAATCGCTGAAGGTCGTAACCGAGGCGGCCAGCAAACGCTTCTTCCGTTTCGCCTTCGAGCTGGCTAAATCGGCAGGCCGCAAGACGGTTCATTGTGTCCACAAAGCGAACATTCTGAAACTGGCCGATGGCCTCGTGCTCGAAGCGTTCCGCGCGGTTGCCAAGGATTTTCCTGAGATTCAGGCGAAAGAGATCATCGTCGATAATTGCTGCATGCAGATGGTGTCGAAGCCGACGCAGTTCGATGTGCTGGCGATGGGAAACCTCTATGGCGACATCGTCAGCGACCTCGGTGCCGGCCTCGTGGGCGGCGTGAGCGCCACGCATGCAATCAACCATGGCGACGGCATCCGCATCTTCGAAGCATTCCACGGCGGCAAACGCGAGGAGATCGGCGAGAATCGGGCGAATCCGTTGCCGATGCTGCTGCCCGCCATCGACCTGGTAGAAGCGCTGGGCCAGAAGGAGCAAGCCGTACGCATCCAGGCTGGGCTGGACAAAGTGCTGAAGGAAGGCCAACTCCGCCCCGACGACATCGGCGGGCATGCGTCGACCAGCGAAATGGCGGACGCGATCATCGCTGCGATGGCGTGATTTCCGGCCCCCCCTCTCCCCGCTGGAGAGAGGTGTTGGGGGACTCGCGCGCGAAAAAATTGCTTCACCCACCAAGCCCCACCGTAAGCGGAGCGCACGGTGGGGATCCCCAGGGTGCGCTGCGCTTACCCTGGGGCTTGGTTCGCAAGTTTGAGGTGATGTACGGGCAAGCCCTCACCAGCCCCTCTCCCCAACGGGGAGAGGGGAGCAAGACAGACACTCGGACGTGCCGCTTGTGCGGGCCGCGCAAACGTGGAAACGCATTCACCTCCGCAGCGTCCCTTGACATGATTTTTTCGAGAAGGAAAATTAGTTCAGGCTCACTCGCCGTTTTTCGCTGCCGGCATATCCCTTCGGAGCGGATCGGCCCTGGGTTGATTGGGTCGTGGAGGTCGTCCTCCGCAGGAAGAGGTTTGCCTTGAAAGCGATCATCAGCGATATCCACTCCAACCTGGAGGCGTTGCAAGCCGTCCTTGAGGATATTCGCAAACACGAAGTGACTGAGATCTACTGCCTGGGCGACATCATCGGCTACGGCCCCAACCCGCGCGAGTGCATCGATCTCATCCGCAACTCCAAGCTGGTGCTCCTGGGCAACCACGACCAGGGCGCCATGTTCGACCCCGACGGCTTCAATCCGCCGGCCGAACGCGCGATTTTCTGGACGCGCTCGCAACTCGAATCGCCTTCCGAATCGGCGGAGGCTCGCGAACAACGCTGGTACTTTCTGGCTGAGCGCCCGCGGATGCACAAGGAGGATGGCCTCCTCTTCGTCCATGGCTCCGCCCGCAATCCGCTCAACGAATACGTCTTTCCCGAAGACATCTACAACCAGCGGAAGATGGACCGCATCTTCGCCCTCGTCGACCGGTACTGTTTCCAGGGACACACGCATGTCCCAGGCGTTTTCACGGAAAGCTTGCCCGAAGACTTGTATCAATTCCACGCGCCGGAAGACGTGGAATATCAGTTCAAGCTTGACCAGAGGAAGGCGCTGATCAACGTCGGCTCCGTCGGCCAACCGCGCGACGGCGATTGGCGCGCGTGCTACGTGTTGCTCGACGAAGAAACGATGACGCTCTACTACCGCCGCGTCGAATACGACATCGAAACGACCATCCGCAAGATTCACGAGACGCCGGACCTCGACAACTTCCTGGGCGACCGCCTCCGCGACGGACGATAACCACAACTCAGGGGCGATTCATTCCCGCCACGCCGTTCTGCAGCGGCTTCATGTCGTAGCGCATCGCTAACTCCGCAGCGCTTTCGAGGATCGACTGCGCTTCCGCGCCCCGGCCTAAACGTTCGAGCAGTTTCCCGTAGCTGAGGCGGACGAGCGTGCGCTCGAAAGGGAGGCCGGCTTGGTCGTAGGCTTCGAGAAGCAATCGGAATTCAGTGTCGAGTTTCGGTGTGTCCGGTTGCTGGATACGTTTCCAATCGGCTGCCATGCGGCGGCGGGCGAGGGTGGTCCACTGGTTCTCGCCTTCAAGCGGGCGCTGGTAGAGCAGGCTGCGCAAATCGATCGCATCCAGTCGGCCCAGGCGAAGCAAAGCCTCGAAGATGTGAACCCATTCGTAGATGTCGATCGGAATCGCGGAGGTTGCGAGAGCCAGGGCTTCCTCGCGGCGACCCAGGAGAGCGAGCGCGTGGGCCCGGTAGGAATGCCAGAGCATCTGCCAGGGATGGGCCGCATGGGGCGTATCGAGGAACGGCTGCAGGTCGCCGAGGGCGATGAGCGCATCGCCGCGGAGCGGGGCATCGAGGTGCGGGTAGGCGTCGATCGCGTCGCGGAATTGGCCGAGCATCTCGAAACAAATCGCGAGGCTGCGTCGTCGGCCGAACCCGGGCCATAGCGGTGGTTGTCGCCAATCGCGGTTGGGGAAAAATCGGAGCAGCAGATCGCGCTCGAAGGCGGGCGCGAGGAAGCGATGCTTCGGATTGTCGAGCGCTCGCAGCGTGCTGTCCGCCTCGTTCCACAGTTCCGCATCGCAGTACGCGTGGAACAATTCGACCTCTTCGCGAGCCTC
>JAXMAT010000062.1:0-30357 GCA_046350235.1 Gemmataceae bacterium | reverse complement strand
CATCTGGTACATCGGCGGCCATCGCTTGGAAATGACGATCGTCATCCTCCTGATCGTCGAAGTGATCTTCTTCGCACTCGACTTCTACATTCGCATTAAGTACGAACTAAACGGCGAGTGAATCCAAGGGCGACAAGAGAAACGACGTCCGCTGTGCCATGCAGGCCGGGCGTCGTTTTTTGGTTCGCACTTCTCGTTTCAGATCACATTGAGGAAATCCGCGTTGGTCAGGTTGGCGAGGACCATATTGCGGATGCGGATTTTCTTTCCGTTGGGCAGGAGCAGGATGAGGTCGGCGGGGTTGCCGGTGTCGGTGACGGCGTAGACGATGCCGGCCGTGCCGCTGAGCGGCAGTACGCCGGGCTTTTGCAGCGACAGCGCGGCGGTGCTGTAGGGGCGGAGGTCGATGCGGTCGGTGCCGTCGGTGAAGTCGCGGATGTCGTCCGACCCCGATCCCGGCAGGCTGGCGGTGGTGTAGCTGAAGTAATCCATGGCCGTATCGGGCAGGCCGATGCCGCCGCCCCACAGTTCGTCGTCGCCGGCCCCGCCGTCGATCACGTCGACGCCGGCTCCGCCGATCATCACGTCGTTGCCGCCGCGGCCGTAGAGGTAGTCGTTGCCGTTGCCGCCGCGGATCACGTTCGGCTGGTCGTTCCCCGTGATCACGTCGTCGCCGTCGCGGCCGTCGATGGCGGCCACGCCGAGCATGTTGGTGATTGCGGAGAAGTCGAGCACGCTGCGGCCCGCTCCGCCCCAGATCTCCATGCCGTTGCCGACGATCAGCGTGATGCCGTTCGATGGTTGGAACGCGCTGAGCGTCAGCGGGGCGCCCGCGATGATTTCCAGGGTCTCGATGCCTCCTTCGCCGACGAAGGTGTCGGATTCGGCCTGATTGCTGAAGCCTTGGAAGGTGTCGTTGCCGGCTCCGCCGTAGAGGTAGTCGACGCCGGCTCCGCCGTGGAGGACGTCGTTGCCGTCGCCGCCGCGAAGGACATCGTTTTCGGTGCCGCCGTCGAGGCGGTCGTTGCCCCCTTCGCCGTAGAGGTAATCGACGCCCGCGGCTCCTTCGAGTTCGTCGTTGCCCAGGCCGCCCCAGAGGTAATCGGTGCCGTCGCCGCCGTGCATGCAGTCGTTGTCGGCGTCGCCGTAGAGGGTGTCGTTGCCCGCGCCGCCGAACATCACGTCGTCGCCGGCGGAGCCGTAGAGGTTGTCCACTTCGCTGCCGCCGAAGAGCACGTCGATGAGGCTGCCGCCCTTGAGGATGTCGTTGCCCGCGCCGCCGAAGAGCGAGGTGCGGACCGACAGGGCGCTGCCGTCGAGCGTATCCGCGCCCGCCCGACCGAACATGCGGACCTCGGTGATCGGACCGGCGCTGCCGGTCAGCGTGGTGACGACCGGCGTGCCGCTGCCGTACTTGGTGGAGAGCTTGAAGCTGCCGCCGCCCTGATCGGTGATCGTGTAGGTGTAGGCCGACTTCGTGATGGTGAACGACGCGCCGCCGCCGGTCGCCTTGAGGATGTCGGACGCGGCGCTGCCGGTGATGAACAGCACGTTGCCCGTGGGTTCGCTGCGGATGAAGAGCGAATTGTCCGGGATGTTCGACGGCGTGACGGTGACGTTGACCAAGGCGTTCGCGGTGCGTGCGGCATCGCCGTTGAGCCCGCCGGCGTCGCGGACGGAGTAGTTGAAAACATCGAGATAGCTGGGCGAGGGAATCGGGCTGACGTTCCCTCCGGGGACGTAGGTCAAAGTGAGTGTGGCGACGTTGACCCCGCCGACGACGACCGTGCCGAGCTGCGATCCAGTGAACCCGGCGGTGTCGCACAGAGGCCGCGGATCGGCGGCGGGGGTGGAGGGATCGTCGAAGTAGAGCATGCCCGCATTGGGCAGCGAATCGATGAAGAAGGTCAGGTTGCCGTTGGCGGTTTCGGTGTCCTTCGCGGAGAGCACGATGGTGAAGCCGAGGCCGTCTTCGAGGACCGGTCCATAGGAAACGACCTGCGTCGTGATGACCGGAACGTTGTTCTGATCGATGCGAAGCGTGAGGTCGTTGTCGCCCGACGGAGCCAATGCGATCGGCTGGCCGACTTCGGCGTTGTAGAGTTCTTCGTAATAAACGCCGCCGACAAGACTTCTCTTGATCAGATCGATCTCCGGATGCGGCAGCGAAGGCGTCTGATCGATCGGCACCGCGAATTTGCCGCTGATGGCGGAGCCCGCGGCATTGTCGATGATGCGGAACGACGTGCCGACGTTGGCCGCTTGGGAGGGGGCGATCGGCGTGTTGATCTGCAGCGTGGCGCCCGAAGCGATGGTCACGCTTGCGTTCAATGTGAGCTGATCGAACTGCGTGCCGGCGACGGGCGGGAAACCGAGCGTCACATCGACGAGGAAGGTCGCGGTCGCGGCGAACTGCACGGAAGAACCCGTGCCCACGTCGAGCACGCCGATAACCGAGCCCGGCAACGACGCGGCGGCGACTGTCGTCGGATCCGCGACTTCGTTTCCGGAATCGCCCGGCGACAGCGTCCCTTGAACGACGAGCGAGCGGTTGAGCGTGCCCGTGCCGCCGAGGATGGCGCCGGACGCGACGGTGATGGCGTTGTTCGAGCTGGCGAGCGAACCATTGACGACGAGGGCTCCGGTGTTCACGTCGATCGCGCCGGTGAAGGTGTACGTGCCCGCCGAGCCGAGGCGGAACGAGCCCGTGCCGGTCTTGACGAGGCCGCTTGTTCCGCCGCCGAGGGTTCCGCTGTTCCAGGTGGTGCTGAGGTCATTGCCGCCGGTGGTCAGCGTGCCTGTGCCGAAGAGGACCGCGGCGGACGTGCTGGCTGGGCTCGAGAGCGAGCCGATGGTTTCGGCGTCGTTGTTGAGATCGAGCACCGCGGAGCCGATCATGCGGACGGCGGATTGATCGTTGATGCCGTCGCCGGCCGCGAGGACGAAGGTTCCGCCATCGAGGAAGATGTGTCCCCGCAACGGCCCCACCTGTCCCGCGCCCGCATTGAGCCCGCCGCCCGTGAGGGCCGTGACGGTGACGGTATCGGCCTCCTGCAGCCACTGATTGCGCGTCTGTCCCGCGCTGCCGTCGCCTGCCGTGGTATCGACTTGAAGCGTGTCCGCCTCGAATCGGAAGGGGACGGCATTGCTCGTACCAACTTCGACGCCGACGATTTGCAGATCGACCGTGCCCGACGTGCTGGCGACGCTGTTGATCGCGCCCGTCTGCGTGACGGTTCCGCGCAGCCCGTCGGCGAAACCACCTGCCTCCTGATCCGCGAGGAGTTGCACAATGGCCGCGCCCGTCGTGGCGATGCTGCCGGTGTTGAAGAGGATGCTGTCGCCCGCTTCGTAGCGAAGCGTGGAGCCGACGCCGGCGTTGAACGTGACGACGGCGATGGAATCGAACGTGATCGTATCCGTCGCCGACGCCGAGTTCCCCGCGACGAAGGTCATGGAGGCGCCGATGGTCTGATTGCTGCTGACCGTGATCGGACTCGTCGCTTCGACGCGTCCCCCGCCGACGCCGACGACGCCCAGGCCATCCGCCGGCGAATCCAGGTCCTTCAGCGTCAGCGCCCCCGCGTTCCGCAGATAGATGCCGCCCGACGTCGTGTTCGACAGATCCGCATTCGCGACCGCCGTCTCCAGTTCGTCGCTGAACGTCGTCCCCGTTCCGGCGCCGATGCCGGTGGTCGCCTTTAGAATCAGATTCGCCGCCGTGATGTTGTTCGTCGCGCCGTTGGCGTCGGTGATCTTACCAGAGCCTGTCGTCAGCGTGACTTGATCATCGATCGCCGTAACGACGCCGACGGCGATATCTCCCGCGTTGTCGATCACGGAGACGTTGCGGCCCGAGCCGCCTGCGGTGAGCAAGGTGGCCGTCACGGCGCCGTTCGCGGAAACGCGGATGAGGCCGTCGTTGGTGGTCAGACTCGTGAGCGTGACGCCGTCGGCCTCATCGATCCAGATGCCGTTATTGGCGCCGATCGCCGTGGTGGAAGCGGTGATGCTGTTCGCCGCGGTGTCGAGATCGCCCGTGTCGCCGTTCGTGCCGATGGTGTTGGCCGCAGACAGGGCTAGGGTGTGTCCCGTAATGCGGGTCGCGTCGTTGTCGTCGTCCAAAATCGAGCCGCCGGAAGTCGTCAGATTCACGGAATTCGCGTTGCCGGCCGTGATCGTTTCCACGGTCAAATCGCCGCCAATTGCCGCGATCGTGACGCTGCCGTTGGTCGTCGTCGCGGACAGCACACGCAATCCGCCGCCTGTATCGCTCACATCGATCCCGCCGACGCCGGTGACGCTCGCGGCGAGTCCGCGATTGGCGATGGCGAACGCGTTGATCTCCAGCGTGCCCAAGGCGCCGATGCCGTTGACGGCCGTGAGGTTGATGATGCTGGCGCTGACGTCGGACGTTCCGTCCGATCCTGACTCCTCGATGGAACCCGCCGCATCCAGCGTGATCGTGTCGCCCGGTGCGCTGATGTTGTTCGCGAGGATGTCGCCTGCGATCGTCGTGATCGTGATGACGTTGGACGCATCCGTCTTGTTCGTGACGTTCGTCGCCGTGACCGTTCCGCCCGCGTTGACGGTAATGCTGCCGTTGAACGTGGTGACGCTGGTCAGCGCTACGCCATCGAGCTCGTCGAACTGAATCGACCCCGCTGCACTGGCGGACGCCGTGATCGAACTAACGGTAGTATCCAAATCGATCCCGCTGACCGAAGTCACGGACAACGTCGTCGCCGACACGTTGTTCGCCCCAACATTGTTGTCGCTCACATTGGTCGTGGTGCTCAAGGTCACCGTGGTGACCGCGCTGAGCAAGTTGACCGCCATCGCACTATCTTCCGCAATCGCGATCGACGTGGAGGTCGCCGTCGCAGTGATGTCGCCGAAGTTGACCGTATCGCTCGCCGCATTGCCGAGGTCGATCGAGGTCCCCTGCAACGTCGCATTGCCCGTCACGACAAGCGACGACGATCCGGCATTCGTCAGCGATCCGGTAGAGGTCAACACCAAGCTGTTCGCGCTATTCGCCCCGCTCAGTAGCGTCGCGCTGTCTTCCGCGATGTCCACCGCGCCCGCCGAAGCGAAGGTGAGCGTCCCGAAACTAAAGAGCCCGCCGACATTGCCCAGCGTGATCAACGCCGCATTGAGTTCAGCGTTGTTCGTCACCGCGAGCGACGCGGTCCCGTCATTCGTCAATGCGCCCGCCGAGTTCAGTATCAGAAAGTTCGCCGAACTCGCACCTGCGAGTGAAGTGTCGCTGTCTTCCGAGACGGCGACGGCTCCGCCGGAGGCGATGGTCAACGTGCCGAAGTTGAATGCATCGCCGCTGACGCTGCCAAGGACGATGGTCGTACCCGTGAAGCTGGCGTTGCTGGCGATGTTGATATTCGCCGCGGCCGAATTCGAGATCGACGTGCCGAATGCCGACAGTGCGCTCGCGGAAAGCGCACCGGCGAAGCTGAAGTTCGCGAAATTCGCTCCGCTTGCGCCAAGGTTCAGCGATGCGCCTGTCGCGAAGTCCGCGAGGTTCGACAGCGTCAGCGAGTCGGTCGCATTGCCGCGGTTGATCGTCAGCGAACCGGTGGGAGCCGCGAAGTCGGTGAGTTCGAAGGTTGAGGGGGAACTAGAGAGTCGAAGCAGGCCATTTGCAGGCACGCCGTCGTCGCCGAGCGTTGCGATGCTTCCGCCTGCGGGAAGGTTGAAGACCGCATCCGTCATCGTGCCGCTGTTGACGATCGGCTCCAATCCCGTGTAGGCGATGGCGCCGAAATTCGACATGACGATGCTGCCGTCGTTCGCATTCGAGTAGTCAAAGGTGGTCGTGCCCTGATCGGAGCCTCCGGAAATGACGAGGCGGTCGCCCGGCGTTCCGCTTTGGCTGCCGCCGTTGAAGACGATACCGGCCGCGGGAATTGGGTTGCCGGCGCTCAGATCCACCGTGAGCGTGTCGTTTCCCGCGAGACCGTTGATCGTGAAGGCGCCGGTGATCGAGGTTTTCAAGCGAGAGTCGATGAGCAGGCCGGCGAGATAGGTTTCGACATTGTTGCCGTTGGCTTTGATGCGGAAAGCGTCACCTGCCGAAGTTCCGCTCAAGGTCGGCGCTGCAGGATCGATCGCGGTGAGCACGATATCGTTGCCGTCGCCGCCGACATAGGTAATCTGGAAAGTCGCTCCGCCCGCGACGAAGACCTTGCCTTCAGGCATCCCTGCGAACGTTCCGGAGACTTGGCTTCCGCCAGTATTGTTGACGATCGTGAAGGCCGTGCCTGCCGAGGGCGTGAAGTCTAGCGACACATTGAGCGAAGCGATGCCGGAACCGAGGGACACGGAGCCGGAGACGAGGAGCTGATCGTATTGCGTGCCGACTGTCGTTCCATTGAGTTCGACATTCAGCGAACCGCCCGTGTAGGTGAGATTCGCAACGGTAAGGACCGCGGGGCTGTTGCCGGGAGCGACGGCTCCGCTTCCGCTCACCGATACGGTTCCATTCACAGTTCCGGAGCCGCCGAGCACGCCGCCGCTTCCGATCGCGACATCCGTCGTCGCCGCGCCGTCGATCAGTGAGCCATTGACCAGCAAAGCTCCGTTAGTGATCGAAGTTGAACGAGTGAAGGTATTCGCGTTGCTGAGCGAAAGCGAACCCGGCCCCGCTTTCGTCAATGCGGCTCCGGTCGTTCCTGTCGAGGTGATGATGCCCGTGATCGCACCCGATGTGGCTGCGGTCGTCCCGTTGACGGTGAGTCCGCCGGAGGAACCGAGCGAAACGTTGTTGATCGAAAGCGAATTGGCTCCGGTGTGCGTGAGCCCGATGTTGCCCGCACCGGAAACGGTCAGTGTTCCTGTGGCGTTGATCGTCGGGGCTGCGACGCTGATCGATCCGCCTTCGACCGATTGGATGCTGGCGAAACTCGATGTCCCGGTCCCAGCGGTTTGCGTGAATCCGCTCGCGCCGACCGTGATGTTTCCTGTAGCCGTCACGTTGTTCGCGCTAACGATATTCAGCGATGAAAGACGCGTGCCCGAATCGACGGACGTAAACCCGATGCTCGCAGTGCCGGCGGTGAGCGTGAGCGATTGAGCGTCGGTCGTGGTTCCATCGAGGGTGCCGCTGAAGCTGATGGCGCCATCGGTCCCCACCGCGTCCGTGTCGATGGCGACATTCGCCGCAAGCGTTGTCGCACCGGTGACACTGAATGAACCGGCATTCGTCCCGGCATCAGTGCTGACATCTGCCCCGAGCGTCACCGTCTCGGCCGTGAAAGCTACATTGCCGGTTGAGGTCGCGGAGCCGAGCGAGAGGGCGGTATTGATCGAGATGGAATCGGTCCCCGCATCGCCGCTGATGGTCAGTGCGGCCTTCAAGCCGCCGCCGCTGGTTCCGAATCCATTGACCGCGATGGCGTCCGGCGCCGCCCGCGAAGATTTGCAGCGTCTTCGCCGGGTTGACGAAATCCACCATTCCGCCGCGGTGGAAACGACTTCCGTATGCGTGGCATCCCCCGCGAATTGCTGGACCGTGATCGATTCGCTGCTGCCGCTGTAATTGAGGATCACATCGTCCGAGGTGATTGTCGAACTGATCGGATCGAGGCCTGTATAGGTGATCGTTCCCGTCCCGCTGATCACGACGTTTCCGTCGTTCGCGTTGGTGAAGTTGTAGGTTTGGGAGGCTGCGGAACCGCCTTGGAGGACGAGTTTGTCGCCGGGTGGGGTGTTGGGGAGGCCGCCGTTGAAGGTGATGCCGCCGCTGGGGATCGGGTTGCCGGCGGAGTAGTCCACGATCAGTGTGTCGTTTCCTGTCGTGCCGCCGATGACGATCGGCGAGAGCCGAGGGCGTCGAGGTCGCCAGCGTCGAGCCTTGATAGAGTTCGAGATTCGATCCGTTGAGGACCAGGCGATAGCTACCCGCGGAGGGCATGTCGTAGGTTCGGTTGACGGCGTCGTCGTCGAGGATGGTGAGCGTGTGCGAGGTGGGCGAGGCCAGGGAGACGCGGCCGGCGGTGCCGTCGGTTTGTAGGGCGAGCGTGAGGACGAGGGTTTCGTTCGCTTCGGGGTCCAGATCTTCGAGCACGGCGACGCCGGCATTCTGCGTGAACGACAAGCCGTCGGCGGCGGCGAACGTCAAATCCGTGGGGGAAGCGAAGGCGAAATCGCTGGAGGCCGAGGCCGTGCCGGTCCCCGCATCGGACACGCGGGCCACGAGGGTGCGGTCCAGGCCGATCGTTCCGCTGCCGGTGGAGGCGATCGTCAGCGTGACGGGGGGGGTGGTCGTCGTGTCTTCCGCGCTCGAGCTGAGGAGAAGGCGAACGACAGGGTCGCGGATTCGTTGTCCGTGATGGAACCTTGAGCGGAGGCGGTTCCGATCGAGACCGTGGGCCGACTCGCGACGGAGAGGGCGGAGATTTGGGCGGCGACCGTTTCCGTCCCTTCCAGTCGGCGATCGTCCGCGATCGTGACGGAGAGGTTCGGTTCGCGTTGTCGTTGGCCGCGAAGGTGACGGATTGCGCGAGCAGGGCGGCGAAATCGGAAGCGACGGTGGCGGTGCCGGTGGTCAGCGTGTCGAAGGTGACGGAGACGGGCACATCCACGGGATTGCTGAGCGAGACCGTGAAGGTCATCGTGCCGGCGGATTCGGCGACGGTGGAGCCGACGATGTTGACGGTGGCGGAATCGTCGTTGGCGAGGGAGCCGTTGGCCGCGGAGCCCGTTGGGGAATAACCCGTGCCCGAGGTGACGGCGAGGACGACGCTTTCGTCGGCTTCGACAGTGGCGTCGTCCGTGGCATCAATGACGACCGAGGCGGTGGAGGAGCCGATGGGAATGACGACGACGCCTGAGGTGCTGGTGAATGAGCTGGCGCCGGATTGCGTGTAATCCGTGCCGAAGGTCGCGGTGCCGCTGACGCTGAAATTGACGGAGAGAGCTGCGGCGGTCGAACCGGTGCGGGTGAAGGTGTACGTGATTTTTCCGGTGCCGTCTTCGGCGACCGTGGCGTTGGTAGCGGCGACGGAAACATCCGGCGTCGTCGCGGCCCCGGCGGTGAGGCGGAGCAGGAATCCATCGCGGCTTCCGGCGGGGGATTTGTTGACGACGGGGGTGTCGGGATCGAAATCGGCGGTCCCGGTAAAACTGCCGACCGTCAGAATGCCGCTGGAGCCATCGGTGGCGATGCGGTTTCCTTGCGAGGTCCCGCCGCCCTGGATCTGCCGAGTCCATTGGAGCGAGCCGGCGGACGTGAGCAATGCGATGAACGCATCATCGCTGCCGCCCGCATTGAGATTGGCGAATTGCCCGCCCGGCATGCCGGCTCCGCGAAACGATCCCGTGGCGTAGATGGCGCCCGACGCATCGACGGCGACCGCGAGGCCCGCATCCAAGTCGTCGCTGCCCAGCGGCGTCACCCAGGTCATTTGGCCGGCCGCGTTGAACTTGGCGACGACGGCGTCGAATGTGTTGCTGTTCGTCGTCACCGTCGTGGCGGGCGTGGTCGGTGCGACGAAGTTGCCGAAGGTGCCGATGACGATCGGATTGCCGGACGAATCCAACGCGAGGTCGTTGGCCGCATCGTTGGAACTGCCGCCGAAACCTTTCACCCAGGCGAACGTGCCCGAAGAGGAGTACCTTGCGAGAAAGGCGTCCACTCCCGTTCCGGGCGTCGTAGACGGGCGATTGTTCGGATCGAAGCTCGCCGAGGTGCTAAACGATCCCGCGACGTACACATTGCCTGAGGCATCGACCTTGACGCGATTCACGGCATCGACGGAGGTTCCGCCGACAGAGAATGCCCAAGTCGGCGTCCCGTCGGTGGCGAGTTTGGCGACGAAGCCGTCTTGCGAGCCGTTGTTGGTATCGCCGATGGTTGGCGTGGCGCCGAAGGTCACGCCATCGATGATGAAACCGGACACGACAATGTTGCCGCTCGAATCCGCCGCGACGCCGAGGCCGGAATCGTTGCCGGCGCCGCCGAAGCCTTTCAGCCACGCAGCTGCACCGTTGGAGTTTTGCAGTTTGGCCACGAAGATGTCGGTTCCGCCGGAATATGCAGGAGCTGCGGGAGGTGTCGTTGCCGCGGTGAAGTTCGATCCAGAGAACGAGCCGGCAACGATGATGTCGCCATTGTTGTCGAGCGCGATCGCATTGGCGACGTCGTTGCCGGAACTGCCGAGCGATTGCACCCATACCTTGGCGCCGGCGGAATCGAATTTGGCGACGAACGCGTCGGAGTTGCCTTTTGCCGTGAGCGTGGTTCCGCCGCTCGCCGGAAAAGTCGCGTCATTCGTGTAGGAACCCGCGATGTAGACGTTGCCGGAACCATCGACGACGACGGCATTCGCCTGCACCGTTGAGCCTGCCGCGCCGAACTGCAGGGCGTAAGAAAAATCTCCGACAGGCGCCAGGCGTGACTCAAGCGATTCGAAACGCGGTTGAAGGCGAGTTTTGCCGGATCGGCAGACACGACGTTGCGCGAACAACGCGCGGAGCCATCGACGAAATGACATGCTGATTCCTTCAGAGTGCGGTCATGACGGCTACCATGCTTCATTTGAAGCATGATTGCCGAGGTTCAGCGCTTCCCAGCGTTGAGGCGAGCAACGGCAATCGGCACAAAGGAATCGAAACGTCGCGAAACGTCAAGGAAAAAGAGGAGGCAGAGCGAGATTGGGGCGAGCCGGGAAATGGGTTAAGCGGATCCCGTTGACTCCGCGTCGCAAGATCCAGCGGCGGAATCGCTTTTCATGAGTTTCCGACGGTCTTTTTGATCCATTCCAGGTCCGGCAGACCATAAGGGCGAAATTTTTCGAGCAATCCCTGGTCCTCTCGGTAGAGGTATGCTCGGTTAGCTCCCAACTTGGAGGCGAGCGGCGAATCAAGGAACTGGCTCGAGTCGCTTGGATTCATGGCGAACGCGACTTTCATCTCGAATTCGCGAATCGCATTGCGATCAATGCACGTTGCAGGTTCGCCAAGTTGTCGCACCATGCTGGCGTGTGGATGCCGGAAGGAGGGCCGTCGCGTAGGATCCGCCCAAACACGCGATGCGGCAGATTTTCTTCGCCTCGGCGTGCGATGCCGAGATCGTCTTCAGGTTTGCGCAAATCACGGATGCGATGCAAACCATGCAACACTATAAATCGGGGCGGAAGGTTGCCGTCGTCCTGTTGGCGAACTGGCAGTTCGGCGGACCATTGCGTCAAAAGTTCGGCGATGCGATTCGGTCCGACAAGACGAATCTGAGCCGCTTTCGCGAATGTTTCCAGAGTCTTCTGACGAATCGAATCGACAGGCAGGCCCGGAACGAACACGATTTCGCATTTCGCGGAGGACTTTCTCAGTCCCAGCATTGCCGCAACCAGCACGTCGAACGCCCGCTCTTCCTGTTGGCCGACCAACAGCAGGTTGGCCCCGCTGTGTCTGGAGAATCGGAGGGCAGGGGGAGCTTGGAGGGTCAGCGATTCGCCCAGCCAAGCCGTCGGTTGTCCATGATCGGCGACGCTTGTGACCAGCTGGAGATTGGCGGCGATGTCGGCTGGTCTGTTTCCTTCGAAGATCGCAAGCGGGGCATCGCGGCGAATCTGATGGGCGGTCTCGAGACGACGCAGGTCATCGAGGAGTTGATCGCGCCGTCCATCCTCAAGCCATACGACTTGGAAGAATTGGTTTCCCTCGAGCATGCCTCCCGCATTGTTGTAAATGGCCTCGCCTGGTCGAGAGAGCAGTCGAGCTTCGGTGTTTTCACGGCTCAGGATCAGGTGAGCGTCCGCTTCGCTGCACGGCAGGGCAATTCGGATGGCCATCTGGTCGAGCGTAGCGCGAGCCAGCCCGTATGCCCCGCCGAGCGTTTGCGAACCGAGGACTACGTGCATTCCGAACGCTCGGCCTTGGCGGACGAGGCGATCCAGAAGCAATGCCGATTCCTGAGACAGCTTGTCGTCTTCGACGAAGAATTCCTGAAACTCATCGACGACGAGAACGATCCGCGGCATGCGAACTTCCGCACCCGTGGAGCAACCGCGGAATGCCGGCAAATCATTTACTCCGGCCTCGCGGAAACGCTCGCCACGGCGGGTCAATTCGGCATCGAGCGATTGCAGCACGCTTATGCCGAACTCGCGCTCGCTTTCGACGGCCACCACGCGAGCATGCGGCAACGCATGGCTGGCGTAGGTCTTGAACTCAACGCCCTTTTTGAAGTCGATGAGGTACAACTCGACTTCGCTCGGCGAATAACGCAGGCCCAACTGCATGATGAGCACGTGCAGCAGCGTCGATTTGCCTGAGCCGGTTTTTCCCGCGACTAGCACATGCTGTTGCGTGCCGTGGCCTAGATCAAGATGCTGAGGCCGCCCCGCTCCGATCTTGCCAAGGGGAACGCGAAGGCCGTGTTGGCTGCTCTCGATCCATCGCTCGGCGGGCGCAGGAGCGATCGTATCGAATGGAACTTGCCGTCGGCCTGCAGCCACTGCTTTTTTGCCGACTTCATCGAGCGCACGTGAAAGCTCCTCCTCGCTGGGAGCATTCGAGGTGACCAGCGGCAACACGGAAAAATCGTCGTCCTGCCAAAGCCATCCTTCGACTCCTGCATGAAGCACGGTGCATGCAGCTTCCAGGTCTTCCCAACGCAACCCTTCGGGCGGTTCCTTGGTGGGGTCGGCTTGCACCCAAACATAGATGCCTGCTCGAGCGCCGGCGCTGGCCAAGCTGAGAAGGCGATGGGCCGCTTCCTTGCTGAAGTTCGCGGGGAAGTCGGCCACGACAATGAAGCGGAACGGTTCCGACAATTCGCCCGCTTGAGCATTGTAATCCGCCAGCGTCGCGAATTGATTCCTCAGGAATTTCTGCAGAATCGTCTCCATATGGCCCGTCAGTTCGGCGAGGCGTTCCTCGATATGGGCCGTTTCCGTCCAGATGCGGTGATCGACCAGCTGCGGATCGTGGTCGGCCAAATGCATGAAGCCCGCGAAATGCTCGCCTCGCCCGACGGGATCGATCAGGGTGCATCGCATGCGCCCCGGCGGCAAGGCCTGCCATGCCCGCAGCAGCAAGCCTTTAAGTAGGTCAATTCCACTTGCCCGTTTGGGTTCAGCAGCTTCCAAGAGCAACGAGGCTTTTTCTGGAAACCCCAGGCATGCCGGTACTGGTTTTTCCTGCCAAACGGGGATGGGGAGGAAACGATCCTGAGGCAAACCATCGGGAAGCGATTTGAGATCAAGGCGAAGTTCGCCGAACGGTATGCCTCCGGGTAGGCCGGTTGGGAGCGAACCGTTGCCGTTTCCATTACGGCGAAACCAGCGGCGTTCTTCGGACACCACGTGGTCGCGGTCGACTGCAAGGCGATCGCTAGCCCTTTTCCATTCCCGCAGCATCTGAGCGTAGGCATCCGCATGTTGGCGATTGGTTGCATCGCGAACGTCGCGCAGACGTCGACCGGCCGCTTGCAGTTTCGCTTCACGTTCGGAGTGAAGGCGGATCATCGTTTGCCGGTAGGTGGAGGCGGATGTTTCCATTTGCTGGTCGCGGTCGGCGAGAATTTGCTTCATGCGGGGCGGAAAGATTCGCTCCGCTTCGGCGAGGCGTTCGTTGCGTTGCTTGCGCCATTCGCGAATTTGGGCTTTCGTGCGAGCGACTGCCTCACGAATTCCCAACTGTGTTTTCTGAGCGCTTTCCTTCCGCCGTTGCCGATATTGCGTGCGAGCATGGTCAAGCAGCGCTCGTCGATTGGCATTCGCATGAACCCAAGCCTCCTTGAGTTCATGACGCTTCTCCGCAGCCCATGCGACCAATCGAATTTGAAGCTGTCGTCGGATCACGAGCCCCAATATCAGAATGGTCGCACCGACTGCCGCGGGAATGTACCACGGCTGTTCAAGATAGATCAGCGGCCCGGCGATCAGGCCGATCCAAATGAGCATCAGCGAAAAAGGACGATAGCCGTGCAGCCAACGGGGCAAACGTAGGTCGCGGATGTCTTGCAGAACCGATCTGCTTCGATCGAGATTCGCTTGGAGGTCGGCCCATGGGTTTGCCGTCGCTGCCACGGATTCGCGTTCGATGACGCGGTCATCCGGACGCAATAGGTCCCATCGAGCCAGCGTGGCCACGGCTTCGAGGTCGTGCTGCTCCATTTGCCTGAGCAGGGCCTGGGAATCCAGTGATGACTGGCGGAGCTGATCTTTAGCGACTTTCTTGTCGGCTTCGAAAACAGTGCCGAGCGTCCACCGCGTTTCCTTGAATTCGCTTTCCGTTTCCTCGCGCTGCTGGCGATAGTTGGCGGTGATGTCGCTTTTGATCCGCTTGTATTCCGCTTTGGTTTCCTTGGCCTTTTGCGCAGCGTTTTCTTGGAGCATCTCACGCTCGCTATCCGCGAGCATTTCGGCTTCTTCTTGGCCTCGCTTGAACGTTTCCTCGGCCTCATTCCGTGCTGCGGCGAATTCTTGCTCTGCATGTTCGAGTCGCTGCTTCAACTCGGCAGGCAGTCGCCGTTCGCGTTCCGCACGCACGCTTGCTTGCTGACGCAACGCAATCCATGACTCGCGGAGCCTCACGATCCAGGGACGGGGGATGGCGCTCATGGCGCGAAACGCTCCTCATTGCCGCATTCGTCCGCCATTTGGCGAAGCAACGGCTCCAGTTGGTCCATCTGATCGAGGCAGAATCGCAGGGCGCCTTCGAGCGGGTTCCATGCGTCTTTTTCGAATTGCTCGCGCACATCATCCGACCAGACGTCGCCCAGCTTCGTCCAGTCGTCGGCGAGTTCCTTCCATTTGCGGGCAAGCCGCTCACGCCCCAGGTCGAATCGCATATGCACCTTCCATGTTCGCCGCGAAAGCTTGAGGGCAGATTAAGATAGCAGGCCTTCATCAGTCGAAACGCGTGCCATGCTTGGGCCCTTTCCTGGGTCGTGTTGCTCGCTGCTTTCACCGCCCAAGCATGCCCCCCAGACGGGACGCTTGAATGTTCGCACGCTTCGTCGCCGAGGAATCTACGCCTGTTTGTACGCATCCAGCCGATCGACGCGCTCCTTGAGAAACGTAGCCATGTTCGGCAGGTCCGCGTCCAGCATGTTTCGCACGCGATGCAAGGCGCCTCGCAAATCCTTCGACACGTCCGGCAATTCGCGAAGCCAAGCGCGGGTGCGGTCCATTTTCTCCTCGATGTGGGCCAAGCTCGCTTTCGCTCTGCGCAACGCGATTTCTGCTTCCGTCGTGTCGCGCGTTTTCGCGGCCGACAGCATGATGCGGCGCATCGTCAGTTCTTCCATCGCGACATGCACCGCTTCCTCGGCCTTGCGCTGTTCGCCGCGCCAGTGTGCGAGTTGCGATTGCAGCCAATCGAGCGAACGCATGATCGTCCATTCCGCGCTTGCAACATCTTCCTTCGCCTTCTCGGCGAATTCGAGAACATGGGCGCGAAACAACTCGAGACTTTCGATCGACCGAACTTCGGCGGGGCTGGACATGTCGGCATCCGATGCGAAGGGCGCTATTTGCGGAAGTAGTCTTCCACATGTTCCGCCTTGCGAAGCAAGATCGGCACATGCTCTTCCGACTTTTCGAGGAAGGCCGACAGTACGTGCAGCGTCTCTTCGAATTCTCGCGTGAAGCGTTCGTGTTCCTGGTCGCGCCACGTCGCGGCGAGGCCGGTCATCTGCCCATGCAGCGACGCGAGCCGATCGCGGAGTTCCTGGTTGAAGTGATTCAGGTTCTGAGCGAAGCGCCGCACTTCCGCGGGATCGATGATGGCTTGCGACATGAACGATGCATCTCGCCGGGCGAAGGGTGGACGGCGACATGAGCGCAGCCGTCGTGTTCACCTTATCTGGGCGGGGCGGACCACGCAACGATAGGATCGCTTCGTTTCGCCGACACGGACGATTCTCCCGTTCTTCATTCGTTCCACCCATTCCTCCCGTAACCATGGTTACGAGCAGGAGCCGATTGCGCGAACCACCAACGCCCCGCTGCGGCTTTTCGCCGCATGGCAACGATCCGCCGACCAGGTGGCATGGGCGTGGTTCCGGATGAGAATGGGAAATCTCGCGATCCGACTCTGGCAAAGTTCGTAGCAGTCGATTACAAGCGTGGTGGGCTCGCTTTCGCATGGAATGACGGCAAGCGCATGCGCGCGGATCCGTTTTGAAGGTCAGGCTGGATCTCGAATGGAGTGATCCGATGTTCGCCCTCGCCTGGATGGATCGGCATCGCCGCGGCCGCTCCGCATTTACGCTGATCGAATTGCTCGTCGTCATTGCCATCATCGCCGTGCTCATCGCGCTGCTGGTTCCGGCAGTTCAGAAAGTCCGCGAATCAGCTGCACGGGCACAATGCGCGAACAATCTGAAGCAGATCGGCATCGCAATGCATATGTTCGAGGGGACCTACGGCTTTTTTCCGCCGGCGCGATCAGACGGAGCGAACGCAATCTGGCCCAAGGCGAATCCGAGAAACCATGGCATGTTCGCCATTATTCTTCCGTATATCGAACAGGGCAACCTGCTGACGTCGACGGGGTACGACTTCAATCAAGATTGGGACGCCGCCCAGAACAAACCAGCGGCGAAAGTTCCCCTCGCACTTTATCAATGTCCCTCGGCAGGCGGGGGCGAGCGGTTCGTGACGAATCCGCCTTCCACTTCGAGTCCGAATTTCGGCCAAGCCGTCGGCGACTACGCTCCGGTGACGTTTGTCGAGACTAGCATCTACTCTGCCATGGCTCTATCTGCACCCGCTCTGGATGTGCGCGGCAGCATGATGCAGACGAACAAATTCGTGAAGATCGCCAACGTGACCGATGGGCTCAGCAACAGTTTGGCCGTCACCGAATGCTCGAACCGCCCAGCTCGCATCATCGGTCGTTCCGTGATGCCGGATCGAGATCCCGCCGCAACATCTCCCTGCAACGTCAACGCCTACACGGTCGGAGGGGCAGGGTGGGCCGACAATGACTCGGCAATTTCCGTTCACGGAGCCGACGCCACGACGAACGTACCACCCAGTTCTTGCATTTGGCCCGTAGGGGTAGGTCGAGTGCCGGCTTCAGGAACGACCTCCGGCGGCAAATGCATCATCAATTGCACGAACTGGGCGGAAATCTATGCCTATCACACCGGCGGAGCGAACGCTCTTTTCGGGGACGGCTCCGTCCGCTTCCTCTCCGCGGGCATGGACCCCGCCGTGATGATCGCAATCGTGACGCGCGCCGGCGGTGAGACGGTCAACGAACTGCCATAACGCAAGGCGAGCATGTGCGTCCAGCAGGCTGATCGCTGACCTCGGTTCGCCATGCTCAGGGCGAGAGCGGCACTTGCATTTCCTGGCCGCCGATGACCGGTAGGACAGCAAGCGTCTTCATCTTCCACACGCCTTGTTCGCGGACGAAATCCGACTGGCCGCGAGCCAGGAATTGCGCGTCGCCTTCGCCATCCACGCGGAAGTGAAACTCGACCTTTGCGCGATCGCCGGTCGGCTGGGGTTCTATGTTCCAAATCTTGAGATAGCGAACCTTGTGCTGTTTTAGCGTCCGATCGATACGGTCGTAGAGTTCCTTGCCGGTTTGACGTTGATAGACGAAGTCGCTCGCGGCAAATCGAAACAGCAACTTCGCATCGCCATCCAATACCGCCTTGCCCATGGTCTGCAAATTGTCGGTGATCTGCCGGCGATCGGTCGGGACGAGTTTGAAGAGCAGCCAACTGGCGATCAGAAGAACGAAGAGCCCTGCAAAAGCGGCCAAATGCTTGACGCGTCGCTGAAGCCAGTATTGCAATCCCGCCGCGACCGCCGCGACGACGATCGCGGCGTAGACGAACGATGCATGGTCAGCGAGCCAGACGAGCATGGCGAAGCATCCGCGACGAGAGAATTGGGCGGCGTGCCGAATACTACTCGCGCCGCAGCGTCCGCGTTTCGAGCCGCTACGGAAACATGGAATCGGTCGGCAGAGGCGGATTGGGCCGAGGTCGCCCGCGGTTGCATGTTTGCCGATCAATATGCCGCGGCTTTCGCGGGTTTCTTCTTCGCATCGTCTTCGGTGGGCCATTCCTGCCAGCGTTTGCTTTGTCGAATGAATGCGAGCGGATTTTCGTAGGCGATCTTGCGGATCGCACTTTCGGGGTGGCCGCGGCGTTTCATTTCTTGGATTAGTTCAGGGACTGCGAGCGGATCGCTTTTGCCCCAATCGCCTGCTGAATTCGCCATGATGCGGTCGGTGCCGACCATTTCGATGATGTCCACGGCGCGGGCGGGCGTGCACTTCGTCGTGGGATAGAGCGTCATCCCGCACCAGAAGCCGTTGTCGAGCGCGAGCCGAACCGTGTGCTCCTCGACATGATCGATGCAGACTCGTTCCGGCTTCATCCGGCGATCGGACTTCAGCATGTCGATGATCATCCGCGTCCCTTTGTACTTGTCCTCGAGGTGGGGCGTGTGGATGAGCACGAGTTCGTCGAGTTTCATCGCCAGGTCGAGATGTTCCTGGAAGACGATCGCCTCATTGCGGGTGTTCTTATTGAGGCCGATTTCGCCGATGCCGAGTACGTTGGGCCGATCGAGGAACTCGGGAATCATGGCGATGACGCCGCGGGAAAGCTCGACGTTTTCCGCTTCCTTGGCGTTGATGCAAAGCCAGGAGTAGTGGCGGATGTTGAACTGAGCCGCCCGCCGGGGTTCGACGTCGACAAGGTGGTGGAAGTAGTCGCGAAACCCTTCGACGGACCCGCGATCGAACCCCGCCCAAAACGCCGGTTCCGTCACTGCCGCACACCCGGCGTACGCCATGCGTTGGTAATCGTCGGTGACGCGGGAAATCATGTGTATGTGCGGGTCGATGTAGAACATGGCAAGCCAAGCGGTTACGGAGAGAATCTCGCAGCGACGAAGCCGCAAGAACTTGTTTCAGTTTACCATAATTCGAAGCGAATGACGTATTGCGCGGTCGCCGACGAAGCGTATCAGGCGGCTACTTTGCCGGACGTTTGACCGGGCAGCCGGTTTTGGGTGGGTCATTCCGCTTCGCTGCCCGGAATTGATAGGTTTTAATCGCCAACGAGGCCTCGCGGAGGAGTTCGCGGGTGAGGAGAACGGAGTCGGCATCCGACGGAGAGCCATGGCTGGTCGACTCGCTCGACGGCATCGCACAGTGACCGTTCATTCGGTTGCTGCGAATGAGTGCTGCCGATCGAAGGAGAGGAGTCGAACGAATAATATCCGTTCCGACGCCCATCGGGGATCATCCGCGCACGGCGCCGCCGTTGACTCGCAGGATTTGGCCGGTGAGATATTGGGCCGCGGGAGAGGCGAGCCAGCGGGCGGCGTGGGCAATGTCTTCCGGCGTGCCCCAGCGGGCGAGCGGCGTTTCGCGGAGAACGCGTTGTTGCCAGGCATCGGGCGCGTGCTCGCCCCAGGCGGTGCGGATCCAACCTGGAGCGATGCAATGGACGCGGACTTCAGGGGCGAGCGAAAGCGCGATGCTCTTCGTGAAACACATGACCGCGCCTTTGACGGCGCCGAAGAGTTGGCCGCTATCGCCCTCCATGCCGGTCTCGGCCTGATCCCAACCAATGGTAAGCAGCACGCCTTGGCCACGATCCTTCATGCGTTCGCCGATCGCACGGGCCATCAACATAGTGCCTCGGACGTCGATGTTGATCAGCGATTCCAGTTTTTTCTCGAAAGGCCAGCGCGCCGCTTCTCCGGTGAGCGTGTCGGCGCCTGCATTGAGCACGGCGATGTCGAGGCCGTTCCAGTGTTTCCAAGCTTCGACCGACAGTGATTGACATGCCAGGGAATCGCCGACATCGCCGAGCAGGACGTCAGCTCGCACATGGTGTTGTCGGCATTGCTCCGCGACCAGCTCGGTCCGTTCAAGCGACCGCCGTCCGTGGATCAGCACGTCCGCGCCGGCCGTTGCGAGTTCTAATGCAATCGCCCGGCCTATGCCGGACGTCGAACCCGTGACGAATGCCCGCTTGCCGGCCAATTCCCGTCCGGCGGTTGCGTTTTGCGCGCGTGATTCGCGTTCGGTGAGGTCGGCAAGCAGTTCCGCGACAGTTCGCGAATAGATCGGATGGCGGACCTGTGGTGCGATCTCTGCCCACGGTTCCAAGACGAAGCGACGATCCTGGATGCGCGGATGCGGAATGAGTAACAGCCGAGGCGGCATTCGTTCGGCAACGATCGCATCTCCGAACGCGAGGATATCGAGATCCACCGTCCGTGCCGCGTCCTTCACGGTGCGAATGCGGCCCATCCGGTCTTCGATCTCGTTGAGCCGATCGAGGAGCTGACGTGGAGTGCGAGTCGTTTCGACTTGAGCGACCGCGTTGAGATATCTTCCCTGCCCGGCCGGTCCGCCGACAGGGTCCGTTTCATGCAACGAAGAGACGCGAACGAGTTGAATATCCGGCGTCGTTTCGAATGCCGCGAGCGCCGCATCGAGGTTCGCGTGACGATCGCCAAGGTTGCTTCCAAGGGCTACGAAGGCGACGGTCATGCGATGCTTCCTCACGAACGGCGGTTGCGGTGATCGTAGCCGTCGAGGAAATCAAGAACCAGGCTGCGGATGAAACCATCGGGACGTGGCCGCTTGCCGTAGCCGATGTGTGCGCGGATGCCTCCGAACAGCATCATGGCGGCGGCATTCGGTTCGCGGATATCGAGTTCTCCTCTCCGCGTCCCCTCGCTCATGATCTCGAAGACCAGCCGGTGGCCGAGGTCGCGTGCTTCCTGCCAAGGAAAGTTGCCAACCTCGCGATGCGGCTCGGCGCGAACGATCAACTGGAAAAGATGCGGTTGTTCATCGAAGAAAGTGGTGACCGATTCCATCAACGCGACAAGCTGTTCGCGGGCGTTCGATTGACTCGCCACACGCTCGGTCATGATGTGCGTGATCTGCCCGCTCGCGCGTTTGAGCAGGGCTAGGTAAAGTTCGTCCTTGTCATGGAAATAGCGATACAGCGTCCCTTTGGAGACGGCTGCTTCGCTGGCAACATCCTCCATGCGCACTTCATGGAAACTGCGGCTTGCAAAAAGGCGGCTAGCCGCTTCAAGAATGCGTTCGGCATACTGCGGGGTTTTCGTGCGCACGTGCCCTAGCTCTCATCGAAAGAGGTGTCCGCCATCCAGCCGTCGTTCGACAAGGCACGCGGAAGCCGAGATGGGCAGCTTCGGTCCGCACGGGGGGCGATCAAAAGTGCCGTCGCATGGCGTCGTTAGACTGGTATTTTGATCTAGTATTGCTATTGCTTCTTCGGCAACGCGGCAAGAGCAGAGCAGATCAGCTGGTGTGTTCGTCGGCGATCACGGGGCACGAGTTTCCGAACTTTCGATCGCCACATCCGTGAGTTTGGGTGCTACTATTTTGCATTCGGCGAATTCCTGGTGGACAATTCGACATGCGTATCGTGGCGGCGCTCGGCGTATGGTCCCTCATTGTGGGCGCTGGCTGGCATTTCCTTGGCTCATGGTTGCCGAGCGCATCGGAACGCTTCTATCTCCTGATCGCGCCGTTCTCTGCCGGCTGCATCCTGATTCTCGCGGAGCGCCCCTGGAGGCTCCTTTGGTCCGAGAGTCGACGTTGGCTGGTCCTTGCGGGTTTTCTCTTCGCGCTGACGCTCAGCGTCGGCGTTTTCATCTGGGGACCTCGCTATGTCGGATCGCCTAGGTTCCTCGGCGAATTGGGCGTCGCCCTTTACTTATTCGCCGGTGTCGGCATCTTCCTTTCGTTCGTGCGCTGGTTGTTCCGCATCGCGTTTCGCCGAATCGCGGCCGTTTTTCCCGACTGGCGAGGCGTGCGCCCCTTGATCGCCGAGTGGATGCCGACGATGCTGATGGCTAGTTTGGCGTTTCCCTACTTCATGGCTCTCAGCTATGTGCATCGCTTCAAGTTTCCCAATGAAGGCACACCGCTGACGAAGCTGGACCGCCCGTTCGAGCAGGTCGCGCTGACGACGGACGACGGCCTCCGGCTGCAAGCCTGGTTCATTCCCGCGAAAGAACCCTCCTCGCGCACGGTCGTGCTTTGCCATGGACTGGGAACGAATCGCGAGTTTTTCCTTCCATGGATCGCACTCGCGGATGAACTCGACGCCAATGTCTTGATGTTCGACTTCCGCGGCCATGGCGATAGCGACGGCCGTACCGTGACGCTTGGCGGCAATGAGAAACACGATGTGCGGGCGGCAGTCGATTGGGTGCGGACCACGAAACCGGAGGCAGGGAAGCAGATCGTCGGCCTGGGCATCAGCATGGGCTCAGGCGCCTTGATCTTCGCCGGGGCGGAATTGGATCAGCCGCTCGATGCGTTCATTCTCGACAGCGGCTTCGCCGCTTCGTGCGACCTGACCGACAACATCCTCGCCCCGCTCCCCGCATGCGTTCGCCCCTGGATGACCGGGGTCGGAATGCCGCTCGCGAACCTACATGCGGGATGCGATGTGGGCGCCCTTCGGCCTGAAGATGCGATCGGCAAACTGCGGGCGCCGGTGTTGATCGTCCATTCGCAACAGGACCGACTGATCCCGCCAAGCCACGCGGAGCGTTTGGCGGCCCATGCGGCATTTCCGAAGCGGATGACGCTGTTTTCGACCAAATCCCACAGTGACTTGATTTTCGCGGACCCTCAAGCCTACCGAGACGAAGTCCGCACCTTTCTGCGACCGCTGCTCGCGGCGAAGTGACGAGCGAGCTACGCCGGGAGCCAACGCGGCCCGTTGTAGGAGCCTCTTTCCGCGGCGTTCCGCCGAACTGGATACGTTCGACGAACGACACCTCTTCTCGTGATACTTCGCAAAAGTCGCCGCTTGCAATTTCCGCCATTGGCCGGGCTTCATTCGTCGTTAGGATGAACGCATCGCCGGGGACCGGCGGGAATCGGCATGAATGCACCAACGCCCGAACCGCAGGAACAAGACCGAACGATGCTGGATGTACGCCAGCATTCGTCGGATAGCGTCGCGCCACGATCAGGTGGGGGGCTGCCGCCGCTGACCCGTGTCGCCGAATACGAATTGCTGCGTGAGATCGGCCGCGGCGGGATGGGAGTCGTCTACCTCGCTCGCCACCTTCGGCTGAATCGCACGGTGGCGCTCAAGATGATTTTAGGCGGCGCGCTTGCCGCGAAGGACCATCTGCAACGCTTCGAGACCGAAGCGGCTGCGGCGGCACAGTTGCAGCATCCCGGGATCGTCGCTCTGTATGAAGTCGCCGCCGCCGAGGAACAGCCCTTCTTCAGCATGGAATACGTGAGCGGCAGCAGCCTTGCCCAACTCACGCATGTCGGGCCGTTGCCTTCGAAGCGGGCCGCATCGATCGTCGAAAACATGGCGAAGGCGGTCCACTATGCCCACAGCAAGGGCATTCTGCATCGCGACTTGAAGCCCGCCAACGTTCTGCTCGACGAGAACGACCTGCCGAAAATCGCCGACTTCGGCCTCGCCAAGCTGATGTCCACCGACAGCGGCCAAACCCGCACCGGCGCGATCATCGGCACGCCCAGCTACATGGCTCCCGAGCAGGCCCAGAGCAGCCGCGACCTCGGGCCCGCGAGCGACGTCTACAGCCTCGGCGCCATCCTTTATGAACTGTTGACTGGCCGCCCGCCGTTTCAAGGCGAAACGCCGCTGGCCACGCTCGCGCTGGTCGAAAAACAGGATCCCGTTTCGATCCGCTTGCTGAATCCTGCCGTCGATGTCGATCTTGAAACGGTCTGCATCAAATGCCTCGAGAAAGATCCTGCCCGCCGCTACGCCTCGGCTCAGGCATTGGCCGACGACCTGCGGCGCTGGCGGCACGGCGAGCCGATCCACGCTCGGAGATCCGGGCCGATCGGGCGAGCGATCAAATGGTGTCGCCGCAAACCCGCCCTAGCCGCGCTGGTCGCGGTGACTTGCTTGTCGATTCTCGGCATCGTCATCATCGAATGGCTGGCGTATCACGAGGAACGCACGCTGCGCGAGCAGGAGCAATCGCAGCGAAAGCTGGCGACGGTACGCGAAGAGGGGATGCGTCATCTTCTTTATCATGCGGAAATACGCCGGGCACAGCAGGCTCTGGAACAGGCGGATTTCGATCGTGTGGAAATGCTGCTCGCCCGATGGGTGCCGACCGACGACAAGAAAGACCTGCGCGGCTGGGAATGGTACTTCCTCAAAGAACGATGCCAGGGAAAATTCGTGGTCGGCTCTCACGCGGCCCGTGCGACCGCGGTGGCCTATCGGCCGGACGGCAAGCAATTCGCCTCGGCGGGCGGCGAGCGGGAAAACCCGGCGACGTCAAAGTCTGGGAGGCAGCCACGGGGCGTCTGATTCGCACGATTGAAGCCAAGAGCCCGATCGCCGTTTCCGCGTATCACCCAAGCCTCCATTGATCGCATGGGCCGGGGCAGATCGCAAGGCATATTCCCGGGACCTCGATGCAGACCGCATGCTCGGCGTCATGTCGGGGCACACTGGGGCGATTAATGCCTTGGCATTCAGCAGCGATGGCGTGCGACTCGCCTCCGCAGGCGTCGATCGCGTCGTCCGCATCTGGCGGCTCGACGACCTCGCGAAAATCGGCTCGTCGTCTCAATCGCTCGGACCCGGCGACGGAGAAATCATGGCACTCGCGTTTCATCCCGACAATAAGACGCTAGCGAGCGGCGGGCAGGATCGCGTCATCCGCATTTGGAACGTCAGCGATGGCGCCATCGAAAGCGAATGGAAAGGACACGACGGCGAAATCCGCGCCCTCGCCTACAGTTCCACGGGTAAGACGCTCGTCTCCGCGGGAGGCGTGGGCTCACGCCGCGGCGAACTCCGCATGTGGGACACAACCCTGGGAAACATACGCCTCGCCCGCTACGGCCTTTCCGATAAATTGCTGACCCTGTCGCTCGCCCAGGACGGTCGCCTCGCGGCAGGCAGCGCTGATGGGTGGATTTACGTGTGGGAGCAGGCCCGCTCGACCGAACCGTTCATGTTCCGCGGCGACCATCATATCGTTTACAACCTCGCCTTCAGCCCAGACAGTCGATCGATCGCGTCCGCCGGTGCGAGCGGGCGCGTCCATGTGTGGGACAGCCGGGGCGGATCGCAAACGCGGACGCTGCCATTCCCCGGCAAACCCGACTCGATCGCAATGCACCCCACGCGTCCCTTGATTGCGGCCGGCGGACGGGGATCGCAAGGGAAGCACGAGGTGCGATTGTGGAACCTCGACTCGGACGACGACTCACGGATTTTCGCGGGACATGAGGACACGGTGCGCGCGCTGGCGATAAACCCGCAAGGTACCACACTCGCGAGCGGCGGAGACGACAAGACGATCCTCCTGCAGCCGCTTGGCGAACCGACGCAGGCCGCCATCGTTCTCGCGGGGCATGAGCAAGCCGTCACATCGCTCGCATTCAGTCCGGACGGCAAAATCCTCGCCAGCGCGAGCGAGGACGAAAAAGTCTGCCTCTGGAATGCAGCCGACGGCGCGCTGCTTCGCACGCTCACCGGTCACCGCAACGGCGTCCTCGCGCTGGCCTTCAGTCCCGATGGTCGTTGGCTCGCTTCCGGAGGCTACGATCTGTCGCTGCGATTATGGGATCCAAGGTCAGGCGAAGGAACCGAACTCGGCAAAGTCGCCGGCACGATCCGCACGCTCGCTTGGGATCTTGAGACGGGCTACTTGGCGAGCGCCGGCGCGGAGAAGCGAATCCGCTTCTGGGACATCGAGCAACGCGAGGAACTGAAGCCGCTCGAAGGTTCGACCTTCCCCATTGTCGGCCTTGCATTCCACCCCGCGGGCCGACGGCTCGCGGCGATCGGGCAAGAGAAGACGCTCCGTTTTTGGGACACCGTGACACGTCAAGAATTGCTCGAGTTGGAAGACACGACCGGCGCCTTCCGTGCCATGGGTTTCGGCTGGAACGGCCGCGTGCTCGCCGCCGCATCGCTGGGCCAAATCCGCATCTGGGACGGCGGGCCGCAAGCCGAGACGAAGCGATGAGCCTGGTCTGGTTTGAGGGCCCGCTCGGCACGGAGTTGATGCGGCGGGGCGCTCCTGCAGACGCATTCTTGCCCGAGTGGAACGTCACGCATTCGGAAATCGTCGATGCCATCCACACGGAGTACGCCGACGCGGGATCCAACGTTTTTCTTGCCAATTCCTTCACGCTGAATCCTGTCGCGTCGTCTCGAAGTTCCTCCATGGCGAGCGGTTCGTCGATCGGAATCGCCGCGGTATCGCTGGCGAAGCGGCATGGTTTCACGCTCGCCGACGTCGGCCCCATCGGGCGCGATGCCGACTTTCCCGATGAGCGCAGCCTGCTGACGACCATGGATTGGCTTGGCGATGCCGACGGCGTGTTGCTGGAAACGCTGTCGGATGAATCCGCGTTCGATGCAATTCGCTGGATTCGCCGCGAGCGAACCGATTGGCCCATTTACGTGTCGTTCACCTTCCGCCGCGACGCGGAGGGCGTGCTGCGAACCTTCCGCGGCCTGTCCTCTGCCGACATCGCGGAACGAGCGAACGACGCGGGCATTACGGCACTTGGCGTCAACTGCGGGCTGAATGTGTCGATCGGCGATACCGTTTCCATCGTCCGCACGCTGCGCGAGCGAACGAAGGCGCCCCTGATCGCCCGACCGAACGCGGGGACGCCCACCGCGAACGATGGCCTTTGGGTCTGGCCTCTTGATCCCATGGCATTCGCTTCCGGGATGCGTCCATTGATCGAAGCTGGGGCGACAATGCTGGGCGGATGCTGCGGGACTGGACCGGAGCACTTGCACGCCATGATCGCCGCGGCGGAGGATTTGCTGCTATCATGAGCGGCGACGATGCTGAGGGATCGCATGCCGAATGCGGAAGATTTCGGTTTGGACCCGGAGTTCGCGACTCAGTTCGGCCTAGTTGCGGTGGGTGGGCCGCTCGAGCCGGCCCGCGTGTTGCGTGCGTACGCATCCGGTATTTTCCCCTGGTTCAACGAAGGCGATCCCGTCTGCTGGTGGTCCCCCGATCCCCGTGCGGTCTTCGACCTAAGCGACTTCCATGTTCCCCGCCGGCTCGCACGGACAATCCGCTCCGGCAAGTTTCGCAACACCATCAATCATGATTTCCCCGGCGTCATCCGCGGCTGTGCGGATCGCGACGAAGGCACCTGGATCACAAGCGAGATGATGCGCTGCTACGAAGCGATGCATCGGCAAGGGCATGTTCACAGCGTCGAAACTTGGATCGGTGACGAACTCGTTGGCGGAATCTACGGCGTCGCCATCGGCGGATTCTTCGGCGGCGAATCGATGTTCTGCCGCGAGACGGATGCGAGTAAAGTCGCCCTCGTCGCCCTGGTGCATCACCTGCAAGAACGCGGCTTCGCTCTGTTCGACAGCCAAATCCTCAACGACCACACCCGCAACATGGGCGCCGTCGAAATCTCGCGCGACGAGTATCTGAAGCGATTGCGAAAAGCGATCCGAATGCCGGTGGCGTTCGCCGATCGGAACCGCGCAAAAGCGTGATCGCTATTTCGCCGTTGCACCAACGCACCAAAGGTGGCCGCCCGATTTGCCGACGGTGCGGATGAAGAGTTGTCCCTGCGAGATCGCGGGGCTGCTGTAGCAGTTTTCGCCAAGCGAGTTCTTCGCCAGCACTTCGAAGGTCGCTCCGCCCTTCAGCACGTAGGTGTCGCCTTCGTCGGAAATCACGTACAGCCGCCCGCCCGCGGACACCGGCGATGCGCTGTGGTGCATGCCGAGTTGTTCGATCCAGAGGCGATTGCCGGTCTTGGCCTCGAAGCAGTTGAGAAAGCCGAGGTCGGAGATCACGTAAAACCATTGCTCGTGAGCGATCGGCGACGGCACATATGCCGCCTTGCGAGCCGCGGTTTTGCTCTCATGCCAGGCGATGTGCGTCTTCGTCACGTCGCCGACGCCATCGGGGCGGATGGCGATGTTGTGATACGTCGGGAATCCTGCCGTCAGGAAGAATAGGTTCTCGCCGAAGACGGGTGATGCCACGAATTGCTCGGTAGGCCCTTTCACCTTCCAGATCGATTCGCCTGTATCCGGGTTGTAGCTGTCCACATAGTTGGCGCCGGAGAGCACCATCTGCGTCTTCCCCGCAGCTTCCACGATCAGCGGAGCGCAGTAGGAGCGGTAGCGTTCGTTGCGCTCGATCCGCCATTTCTCTTTGCCGTCGGCCTTATTGAGCGCGACGACGTACGCCTCGGCATCCTGGTCGCCGTTGAGGATGATCGTGTCCTTGTAAGGAATCGGACAGGTGCAGAAGCCGTGTCGCGAGTAGAACTGGCCCGGCGTCTTCTTCCACACGAGATCGCCGTTGACGGTGTAGCAGGCGACTACCATCTCCGAAACCGATTCCTTCAATTGCTTCGGCACATACCCCGTATCGCGTGGCTTGCGGGGTTGGTCGTCCCCTTCTCCGCGCGAACGATAGGCGACGAACGCAACCCAAACATGCTTGCCATCGGTCGCCGGCGTCGCGCTTGCGTAACTGTTGAGATTGTGTTTCGGCTCGAGCACGCTCTTCACGACTTCGCGATCCCACAAAATCGTCCCCGTCTTGCGATCAAGGCAGAGCAAGACGCGTTTCTCGTCTTTAGGCAAACAGGTGGTGACGAACACCCGGTCGCCATGGATGATCGGCGACGAATGCCCCACCCCTGGAATCGGCGTCTTCCATGCGATGTTCTTGTCGGCCGACCATTGCGTGGGAGTGTTCGTCTCAGCGGACGTTCCGTCGAGGCGCGGCCCGCGCCAGGATGGCCAATCCTCGGCATGAGCGATGGACGCGACAACGATAAGCAATGCAGCAGCGGGGAGACGCATAGCGGGCACCGATAAAAAGCGAAGGCTGGCAGAGCCGACACTATACCACCCGATTTCCGCAGCAACAACTTGCCTCGCTCACTGGGGTGCATTCGCGTTCTGAGGGAGGGGAAAGCGGTTGGAGGCGTGCCGAGAGCATCTGGCCGGTACCTGGTCGGTATTCGTGCAACGTGGACGTATCTGCAGGGCGCCGCGTATGACTGGCGCGGCTCGAACGCGAACACCTTGAACGCTTCGGCTTGCCGCTCACCGGCACCCCAGTGGGATCGACGATCAAGAAGCTTCATCGACGAGTTGTTGGGAGCGTAAGTTTTCGGCTGTACGAGAGCGCCGACGCGATCCTGCAACGAGGCGTGGCCCAGTTCAGAAAAGTAGCCCGTTGGGACAAGAACTGGCTCCGCCAAATCGCCGCGCCTCACGCCCCGGCCGCGTCGGTCAAGCAGCATGACTCGAAGGAACGGAAATGCACCCAAGCAGGTTCACGCGAGAAGAGCTTTACCGCTGGAGTGCTTGTACGGCCCGGAGCATTCGCTCGAGCGGGGCCTCGAACCAATGGTATTCGACATAAACCGCAAACAGGATTGCGATGAACATCAGCATAATCGAAATCCATGCCAGTCGGCGTGTCCAAGGACGGCTAGCCCGCGTGTAGTGAAGCGGAAACGAGATCGCGAATCCGCCGAGCGCCCCACCGAGGTGGCAGGCCCAGCTTACGCCCGGCATCGTGCTGATCACAATGCCCATGATCATGTTGATGATCACCGACTGCCGTAGGCTTGCTACGAAGGATTCGGGAAGTTGGTCTCGATGCAGCCAGAGGAGGACGGCAAGGCTGGGCAGCAGCCCGAAGAGCGCGCCCGACGCTCCAACGACGTGGCCGTAACTTTCGGCTCCCAGCACCATGCAGCCACCGGATAGCATCGAGAAGAGATAAAGTATCGCAAATCGCAGATGTCCCCAAAGGCTCTCCAGGCGGCGCCCCAGTCCCCAGAGAAAGGACATGTTGAACGCAAGATGCAACAAGCCGAGGTGAAGAAATCCATAGGTAAGCAGCCGCCACCACTGGTCGAAGACGACGACCATGAACGAATTGAGCGAGCCGAGATCGAAGTTGGCGCGAGCCGAGCCGCTTTCGAAGAGAAACTCGCTGGCGGAAACTCCGTGAGATAGCGATAAAAACAAAGATACGGCGAAGGCCGCGATATTGACGGCCAGAAGTGCGCGGACGACGAAACCGCGTTCCGGTTCGAGAAACGCCCGTCGAAGAGCTTCGCCACGCTCCCAAGTACTTTCGTCGTGCGGCTGCGATGAGGCTAGGCGAGTCGACGGCATCTGATGAAGCATGCTTGGATCGGCAAGTACGCCGCGTCCAGCGTCCGTCAGGCGAATGCCCTGTCCTTTTTCGCGAGTCCACTCGGTCAGCTCGATCAACCCGCGAAGACGGAGCCGATCCAAAGCATCGTTGAGGAGATCGCGAGCGAATGAGGCTGGACGGTCGACGGGATAAAACGGCTCTGGGTCGCGCTCCA
>JAXMAT010000061.1:0-30426 GCA_046350235.1 Gemmataceae bacterium | reverse complement strand
AACGCATACGAACGGCGGCTCGCCAAGACGCCTTGGAGCAATGTGCGAACGTCCTGGAGCGTGCGAGATCGCTCCCCTGGAAGGAACTGGCGTCGGAATGGGCCGCCGCTCAGAAGCTTTCTGATGGACACCTTCTGCCGAAGGGATCGCTGAAGGTGCAGGTCTCTCACCTCAAAGACGATCCGCGAGTCAAAAGAGTGGATGCGACCGCGAAGTGGATCATGGAACGGGAGATGGAAACAACGATCTCCGCATGGATTCGCGACCGAGGGGAGACAGCGAAGTGAGGCGTCGCCGCGGATACTCGTTGTTGGAAATGCTCGTCGTCATCGGCGGGATCGTCATCATGATGTCCCTGTCGAGCGTCTTGCTCATCAACATGCAAAATCTGCAACGCACCGTTCGCGTCGATGAGGAGCATGTTCGCACCAACATCGCAGTAGCCGATCGCCTTCGCGACGACGTGGGACATGCTCTTGCCTTGATCGACCAAGAATCAGGATTTCGATCCGGCCCCGACTGCGTGATTCTCAAGCTGCCCGGAGATCGAGTGGTCATTTGGCGCATGCAGTCGAACGAAGCGATACGGCGCGAACTTGGCCCCGAAGATCGCGACATACGCATCGCCATGCCGCTTGGAGGCGAGGGAGCGACCGCCGCGTTCGTCCCCGACGTCTCGGGGCGCCGAGTCGTGCTTCGCCTGAACGGGATGCGGGATATAGCGGGAAGGACGCAAGACCGCACGATCGAGATCGTCGCCGCCGTGGGAGGGGATCTCCCATGAAGCGTCGACGAGGATTGTCGCTCGTGATCGTCATCATTGTTCTGGGCATCTTGAGCGTGCTCATGACGTTCGTCACCGTGCAAACCGTCATGCAGCGCCAATCGCTTCTGCAACGCGAACGCCGGCTGCAAACCCGCTGGCTCCTCCGCTCGGGCTTCGACCGCGCGTTGGCGAAATTGCAGACAAGCGGCGAATCGTTCGAATCGGAATGGAAAGACTTCATCCCAAAATCCAGCATCAAGGCGACCGCAAAGGCGGAGGCGAAAGACCGCATTCAACTCCGCGTCGAGGCCGTACTTGGCGTCGAGGATCCGCAACCGGTGCGCATGGCGGAAACTTGGAGCCTCAAACGCACGGAGCCTGGCGGGGTGATTCGTTTCGACTTGATCGAACCGAAGGTCGAGGAAAAGAAGAACAAGTAATCCGATTCACATCCCATCCAGCTTCGCCGCCCCCGTGGTGCTCGGATCGTACGGCTCCAGCCACTGGATGATCTCGATTCGATTGCCGTCCGGATCATAGACGAAGAAGCGATCGCAACCTGGAATTTTGGTTGTCTCCTCCGGAGCGATGCCCTTGCTCCACACGAATTGCCGGGCTGCTTCCACATCCCGCACACGCAGAGCAAAGTGCCGCGGGCTCCGCGAATCCGGCTGTGGCTTCTGCAAAAGATGCAACGTCTGATTGCCAAGCTCGAACCAAAGTGCGACGAAATCGAATGTCTTCGGCTTGGGGATTTCCTTGAGGCCCAGGATTTGGCGATAAAAGGCCCGCGCCTTCGCGACATCCGTGATGAGCACGGAAACATGATCCAACTGCGTCGCACCCAACATTCGGCGGCCTCCGATGATCATCGTTCCATTCTAAAGAGAAGTTCGCGAGCGCAACGGCTAGCACTTTCAGCGAATCAAGCGGTGTCGTGATGGCGATCGGCAAATGGAAAGCAGAGTCAACGCATTCGTCGATGCAGGTTAGCGTTGGGCAAGGCGGTTTAATATTTCGATGCCTTTGTCGATCGTCTCGTCGGTCGCGGCGTAGCTGAGGCGGAAGTGGGTGTCTCGACCGCTGAATACGTTGCCGGGGATGATGAGAAGGTTGTTGCGGATCGCTTCGGAAACGAAATCGGTTCCCGACCCCCATGGAGTTTTCGCGAACAAGTAGAATGCCCCGCCTGGAACCGTTAGTTCGAAGCGGTCCTTCAGCCCCGCCACCAGGCGGTCGCGCTTCTGCTTGAACTCGGCGACGATGTCGGAAATATCGACGTCCCACGCGGCCACGCCGGCATGCTGCACGATGCTCGGCGCGCACACGTAAGTGAATTGTTGCAGCTTGATCATTTGCTCGATCAAGGCTCGCGGGCCGTGGGCAAAGCCGAGGCGCCATCCGGTCATGCCGTAGGCTTTGCTGAAGCCGTCGATCACCAGTACGTCTTCGTTAAACTCTGCCGGGCTTGCGAACGGTTCGTCGTAGCAAAACGCTCGGTAGACCTCGTCGCTCAGCAGCAGGATGCCTTTCTCTTTGCAGAGCAGCGCCAACTCTCGCAGCGTCTCGCGTTTTTCGACGACGCCGGTCGGATTGCCGGGACTGTTGGCGATGATCACCTTCGTCCGCGGGGTGATCGCTCGACGCACTGCTTCCATGTCGATACGGAAATGCGGATACGTTTCGAGCACTACCGGCGTGCCGCCGGCGAGGCGAACGAAATTGGGATACATGACGAAATACGGATCGAAGAGGATGACCTCATCCCCTGGATTGATTGTGGACATGAGCGCGAGCACGAGGCCGCCGCTGGTGCCGCTCGTGATGAAGACTTCGCGATCGGCGTGGCTCGGATAGTCCGTCCGCAGCGATGCGGCGATTTTCGCGCGTAACTCAGGGATGCCCTGACTGACGGTGTATCCATTCTTGTTGGCGTCGATAGCATTCTTGGCGGCGGTCTTGATCGGCTCAGGCACGGCGAAATGCGGTTGGCCGATGCTAAGATTGACCGGATCCTTGAGATTGGCCGCGAGGTCGAAAATCTTGCGGATGCCCGAAGCCTCGAACCCGCGCATGCGTTCCGCAATCCAACGATCGTTCATGACATGTTCCCGAGAAGTTGCTCGTCCACCGATTGGTGTATGAACAGGGCCAGCGGAGGTCATAGGTCCTCGATGTGGAAGGCGGGATCGGGTGTCTCCAACCTCCACTGCGAGACACCGTCGTGCCGGCATGGAATCCTGGAACTGCATGAATTTTGCGGATACATGTGCGCCCACTTCTTGCAGCCGTGGGCGTTTGTTCTCACAATGAACGCTGGTTTCGACACTTCGGAGATTGCCCATGTCTCGTTGGTCGTTCGCATTTCTCGTTTGCATGATTCCCTCGTTCGTCCGTAGCCAGGACGCCACGCCCGGCGAGACGATGATGAGGAAATATCTCGATCGAGAGACCAAGTTGCTCGAACAACGCGCCCTCGCCAACGCGACGGATCGCAAGTCGTGGGAGGAGAAACTCCCGAAGCTGAAACGCGAATACCTCGACATGCTCGGCCTCTGGCCCACGCCGCCGAAGACCGATCTGAAAGCAAAAATCACGCACACGGCCGAACATGACGGGGTGCTGATCGATTGCCTGCATTTTCAAAGTGTGCCGCATCTTTATGTGACGGGCAATTTCTATCGGCCCAATTCGAACGCCGACGCGTCCAAGAAACTGCCGACGATTCTCTATCTCTGCGGCCATTCCAATCGAGGACGCGACGGCAACAAGACGGCGTTCATCGATCATGGCATGTGGTTCGCCAAACATGGCTACAACTGCCTCATTCTCGACACGCTGCAACTCGGCGAAATTCCTGGTATCCACCACGGCACGTATCGTTTCGATCGCTGGTTCTGGCATTCTCTCGGATACACATCCGCGGGCGTCGAATGCTGGAACGGGGTGCGTGCCCTCGATTGGCTGACAACACGCAAGGACGTGGATGCGGACAAACTCGGCATCACCGGCATCTCCGGCGGCGGAGCGGCGACCCTCTGGGTCGCGGCCGCGGATGAGCGAGTGAAGGTCGTCGTTCCCGTTTCCGGTATGAGCGATCTCGCCTTCTATGTCCCGGGCAAAGGCGTCAATGGCCATTGCGATTGCATGTTCCTTTACAACCACTACGGCTGGGATCTGCCGACGATCGCCGCCCTCGTCGCACCGCGCCCGATGCTGTTCGCCAACTCCGACAACGATCCGATTTTCCCGATGGACGGCAATCGCCGCATCATGGCGAAGCTGAAAACCGCATGGGGGTGGTTCGGCAAGGCGGACCAGGTGCAGGAATACGTCAGCCCCGGCGGGCACGACTATCGCCCCGATCTCCGCAAAGCCATCTTCGCTTTCTTCGAACAACATCTGCGGAAGGCGGACGCCTCCAAGGTCGCCGATGCGGAGATGCCGACGATCAAAGGGAAGGACATTCGAGTCTTCGAGACCGACAGGGATTTTCCCGACGATCGGCAGAACGCCGACATCGATACGCAATTCGTCCGCAAGGCGGAGTGGAAGGCGCCGAAGGCGGGGCAGTATGAGGCATGGCGCAAGGAGCGAATCGCGGAGCTTCGCCAGCGAGTGTTCTCGCGATTTCCCGAACGCATCCCGGCGGCGACGGTAGATTCGAGCAAAGAGAACGAAACGCTGCTGACGACGGAACACGATATCCAGGTCGTCGCCACGCGGATGGGCACGCGCGGCGACGGAAAGGCGGGAACGATTCTCGTGCTCGGCCAAGGCGAATCCGCATCGCCGCCGCCGGATTGGACGAAGCCCTACCTCGATCGCGGCCCGGCGTATTTGCTGGAAACGCGAGGGACGAAGCGATTCGCGTGGCCCAAGAAATCGCCCCCCAACACCATCGAACGCTCGCTCGCTCTGCTCGGCACGACCGTCGATCAGGGCCGAGTGTGGGACATCGCCGCCACCGTCCGCTGGGCATCAATGAAAGAGAAGGACATCGCCTGGACCGTCGTCGGCCGAACCGACCGCGGCGTGCTCGCGGCGTATGGAGCGATCTTCGAGCCCTTGATCGCCGGCGTGGAAATGCTGTCGCCGACCGAAAGCCACATGCAGGGCCCGCATTTCCTCAGCGTGCTCCGCGTCATCGACGTGCCCGAAGCCGCCGGCCTCCTGGCGCCCCGGCCGCTGAGGATCGTCAGCGCCGCGGAAGTGTTTCAACGCACCGCCGACCTCTACAAGTTGGCGGGTGCGGAGAACAATTTGGTGCGGACGAAGTGACGAGCATTCCCTCTCCCCCCCGCCCATCACTTCGTCGAAGCGCTCGGCGATCGCTGGCGGGGGAGAGGGTGGGCGGAGTTCACTTCTTCTCCGCGATGCACCAGAGGTGTTTGAAGGTGCGGAGGAAGATTTCGCCGTTGGAGACGATGGGCGTGGAGTTGGTTTGTTCACCGATCGCGTTGACGGCGAGCACTTCGTATTTCGGGTTGGCGGCGAGGACGATCGTTTCGCCGTTGTGCATCATTACATATAGCTTGCCCTCGGCGTGGAGCATCGAGCCCCAGGTTTTGTCGCCGGCGGGTCGGGCTTTGACCTGCCAGACTTCCTTGCCGGTCTTCAACTCGTAGCAATGCGGCATGCCGTTCTCTTCGACGATGTAGGCGTGTTCGCCGACGATGACGCCGGAGCCGACGCGCTGGGTGTTTTTCGGATGATGCCAGAGGCGATCCTTCGTGACGTCGCCGCTGCCGCCGAGTTTCACGGCGAGACCAGGACCGTTGTAGCGGACATGGCGACGGCGACGTCGCCGTTGGTCAACGGCGAGGTGTAGACATAAATCGATAGACCTTCGCGGGCCCTGGCTCGCGCCGTTCGCGGGATCGAGGCCCTTCAGGGCGGGGTTGGTGCTCAGCAGAATCTGATCCTTGCCGCCGATCTTGGCGATGGTGGGCGTGCCCCAGGAGCCGAACTTTTCGTCGTGTTCCCAGACGGTTTCGCCGTTCGATTTCTTGGCGCAGACCAGGTAGTTTCGCCCCATCTTCTCGTTCGGCCCGCACCAAAGGATGACGTGGTCGCCGTGCAGCACCGGCGATGCGGAATTGCCGAAGGCGTGGTCCCAGTGGCCGAGATTGGTTCGGGTCCACAATTCCTTGCCGGCGAAATCATAGCAGTACATGCCGGCGGAACCGAAGCTCACGATGACGCGTTCGCCATCCGTGGTCGGCGATGCGTTGGCGTACCAATTCGGGTTCCAGTTCCGTTCCTTCTCGGTAAAAGCGACATCCTTTTTCCACAGCGTCGAACCATCCGCTCGATTGAGGCAGAGCAGGCTGCGAACCGATCCTCCTTTGTTCGCTTGCGTCAGGAAGATCTTGTCCTTCCAAACGATGGGCGTCGAGTTGCCCGGTTCGGAGAGCGGCACCTTCCACTTCACATTTTTCGTGTTGCTCCACTGAAGTGGTAGGTTCGTTTCGGTGCTATGCCCCTGCCCCGTCGGTCCACGCCAAGCAGGCCAATCGTCAGCGAGGACGGGGGATGCGAAGAGCAACAGCAACGCGGCGCAGGATAGCGGCTTCATGCGAACTCCATGTCAGGTTGGGGCTATGTCCAGTGTCGCAAGACGAACGATTGCCTCGCAAGGAAAAATCGAAATCGGCACGAAATGCGCAGTTTCCGCCTCGTTCGAAAGGAGACTCTCCGCAATGGCCACGGATGCATCCACGACCGCGCCGGTTCCCGAACCTTCCGGCAGCGGCGAACGTTATCGGCTCATGGCACTTGCCGTGATCACAGGCGGGCTTGTCGTTCTGTGCGTAATTTTGGCGTTGCCGTTTCTCCCCGCGATTTCGTGGGGGCTTGCGCTGACGATCATCACTTGGCCCATGCATCGCTGGATCGCCCGCCATATCAGCAATCAAAACATCGCCGCGTTCATCTCCGCCAGCCTTGTGACCGCGATGCTTATGGGCGGCATCTTCTTCGTCGCCTGGCAACTCGCGCACGAATCGCAGAACGTCGCCGAGAATCTGCAGGGAGAAACGCCGGAATCCGTGCGCGAGAAGCTGACGAAAGTGCCCGGCGTCAGCAGCCTCGTGCAGTGGATGGAGCAGGCGGGCATCAACCTCGAGCAGGAATCGCAGAAGCTCATCGCGGGCTACGCGCAAAACATTTCCGCTCTCGTTCAAGGTTCGCTGACGGCAGCGATCCAATTGCTGGTCGCCGTCTTCATCATGTACACCGCGTTTCGCGACGGAAAAAAACTGACGCGGACCGCGCGGAGCTTTCTGCCGATGACTCGCGAGGAGAGCGACCGCGTCTTCGCGCGGGCGGCTGACTCGGTGCATGCGAATATCTATGCGACGCTGGTGACGACCGTGATCGACACGGCGGCATTCACCATCTGCTTCTACTGGGTCGGCCTGCCGACGCCGCTTTTGTGGGCGACGGTGATGTTCGTGTTGAGCTTTCTGCCGATCGTCGGCGCCGGGCTGGTGTGGGTTCCGGCGGCCATCTATCTCGCGGTGTCGGGGCAAATTTCGGCGTGTGCGCTCATCCTCGGCGTCGGCGCCGTCACATTCGTGTTGGTCGATAATCTTCTCTACGCCCGCCTCGCCGGCTCGCGCATGCGGATGCACGAAGCGCTCGCGCTCGTCGCCTTCCTCGGCGGACTCGCGGTGTTCGGCACGGCGGGGATGATTCTTGGACCGGCGATCGTGGCGGTGACGATCGCGTTCGTCGAAGTGTGGAAAGGAAGGCTGGCTCGCGCGGATGAGGAAGGCGTGGACCCGGCTGCGATTCCGCTTACAGCAGCTGAGCCTCGGACCCCGGCTGAAAGTCCTTCACCTCCAGTTCCACGGATCGATACCCCTGATACTCGTTGATCCGCGGCGTGTAGACGAGGCAACACGTCCCGCCTTGCGACATCAGTTCGTCCGCCCGCTCCGCCATGCCGAACGCGATCGCACGCAGGTCTTTTCCCTGCTGCTTCACGCGGAACGCAAGATGGCGTTCGCCGCCGCCAATGCGTTTCGGCTCGCCGACGATTTGGGCATTCGACGACAGCAGGACCGGTTGCGGATTGCCGGAACCATAAGGCTCAAGTTCCGCGATCGCATTCAGCAGATTCATCGTGAGCGACGACAGCGGCACCTCCGCATCGATCGTCAAGCGATGCAGGCGCGGCTCCGTGCCGAGGCATTTCTCGACATGACTGAGGAAATGCGTGCGGAAATCCTCGATCCGCTCCGGTTCGATGCGGAATCCCGCGGCCGCCGCGTGCCCACCATGGCCGATGAGGTGCTCGGTGCATTCCTGTAACGCTTCATGCAGCCGAAAATCCGAGATGGACCGCCCCGAACCCTGCCCATGTTGCCCATCGCGAAGTGCGATCATCAGGACGGGGCGGGCGAACAAATCGACGAGCCGACTGGCAACGATACCGAGCAACCCCGGATGCCAGTTGGGGCTCGCGAGGACCAACGCCGGCTGATGGGCGTCCTGCTCGGCAAGCTCGCGAGCCTCCTGCAGAATGCGGCGTTCCAGCGTTTGGCGTTCCTGATTCTGCCTTTCGAGATAGTCGGCCAACACCTCAGCTCGCTGCGCGATTTGCGTCGTCATCAGCTCGACCGCGAGCCGTGCGGTGCCGAGGCGACCCGCCGCGTTGATGCGGGGCGCGAGGCCGAAACCGATGTCGAAGGCCGCGAGGTTCGCTTTGCCATCGAGTTTGGCGAACCGGAGCAACGTCTTCAGGCCAAGTGTCGGAGCCGTCCGAAGCCGATGCAGGCCATGGCGGACGAGTATGCGATTCTCGTCATGCAACGGGACCACATCGGCAACCGTGCCCATGGCGGCGAGCATCATTGCATCGAGCAGAAACTCGCGCAATACCGGCGTCACCTTCGCCCCGCCGCATTTGCGTTTGCACAGAGCCCATGCCAGCTTGAACGCGACGCCCGCTCCGCAGATCCATGCAAACGGATAATCGACGCCCCCCGGCCCGGGAATGCGCGGATGCACCAGCACGGCCGCGTTCGGCAGCGACGCCTTCGGCTCATGGTGATCGGTGACGATCAGTTCCAGTCCGAGCCGTTTCGCTTCCTCCGCTTCGTCCACGCTGGCGATGCCGCAATCCACGGTGATGACGGTCGTGAATCCGTCCTCCGCGATCTTGCCGAGGGCTTCCTTGTTGAGCCCGTACCCCTCTTCGAGCCGATGCGGGACATGGAAATCGACATTCGCCCCGAGATGGCTGAGGCAGGTAAGCAGAATTGCGGTGCCGGTGACGCCGTCCACGTCGTAGTCGCCGTAGACGCAGATTTTGCGACCCGCTTCGATGGCCGCGAAGACGCGATCGACGGCTTCGACGATGCCCGGAAGCTTCTCCGGTTCATGCAGGCCCGACATCGGCGAATGCAGAAATTGCTTGGCGACGCTGGGTTCGGAGAGCTTGCGGTTGAGGAGCAGTTGCGCCAAGATCGGCGAGACTTGCAGCGATTTGGCGATCGTTTCGATGGCGCCCTGATCGTGAGGCAAAAGCCTCCAGGCCTTTCGGCCGACGTAGCGATTCCCATCCATGAGCAAGGTAGCAGGCGTCATACGCCTATCGTAGACATCCGCACAGCGTGCGCCAACCTATGTAGCCCTCTCGCTCCGCGAGAGGTAAGCGGAAGGGTCTCACGCGATCGCAAGGCAATTTCCCGCTTACCTCTCGCGGAGCGAGAGGGCTACATAGGCGGGCTACGTCGATTCGTGTGATCTGACGTACGCCAAATACTCACCCACTCGCAGCATCGCCTTGTCAGGATTCGCGCGGATGTATCTGCGAAACGCTTCAAGGTGCTCCATGCTTCGGACAAGATGATCGAAGCCATCCTGTTGCCAGAATCGGCAAGTTTGACCAAGAATACGATTGATTTTCACTGAGGTGAAGTACTTCCACGATTTGCACTGGTCGAGCATTCCCTGCTCATCGACGAACGCGGCGAGAATGTGGACATGGTTCGGCATGACGACGAACGCGTCGAGGTCGTAGAGCTTTCCATCGCCATACAGAAGACTGTCGCGAACGATCTTCGCGATTTCCGGGCGACGAAGCACACAGGCGCCATGGCCGGTATCGAGATGGTCGTGCCATGCCGTCGAGAACTTTCTGGAGAACTCGGCGCGAACGGGTTGAGGCAATTGCTCGAAGTCACGCCGCCAGAAGGGAGATGAGCTGTCGATGGCATGCGATCTGAGCCATTCGTCTCGTTCCGCATGCCATCGACTGAGGACATTTGCGGGAATGGAATCGATGGCACGCCACGTCAGAAAGCACATCGCGCCCGCTTGCGACCAAAGCGGCAACTTACGTTCGACCACCGCGTATTCGGCAGTCGGGTCGAACGTTTGCAGAGGCCATAGGCTCATGTCGGAGAGAATATCAGAGAAGACAGGGCAACGCACATGTCTTCTTCCGCCTATGTAGCCCTCTCGCTCCCAGAGAGGCAAGCGGGTCAACGCCATGCGTCCGCGCGGCATTTATCCGCTTACCTCTTGCGGAGCGAGAGGGCTACATAGGCTACTTCCCAATAGTTCGGCTGAAAAACGCCAGCGTCCGCTGCATGCCTTCGTGGCGCTCCACTTTCGGCTCCCATTTCAACAGGTTGCGAGCGCGCGTGATGTCGGGCCGGCGGACTTTCGGGTCATCTTGCGGCAGCGGCTTGTATTCGATCTCGCTTTTCGTGCCGCTCAGCTTTTGGATCTCTTTCGCGAAATCGAGGATGCTGACTTCGTTCGGGTTGCCGAGGTTGACGGGTTCGTGGTAGCCGGAGTGGAGCAGACGGTAGATGCCGTCCACGAGGTCGCTGACATAGCAGAAGCTGCGGGTTTGCGAGCCGTCGCCGTAGACGGTGAGCGGCTCGTTGCGGAGGGCTTGGCCCATGAGGTTCGGCACCACCCGGCCATCGTCGAGACGCATGCGTTCGCCGTAGGTGTTGAAGATGCGGACGATGTGGGTATCGACCTGGTGATGGCGCAGGTACGCCATCGTGATCGCCTCGGCGAAACGCTTGGCTTCGTCGTAGCAGCCGCGGGTGCCGATGGGATTGACGTTGCCCCAGTATTCTTCGCGCTGCGGATGCTGTTCGGGATCGCCGTAGACCTCGCTGGTGCTGGCGAGGAGGAACCGGGCCTTTTTCGCCTTCGCCAAACCGAGGGTGTTGTGGGTGCCGAGCGAACCGACTTTCAGGGTCGGAATCGGATGCCGCAGGTAATCGACCGGGCTTGCCGGGGAAGCGAAGTGGAGGACGTTGTCGATATCGCCATCGATTTCGATGGGATGCGAGATGTCGTGTCGGATGAACGAAAAGCGATCGTTTGACCGCAGATGCTCGATGTTTCCCGCGTTGCCGGTGATGAAGTTATCGACGCAAACGACTTCATGCCCTTCGGCCAGGAATCGTTCGCAGAGATGGGAGCCGATAAACCCGGCCCCGCCGGTGATGACGGTACGCATGAGCAGTTCCTCAAGGGATGTCGGACCATTCTAGCATGCGAAAAGCCCCATGCCGTCGCCGTTTAGCCGCCGCTCTCGGAGCGGCGCGGACTGGTTGCGACAGTTGGGTGAAATTACCTGAGAGACGACTTCCGCGCCGCTCAGAGAGCGGTGGCTAAACGCTTCGTTGCAAATTCGTACGCGACATGTCTGAAACTGCGCCGTTTTTTCAGCGAGCGTTTCGCAGCGATTGCAAACGATTGCTGGCAAGCGATTTGCGACGTATCTGATAAACGGCATGCAGCGTGCTCACTGGACGGCAACAATTTTTCGCAAGATGCGCGAACCTTGATCCAGGGCCGCGTGTCGAGTCCGGGGTAGGGGGAAAGCAGGTTGCGGCCCGCGTTCGCGAAACGCGCTGGCCGACGAAACTTTTCCCCTTTCGGAATCGTCGGAAGATTGCGAAACTGACCGAGGTCGGAGGACGCGAGTTCTCCCGGTCGATTTCTCTTTTTGTTTCACTCGGATGCACTAGCCGCCTCGAAACGATTTATTTTTCATCAGCGGCGCTTCCAAGGAAGCCGCCGCCCACTGTCGGAGGTCTGTCATGGCCAATACGAACCTGTTCGCTCGGAATATCTGCGCGCGAATCTCGCGGGCCAGGTCGCCGAACCGCACTCGGTCGTCGGTACGGCCGCGAAGTATCCTCCGACGGTCCTATCCCTGCCGCCCGCACCCCGCGTTGCCGTGGTCGGATGGATCGCTCGATATGGGCGACTCAGCGACCGCAATGGCCTCGGTCGAGGTCTGGGCCGAACGCGAGGAGCGTATGCTCCGTGTCCGCCGTCAGAAGCGTCCATGGCTTACCGCATGAACGCAGCGGGTCCCAAGGATCCGCAGGGCGACCCTGGCAATGCCGATCGCATTCAAGCGATCGACTATCGCCAAACGCAGTGCCGGCACAGCGCCGGCCGCCGTCTGACGGGAACGCGACACGCTTCGTTTCCCAAACCCGTAGTCCTCGCAAGCTTGGGCCCCGATCGGGACCCCTGCCTCCGCTTGAGCGTATCGCGTCCGCGGCTTCATGCATTCGCATGATCCGCACGCGAGCATTCGCCGGCTTCGCGTCATGCCCTCGCACGACGTCTCGCCGCGAAACGCCCGAGCGAAGCCGCGCTTGCCGAACGCACGCGAAACGAAATTCATTCATCCATGCAGGGATAAGGAATACCCATGAGCTGGGAAGACGTCATTCCGTTGATCGACAAAGCGCGTGCGGGCGACCCGATCGCTTTCGGCACGCTGGTGGAACGCTTTCAGCCGGCGGTCTACGCGGTCGCCCTCGCTCGTCTTCGCGACGTGCATGAGGCCATCGAACTGACCCCGGAAGTCTTCATCCATGCGATGAAGAAACTGGGCCGACTCCGCGATCCGCACTGCTTCGTCGGCTGGCTGCGGCAGATCGCCGTCCGCATGGCGATCGAACCGCATCGTGCGCAGGCCCTTTGCAGGGCGTGGAACCCGAAGTGCTCCAGAGCGGCAAAAGCTTCGACCGTCGGCCCCCTCGACGACATGGTTCGCGAGGAAAACCGCGGCGAAATCTGGGCGGGTCTCGACCAGCTCAAGCCGCTGGACAAGGCCACCCTGGTCGCGTTCTACATCCAGGGCCGCACGCTGAAGCAAATGAGCCGTGAATTCGAGACGCCGGTCGGCACCATCAAGCGCCGTCTGCACGTCGCCCGTATTCGGCTCAAGAAAGTGATGGAAGGAACGAAGCCGCGCAAGCGTGCTCTCGCTCCCGCGTAACAAGCGACTCGCTGGCGTAAGCTCGCGAGTTCGATACACCGGCAAGCTTCATGGTCTTCGCAAGAAGGCGGGGGCTTGCCGGTTGCTTTTTGATGACGATCTCTCGAATCACTCCGGTTTCGCAACGCCGGGGGCGACTGGTTCCTCGAACACGCGGTGAGTCGCCGATTGAAGCAGGGCAGGGGGCGGGACGCCCCCACCGGCGTCGGTTCGCATGGCGCCGGGACCACACGGTCCATACGGACGGAACCGTACCGCCAGCCACTCGAGCGCTTCGGGCAGGATGCGACGAGCCGTTAGTCGATCATGTCGGCCCAGCGGCAGGTAGCATGTGGTGACATGAAGCCCGCGTTCGTTTGCTTTGTCGAGGAAACTCTTGATTTGCGAGTCGATGTTGTATTCGTCGCGTCCGCCGTAACCGACGAACATTGCGACCTCTCCGGCCCGAATGTCGTAACGTTCCAGATTTTCATAGGGTTAAATCGGGAAAGGCCTTCGACGACGGCGTCGCCTGTGCCGAAGAGCGGCCGAGCCATGGCTCCCATGCGGATTTTCGCGAGGCCGCCGAAAAAGGAAGCGAGCACTTCATCCTCGTTGTCGGCTCGAGTCCTTAACATGAAGCAATTCGGATCGTACTTGCCTCGGTAGCTTTCGTTGCAGTCGAGATAGCGAAAATTGAGCGGCGGAAAGATGCCAAGCGCGACGCCGAATTGGTGTTTATGACGCATGGCCAGATCGAATGCGGCTCCGCCACCCATCGATACCCCGACCAGGGCTCGTGCTCGGCGATCAGGATGGATCGGAAAGTTGCGTTCGGCGAATCCCAGCACATCTTGCAGCAGATAGTCCTCGTAACGGCCCGCGTTCGAGTTGACGTAGAAACTGCCTCGCTTGATCGCCCATGGGCCGCATGGAATATTGCCGTCGGGGGCGACGAGGATCGATTGCGGAAACCGGCCGGCTTCCATCTCGCGATCAAGTTTGGGCAGGATGTAGAAGAGAGCGGATTCGTCCTGCGCGAAGCCGTGCAGCAGCAAGATCAACGGATAGCGCCGCGCCGGATCGAAGTTCGGCGGTAGGTACACGTAGACGTTCCGCTTCATTCCGAGGGCTTCGGACCAGATGCGGCGATCGGCGCCGTGTTTGTCCGTATAGTCGAGCAGCTTCCCGCTGATCATGAAATTGACGGCACGGTACTCCAGGCGCTCTCCCACTCCGGCGCGTGCGGGGGAGGCACATGGAAGAACGCACGATGCGGCGATCATCACGAGTCGGAGCAACTTCAAAGGGGCACCTCAAGCGACGCTGCGCACGACGACACTCCTCATTCATCGGCTAGGACAACCCGCTCGCGAATGAAGATTGGGAAAACCTCCCGTCCTATTCCACCGTATTGTGTTTCGGGCAACGACTGCGTTCGCATTGCGGGTTCGAGGGACGCTTCCGAATATTCCGCCCGCGTTACAATGGAGACGATATCCTCATCGGAGAGCCTGCAGATGCGCGTGCATGTTTTCGATAGAAGTGGCCAACTCAAGGAAATCGAAACGAAAAAGGTGGTCCGAAGCGATGCGGAATGGGGCCTGCTCCTGACGCCAGCCCAGTTCCGAATCGCCCGAGCCAAGGGGACGGAACGCCCGTTCTGCGGTACGTTGCTCGACAACAAGCAATCTGGCGTTTACGTCTGCGTCTGCTGCAATTTGCCGTTGTTCGCTTCGAAGAGCAAGTTCAACTCGGGCACCGGGTGGCCCAGTTTCTTTCAGGCGGTCTCGCCGGAGAACGTAGTGACGGAATGCGACCGAACTCACGGCATGGTTCGCGACGAGATCCTTTGTGCACGCTGCGACTGTCATTTAGGACATGTGTTCGAAGACGGCCCTGCTCCGACGGGGTTGCGTTATTGCGTCAATTCCGAATCGTTGGTTTTCGTCGACGAAAAAGATATGGCGAGGTTGGCGGAAGCATGATTCGAAGGAAGTGATGAATCTGCCCGAATACTTCGCCTTGCCTGTTAGCCGAATTCTTCGTAACGCCGTTTCATCGAGAGAGTGTTGCCGGGCGGAGCAATGGCGACTTCGGTCATGTAATGCTTCATGAGGAGCAGGCCTCTGCCTCCGGGGCGTTCCATATTCTCTGTCGCGAGCGGATCGGGCACGGCATCGGGTCGATATCCGGGGCCCTCGTCGCGAATTTCGATCTCGAAGGAGTCGGGGCGGACGGCGTATCGGACATGGACCTTTTTGTCAGGATCGCAGCGATTGCCGTGCTTGACGGCATTCACCAACGCTTCTTCCAGCGAAAGCTGGATGGCGAAGCGATCATGTTTCGAAACCTTGATGGCTGCAAGCGCAGCTTCGATCGACTGCTGAAATGGAGGAATCGCGGCGGGGTCGCTCGGGAGGACGACTGACCGCCAGCCATTCGGGCTGGATTTCGCCATAACGTGGTCCTGATGCCAAAGAGCGGATGCAGGCTGCAGCAAGCCCCCCCCGGTATCTTGCTTTTTAGAACGCCTGCAGCGCGGTTTGCTCGTCCTTTTGAATGTTGAAGAGTTTGTTGAGCTTGGTGATCTCGAACACTTCGTAGATTTGCGGATCGATATTGCAGAGGATGAGCTTTCCGCTCGCCGCGTTCACCTTCTTGTTGAGCGTGATGAATTTGCCGAGCGCAGCACTGGAAAGATACTCGACGTTGCTGAAGTTCAGCAGCAGCTTCTTGCGAGCTTGTTCGTCCACCAAGCTGAACAACTGCTCTCCGATGGTCTGAATGTTCTGCTCGTCGAGAATTTTCTTGTCGACGAAGTTCACGACGGTGACCTCGCCGATTTCCTCGACCTCAAGGCGACGACGGCGCGGTGCGGCGGCAGACATCGAATGCTCCGGACGGGGACGCTGCAGAAAGGCTGGGGCGAACAACCCTGATGTTAAGTTTTCGAACGGGTCTGTCAAGTTTTTTCGCAGCCGGAATGCCTTTGGCGAACCCCTGAACGTGTCGAGCGTAACGGTTGCAAACCGCAATCGTTCGCCAGCCTTCCAGAGTCTTCGCGTCATGGTTGGATGACGATCCACGACACGGAAACACGTTGTCGGCGATCAAGGGCAATGGTTTTCACAATGAGCTCTTCGTTTCGCCAGGAGCGAGCGAGGTCAAGCTGCAGCGTGGAGGCTTGCCATTCGCTGGGCGAGATTCGGCGGATGGGTGTTTCCGCGTAGAGTCGGGGGCCGGGCCGTGAGAATTCGATGGCGCCGTGGATCAGCGTTGCGTCGGAGCCAATGCCGGAATGGGTGAGCGAGAGGCGGTCGTCTTCGCGTCGTGAGGTTAGCGAATAGCGGGGCGTGTTTGCGGGAATGGGGGCGAGGGTTACCTGCATCGCGCCGTGGGACGAGGCGTTGATCGTGATGCGGAAGCTGCCGGCTCTCGCTGCATGCAAGCGGAGATAGGAGACGCCGGTGCTAGCGAGTTCGAGCGATTGCCCGGCTACTGCTAGGTCTAGTTCCGTGTAGCGTGGGCCGGCGAAAACGAAGCGAGAGGGTGCGCCTTTTTCGACGACGCTCACAGGAGATGAGCGGGCGATGTATTTTGCCGCCGACATGGCCGCGAACGGCGATATGGTCCAGGGGGCGATGAATTGGGTGCTGGCGGGGTTGGGCGTATCCGTTGCGTCATGCGGCGACTCGCCACCCCTTCCTCCCCTCTCGCTTGAGGGGAAAGGGGAGACCACAGTCGTGCGCGATGGAGGCGTGTTGAGGCTTTCTCCGATTTGAGCTACGGACCACTCGCGGAACAGATGTTCGATCGGCGATTGCATGGCGATTTCGAGGTTCGCGACGCCGCTGTGGGAGGTTCGGCCGAGGCGGCGGATGAGGTCAGGTTCGCGCTCGTGGCACCATTCGAGAAAAGCGATGACGGCGCCGCGCGTTCCGGGGTCGCGCCACAGCCGCTCTGAGAAATAGTCGGAAACAATAAGCCGATGCCGGGCGGGATCGTTGAGAAACGCGCTGAGGCGATGGTCGAGGTGGGGCGAATCAGGGACCATCGCTCGTTCGATCAGGTGCGACAAGCCTTCGCCGAGCCAGCTTTCCTCATCTTTCCGTTCCGCGTTCGGCAGACGCGGCTTCAGCACGCGCTCGGCAAAGACGATGGCGTGGGCGTATTCATGGGCGAGCAACGCCTTCAGCGTCGCGCCCGCGGCGGCTTTGCTGCTCACGTACATCATGTCGCAGCGGTTGCCGAAAGGGGTTTCGAGGTCTCGGTAGAAATCGCTGCCGCGGACGAAGCCCTGAAGCGACCCGGCCGTGCCCTGCATCGTGGCGACACGTGGCGTCAGGAAGATGCAGAATCGGCCGTCGCGATCGATATCCATTGCTCGACCAAGGTGTTTCGCCATCCAAGGCAGCACCTCCTCGTCGAAGGTGCGGACGATCGACTGGGCAAGATTGCGTAGTCGTTCGTCGTTGGGTTCTTCGTCGTCGAGATAGACCATGCACTCGCGGCCCATGGCGACCAGTGTGGACTTGGCGTGGACGTAGCTGTTCGGATCATCGAGGTCGCGATCGCGCTTTAGCATCCAAAAGCCGCGTGTCCGCTCAGGTTCTCGCGGCGTTAGCGTTCGGTCATCCTCGATCCGCGCGGCTTGTTCCCAGCGAGTCAGTTGCTCTCGGCGGAAGGCACGCCATGCGGACGACGGGGCGATGTCGTCGCATCGCGGCAGATGCGGTTCCTCGCGCGTCGGTTCACAGCGAATCGTGATCGTCGATGATTTGCCGGAGGCGGCGGCGTTGCCGAGGACAAGCCACCAGGATGCGTCCGCATGTTCGGCGCGGAGAGTGACAGTGCACTGTCCACGCTCGACGGCCAGCGGGATGGCATCGGCATGGGCCAACGGACTGGCGAGGTGAGAGGCAAGGAGCAACGAGCAGAAGCGTCGGGCATCCATGCCGGCACTCGTGGAACGGACGTTTAGCCGCCGCTCTCGGAGCGGCGTGGACTGAATGCCGCGCTACATCGCATAACGCATTGTCCGCGCGCTCCGAGAGCGGCGGCTAAACAGGAACGGCAGTATCGGCAACATCGGTCCAGTGCGGCGAATTGCTGCAATCGGAATGTTCAAAAAGAAGCCGGCGAGACGATTGCTCGTCTCGCCGGCCTCATATCTTGCCAGGCTTCGCGACCAAGGGGCTTACGCCGCGGTGTCGCTGGCCTGGGGGAGAACTTTATCGACTTCCGTCATCGGGCGACGTTGCTCGATGGGGTCCTGGTGATAGCGCCAGCCCGCGAGCCCTTTTTCGTCAAAGAGGTCGAAGACGTACCACGCCAGGTTGTCCTCTTTTTGGAAAGGGATCAGAACCGTGCCGTGGATGGGGTCGAGCGGGAAGACATCGATGCGACGGAGTTCGCGAACCGCATCCTGGACGCTGTCTCGAGCCTTGGTGAAGTCGTTTTTCGCGTCTTCCAAAGCCATGAGATGCGAACGATCCGGTTTTTCTTTCGCGAGGCGATCCTTGCGAAGGCGTTCCTTCTGAGCATCGAGCCAGGAGTCTCGCAACGACGTAACGACGCTGCGGAGATAAGGAACAGCATGGTCCGCCTGGGGCAGCGTCCACAGGCGAATGGCCCGGAGCTTTCGATTTTTGCGGGCTCGGCGTTTCATGGTTGCCTCCTCAATGGTAAGGGGCTAAGGAGAGTTTGATGCCTCTTACCTCTTTCATTTTAGATGCCGTTTCCTTCGAAAAGGTGATCGGCGAGCAAACTTTTCTCTCCAATATGAAACTCACGCGTACTGCTTTACTTGCGCCGAGCCTCGAAATTCATGCGGTTTGCGAAAGATTTCACAAAGATTCCAGAGGCATGGAGTTCGCTAATAATGGCAGTGTGGGCTGACAGAAACGTCAACCGCGTGCGATATCGCGCAAGCCGTTGAGCTTTGTTTGCTTTCAGATAGAGAATCGACATGAACCTGCATCTTGGACGATTGTTGGGAATCGACGTCAAAGTGCATTGGACTTTTTGGCTCCTGCCGTTGCTCATCATCTTCTCGGGAAATGCCGGTCCGCTTTCGGTAGGCATGCATTTGGGGTTGCTGTTCGCGATGTTCGGCTGCGTCGTGATGCACGAATATGGCCATGCGCTGACAGCGCGTCGGTACGGCATCCGCACGCGAGACGTCACGCTGTATCCGATCGGCGGCGTGGCGAATCTGGAACGCATCAGCGAAAAGCCGCGCGAGGAATTGGTCATCGCCATCGCGGGGCCGCTCGTGTATGTCGCCATCGTTGCGGTGCTCGTCGGCGCGATGTTCGTGAAAGCATCCATCTCTCCGATTCTGGTGGATGACGGACATCTGGTCTTCGATCGGACGGATCTGTTTTTGTCGCTGTTGGCGTGGCTCAATGTCGGCATGATTCTGTTCAACATGATCCCCGCGTTTCCGCTCGACGGCGGCCGAGTGCTGCGAGCGCTGCTCGCATTCAAGTATGATCGCTTGCGTGCCACACGCATCGCGGTTCGCGTCGGCACGGTGCTGATCTTCTCGCTGGCGATTCTGAGTTTCTTCTTCACTGGCTCGATTTGGCTCGGCATTATCGGCATGTTTCTTTACTTCGCCGGCCAACGCGAAGTGGCGATGCTCGAATACCGCGACTGGCTTCGCCGGCAGGCGGAATCGGAGCCGAGCTGGCAGACGATGTTCGAGAATATGTTCCATCGCCCGAACCGAAACTCGGACGACGCATCGTCCGTCGATGCGGACGACACCTTCGTTTGGGATCCGCGCTCGCAAGCGTGGGTGAAGCGAGGCCATCACGAACCGCCCCGCCATATCGTGTAGACTCAGGATGTCGCGAACTGACCGTGCGTGTGTCATGCTTGGGCGGATCCGAAGCGGGGCCAGGTTCTGCCCGCTCTCACCGTCCAAGCATGCGAAGCGCCCGGCGACCGAAACTTTTCATGCTTGTGCGGTGAAACCGTTAGGCCGCCTTGCCTGCATAGGATCCGCACAAGCATGGCACACCTCCCTGAGCCATCGCGCATGCAGCCGTTGCTTTCGCTTCAGCAGGTCAGCCATCAGTTCGACGGGCATCGTGTACTCGCGGATGTTTCGCTCGACATTCCGCGGGGGCAGACCATTGCCGTCGTGGGCGAGAGCGGCTGCGGGAAGACGGTGCTGCTGAAGCTGATCATCGCCTTGCTGACGCCGACCCGCGGCAAAGTCACATTCGACGGCCATGATCTGAACGCGTTGCCGGAGCGCGAACTCGCTCGGCAACGGCTGCGGTTCGGCTTCCTCTTCCAGGGGGCCGCCCTCTTCGACAGCATGAATGTCTACGACAACGTCGCCTTCGGCCTGCGCGAACAACGGCGCAGCGAAACGGAGATCGCGAGTATCGTCCGCGATCGGCTGCGCGAAGTCGGGCTTCCCGAAAACGCGGCCGCCAAACGTCCCTCCGAAATCTCCGGCGGCATGAAGAAACGCGTGGGCCTCGCGCGAGCGCTGGCGCTCGATCCCGAAGTCATTCTCTATGACGAACCGACGACCGGACTTGATCCGATCATGACTGACGTGATCAACGAACTGATCCTGCAAACGCGTCAACGCCGGCCTGTCACGAGCGTCGTCGTCACCCATGAAATGCGGACCGTTCACAAAGCCGCGGACCGCGTGGTGATGTTGCATCCCCTTTCGCGATCGCAGGCGGGCGAACGTCAAATCCTCTTCGATGGCACGCCGCAACAGCTAGGCGAAGCCGCCGATCCTCGCGTGCGGCAGTTCGTCGCCGGCGAAGCCCGAGACCGCCTCGCGGATGTGGCGTGAGTGGAAACAAGTCTATGAACTTGTCTCCACGAAAACCAAAGCGCCAGGACGTCTTGGCGCGCACCGCGGACGCCTTGCCGCACGCAGGTGCTGCATATTTGTACTTGGAATTCGGCTTTCGAAGACTACGAACGATCCGAAGGCGCGGCGGCGGAAGAGGATTGGGGCTCGCACGCCGAATTGCCGCAGGTCGGGCACACGCAAACCCCGTTTGGTGACGGCTTCGCTGCCGCTAACGCGGGTTCTTTGGCTGCCGATTCCACGGGATCGCTCTGTTGAGAAACCCCGTTTGGTGACGGTGTCGCCGCCTTTTCCTTCGCTTCGCGCGCGGCACGTTCCTTCTCCGCCTCCTCGACCAGTTCCTGCGACGGCGTGCATCCGGCGACCTTGTGTTGGCGCAGACGTTCCTCCGCGGGCAATGCTTCCCAAGCTTCGATTTCCTCGTCCAACTGCCTATTCAGTTCTTGCCTCTCGACAATTTGTTCGTCCAGTTGCTTCGCCATCGTCTGCATCAATGCGGGCCACATGTTTTGCACGAGGCGATTCGCGGTGTCCGCAGGCGTGGCCGCGAGTAACGCCTCGAGCAGCGCAGCGGGAACTGCAACGCCTTTCAAGACGCCAAGTTCGTGTTCGTCGATGCGATCCGGATCGATCTGCTTGTCGGGTTTGCCGAGCGCGTATTGGTAGACGAGCTTCGCCGCCGCTTTATCGCCGTCTTTCGCGAGATTGATCATGGCTCGCGTGATGTCGCGCAAATCCTCCTCGGCGCATTCTTCCATGACGGCCTGGCGAAGTTTCGACACCCGCCGAGCATACGGATTGCCCGGCCCGCCGCGGTTGCCGTTGCGAAACGTACCCTTCGGATTGCGTTCCGAATCTCCACTAGGCTTCGGTGGTTCCTGGCAGAAGAATTCGGCGATGCGGTTGAAAACGGGGGTGTCCTGGATCGCAGTCATGAGATGTGCTCCGGAAAGATGTGGGTGAAACGTCGGACGATGTGCCAGTTCCATTGTCTAATCGATCGGAGCAACCGCAAGGTTAGCAGAGTGGTCCTCACGCTCCGCCTATGTAGCCCTCTCGGGACAGGTTCCCGCCGATGAATGCGATCTCCACCCGGAACCTGTCTTGCGCAGCGTGCTAACTCACTCATCGTCGTCGCGGAGTTTCGCGAGGACGGAGAGGTCTTCCAGCGTCGTGGTGTCGCCTGTCGTCTGCCGGCCGCTGGCGATGTCGCGGAGCAGGCGACGCATGATTTTTCCCGAGCGTGTTTTCGGCAACGCTTCGGTGAAGCGAATCTCGTCGGGCCGAGCCAGGGCGCCGATTTCCTTGACGACGTGTTGCTGCAATTCCTTCTTCAGAGCATCGCTAGCGGCTTCTCCCCCTTCAGGGTGACGAAGCAGCAGATGCCCTCGCCCTTCAGGTCGTCCGGCTTGCCGACAACCGCGGCCTCGGCGACCTTCGGATGGTGCACCAGGGCGCTTTCCACTTCCATCGTGCTGAGGCGATGGCCGGACACATTGAGCACGTCGTCCACGCGGCCCATCACCCAGATGTAGCCGTCCTTGTCGCGGCGGGCGCCGTCGGCCGTGAAATACATGCCGGGCACCTGGCTCCAGTACGCCTGCTTGTGGCGTTCGTCGTCGCCGTAGATGGTCCGCATCATCGCGGGCCAAGGTTTGCGGATGACGAGGAATCCGCCCGAATCCGCGGGCACGGGATTTCCCTGACGATCGACGATGTCGGCGATCACGCCCGGGATCGGCTTCGTTGCGGAGCCCGGCTTCGTCGGAATGGCGCCGGGGAGCGGAGCGATCAGCATCATGCCGGTTTCGGTCTGCCACCATGTATCGACGATCGGGCAGCGGCCGCCGCCGATGACTTCGTGGTACCACATCCACGCTTCGGGATTGATCGGCTCGCCGACCGATCCGAGCAACCGCAGGCTGCTGAGGTCATGCCCCTTCGGCAGATGATCGCCCCACTTGATGAAGGCGCGGATCGCCGTTGGAGCGGTGTAGAAGATCGAGACCTTGTACTTCTCGATGATTTCCCAGAACCGATCCTCGCGCGGGTGGTTCGGCGCCCCTTCATACATCACGGTCGTGGCGCCGTTGGCGAGCGGGCCGTAGACGATGTAGCTGTGCCCCGTCACCCAGCCGATGTCGGCCGTGCACCAGTAGGTGTCGTCTTCCTTGAGATCGAAGACGAGCTTGTGCGTGTAGGAAACGCCGAGCAGGTAGCCGGCGGTCGAGTGGAGCACGCCCTTCGGTTTGCCGGTGGAGCCGGAGGTGTAAAGGATGAAGAGCGGATGTTCGCTGTCGAGTTGTTCGGCCGGGCAGTCGGACGAAGCCTCGGCCATCAGTTCATGCCACCAGAGATCGCGGCCCGGCTTCATGTCCACTTGCTGATTGCAGCGGTTGAAGACGATGCACTTCTCGACCGTCGGCGACTTGGCGAGGGCGCCGTCCACATTTTGCTTGAGCGGAACGACCTTGCCTCGACGCCAACCGCCATCCGCGGTGACGATCAGCTTCGCCTTCGCGTCGTTGTTGCGATCCGCGACCGCATCGGCGCTGAAACCGCCGAAGACGATGCTGTGCGTGGCTCCGATGCGTGCACAGGCGAGCATGGCGATCGCGAGTTCCGGGATCATCGGCATGTAAAGGGTGACGCGGTCGCCCGGTTTGATGCCTTCCTTCTTCAGCACGTTGGCGAATTTGCAGACTTCGCGATGCAGCGTCTGATAGGTGAGAACCCGAGTATCGCCCGGTTCGCCTTCCCAAATGATCGCGGCCTTGTTCTTGCGCGGGCCTGTGAGGTGGCGATCGATGCAGTTGTAGCTCGCGTTGATCTTGCCTCCGTCGAACCACTTCCAGAAGGGTTCGCTGCCGGAGAGGACGGTGTTCCACTTCTTGAACCAGGCGAGCGACTCCGCCTGCTCCGCCCAGAACTTTTCCGGGTCCGCCTCCGCCTTCTTGAACATCGCATCGTATTCCGCCGGACTCTTGACATGAGCCTTCGACGCGAATTCCGCCGACGGCGGAAACTGCCGGCTTTCCTTCAACACGCTGGTAATGTTCGTCGACGGAGAGGACATCTGGCAAACCTCGGCGGAAACGGAGAATCGGGCAGACGGCTGTAGATCGTATCAGCCTGGTTGGACGGAGCAAGTTTATTCGAAGGCGTTTGCGTCGCCGCTGTCGCTTGCATCGCTTTGCGATCCGAAGAGAATGGAAGCAACACGATCATGCCGAACGGATGAGGCTCCCATGCTTCGCACGCTAACGATCATACTCTTGTTCGGGGGTTATCCGGCCTTCGCCATGTCGCAAGAGCATGGCGATGGGGCCGACGCGAAGCGGGGCATGCAAGCGTTCGTCGAAGCCAAAAGCTACGCGTGGACGTCCGAGGAGGCGCCGGGGGCGGGCGTTGTTCCGGTCGTGGCTCGATACGAAAAGAGAAAACCGCTCTACGTGGTAGCCGACAAGTTGGAATGCTACCGCCAGGGGAATCAAGTCGCTTATCTCGGGGACCAAGGATGGATGCGGAGCCGAACGGGCACGCTTTCCGATCCGCTTCGCATCCTGGGATCCGTTGCGAAAGTCCGATCGCTCACGATGCCGCACGAGGAACTGACGATCCTGCTGGGATCGGATCTGAAGGAAAAACGCAACTCCCGCACGAAGGACGCCAAGCAGACGAAATGGGTTTTCGCGTTAACGGGGGATGCGGTCCGCAAGCTTGTTCCCCCTCAGTACGCGCAAGTCGCTCAGGAGGGAGAAGCGGAAGTGTGGGCCCAAGCCGACAAGCTTGTCCGCTACCGCATTGAAATCGGCTTGAAGGGTACGATCGGCAATGCGGAGATCGACGGCAAATACACCCATCAAGTGAACGTCGATGCAATCGGCCGAACCATCGTTACCCCGCCAGAAGCTGCGATGAGGCAGTTGGAACCGATGCCTTAAACTGCGTCGCAAAGGTCTCCAGGGATTCGTTCAATTTTTCGTGCAAGATCAGCTCCATTTCGCGTCCCTTTTTCTTGGGACAGGCGGTTGCATCGCCGAGTTTCCGGCGGTTGTGTCCGCATCGCTGGATTCCGCTTTCTGATGGCGGTTTCGCGGATTCGCCCCTATCATATGCTGTCCCCAAAGGTTTCGCTGACCCGGCTCTTCGCCGACTCAGGAGAATGTGACGATGACGGTGTTCGCCACCAAGACCCCGGTCCAAGATCGACCCAAGTCCCTTCGCAGCCATGATTACGTCGTGGCCGACATGAGCTTGGCTCCCTGGGGCCGCAAGGAACTCGCCATCGCCGAGCATGAAATGCCGGGTCTGATGGCCATTCGCAAGAAATACGCTCCGCAGCAGCCGCTCAAGGGCGCCCGCATCGCCGGCAGCCTCCACATGACCATCCAAACCGGAGTCCTGATCGAGACGCTGCAAGCGCTCGGCGCCGACATCCGCTGGGCCAGCTGCAACATCTATTCGACGCAAGACCACGCCGCCGCCGCTCTGGTGGCCGAAGGCACGCCCGTCTTCGCGAAGAAGGGCGAAACGCTCGAGGAATATTGGGATTACACCCACCGCATCTTCCAGTGGTCCGACGGCGGCACGCCGAACCTCATCCTCGATGACGGCGGCGATGCAACCCTGCTCGTCCACCTCGGCTGCGATGCCGAGAAGGATCCGAGCATCCTCGATCGCAAGGCCGAATCGGAAGAGGAATCGGTCCTCTACGCCTCGTTCATGAAGACGCTCGCCGACCACCCCAACTGATACAGCAAGATCGCCAAGAACCTGATCGGCGTTTCGGAAGAAACGACGACCGGCGTTCATCGCCTCTACGAACGCGTGAAGGCGGGCACCCTGCTGTTCCCGGCCATCAACGTCGACGACTGCGTGACCAAGAGCAAGTTCGACAACCTCTATGGTTGCCGCGAAAGCCTCATCGACGGCATCAAGCGTGCGACCGACGTCATGGTGTCGGGCAAGAAGGCGATCGTTGCCGGTTACGGCGACGTGGGTAAGGGCTGCGCCCAGGCCTTCCGCGGTTCCGGCGCCACGGTGTTCGTCACCGAAATCGACCCGATCTGCGCCCTGCAAGCCTGCATGGAAGGCTTCCAGGTCGTGACCATGGATGATGCCGCCAAGTTCGGCGACATCTTCGTCACCACGACGGGCAACGTGGACGTGATCACCCGCGAACACATGGACGCGATGAAGCACAACGCCATCGTGTGCAACATCGGCCACTTCGACAGCGAAATCCAAATCGACAAGCTCAAGGATCTCGGCTGGGAAGAAATCAAGCCGCAGGTCGATCATGTCATTTGGCCGAACGGCAAGCGCATCATTGTGCTCGCCAAGGGCCGTCTCGTGAACCTCGGCTGCGGCACGGGCCACCCGAGCTTCGTCATGTCCAACAGCTTCAGCAACCAGACGCTGGCTCAGATGAAGCTGTGGAAGGACGGCAAGGCCATGGACAAAAAGGTCCACTTGCTGCCGAAGGAATTGGACGAAGAAGTCGCCCGCCTGCACCTCGAACAGCTCGGCGCTAAGCTGACGAAGCTGAACGAGAAACAAGCGAAGTACATCAGCGTGAAGGCCGAAGGTCCGTTCAAGCCGGAACACTACCGGTACTAAGCGGGCTGCATATCTCAAATTGCGGTTTGCAAATTGAGGACGGCAGCCAAAGCCCCGGGGTAAGCGTAGCGCACCCCGAGGGATCCAGACCGAAAATGTAACGCCCGGACGAATCATCCGGGCGTTTTCCTTTTCAGTTCGACAGCGTCAGTGTCTTCACGTTTTTGCCGCTTTCGATGACAAGTTTCAAATCGCTCGTCTTCAAGTCGCCGTATTTCGCCGGGATCGGAAACCAATCTTTCGAAGCAGCTGGGGCGGGAGCATTTTGCGGCGTCGCATTCGGCGGAGGCGGCGTGCCTTTCGGCAATTCGCGGACGTAGATCTTCGCAGCCTCCACCTTCGGATTGGGGCTGACGACGGTAATGACTGCTTCGCCGGTTGGAATATCCCTTACGGCAAACCCGCCTTCCGCATCTAAAACGACGGGCCGCGGAACCTTGTCTTTCGGCCAAACGGTGACGGTCGCCATCTTGACGGTCTTGTCGCCCAACATCACTTTGCCGAACAAATCGCCTCGACTTTCGCATCCCCCGATCCAGAGCAGAGACAGAAGCACCGCGCATCGTCGGAACATGAAGCTCTCCCTTCGAAAGATTATGGAATAAGCGACATGTCTACGGTTTCGCCGCCCGTCGCCGTGGCTAGCGACGGCAAGATCGAACTGGCGCTGTAAGTTACGAAGCGGACGGTTCCGTCGGCGAACGCCCAGTTTCCGCCGCCGGGGAACGGCGACCAGAAGTGATTGGCATCGCAATAGCTGCCGAACTTCCCTGGAGCGTATTGCTGGACGCCGCTTGGGCAGGCGACTCCCGACGGCTCGTTTGCATTGACCCGCGAACTGGAAGCCACCGGCATGTAGCTGTCGAATTGGTAGTAGAAGAGCCAGCCCCAATACTGATCCGGTCCAGGAGGCCGCGGGCCAATCGCGACCGTGTTACTGGTGCCATCCGTAATGCGATGTAGTGCAATGCCCTTCGTGCCCGTGATGATGACGCCATTCGTCGTGCCGGCGACGTCGCCGCTGCCGCAGACGGCAAGGTAACTCGTTGTCGCCCAGGCGGATGCGTAGACCTTGCTGGCATTGCTGTCGGCGGGGCAGTTGAAAATGCTGAGTACGGTCGACGTAGCTACCGTGGTTTTCTGTTCGACGTACGGAAGAATCGCGCGACCCCAGGTTCCTGTGCCGTAACCGGGAATGTTGTTGTTGTCGGCGACCGGTAGACCTTTGTAGACGTCGTGATAGCCATGCAAGGCCAAGCCGATCTGCTTTAGGTTATTGGCGCTTTGGGTCCGAGCGGCAGCTTCTCGGACCTTTTGCACCGCCGGAACGAGGAGCGCAATCAGCACCGCGATGATGGCGATCACCACCAGCAGTTCGATCAACGTGAAACCCAGTCTGCGACGCGGCGATTGCATCGAGCTACCCCCAAATGAGAATCTGAAGACGAACGCAAGCGAAGCCGGCATCACGGGGGGCGAATTCGTGATGCGACCGAAATAAGCATAAACGCCAAGGAGAGGTTGGCGTGAGTGCAAACGAATCTGCAATCGTTTCAGTGTGAGGTTGAATGAGAGATTAAGCGACTCTCATCGCTCCGTCAAGCGAAATCAAGGCAATTGAGTAGGATTATTCAGATACATGAAACGGCGGAATCGATCGGAGGGCGACGCATGTCGTGGATGGAATGGTACGAAGGCTTGGGCAAGCCATCATGGACACCATCGCCGAGCGTCATTTCGACGATCTGGATGATTCTCTATCCGATCATCCTCGTCACGTTCGGCTTCGTCGTCCTCCGAGCGTTTCGCGGCAAGTTGCCGTGGCGCATCGCCGTTCCTTTCGCGATGAACCTGGTCGCGAATCTACTGTTCATGCCGTTCTTCTCCGGCCTACGCAATATCCCCCTGGCAACGGCGGACATTCTTGCGGTGTGGATCACGTTGGTCTGGCTGATGATCGCGGTCTGGCCTTACCATCGCTGGATCGCCCTCGCTCAGGTTCCGTACTTCGTCTGGGTCTCGATCGCGTCGACGCTGCAGATCTCGATTTTCATGATGAACGCGTAAGGACAGCGGCCAATATGCGTGATTGACGATGCAGTCGCTGCCTGACAAGATGCAGACATTAAGCCGTTCGAAATGATGGACGATGCGATGGCGGAAATTCTCGCCAACAAGACAGAGGTCGAACGCCTCCTGATCGCAGCCCGCATGTACCGATCCGCGCGCGTCATCATCCGCGGAGCGATTCAGACGGAGCACCCGGATTGGGATATGGATCAAGTGAACCGCGAAATCGCGCGGCGGATCAGCCATGGAGCGGTGGGAAATGGTCCCGCCTGACTTGGAACCGCATCAATTGATCAATATGTGGCGGATGTTTGCGAGTCTCAGGAACTCGCTTACTGGATCGTCGGCTCCATGGCGAGCATGGCATATGGCGAACCTCGATTCACCAACGACATCGTGATCCAGCTTTCGCCGCAACAGGTGGCCGCCTTCTGCAGTGCCTTCCCTTCCCCCGATTTTTACTGTCCGGAGTCTACGGCCCGAACCGCGGTTTTGCAGAAGTTTCAGGGCAATATTCTTCACTCTGCGTCAGGGCTCAAAGTCGACGTCATCATTCCGAGCGATGAAGACTTTAGCCGCTCCGAAGCCACCCGAAGGCGTCGCATTGCGAGCGAAGGAACCTTTGCTGCCTGGTTCGCTTCGCCGGAAGACGTCATTTTGAAGAAATTGGTCTACTATCAACTCGGAGGCGGGGTCAGCGACAAGCACATCCGAGACATTGCCGGAATGATGAAGCTGCAAGGCGTCAAACTAGACATGGCATACATTCAAGCCTGGGCAGGGCGATTGCGTATTGCCAACGAGTGGGAGTTCATCCGAACGAAAGTTGAGTTGGATCCCACCAAATCGTCCGATTCAGTGTGAGTCCGTTTCCCTTGCCCGCCACTTGTCGCCCTTGGCCGCTCCCGTATAACACGGATTCCCCATTATTCGGGATGAGCTGGCTCCGGCTGGCTCAGGAACCGAGGAGAGAACGCCGGCTGCACGCCTCGGGGCGGCGCTGGGCACTCTTCACAGTACCGCAATTGCCTCTTGAATTCCGCCTTGCGACTGCTAGAGTTTCTGAAGCCAAAAGTTGTTCACACTATCGAGTCGGCAGTTCGTCGTAGGCGGCGGAGGTGGCGAGGACGAGATGATCACCAAGGAGCGTAAGACCGAAATCATCGATCAGTACCGGCGCGAACCCACGGATACCGGGTCTCCCGAGGTGCAGATCGCTCTCCTGACGGCCCGCATCAACGAGCTGACGGAGCACCTGCGGACCCACAAGAAGGACCACGCCTCCCGGCGCGGCCTCCTCATGATGGTCAGCAAGCGATCCGGATTGCTCAATTATCTGCGAAACAAAGAACGTGGCCGCTATCTCGCGGTCATCGCTCGACTGGGTCTGCGTAAGTAAAGCTTCGGCGGGGAACCTCAGGGTTCCCCGCGTTCGTTCGCTCCCGATTCTCCCGTCCTTCCCCTCTCCCGCCTGCGACGTGCTCGGCTTAACCCCGAGGTACGCATCGTGCAGGTACATCGCGTCGAAATGCAGCTGGGTGCCCACACCCTCTCGCTCGAAACCGGCAAACTGGCCAAGCAAGCTCACGGATCCGTCGTCGTCTCCTTCGGCGAGACCATGGTGTTGAGTTGCGCCGTCGAAGGTGCTTCCGACTCCGGCAAAGACTTCTTCCCCCTCGTCGTCGATTATCGCGAAAAGGTCTACTCCGCAGGCAAATTCCCTGGCGGCTTCATCAAACGTGAAACTCGGCCCACCACCAAGGAAACGCTGACCTCCCGCCTCATCGACCGCCCGATCCGCCCGCTCTTCCCGCTCGATTATTTCCGGGAAGTGCAGATTATGATCAGCACCCTGTC
>JAXMAT010000060.1:0-30793 GCA_046350235.1 Gemmataceae bacterium | reverse complement strand
CTTGAACGTAAGGAGAAGCCCATGGCAGCCGAGACGCTTGCTTTCAAAACCGAACTCAAGCAACTGCTTCAGCTCATCATCCATTCGCTCTATTCGCATCCCGATATCTTCCTGCGCGAACTGATCAGCAATGCGAGCGACGCGATCGATACGGCTCGCTTCCAATCGCTTACGAATCAAGACCTGCTCGAAGGCGACACCGAGTGGTCGATCCGCATCGTTCCCAATCAGGCCGACGGGACGCTGACGATCGCGGACAACGGCATCGGCATGTCGCGCGAGACGATCGTCGAAAACCTCGGCACTATCGCTCGCTCCGGCACGAAGGCGTTCATCGAATCGCTCAAGGCCGCAAATGCTCAGCAACGGCCTGAACTCATCGGCCAATTCGGCGTCGGATTCTATTCGGCATTCATGGTGGCCGACCGCGTGACGGTCGTGAGCCGAATGGCGGGAAAGCCGGAGGATGGCGTCCGCTGGGAATCGGAAGGCCAAGGAGAATTTCGCATCGAATCGGCGACCAAGGAGAAACGCGGGACCGACATCATTCTGCATCTCAAGGAAGACGCGAAGCAATTCCTCGAACCCTATCGCCTGCGCTCTCTCGTCAAGAAGTACTCCGACTTCGTCGAACATCCGATCGTGCTTGTCGCCGAGAAGGAAGACAAAACCACGAGCGAGGAGACGATCAACGCCCGCAAAGCGATTTGGCTCCGAAACAAGAGCGAAGTGAAGGATGACGAATATCTCGAATTCTACAAGCACCTCACTCATGACCACGACAAACCGTTGAAGACGATCCATTTCTCAGCCGAAGGGCAGGTGGAATTCAAGGCGTTGCTGTTCGTGCCTTCGCATCGGCCCTTCGATTTGATGTGGGGCGATTCGGACAAAGGACTGCACCTCTATATCCAGCGAGTGTTCATCATGGACGATTGCGAGGCATTGCTGCCTCGCTGGCTGCGATTCGTCCGCGGCGTCGTCGACTCGCCGGACCTGCCGTTGAACGTGTCGCGCGAAATCCTACAGCAAAGCGCTCCGCTGGAGAAAATCAAATCGAACTTGGTGATGAAGGTGATCGCATCGCTCGACGAGGTGCGGCGGCAAGATCCGGAAAAATACCTTGCTTTCTACAAGGATCTCGGCGTCTTCGTCAAAGAAGGGGCATACCAGGATTTCGAACACCGCGAAAAGATCGCGGATTTGCTGCTTTTCGATTCGACGAAGACCGAGGCCGGGAAGCTCACGTCGCTCAGCGATTACGTCGAACGAATGCTGTCGGACCAGAACGAAATATACTACCTCGCTGGCGAATCACGCGACATCCTCTTGCAATCGCCGCACCTCGAGTCATTCCGAGCCAAGGGACAGGAAGTGCTGCTCCTCACCGATCCTGCCGACGAAATCGTGATCGATGCCGTCCGGCAGTTTAAGGGAAAGTCATTCAAGGCTATCGACAAAGGGGTCGCGGACGCCGCGGTGGATGAAGAGGCCAAGACGAAGTACAAGCTGCTGCTGGAATTGATCCAATCGAAGCTGCCGCAGATCAAGGAAGCACGTTTGACGAACCGCCTCAAGGAGAGCGCGGTCTGCCTGATGGCCGAAGAATCCGCTTACAGCGCGAACGTGCAACGCCTCATGCAACGTATGGGACAACCGGCGCCGGAACCTGAAAAGCGTGTGCTTGAAGTGAATGCGGCCCATCCGCTGATCCAGGCGATCGAAGCCTTGCGTTCGCGTGACGCGAATGACGCTCGCCTCGAAACTGCATGCCGCCTGCTCTACGATGAAGCCGTGATCGCGGAAGGCTCGAAAGTGCAAGACACTACCGAATTCGCGCGCCGGCTCAACGAGATGGCCGTCCGCAGCCTGCAAAGCTAGCACGTTGCAGACGCAAGAGCCGCGCACGTAGTAAGCGAGATTTTCGCGTTGCGGCACTTCAATCCGCTAACTACGTGCGCGGCTCTTGCGCGACTTGCCATGAGTCTAGCCGCTTCTGCGCCCGTTGCCTGTCGGGGTTTCGCTGTTGTCGTCGTGATCCTGGCCTACGGTGCCGGCGACGCGATGTGCTCTGCCTTTTGCCAGTCCGCCAGACGTACTGCCGCCGATGGCACGTATGCCCGCGACCGAGTTGCCGACGTCTCCGCCGGCAACGCCAGATTAGGTGATTTTTCCGGCAACGGCATCTTCTTTGTTTTTCAGCTCATCGGACGGATCAGGCAGCGGGCTGGCGGCGGATTTGTTGATGTCGATGCCGGCGTAGTCCTCATCCACCGAACCTTCTGTCGCGGCGTGGCGCGGGCCGGCGCCGCTGTCGAGTCGGCCTCCGCCGTGGGATGTTCGAAAAGCGGTATCAACGCTTGCTTTCCGTCTCATTTCCGCCGACAACAGAACGAAAACCCTAACTCCCTTGGAGCAGCCGATGTCTCGCAGATCGACGATCGTAGTTCTCTCCGTGTTTGCCCTTTCCGTGATTGGTTACCAAGCGTTTGCCCAGCGATTTCTCAACGGCATCGATTGGCCCACGCCCAAGGTGGTGACGCCGGGCAAGGAAGATCGCGACCCGCCTTCGGATGCGGTCGTGCTGTTCGACGGCAAGGGCTTCGAGGAATGGAGCGGCGCCAAGGATTGGAAGGCGGACGAGGACGGCGGTTTCACTGCGAAGGGCGCGATTCAGACGAAGAAGGAATTCGGCGACTGCCAACTCCACGTTGAATTCGCCTCGCCCAGGCCGGCGAAAGGTTCGGGGCAGGGCCGAGGAAACAACGGCATCGGCCTGATGGGCGCTCGCTACGAAATCCAGGTGCTCGACAGCTTCGAGAATAAGACCTATCCCGAAGGCCAGGCCGGTTCGGTCTACAACCAGCGCCCGCCCATGGTCAACGCGTCGCGCAAGCCGGGCGAATGGCAGACCTACGACATCATCTTCACGGTGCCTCGCTTCGATAAGGAAGGCAAGATCTCGAAGCCGGGCCATGTGACGGTGCTGCACAACGGCGTGGTCGTGCATAACCACACCGAAATCCTCGGCTACACCTACTTCGACCGCCCGACCGCATACTCGAAGCACCCCGAAAAGGGGCCGATCGTCCTCATGTACCACGGCGACCCCGTCCGCTTCCGCAACATGTGGGTGCGCGAGTTCAAGGAACTGGTAGGCAAGGAAGGGAAGAAGGGCGTTGAGGGGAAGTAGACCGTCGGCGATTCCCGTGAGCGGGGAATGCCCCGCTCACTTGGAGCTTGCGCTCGCCTGAGTTTCCGCTTCGCGAATCAACTATCGAGTTGCTTCCAATGCTTCATCGTCTTCCATATCCCAAACACCGCCGGAATCCAGTCGGCCTGTTGCGACAGCGATGTTGGCGATCATTTGTCCGAGCCGCCTTCCGGCTTCGTTTCGGCGAGTTCCGCGAGGGCTGCGAACAATTCGGCACGGGCTTCGATGTTCATAGCAAATCTCCACTGGTCTCGCCGCGACGGACCGGCAATAGCACGTCAGACTCTGCCCTTCTCGAAGAGGCGCGCCAGCGGCAATTGAAATCCTGGCAGAACCTCGCCGCCGTCCAGTATTCCGCTGAGATCGATGATCCGAACCTCCGTGGGCGAACGAAAGACGTGGACTTCCTTTGCATTGGGATAAAGAACCCAAACGCTCTCGACTCCTGCTGCGAAGTATTCGCGTTTCTTCGTAATGATATCTTCTCCGCCATTCGTAGGGCTAACCACCTCGATGGCTAAATTGGGAATGACGTTCCATCCTTCGTCGATCGGCACCTCCGCATCTTGCGCCCAGCGATCGTAGGAGACGAACGCGACATCCGGACGCCGTTTCGTCTTGGTTTTTTCGTCCAGCAGGAAGAGCGTTTCGACCAGCACTCGCCCGAGCATACGTTCTTCGGCGAACGAGAAAAGCGAATGCGCGAGAATCGTAGCAATCCGTGTGGCGAATGCACCCATCGGCGGCAACGCCACGAACTTCCCTTGGACCACCTCAAAGAGCGGCGTTTCGGGCAGGCTCTGCGTTGGCGGCGGGGACATGACGGACATGATGATTCCCTGCTCGGAGTCGATTCGAGCCTCGGTGCTTGATCCGCGTATCGACCGTTATGCCGCATCGGCGAAAAGAGATGCGATGGAAAGAGCCAAGCCCGGCAAGACCTCTCCGCCTTCCAGGGTGTCGTTCGTCGTCAGGATTTTGACTTCCGTCGCCGAGCTGAAGGCGAAAATCCGTTCCTGCTCCGGATAGACAACCCAAATCAGCCTTACTCCAGCGTCGAAATACTCGCCATTCTTAACGAGGATCTCGTTGGCAGTGTTCGAGGGACTGACGATTTCGACAGCGAGGTCGGGCACGACGTCCCAGCCTTCGATGCTCGGAACGCGTCGCGATTTCGGCCAGCGGTCGTAGGAGACATAGGCGACATCGGGACGGCGTTTCAGCTTTTCGTCGCGCTGCAACGAGAAGAGCGTTTCGGCGAGTACGCGTCCTGTTTGGTGTTGTTCGACGTAAGCTAAAAGCCTACCTGTCAAGATTGTGGCTATACTTGTTTCGAAAGCACCCATGGGCGCTGACTCCACGACCTGACCATTCACCACCTCAAACAACGGCGGCTCAGGGATGCTTCGGGTTTGCGGCGGGGACATGACGGACATGGCGATTCTCCTCTCACGACATTGTAATCGAAGCGTCAGGTGAATCCGCGATAATCTCTCCGCGGCTTGTTCGAGCGTCCGGGACACGATACACTTCACCTACCGCCCGCCTCCCGCCGTCTGTTCGGAGTCCCGCCGATGCCTGCTGCTCATCGTCATCAGATTGGCCTGAATCGTCGCGAGTGGATGCAGGCGGGGGCGTCGGGGCTACTCGGGATCACATTGCCCTCGCTGCTCGCGGGCCGTGCTGCTGCAGCTCCTGCTCGGCGGAATGCGTCTCCGAAGTCCGTCATCATGGTGTTCCTCACTGGGGCGCCGAGCCATCTTGATACGTTCGATCCCAAGCCCGAAACGCCGGCGGAGATTCGCGGCGAGTTTCGGCCGATCGCGACCAATGTGCCGGGAGTGCATTTCTCCGAACACGTGCCTCGGCTGGCGGCGCGGATGGATAAGCTCGCCATCGTTCGCTCGATGTCGCATCGGGAAAACAACCACCTCGTCGCCACGCACCATGTGCTGACCGGACATCAGCAGCCGGGAGCGTTCTTCGACAAAATCGCATCACGCGACGATTGGCCGAGCTATTCCGCGGGGCTGAATGCACTGCGTCCGCGCAGCGATGGCGTACCCAGCGGCGTGAATCTCCCAACCTACCTGATGGAAGGCCCGCTCCTATGGCCCGGCCAGCATGCCGGTTTCCTTGGCCCGCGTCATGATCCGTGGCAGATTCGCCAGGATCCGAACCTGCCGACCTTTGGCGTCGAAAACCTGCGGCTCTCAGGACTCGACGGCAATCAGCTTCGCGGACGCATGGCGCTCGTCGCGGAAGTCGATCGTCAGCGTGCCGCACTCGCCGCACTGGCGGAAACGCGTCGTTTGGCTGACCAGCAAGAACGCGCGATTTCGATGCTGACCTCGGGTCAAGTCGCCCGTGCCTTCGAGATCGATCAGGAGCCCGCCCACACCCGCGAGCGATATGGCCGACATATGTTCGGCCAATCCATGCTGCTTGCACGCCGGTTGGTGCAAGCGGGCGTGCCGGTCGTGCAATGCAACATGGGCACCGTGCAGAATTGGGATACGCACGGCGCGAACTTCACCCGCCTCAAGAACCAACTTCTGCCGCCCCTCGACCAAGGTGCGGCCGCGCTGATCGACGACCTCGAATCGACCGGCATGCTCGACGACACGTTGGTGATGATTTTCGGCGAGTTCGGCAGAACGCCGAAGATCCAGGGCGATGGTCGCGATCACTGGGCTCAGTGCTTCTCCGCGGCATTCGCGGGAGGCGGCGTGCGCGGCGGCCAAGTCATCGGCCAATCCGATCGCATCGGCGCCTATCCCGCGACGACGCCCTATTCGCCTGACGACCTCGGCGCGACCGTCTACCATGTCCTCGGCGTCGATCCGGCATCCGAGGTTCACGATCGTCAGGGCCGCCCCGCGCAACTGAATCGCGGCGAGATCATGCAGGTGCTGTTCAACGGATAAGTGGAATTCAGGCCGTCAGAAACTCCGGCGGCAGCACGCGGCGCGCCTCTTCGATTGTCGTCTCGCCGTTGGCAATGCGTAGCCATGCGTTCGTGCGAAACGACAGCATTCCTTTGTTCAGGGCGTGTCGATACATTTCTCCAGGGCTCCGGCGCTCGTAAATAAAGTGGCGCAAATCGTCGCATACCGGCATGAACTCGAAGATCGCGGTTCGGCCGACATAGCCTGTCGAGCGGCATTCGGAGCAGCCCTTCGCGCCATATGCTTGCGGCGGAGTCTCCGCGGAACGCAGCGAAGCGACGACATCGAACATGCCGGAAATCGGTTCGGCGATCGCAACGCGGCAATGCGGGCAGAGCGTGCGGACCAATCGTTGACCAAGGACCGCTCGAAGCGACATGCCGAGGTAATGTGGCGAAGCGCCGAGCGCTTGCAAGCTGTATATCGCGGATGCGGCACCGGGTGCATGCAGCGTCGCCAATACGAGATGGCCGCTCGTCGCGGCGCGAATCGCAGTGTCGGCAGTCGCCGGCTCGCGGATTTCGCCGAGCATGATCACATCGGGTGATTGCCTCAAAACGGCGCGCAGCAGTTCAGGAAAGCCGAGTTCGAGATGGTGGTTGACCTGCGTTTGGCGAATCCCCGCCAGGTTGTGCTCGATCGGATCTTCAATGGTGTTGATCTTTCGCTGGCCGTTGTTGAGATGCTGCAGAATCGCGTACTGGGTTGTTGTTTTTCCAGACGCAGTCGGACCCGTGACCAGAATGAGTCCGCTTGGGCATGAAACGGCTTCCAAAAGCTGACTGCGAGTTGGTTCGATCAATCCCAGTCGATCAAGGTCGAGAAACTGGTTTGCTCGATTGAGAAACCTTAGGTTCAGATCCTCGCCGCTCAAGGTCGGAAGGACGCTGATGCGAACCTCGATTCTCGCCCCATCCGGGTTCACTCGCAGCCAGCGGCCGTCGAGCGGCCGGCGATGTTCCGCGAAATCGATCCCTGCCATGGCCTTGATGTGGCCGATACAGGCTTTGCCTTGGTCAAGCGGCATCAATGTGACGAGCCGATGAATGCCCAGATGCCGCATGGAGACGGCAACATGGTTGTCGTTGGTGCCCAGCAGCAAGTCGCTGGCTTGAAGCTCCGCCGCATAGTCCAGCAGTCGCGTGACGGCCTGTTCGGCGGGAAGTTCATGGACATGGATGGGAAGTCCCAGCTCGGAAGGGGTCACGGCATTGTCCAGAGGCAAGCTTTTGCGTTTCGCTCATAGCGTCGAATGCGCATTGCAACTGGCGGACCATCTAGAAAGGGCGGAAAACGCGAGGTTTGGCGTGCGGTCTCCGCGCACCGTTCGAGGAGCGTGTGCTGAATCCGCACACCAAGAAGAATGGCCGCCGCCAGCGAAACCAATGTTCCCTGGCGGCGTGTTGTAGTTTGTCTTGATACTCATTTCTTCTGGATCACTGCGGAGAGCAGCACGGGTTCGGGGCCGCCGGTGTGGATGAGGACGATGGATTGGCCCGCTTCAAGGTCCTTCGGATCGAAATCGCGTTGCACGGGAACGAGCTTGCCGGCGCGCTTCTCGCGGGTGAGCAGCGTGATCTTGGTGGTACCCGTAAGTTTCACCATCAACTCCTTGCCGAACTTCCCGTCCGCTCCCCGCGTCTGTACGCCGATGGCGTCTTTCTCGACCTTCTTGACGGTTCCCGAAACGGTTGAAAGTTCCGCCTCTTGAGCAAAGGCTGCCCCGCTTAGGAAAAGAGCCAAGAAAGCCGCACTCCATCCCGAAAAGCAACGCATGACATTCTCCCTGATGTGTACTTTGGTGGGCCGATGCGTTCGATTGTGGGGGCCTGCGATACGAAGATCAAGAAGATATGGGCAAGCGGTACCCGCTCCCTCACCCTGTCTCGATTGGTGGTGACCGCCGGTTGCTCCTATGCGTCGCCGCTCGCCGAACGAACCAATTGCTCCCTCACTCGCAGGTACGTCCCATTACTTGTTGCTTTCTGGCGTCCCCATCAGGCCTCAGGCGAGTGCAGCGGCGCCTTTCCTTCAGGAAAAACCTGGAGCGAGAGTTAGTTTGCTAGCTTGCCGGGTGGAATGCCTCTTTCATCACATCGGCCCAGCTTGGAGGACTTCCTCCGATACGCCCGCTTCATACGTCTTGAAGTTCTTCTTGAACAATTCCGCTAGCTTGCTCGCCATGGCGTCGAAGTCGGCTCCGTCCCGCCACGTCTGTCGCGGCAGCATCACCTCGGGGGGCACATTCGGGCAGGCGGTAACGACTTCGAAACCGAATGCGGGGTCTCGCTTGGTGGGAGCGTTTTTCAATTGCCCCGCGTGGATCGCATCGACGATCGCACGCGTCAGCTTGAGCCGCATGCGTGAGCCGACGCCGTAGGGGCCGCCGGTCCAGCCCGTATTGACGAGCCATACGTTTGTGCGATGTTTGCTTAGTTTCTCCGCCAATAGTTCCGCATACTTGCCCGGATGCCAGACGAGGAATGGTCCGCCATAGCACGGCGAAAACGCGGCCTGCGGCTCAAGCACCCCGTCTTCGGTTCCAGGTATTTTTGCCGTGTATCCCGAAATGAAGTGATACATCGCTTGGGAAGGGGTCAGCTTGCTGACGGGGGGCAGTACGCCAAACGCGTCGCAGGCGAGGAAAATCACATCGGTTGGATGACCGGCGACACATGGAATTCGACTGTTGGCGATGAACTCGATGGGATACGCGCCACGTGTATTCTCGGTGATGCGGGTGTCCGAAAAATCGACGTGGCGGTCATTCTCATCCACTACGACATTTTCCAAGACCGAACCAAACCGCAGGGCATGGAAGATATCCGGCTCTGCTTCGACGGTGAGATTGACTGCCTTGGCGTAGCAGCCGCCTTCGATGTTGAAGATGCCATCGTCGGACCAGCCGTGCTCGTCGTCGCCGATAAGCAGCCGCTTGGGATCGGCGGAGAGCGTCGTCTTGCCGGTCCCTGAGAGTCCGAAAAGGATCGAGGACTGGCCTCGTTCGCGATCGCAGGTCGCCGAGCAATGCATGGAGAGAATGCCGCGTTTGGGGAGGAGGTAGTTCATCAGCGTGAACACCGCCTTTTTCATTTCGCCGGCATACTCGGTGCCGAGTATCACGACCTCGTTCGTTTCCAGATTCATTCCGATGCTGGTTTTCGACGTCATGCCCGAAGTGTGGCGATTCGCAGGGAAAGATCCAGCGTTGAAGATCACGAAATCGGGTTTGCCATAGTTTTCAAGCTCTTCCGCTGTGGGCCGAATGAGCATGATGTGCATGAAAAGGGCATGGTAAGGCCGCGAGCACACGACGCGGATTTTCAACCTGCTTTTCGGATCCCAACCTGCGAAGCCGTCTACGACATAAAGCGGGTTTCGGGTATTCAGGTAGTCGATCGCGCGTTCGCGATTGACCATGAACGTCTGCGGATCCAGGGCGAGATTGACGGAACCCCACCACACTTCCTTTTCCGATTCGCCGTGTCGAACGATCCGTTTATCTCGTGGCGACCGTCCGGTCTTCATGCCCGAATAAGCGACCAGGGCCCCCGAATCGCAGAGTCGCGAACCCGATTCGAAGCGAATCGCGTCTTCGATGAGGTGGGCGGGGTGGATATTGCGGCGAACGTCGGCGACTTGCAGGCCGTATTCGGAAAGGTCCATCGTCTTCATGGCAAAAACCTCGCAGACTGGGTCGCCGAGGCCGCGATACCGTTTCGATGGGAGAGAGGAAACGTCGGCTGCTGCCATCTTACCCAAGACGGCGGTCTTCGGCGGATGCGGGCGATGGGCGTGAGTCGGTATCATAGCCGGACGGCAACGATGGGGCTTTCGGAGCATCGGCATGTTTCTCGCGATCGACTCGGTACTGCAAGCAGCGCCTCATGGGACCGACCTTTCCGGCTACGACCGCTTAGGGCTTTCCTTGAACCAAACGCCGCCGACGCATCAGCTGCAAGTCGGCAATTTCGCCTTCGTCTTCATCGATGAGCCGGAAGCAGGTTCGATGCTCCGACAGGCCTGGGATAGCGTGCGACCGAGTGGCCGAACCTCGCTGGCGTTGACGCTCACGGTCGAGAACCTGGATGCGATTCCGAACGGCATTCGAGGAAAGTTGGCGGATGGCCGAGACGCGGTGCTGTTGCCCATCGAAGAATCTGCGGGAGCGCATCTGGTGCTCGTGTCGGAGGGCCGAAAGTCGGCCGAGCAAATGCATCCGTTTCCGCTGCGTCGGCTCGATCACCTTGCGATCGTCACCCATGATCTGGAGGCGCGATGCCGCTACTGGGAGCGAGACCTCGCCACGCCGATCACTGGAGAAGTGGTGACGCCCACGATGGTGATTCGTCAGATTCGTGTCGGCGATGCCGTCATCGAATTGCTTGGACCTGTTGGGGCCGACAGCCCGCTATGGAAGCGAATACCTGGCCTGATCAGCATGGCGAGTTGGGAGGTGGCGAACGTGGACGCCGCCGTCGCTCAGGCCCGCGCCGCAGGCTTCGACGTTGCGGATGCCGCTCTCGGCGTATTGCCCGGCACGCGCATCGCGACCGTTCCAGGCACAGCGTTGGCGGGAATCAACATGCAGTTGCTGCAGTATGTGTGATGGGAATGGGCAAGTATATCGGTGATGTGGAAGTCGAACCGAGCCCCGTTCACGGGGCTTTCGCGAACGGCCTAGGCCCGCCGTTGACGGCGGGTTGATCTGCGGCGGCTCTCGTTTGTTTCGAGCCCCGTTCACGGGGCTTCTCGATGTTCGGCTTTAGCCACTGGTGCTTCCGGGGCTTAAGCCCGGTGCGAAGAGCAAGCCCCATAGAATGGGGCTAAGTGGAGTGGTTGGGTGACGATAACCCGCCGTCAACGGCGGGCCTAGACGCTTCGCGGAAGCCCCGTGAACGAGGCTCGGGTTGTGATTGCGTTGCTGCAAGTCACGAGTTGTTATCGCCAGGATATACGCAATGTCGCTCATTCCGATGCTTGCCGGCTGCCTCGCATTCGTTTCCGCCGAGGTTGGCGATATCCGCCAAGTACGGCATGAGCCGGTTCAGCCGAAGCCGAATGTGCCGGTCGTCGTGACGGCGAAAGCGGCGGCGGGGACGGAGAAGGTCACGCTCAAGTTGCAGGCAGTCGCGCCGGGGAAGTACATCCGCAAGGCCGATCCGGCTTACGAGAAAGATTGGCTCGATCTGCCCATGCGTGACGACGGGCTGGAAGGGGACACCAAGGCGAATGACGGCATCTACACGGTTCGTGTGCCTGCCCTGTACCAAAAGCATCGCTGGTTGATCCGCTATCGCATTGTCGCGGCCGACAAAGCCGGCAAGCTGACGAAAGCGCCGGAGGCGGACGATGCGTGCCCCAATCTCGCATGGTGGTGCGATGCAGGGCCGACTGCGTGGACCGGGACGCGCGATCCGGGGAAGACGCCGCCGCTCACGTTTTCGTCCGAGTTTCTCGGCACTTTGCAGACGCTGCATCTCATCGCGAAGGCCGACGACGTCGCTCGCAGCCAATGGGATGGCGGGGCGCATCGGCAGAAGCAGCAAGGGACGATCATTTACAAGGGCGTCGTCTACGACCACATTCAGTTCAGCAATCGCGGGCAGGGGAGTGCCCATATCTCGGGGAAGAACAAGTGGGGCCTGAAATTCAACAAGGGGCATGCGGTTCCCTTCGAGGATCATGCGGGCGTTCGATTCCCGGATTCGATCAAGAGCCTCAACCTGAATCCGGGCGGATCGACGCCCTATCTGCCGATCCTTCGCGGCATCACGGGGCTGGATGAAGTGATGTCGCTGCGTGCCTACCGTCTCGCGGGCGTACCGACGCCGCCGGCGACATGGGTCCAATGGCGCGTCGTGCAGGATGCGGTCGAAGTCGATGAAAAGAACCAATACCGCGCCGACTTGTGGGGCCCTTATGTCGCGATCGGCGAAATGGATCCTCACATCCTCGCCGACAAGAAACTGCCGGATGGGCTCACCGTGAGCATTCAGAGCGGCATCAAGCATGTGCCGCGCGGGATGGAAGAAGCCCAGGCGCCGAAGGTGTGGGAGCAATTCATCAACAATGCTCGAGGAAATCCGAAAGAGGATTGGTGGCGGGCGAACCTCGATCTGCCGTCCTACTACAGTTTTCACGCGCTCAATCGCCTCCTCGGCAACGTCGATATTCGGCCCGACGGCAACCACGGCTACTACCGCTTCCCGGACGGGCACTGGGCGCCGATTCCGTGGGATACCGACATGATGTTCGTCCCGCGTCATCATCAGCCGGGCCACATCGATGCGGTTCGCTGTTTGTCGCATCCCGCCATCACGCTCGAATATCGCAACCGGGCCCGCGAGATTCTTGATCTTTTCGCAGGCGACGCGAGCGAAAACGGCGGGCAGGTGGGACAGTTCACCGCGGACCTCGCGGCGGGTCTCACGCCGAAGGGTTACCAGGTTAGTTGGCCGAAGCTGGATGAAGCAATGTGGAATCAGCATCCCCGCAGCAATCAGCGTGGATCCTTCTATGTGAACCCCGCCCGGGGCGATCACTTCGGCGGGCCATGGAACCGCGTGCTCGCCACCAACGATTTCGCCGGCTTCGTGAAGTACCTTGTCGATTTCTGCACCGATTCACGGGCTACGAAAAAATACGCGCCGAACGACGGCAACCCGCGCGGATACGGTTGGGGCTATCTCGATCACGAAGCCAAGGATGAACGCATCCCAGCAATGCCGAAGGTTCAGCGGATAGGGCAAACGATGCAATTTCAGGGCTCCGCCTTCGCATCCCCTGCGAAAGCGAAATCCGCCGCCCTCGAATGGCGCGTGGGCCGAGTGGGGCAGCCCGGGTGGTATGAGTTGACCGAGCATTGGCGTAAGGAGGCCGTGAGCGGGACTGACATCGAAATTCCCGCAACCGTCTTCGCGGAGCGCGGCGAATACCGCATCCGTGCTCGTTGGCGTGACGACACGGGCCGTTGCAGTCACTGGAGCCTGCCGGTGACGGTGAGCAAGTAGGGCGTGAACGACTTTGGTGACGGCGAACGATAAGGCCGATCCCGTCGATCCGCAATTACACCATGATTTCCGTCAGAGGCGATCCGCGCGAGAGCATGATGGGCCGGCCGCCTTGGTCTTGGATTTCCGAGTGGTGGTCGATGCCGAGCAGGTGGTAGATCGTTGCGGTGAAATCGGCGGGGGTGGTCGGCGAAGCGGCGGGGTAGGCGGCGATGCGGTCGGATCGGCCGTAGGTTTGGCCTCCCTTGATGCCGCCACCCGCGAACAGCACGCTGTAGCAATCGGGCCAATGCTCGCGGCCGCTGTTGCTCCGCGTGATCTTGGGCGATCGACCGAACTCGGCGGCGACGACGACGAGCGTCTCATCCAGTTTGCCGCTGCGATCCAAATCCGTCATCAGCGCATCGAAGGCGCGGTCATAGGGAGGAACAAGGTCGTCCTTGTGGGCGGTGAAGTTGTTCCAGTGCGTGTCCCAGGCAAAGCCGTTGATGCCTTGCGTGCGCTGCCAATTGCATTGCACCAAGCGAGCGCCGGCATCGAGCAAGCGCTTGCCGAGAAGAACGGATTGGCCGAAGAGATTGCGGCCATAGCGTTCGCGTTCGGCGGCGGAAATCGCGGCGAGATCGACGGCCTGGCGCACGGCGTCGGAGGAGATCACATCGAGCGCTTTCGCCTGATTCTCGCGGATCGATTGCTGGATCGAAAGTTCCTGCATCGAACGCGTCTGGGCGGCCAGTTGATCTGCCAGCGTCAGTCGCCGACGCAGGACGGCGATCTCCTCGTTCGGCGCCAGCGGCATGTGATCGAGGCGGAAGTTGTCGTCGTTCGGGTTGCCGCCGGTGAGCATCGGATCGAAGCGGGCGCCGAGCGAGCCCGCGAATTGCCCCGCGCGTCGGCCGCCGGCCACATCCATGCGATGGGGGATCAAGGCGAACGGCATCATCGGCCCGCGGCCCGGTGCGACCTTCGCCACCACCGAACCCATATGCGGCATATCCGCCCGGCTCATCGAGTTGACGTCGGGAACCGAACCGAGATACGGATACCCGGTAAACATCCAGTACGAGCCGCGGCCATGATCGTTGTGCGTGTGGGCCATCGTCCGCACCAGGGCGATATTGTGCATCCATTTCGCAGTGCCCGGCACCAATTCGGTGAAGCGGATGCCGGTGACGGAAGTCGCGATCGTGCGGAATTCGCCGCGGATGTCGTCGGGGGCGTCCGGCTTCGGATCGAACGTATCCAGCTGAGAAGGCCCGCCGGAGAGATAGAGAATAATGCAGTTCTTGGCTTTGCCGAAGCTGGAGGGAGTGGTCCGCCGATCGGTCACTGCATGAACCTTCGGAGCCAGCAGCATGGGGAGCGAAAGCCCCGCCATGCCAAGGCCGCCGACGCGGAGCAACTCGCGGCGGTCGAGGAGGTCGGCGCGCGAGGCGAGGTTCCAGAGATTCAGCATGCAGCACCCGGGAAGGTCGGCGGGATCGAACAATTTTCGAGTCGAGGCGTGCAATCAGCCGGGGGGTGGGCTAGTATGAGGAACTGCTGAAGCATAACCGCAATCCTACCTGCCCGCAAGCGTATCGCACCGCAAACACATGTGTTCTCCCCTCGGGAGAGGGGTTGGGGGTGAGAGGGCCTTTCTTGACAAGTAATGGCAAGAAACCCTCTCCCGGAGGGAGAGGGAGCAAGACAGGTCCTCCGCCCTCGTTTTCGATGTGGAGCGTCTTCATGGTCCGCGCGATCTCGGCTCTTCTGGCGATGGCGTGTTGGATTTTACCCAACGCGTTTTCGCACGCGCAGGGCTTCATCGAAAATGTCGAACCACCGGTGTTGCAGGTCGGTAAAACCACGCGCGTGACGTTGGTGGGCTCGAAATTCGGCAAGCCGCTGGATGTGTGGACCAGTTTGCCGAAAGGGGCGATACAGGCGAAGCCGGGGCCGAGCGATGGGAAGCGGGCGACGTTCGACGTGACGGTCGCCGCCGATGCGCCGGTCGGCGTCGCGGGCTTGCGCCTTGCCACCGAGGACGGGCTGACGAATGCGGCCCTCTTTCTGATCGACGACCTGCCGACGCAACCCGCGACGACGTCATCGAAAGTCACGCTGCCCGCATCGCTGTGGGGCCGATTCCGCGAAGGGGAAGTCGAGCGATTCGCCATCGATGTGAAGGCGGGCCAGCGAGTCGCGTTTGAAGCCGTCGGCAATCGGCTCGGCAAAGACGTGGATCCGCTTCTCGTCATTCGCGATCCGAAGGGCAGGGTGGTGGTCGAGCGCGACAACGACGCGGGGTTTTATTTCGATTTCCGCTTCGAGCATGCCTTCAAGTCCGATGGCCCGCACACGATCGAATTCCGCGATGCCCGCTTTCAGGGCAATGAGCATGCGATGTTCGTCCTCCGCATGGGGAAGTTTCCTGCCGATCAAGTCGTGGCTCCGATGTCGATCGCTTCCTCCGTCGGACCCAAAATGCCGGCGCTTGGAATGTTTTTCGGCGTCGGTCGCGCCAAGGACGATGAGGGCTCCGCATGGTGGCCCCAGGAAACGACGATGGCCGACGCAATCACGGTTCACCGCGAACCGGGCGATTCGATGGAGACGGCACCCCTCGCGAAAGTGCCGGGCGTCCTCTGCGGGATTCTTCGTAAGCCACGCGAACGGCAGATCTTCAAGGTGGAGCTGACGAAAGGCCAGAAGATCGTGTTTCGCGGCGAAGCGAAGGCGTTCAACTCGCCTGCGGAAATCGAAATCGCCGTCCTCGATGCGGCCGGCAAAGAGTTGCGGCGGGCGACCGAGAATCAGCAGGAAGAAATCACGCTCGACTTCCAGGCGAATCAGCCGGGTATCTACGGCATCGCCGTCCGCGACACGCAGGCGGATGGCGGGCCGAGTTTCGCGTACCGCATCGAGGCGGCGAATCCTGGGCCACGCATCGCGGCGATTGCGGAGGTCGAAGGGCTCACGGTGCCTCGCGGTTCGCATCAGCCGATTCCGATCCTCGTCACGCGCAGCGACTACGCGGGGCCGATCTCGCTTTCGCTGGTTGGATCGCCGACGGGAGTGACGCTGTCGCCGCAGGAAATTCCTGATGGTAAAAATGCGGTGGTTTGCGATCTGTTGGCCAGCGATGCGGCGCCGTTGGGCATCCATACGGTGCAGATTCTCGCGAAGCCCGCGACGGTGGCGGATGCTCAGCCGATTCTGGTGCGAACGAAGCCGCTCATCGATCGGCAGTTGGTCAACGTCGATCTCATCGTGCATGCATTGCGTGAGGATCAACGCCGTTTGCCGCCTTCGGTCGCGGATCGCTTCGCGGTGCAGATCACGCCGCCATCGCCCTTCGATTTCGACCTTCCGGAATCGCAGCGAGTGTTAAATCGCTACCAGCATGTGCCATTTCCGATCGTGACGAAACGGGCCGGCGGTTTCGCGGAAGCGATCACGTTCGACGCAAAGGGTGGGCAACTCGCGGACAAGGAAGAGGGCCGCACACGGGTCTACGCGGAATTGCCGACAGCGACCGCCGAGAAGCAAATGGTGACTGGTTCGGTGCATTCGCGCATTCTCACGAACCTGCAGAAGCATCGCGTGGAGGTGACGGGGCGTGCGACCGATAAGGGCCGCACGATTTCTTTGACGCGGACGTTTGAGCTGGACGTGAAGACCGCGTTCGCCGTGACGGCGGAACCCGCGCTGGTGAAGATCGAACCGGGCAATGAAGCGGTAATTACACTGACGCTGGAACGCGGTACGATGTTCGACGGACCCGTGCGTTTGGAAATGTCGCCCACGCAAGCGGCGACATTGCCGAGCGAGCTTGTATTTCCGGCCGGAAAATCCAGCCTAACGTTGCCGATCAAGATCGACGCAGACCGCAACCCCGGCCGGCACAACGTGCAGATCCAGGCGACCGCGACGGTGAACGGATTTGAAGAAGAACAGCGCACGCGGTTCGAGATCGAGATATTCAAGCCGGCGCCGCCGAAAAAGAAGTGAGCGTTTCGGAAACTGGATGGCCAAACCAAACGACACGCGTGCCATGCTTGGGCGGATCCTTGGCGAAACCCTGTAAGTGTTCGATACCGCCGTCCAAGCATGCCCACAGACGGAACGCTGGCCGCTTCGCATGCTTGCAGGTTCGGAGCGAGGAAAACGATGCACGATCAATCTCGCGAATGTATGAGCAAGAGCCGCACGCAGTAAGCGGTTTCGCCGGTGGGTCGTGTCGAACCGCTTACTGCGTGCGCGGCTCTTGCTGCCTGTAATGCTGCTCGCTTTCGCGGTCGCGCCGGCACGCAGCGAAGAACGGCAGGTGGAGTTTCGCACCGATGTCATCGCCGCGTTGTCGCGGGCGGGGTGCAATCAGGGCGCATGCCACGGGTCGCCACAGGGGAAGAATGGCTTTCGTCTCAGCTTGCGCGGGTTCGATCCAGGCCTCGATCTACACACGCTGACGCGTGGCGACATGGGGCGGCGAGTCGACGTATCGAATCCGGAAAACAGTCTATTCCTGCTGAAGGGCACGGGCCGAGTGCCGCATCAGGGTGGGGCGTTGCTGAAGCCGGACGATCCGGCGTATCGCATGCTTCGGCAATGGGTGGCCGAGGGGGCTCGCGATTCCGCCGCTTCGCCTTTGGAGCGATTGGAACTGACGCCGGAGCGTGCGACGTTGGCGAGCAATGCGCCGAAGCAACAGGTGACGGTGAAGGCCCATTTCAAGAATGGCGAAGCGCGCGATGTGACGCCGCTGGCCGTCTTCAGCGTCAACGCTGCCGGATGCGCGACGGTCACGGCTGAGGGCCTCGTCGAGTTCAGCAAGACGGGCGAAGCGTCCGTGTTGGTGCGGTATCTCGATCAGGTCCGCAGCGCTCGGCTAACCTATGTGAAAAGCGATCCGGCGTTCGCGTTCAAGTCACCCGTTCCTGCGAACGTCATCGATCGCCATGTGTTCGCCAAGCAACGCGAATTGCAACTATTGCCGGCCCCGCTGTCGAGCGATGAAGCGTTCCTCCGCCGCGTTTACCTGGATGCGATCGGCGTCCTGCCGACGGCTGAAGAAGCGAAGGCGTTTCTCGATTCCAAGGATGCGGACAAGCGAGCCAAGCTGATCGATCGCCTGCTTGAGCGAGACGAATACGCATCGCTGTGGGCGCTCAAATGGGCCGACGTCTTGCGAGGCAGCCCGACGACGATCAGCGAGCGCGGTGTGCATAGCTTCCACCGCTACCTCGTTCGCACGATGGCGGACGATCGGCCGATGGACGAGTTCGTCCGCGAATTGCTGACCGCACGCGGCAATACGCTGCACAAGCCCGCCGCCAATTTCTTCCGCATCGCTCGCACGGCCGAGGATGCGGCCGAGGCGTGTGCTCAGCTATTTCTCGGCGTCCGCCTTCAATGCGCGAAATGCCACAACCATCCGTTCGAGAGTCTGACGCAAACCGACTTCTACGGCCTCGCTGCGTATTTCTCCCAGGTGCAGTTCAAGGGGACGAAATTCGGGCTCGATGATGAAATCGTTTTCGTGCAGCCCAATCGCGAGATTCAGCATCCGGGCACGCGCAAGAATCAGGCGCCTGTCGCATTCGGATCCGCCGAGGCCGTGATGGACAAGGATGCGGATCGCCGCGAGCGTCTGGCCGAATGGCTAACGAAGAGCGACAACCGCTACTTCGCCCCCGCCATCGCGAATCGCATCTGGTATCACCTGTTCGGCAAGGTGCATCGTCGAACCCGTCGATGATTTCCGCGATACCAATCCGCCCTCGAACCCTGAACTGTTGCAAGCGTTGAGCGACGACTTCGTGAAGAACGGCTACCGCCTGAAACCCCTCATTCGCCTGATTTTGAACTCGCGAACCTATCAACTCTCCGCATTCGACCTGCCGAAGCAATCGCCGCACGCAGCCGATCCGGACCGCTATTTCGTGAAGGCATTCGTCCGCATGCTTCCCGCGGAGCAGATTCTGGATGCCGTGTCGTCGGCCACGCTTGTGCCGGAAAAGTTCAAGGGCTATCCGCTCGGCATGCGGGCGATGGAGTTGGCGGAAGGGGGCGTGAGCCATCCGTTTTTGCAAGCATTTTCCAAGCCTGTGCGCGACGTGTCCTGCGAATGCGCCCGCGAGGAGGACCCGTCATTGCCTCAGATGCTCCATCTGCTGAACAACGCCGGCGTGCTGGACAAACTCCGCGTCGAGCGATCGCTGCTGAAGACGGGACTGCGAACGGAACCGGACGACCGCAAGCTCTTGGAACGCATCTACCTCGCAACGCTCTCGCGCCGCCCGACCGCAAGCGAAACCGACATCGCGATCCGCCACATCCAATCGCTTGGCGACCGTGCGAAAGGTTTCGAGGATGTGCAGTACGCGCTGTTCAACCTCGGCGAAGTCCTGCTGCGGCATTGATGTTTGGTTTTACGTTGGGTGTGTCGAGCGCAGCGAGACGCACCGCCGGAGTGTCGGCAATGGGAGGTAACCCAATTCGCGATCGCGAATTGGATTCTCCGAATCGGCGGACACTCCAGCGGTGCGTCTCGCTATGCTCGACACGCCCTACCGGATACGTTTTATTTGCCTTCAACAAACCAGATGTTGCGATACACGACGGCATCGCCGTGGTTCTGCAGGTTGATCGATGCGGGCTTGGCGCCTTCTTTCGCGATGTTGAATGCTTCATGCACGACGACGCCGTTGTGCTTCACGTTCGCGGTCAGGTTGCCTTTGCCGTCGGGTTTGATTTCCACGTCGTAGGTCTGCCAGGTGAGGGGCGGCAGGCACATATTGACGAGCGGTTTGGCGAAGCCGTAGAACCCGCCGCATTCGTTGTTTTCGCCCGTGAGGCCGAAGCTGTCGAGGACTTGGATTTCCTTGTTCAGGATGTAGACGCCGCTGTTGCCGCGCCCTTGGCCGCCGTCTTTCGGTTCGTATGGCGAGCGGAATTCGACGTGTAAGATTCCGGTCGCGAAGCCCTTCTTGCTGTTGCAACCGCAGAAGAGGTATTTGTTGCCCACGATCTTTCCGCCCGAGAAATGCTCGGCTGTCGTTCCGTCGAACAGGACGACCGCGCCTTCGGGGGCTTTGGCTCCGAGCGTCGGGCTGAGACGTTGGATGCGTTTCAGCTTAATCTCGGCGGGGCCCTTGGCCGTCAAGGTGCCATCGTCGATCGTGCCTTCCCATTTCTTGTCGGCGAAGGTCGTCTTGCCATCCTTGGTGATGCCCGCGATCTTCGTTCGGCTCTTGCCGTCCCAACCCGCGCCGGGCAGGCCGCCTTCGAGTAGGTAGACTTCGAATTTGCCGTTCGCCTTCGCGACAACCTGGGCGGCGTATTTGCCTTTGCCCTCGCTCGTCTCGGCATATTCGCCTTGGATTTTGAAATCGGGGTCTTTAGCGGCGAATTCCTCCGTCAGATCCACCGGTTTCGGTTCGGCTTTCTTCTTTTCTTCCTTCTTCGGTTCCGTCTTTTTGTCCTGCCCTTGGCTGACGCCAAATGCGACCAGTCCCAAGAGTGCGAATGCGGCAAATGTGCGAATCATCGATCGATGCTCCGTGAGGGAAGGTGGCAGTGTTGAGTGCGGTTATAGTTCGCAGGCGGAAACACAGCATAAGCGCGTGAGAAACTTTTGGAATGCTGTTTATTCTTTTCGCGATTTTGTTACCATGCAGCAAGGTCCGATGCTATAAGACGATAGTGGTCGTGCCTGCCCCACCCCCCGGCTGCATGCCTCCCGCCTGAACCTTCGCCTTCCCGCCTTCGAGGTTCACATGTTTTCGCTTGTGGATTCTCAGCCCTCCCGCGGCGCTCACGGTCGCCTGCAACGTCGCGAGTTTCTCCGTGTCGGCAGCCTTGCCCTCGCCGGCGGACTCGCCCTTCCGAAATTGCTCGCCGCTCGCGCCGCCGCGGCGGAAGAAGCGGTCCCGATGGTTCGGGATAAATCCGTGGTCTTCCTCTTCCTGCAGGGTGGCCCCTCGCAGCTCGAAACCTTCGACCCGAAGATGTCCGCTCCGCGCGAATATCGCACGATGACGGGCGAGGTTCAGACCAAATTGCCGGGCGTGACCTTCGGCGGCACCTTCCCGCAGATGGCGTCGATCGCCGACAAGCTCGCGATCGTCCGCTCCTTCGCCTCGGGCAACGGCGATCATCAGGATTACCTGTCGGTGGCCGGGGGCAACAGCCTCAAGGTGCCGATGGGCACGCTCTACTCGCGCATCGCAGGGACCAATCATCCGACGACCGGCATGCCTTCCAATGTGCTGGTCGCTCCGGAAGCCGTCGATGCGGAGACACGGCTCGGATCGAACTTCGAAACCGAGTCGCTCAACAAGTTGGTTGCTGCCAGCCAAAACCTCGGCGCCAGCTACGCCTACTTCGATCCCTCGGGCGGCGGCGAACTGCGTCGCAACCTCGAACTCCAACTGCCTCGCTCGCGATTTGACGATCGTCGATCGCTCCTGCGTCAACTCGACACCTTCCGCCGCAGCGTGGAATCGACCCGCGCGATCGAGAATGCGACGGTCTTCGAGCAGCAGGCCTACGACGTCATCGTCAACGGAATCTCGCAGGCGTTCGATCTCTCGCGCGAAGATCCTCGCGTCGTCCAGCGCTACGACACGGCTCGCTGCTTCGACAATGCCGAGGTGCAGCGCTGGGGCGACATGCGGCGATCGTCCAATATGCTCGGTAAGCAGATGCTGATGGCTCGCCGACTTTGCGAAGCCGGTTGCGGGTTCGTCACCGTCGTCGATGCCGGCTGGGACATGCATTCCAACGAGAACAGCCCGAAACATCTCGGCGGCATGTACTGGCTTGGACCGCAGGTGGACCATGCCGTCACCGCGTTCCTTGAGGATGTGGAAGCACGCGGCCTCAGCGACAAGATCCTCCTCGTCATCTCCGGCGAGATGGGCCGCACTCCGAACATCAACCGCGGCGGCGGACGCGATCACTGGGGCGATCTGACTCCGCTCGTGCTTGCGGGCGGCGGGCTCAAGATGGGTCAAGTCATCGGCCGATCCGACGACCGCGGCGGACGACCGACCACCGAACGCTATACGCCGAACCGCCTCATGGCGACCGTGATGCACACGCTCTTCGACGTCAACCAGCTGCGTGTTGCGCCGAACCTGCCAAAGAACATCGTGGATACCCTGGGCGCCGTCGCCCCGATCCGCGAGCTGTTTTGATTTGCTTTACGATCCCACCCGATGCGGAATGGCTTCATGCATCGCCGACGATTTCTCGGTTTAGGCACGGGTCTGTTTGGGCTCTCGCTTGCAGAATCGCTGGCGCTGCGCCCCGGCATGGCCCGCGCTTCGGAACGGTCGTTTGGGCGGGCGAAGCGATGCCTCGCGTTTTTCGCGTGGGGCGGCATGAGCCAACTCGAAACCTTCGACCCGAAGCCCGTAGCCCCCGCCGAGTTTCGCGGCGATTACCGTTGCATCAGCACTTCAGTTCCCGGCATCCACATCGGCGAATACCTACCGCAGCTCGCGCGCGAAACGCATCGGATGACGATCGTCCGCAGCGTGCATCATGCCGAGAGCGGGCATCGAAACGCGGCCTATTGGAACCTGACGGGACACCAGCCGCATACGCCGGGCAACGACACGACGATTCTGCCTTCCCGGAAGGATTGGCCTCGCTCGGCTCGATGGTCGGCTTCGCACATGCGCGGAGCATCTGTCCGCCGACGAATGTCGCGCTGCCGCATATGCTCGCGGATCGCGGCCTTGTGAATGGCCAGACTGCGGGTTTTCTTGGATCAGTCGCCGATCCGGTGCTGCTGAGCCCGGAAGGCGGAACTCCGTATGACGGCGTTTCGCCGCCGAATACCGGGGCGGATCTGCGTTTTCCGTAGGCATGTCGGCGGGCCGCATGGTTCAACGAGATAGCTTACTTCGGGCGATGCCGTCCGCGTTGCCGAATCGTCAGCCGCTCGATCATTACCGGGAAGTCGCATCGAATCTGCTGACGCGTCCCCAGGTGTCGGCCGCCTTTGATTTGGACCGCGAATCGATCCAGACGCGTGATGCATATGGCCCGCATCAGTGCGGCAAAGCGACGCTGCTCGGTCGCCGTCTGCTGGAAGCCGGCGTGCCATTCGTCATGGTCTATCCCGGCGCCTCGGCGATCTGAATGGCGGTTCGGGCGACATGTGGGATACGCACGGCAGCAACTTCAGCCGACTTCGCAACAAGCTGCTGCCGCCGCTGGAACGTGCGAGCTGTGCGCTGCTCGAAGACTTGGATCAGCGCGGTATGCTCGACGACACGCTGGTCGTCTGGTTCACCGAGTTCGGCCGTACGCCGCGAGTGAACGGCGGCGCGGGCCGCGATCATTTTCCGAATTGCTATTCCGTGGCGTTTGCCGGGGCGGGCATTCGGCAGGGGTATGTCTACGGCCGATCGGACGCGGTCGCGTCCACGCCGACGGATATGCCATGCGGCCCCGCCGACCTTCATGCGACAGTCTTCCATGCCCTGGGCATCGCGGGCGATTCGCCGGTGCGCGACAGCCTGGGTCGAGAATATCCCCTGTGCGACGGTCGGCCCCTGCCGATCTTCGCGTGATTGGGTTCGCCTCTGGCTCCCCACTCCCCTGTTTGGGAGAGATGCAGCCCGTGCCTCAAAGGCGATTGATCTTTGCAAGAGCTGCGCAGACGCAGTAAGCGGTTTTCGCAGAACGCCATGCTGAACCGCTTACTGCGTGCGCGGCGCGCGCGACTCTCTCTCCCCTTCCGAGACGAGAGCAAAACCGGCCATCGGTATAATTCGATGAAACGCCTGATCTGCTGCTTCATTGTCGCCTGTGCCGGCGCTGCTTCGTCGAATGCGGCGGAGCCGATCGGCAAATTGAAATCGATTCGCCTCGAATCGCCGCGCGGCGGCGAGCCGATTGTCCTCGTCGGCCCCGAATCGTGGCGACAGTTGCTGGTATCGGGCGACGCGGAAACGGGTCGCACGCTCGACGTCACGCGCAGCGTTCGTTTCAGAGTCGAACCCGCGGACCTCGCCGTCGTGGATGCGACGGGGCTCGCCACGCCGAAGCGTGAAGGGGAGGGGACGCTGCGGATCGAAGCGGAGGGAGTGGCTCCGATTGCCGCGAAGGTCATCGTTCGCCAGGTGCAATCGCCTCCGCAGGTCGGTTTCGCGACGCAGGTGAATCCGATCCTCAGCCGCGCTGCCTGCAATACCGGCGGCTGCCATGGCAAGGCGGGTGGCCAGAACGGCTTCGCCCTCTCGCTGTTCGGCTTTGAGCCGGATGATGATTACGAATACCTGGTGAAGGAAGGCCGCGGACGCCGATTGTTTGCCGCCTCGGCGGACAGCAGCTTGATGCTGCTCAAGGGCGCGGGCCGCATCGCACATGCAGGGGGCAAGCGGCTGGAATACGATTCCACGCACTATCGCTTGCTGCGTCGCTGGATCGAACAAGGCGTCCCGGCCGATGCGAAAAGCGATGCGGTCGCGACGCGGATCGAAGTGCTGCCCGGACGCGTGCTGTCGTTCACTGGCGAGCAGCGCTGTGCTCGCGCATCTGAGCGATGGGCGGATCGAAGACGCGACCCGCCTCTCCATTTTCGAGATCGGCGACGCGGAACTGGGGAGGTGACCAACACCGGCCTCTTCACCGCTCGCTCGAAGCCGGGCATCGTTTCGGTAAGAATTCGGTATCAGGCCCTCGTCGGTGTTTTCACCGCCACGCTCCCCACGGGCGCAACCGTCGCCGAGATGCCGGCGAAGCGAAACTTCATCGACGACCATGTCTTCGCCCAACTCAAGGCCCTCGGCCTGCCGGCCTCCGAGTCATGCGATGCCTCCACGTTCATTCGCCGCGTTACGCTCGATGTCGCGGGACGGCTGCCGACGGTCGAGGAAACGACCGCGTATCTCGCGGACTCGACGTCCGACAAGGATGAACGGCTGATCGATCGCCTGCTCGCCATGGAGGATTACGCATACCATTTCGCGAACAAGTGGAGTGCCATCCTTCGCAATCGCCGGCACAGCTCGACCGAAGATCCACGTCCCACGGCCGCGTTTCATGTGTGGATCAAGGAGAGCCTGAATCGCAACAAGCCGTTCGATCAGTTCGTCCGCGAGATTCTCACCGTCTCCGGCGAAGACGTGAGCGCCCCGCCGGTCATCTGGCATCGCGAGACGAAGGACGCTCCGGGTCAGACGGAGGATGTCGCCCAGCTGTTCCTCGGCCAGCGCATCTCGTGCGCGAAGTGCCATCATCATCCGCATGAGAAGTGGAGCCAGGCCGACTATTGGAAGATGACGGCGTTCTTCAGCCGAACCGAGGTGAAGGTTGGCGGAAAGAAGGGTAAAAACGTCGAAGCGTCGCGAGTCTACCATAAGCCGGGCGATGCCCAGGCTACGCATCCTCGGACGAAGGAATCGCTGAAGCCCGCGGGCCTCGGCGCCGATGCGGTCGAAGTTTCGCGCGATGAGGATGCGCGCCATAAGCTCGTCGATTGGATGGCGTCGCCCGAGAATCCGTATTTCGCGAAGACGCTCGTCAACCGCTACTGGAAGCATTTCCTCGGCCGAGCGATCGTGGAGCCGGAGGACGATCTGCGTCTCACAAACCCGCCGACGAATCCCGCGTTGCTCGATGCTCTAGCCAAGCATTTCATCGAGCATCACTACGACTTGAAGAATCTGGTGAAGACGATCGTCAGTTCGCAAGCGTATCGGCTCAGTTCGATCCCGAATGGGAAGAATGCCGACGATACGCAAAATTACTCGCACTTCGTGCTCCGCCGCCTCAATGCGGAAACACTGTTCGATGCGATCGATCAGGTGACCGGATCGAAGACGAACTTCCCGAACATGCCGACCGACACGCGCGCGGTGTATTTGCCCGACAATCAGTTCGAGTCGTACTTCTTGAGCGTGTTCGGCCGACCTGATTCCGCGAGCCCGTGCGAATGCGAACGGAGCAATGACGCGACGCTGGCTCAGGTACTTTATCTCTTCAATTCCGAGGAGCTTCGCGAACGCATCGGCGGTAAACGGGCTGTGCAGCCATCGGCGAAAGACCCGAAGGAAATGAAGAAGTCGAAGGTCACGAATCGGGGCGGCACCCGCGGTCCCACGCTCGCCGTCGGCGGCGGTCGTTTGCAGAAGCTGCTAAAGGACACACGGCCACATGATGCCAAGATCCGCGACCTCTATCTCGCCGCCTTCAGCCGCGAACCCCAAGCGGAGGAACTCCGCGCCAGCCTTGCCTATATCGAGGCTCGCAGAGACGAAGTTGCCGCAGCGTATGAGGATATTCTCTGGGCGCTGCTGAATACGAAAGAATTCTTGTTCAATCATTGATGAGAGTAGTCCTCACGCTCCGCGTGAGGTCAGCGATGATATGGTCGGCAGTCGTTCACAAACATCGTGCATCCATTCACGTAGCGAACCCCGTGCAGTTCTTCGATCCGACTTAATCCGTAGGTCGCGTCGAACGCAAGTTGTCGCACTGGTCCCAAGCCGGCGCGATTGCATTCATCACATGGCGAACTTGGGATTCGCTGCCGCAGGAGGTCATCGAACGGTGGCAGTTCGAGCGCAGCGAATGGCTTGCCTCACATGGCATCGATCCAAAGCTCGAGGATTGGCGCCTGAAGCTGCAACGCCTTGATGATGCCTTGCAATCCGAGTTCGCCGCGATGGTTTCCGAACGATGGAATGACAACCTTGACGCCTGCCATGGAGTATGCCCGCTTCGCAATGCCGATCTGGCCCAAATCGTCGGCAACAGCCTATTGCATTTCGACGGCGATCGATACGAGGTGACGGACTTTGTCGTGATGCTGACCCACGTACACCTGATGGCCGCATTTCCGAACGAAGAAGCGATGTTGGGACAATGCGAGTTGTGGAAGCGTCTTACCGCGACCAGAATCAAACGCTTTCTACGGCGAAGTGGAAGATTATGGCAGCAGGACGGATTCGATCACCTCGTGCTGTCACAGGCACAATTCGATTACTTGCGAAGGTATCTGGCGGAGAACCCTAAGAATGCGAGGCTCAGGAGCGGCGAGTACATGCACTACTCGAAATCTATCTGAGACAAGGCGGAGCGTTACCAGAGTGGTCCTCACGTTTCACGTGAAATCAGCGGCGACGTGATTGCACGCAAGCGGAAGGACAAGTTCGCTGGCTCCACGAAACCAAGATGGGCCTTGCATCGCCGCTGACCTCACGCGGAGCGTGAGGACCACTCTTGGCGCAAGTCCGATTTTTCTCGCCACCATGCATCTCGCCGGTTCATGCATACCATGAACCGTTGACCGGTTCACGCAGCGACCATGCAGGGGCGACGACATGGCGGACATGAATGCCAAAGTGAAGGCGTTGTGGGAGCAATTGGGCGCGGCCATTGGCGGCGGCAAGCTCGACGATGCGAAGGCGATCATTCCGCCGCTCGTTGAAGCCGCGGAAGAGCAGGAAGCCGCGGAACCAGAATTCGACGCATCGGAGTTGGAAACCGCGGTCTGGTTCCACCTGGGCAATGCGTTCTCGTCGCAGCAGCAATTTTCCGATTCGGAAGATGCGTTTCGCGAGTGCGTGGAAGTTGCCGGCCCGCGTGCGATGGCGAAGCAGGACGACGATACGCGTCAGGATTTGCTCGCGCAGGCAACGTTCAACCTCGGCAATGCGTTGCTCGGCCAACAGAAGGTCGCCGACGCGGCTGAGCGGTTCCGCATGGCGATCGGCATTTGGCAGCGGCTGGCGGGAAAGAACCTCGATCAGCTTCGCATCCGTCACGACCTTTCCCGTGCGTTCTTCAACCTTGCGTATTCGCGACACGATCATCCGCCCGAAGCCGTCGACGCCTACAAACAGGCACAGCTGAACCTGCGTCGCATGCTTTGCCGGCAGGAGCATGAGGCGGCGAGGTTCGATCTCGCGAGAAGCGGCATCAATCTGTGTATTTCGCTTCAGCAAGTCAGCGAATCGGAGGAGGCGGAGCGAGTCAGCAAACAGGCGGTTGCGGATCACGAGGAGTTGGTTCGCCGATATCCCGGCCGACCGGAATATGAGCAAGGGCTGAAGGATGCGAAGGAGCATCATCAGGGTTTCACGAAGCATTTGGCCGAGCAACGTGGATCGGTGGACCGCCTGATCAAAAACCTGCCACCCGTGCCGGTCGCCGCGATTTCCGGAGCGGCTGCGGAGAAGTTGCGGAATGCGGGGACGGAACTATTGGCCGCGGCCGGCGCGAGCGAAAAGGCGTTCCATCCCGAGCTTGCGGTCAAGGCGTATCAGCGAGCGTTCGCTTTCTTCAGCGAATTGAAAGGTGTGGACTCCGATCCGCGGTCCGGTTACCTCGAAGCTGCGTCCGCGTATGACCTCGCAATTCTCTATCGCGACATCAGTCGGCCCGACTCCGCCGAATATTGGCAACGGCGTTCGATCCGCCTGCTGCAAGCTCGACAGCGAGAGATGCCGAACGATCGGCAGACGAAGCAGCTCCTGGCCGACAGTTGGAACAACGTCGGCATCCTCCTGCAGAACAGCATCCGGCTCGCCGATGCGGAAGAAGCCTACGACCAATCGCGCAGTGTTCGCGATGCGTTGCTGAAAGAGGAGCGTGACGACCGCAACCTGACTTCGCTCGGCGGCACGCTCTGCAACCTGGGCAACATCGCCCGCGACCGCTTCGATCGGTCCGCAGCGATCGCCTTCTACGATCAGTCGCTAAACCTGCTCGATGAAGTGCTCGCAAGACAACCGGAGCACGCCCTTGCCAAGGCGTTTCAACAGAATGCCAAGATGGGAAAGGAGACGGTGCTCGGCCAGCAACCACCTCCTCAGGTTCAGTTTGGTTCTGTGGCGAGCACTGGCCCCCAGTATTTCGGGCCGCGCCCTTGGCTGCCGCCGAACATGGACACGCACGCCGTCGAGCAGCTGCTATCAGAAACCCGAACGCTTCGACCCGACACCGGCTGGACTACCTTGCAGCGAGTCTTTCCGCAGGGCAAGGCCGACGCATCTGCGTGGTACGTGCTCGGGTTGGCTCGCGCCGGGTTTCTCCAGGGAACCAGCCACCAGCGCGAAACATGGGACGAGCGCAAGGCTGAGTTGGCGCTCGAAGCGTTCGCCGAGGCGCTCGCCCTCAAACCTGACTTCGGCGAAGCTTGGCTGTACCGCGGCGTGCATCAGCTTCATCGTTTCTTGGTTACGCAATCGACGCTGCATGCGATATGGGGCGGCATCCAGCATCTCGACGAGAACGGTCGACGCCAGTTGTTCGATCCCATGCAACGTTGGTCGCGCGACGTCTTCCTCCGTACCCGCGATTCCTTGCAGCAGGCCGCGACGCACCTCCCCGATGCGCCATTACCCTGGACGACGATGGCGAAACTCTTCCGCGACATCGGCGACGAACCGCAGGTAGTCGACGCGCTGCGCGAAGCCGTTCGCCGCGATCCCAGCCTGATCGACGAACTCCGCGAGGAGTTCCCCTTCGTGGAAGCCAGCGACCTTGCGTGAGATCAGTTTTCTATGTAGCCCTCTCGCTCCGCGAGAGGTATGCGACTGCATGCCCTCCAATCGAAAAGCATTCATCCGCTTACCTCTCGCAGAGCGAGAGGGCTACATAGAAAGCAAAAAGCAGGGGCCCGGCCGTCGTGAGACGAACCGAAGCCCCTGCACGGCGGAGGATGCCGGGGCGACGCGAGGTCGCCCTTATCGCCAGTGCGCCGCCGTAAGCGCATTGGGGACGAGATGATTTTTCCCGATTCGTTCTTTTCCCTTTCGCCCAAAGCATACGTCGGCAGCGACATCCAAGGCCGGCGGGGCGGGGGAGCTTCCGAAATCAGTTCCAAGGGAAGGAGTGGATATCGCTTTTCCCAGCGAGAAAAGACGAGGGGAATTATTCGGCGGCGTTCGCCATGACCCACAGCATATAGGCCACGCGTTCTCGGAGCTGACGTTGACGCTGCTTTTGCCATGCACGGTATTTTTCGTAGCCGACGAACAGCATTGAGACGGCGAAAACGCCGCACATTCCGACGATGGACTCCATGGGATTCGACCTTTCCGGGACGGGATGCCTCGATGTTCCGTTGGAAAAAAATAGCTCAGTCCATGGTCGCGAGCAAACGCAGTTGCATCGAAAACCACGCAAAAATCGCGGCGCAAACCCAATGTGAACGTGTGGATGCGTTCGCCGCCATGCGCTAACTGTTCGCTAGCGCGACTTGATCGATCGCCTCGAAGCGGCTAATCTCGGAGCCGGTTTCCTCAGGCCGTTGACCCGTTGGCCGCCATGCTGGAACGCGACCGAGTCGAGATATCGCCCTGGACCGCACCTGCGGGCGATGCGGCGACGCAACCGATCCGCCGGGTTGTCGACGCGGACTCCGACCTGGCGCTTGGAGCGATTCGTTTCGAAGGCAAGGCATCCGATTCCCGTTGGACTTGGGTTCGTCCACCCAAACTGGTCGTAATGGAAGCGGAAGCGGATGGCCTATGCCATCTGGCGACTCTGCGGCGTCCGTGGCTTTCCTCCCGTCGATGGAAGCTTTTCGATGCCGAAGACCAAATGATCGGCCTGATTCACGGTCTGCGGATACAGGATCCGCTTGGATATCATTTCGCGTGGGCGGAGCC
>JAXMAT010000059.1:0-31052 GCA_046350235.1 Gemmataceae bacterium | reverse complement strand
TGTCGGTCGGTCTACTTCGAGCCGTTGACCGCGGTCATCATGCTGTCGGCGAATTCCTGCTTCGTACTGATCGTTCGGCTATTGTTCGTCAGATCCTGACGCACGCCGTCGAGGCCGTTTCGCAGGGCTTTGTAGTTGGCGATGTAGTCGTTGACGGCTGCTTTTTGCAGGTCGGTCACGAGAACGTCGATTTTCCATTCATCGCCCACCTTCTTGATCTTCACCGTGCTCATGTTCACGATCGGATTGCCGAATATGGGGGCCGGGGTCAGCGGGCGGGTGAAGAGCACCGGGCGAAGTCCCTTCAGCGGCTCGAAGTTTGCCGGGTTGCCCCACTGGGAAAAGCCCGGATCCTCCACGGCGAGGTTCGCGGATGAGGTGGTGTCGTCGACCTTCGTGACTGTGGAGGTAGCGAGCGGCGGCAGCGGGTCGAAGTAGTGCAGCACCGCAAGGGCCTTGTCCGATTCGTAGCCTTTGTTCTTCATGTACTTCATGATGCCGTCGAGCGTGCCCGATACTTCGGTCGCGGCATCATTCGCCTTGTTCAGCAATTCCGCATAGTCGGCGGTCACATAGGTCGCGGCGGTCTTGTACTTCCGTGCCTTGACGGCCTTCGTAAATCGCGTGACCGCTTCGTCTGGCGTCTTCGCGGGGGTGAATCCGCCGGCTGTATTCATGAGCTTGGAAGGCAGATCGGTAAACATGAAAACGTAGACCAAGCCGCCGACAATCAGCAGGCCGATGACGAGAGACGAGACGCGCATGCCGAAACTCCTTGGAAGCGATGAGACATGAAAATCGAATGCGGGCATTAGAACCGAACGCGCTTCTGCCTGCAAGCAAGCGAACTTCCTACGGATTGCCGGCAGGAATGATCTTCCCTTCCGTGTTCGGCTCCAGTTGCTCGACGAACGTGCTTTGGTAGCGATAGCTTGTCCCGACGCCTTGGTGGTTCTCCGCTTTCTTGTCCACCGAGAGTTGAACGGCCACGGTGATGCCGCGTTCGAAGTCGAAAGTCGCTTGGCCGGAGGTCTCACGTTGCAGAAGGGGAATGCGGTCGGACGGCGTTTTTACGTCGGTCTTCAGCTCGTTGCTCACTTGAAGTGTGGCTTTTCCGTCCGCAAACTTGGAACAGACGAACTTCTGCACAAAATCGATCTTCTCGTCGCTTCCTGTGGGACTTGCGATGGAAAAGGGCCGTGTCCATGACTGTCCTTCTTGCGGCGACGCGGTGCCAGGTATGACGACGACGAACGGCGGCTCGGCGTCGAACTTCGCCTTCACGTCTTCCTTCGCTTCGATTGCCTGGCCGAGCGGGTTGAGTTTCACGGAGTGCAATGTCTTTCCGATGAACTTCGACATGCCCTGCAGCGCGGGCGTGCTGTTGGGCACGTCCTTCGAGTCGAATATCAGCTTTTCGCCGTTGGGCCGAGTTTGTTCGTTTCGCATGGCGACGAGAGACATCTCGAGCGTCGCATTGCCCTGGCCGTCCACATCGGTCACGACCCAGCGTTTGAGAAGCGTTAGACGCGAACCGATCTCCAATTTGGATTTTTCGAGCGTTTCGACGACCTTCGTGACATGCTGCGTCTTGTAGGTAAGGACTTGTCCCTTCTCCCACTTATATCGCCAAGGTGTTTGTGCGAAAGCGGGAATGCTGACGTAGGCGGTTAGAAAAAGTGCGACAACGGCGCGGCGAAGCATGGACGTTCCTCCCTGAACGCGAAGCGATCATAGCGTGACGAAGTTAGCAAAACGGGGCGAACCAGGCTAGTCGAGATCAGCGAGGCAATGGATAGGAAAGCGTCCGCGTCCCTCATTGCGTTTTGCCGATCGCGATCGTGGCAGCGTGCCTAAAAGCTCGCCTTGAGAATCGTCATGAATCCTTGTCGCATGACCGGTATGCTTCGGAGTGCCTGATGCCTCTCGGGGAGCGATGCGATGAATCCGACTCGCGATCATTGGTTCGCGTTGCTGGTAGTCGAACAGGAAATGGTCCGGATCGAAGATCTCGCTCCCGTATGGCATGCGTGGGCGGCGGGGTCGAACGATTCGCTTGCTACGTGTCTGGTCCGCGAACAACTCATCAACGACGTCCAATGTCATAGCATCGACGCTCTCGTCGATCGCCACCAATCGAGGGACGGAAGGCCGTTTCCCGAAGGGTTTCTTCGCGCGCTCGAAACCGCCGATGCGTCAGCGACGATCTCCGGCCTGCTGCTGCCGCCGCTGGCCCCGACGTTAGCGGGACCGGTTTCGTCGCCTGTGGTCATCGCCGCCACGGCCGACGTCCGCTATCGCCGGCTGCATCTGCATGCTTCAGGCGGGCTAGGTCAAGTATGGCTTGCACACGACAGGCAGCTTGAGCGAGATGTCGCACTGAAGGAACTACGTCCGGAAATGCGAGGCGATGCCGAGCTTGCACGTCGTTTCGTCATCGAGGCGAAGATCACTGGGCAACTTGAACACCCGGGCATCGTGCCCATCTACGAACTGGCGAACGAAGGTATTTCTCCGACGTATGCCATGCGGTTCCTGAAAGGGAAAACGCTGACCGATGCGATTCGTCAGGCGAAAACGCTCAGTGAACGCCTGAAACTGCTCCCCGCCTTCGCAACGGTCTGCCAGACGATTGCTTACGCGCATTCTCGAGGATATATCCACCGCGATCTCAAGGGAGCGAATATCCTTCTCGGCGACTTTGGCGAAGTCATCGTTCTCGATTGGGGTCTCGCCAAACATGTCGATCAGGGCGACGCTTCGACGACTGACGCGATGCCTTTAAAGGCATTGGTGGAAGGAACCCAAGCCGGACAGGCGCTTGGCACGCCGTTCTATATGCCGCCGGAGCAAGCGGCAGGACAACTCGATCGCATCGGCTTTCGGTCGGATGTCTATAGCCTGGGTGCTATTCTTTACGAAGTCATCGCTGGAGTGCCCCCTTTTCTCACATTTCTGGTCGACTTGGAATGCACGATGCGAAGATCGCGACAATCGAGCGATTGCTCAAAACGGTGCGAGAAGCCATGCTCTCTCCGCCCATGCCAGGTCGACCGTACACTGGCTGCTCTGGAAGCGGATATGTCTGAAAGCAACGCGCGATCCGGGCGACGCTACGCGAGGCGAGCGAACTTGGGGCGGAAACTGCTGGATCGCAGACGAAGCCGCAAATGCCCACCAGGAGATCCGTGACCGTCGCCTATCGACGCAGAACGCAGCCACCAGCGTTAATGTTAACGGCGCGTAAGCTTCCCGGTTGCGTTGTTCGTGGTCACTACGGCGACTGTAATGATTGGTACAGCGAGATCGCACTCAGGACGCGCGTACAGAAAGCGGAGGCGAATCTCCGCAAGCGCAGGATGCGGTGGACCGCTTCTTTGTGCAGGTGAGCGAGGACAAACTGCTCGATCAGGCCGGACTGCAGCCGCTTCTCGTCGCGATTTGCTCGCGACTGCCAGCGATTTCTTCGCGGCATTCGCCATGAAAATGCGGAAGATCCCAAGCTGCGAGCGCGGTAGGCGACACGCTGATGCGGTTTCAGCGGTAAAAGTTTCGTCCGGAACTCGGCGACAACGACAGAGCATACGAGCAATTCGAAGGCCCGTGACCTATTCCAATCGTTGATCGCGTCGGAATCGATGAATCTCGACCATCGCTGGGAAGCCGCTCGCTGCGAGTTGGGTGTCGGTTATCGTCTCTTTCTGAAGTCCGGCTGGTCGGATGCCGTCGGTGGTAGGCTCGATGCTGCCCGCGCTGGCATGGAACAATTGGTGCGAGAGAATGCGAAATCCGACTACCGCAGCGAACTGGCCAACGTCCTCAATACGATCAGTCTCCTCTATCAGCGAAGCGATGTACTCGCTGGGGCGGCTGATGCCGATCGGAAGGTACGGGAATTGCTTGAGGAGGTTGTCCGATTGTGGAAGGAGCTTGCCGCCGAACAGGCGACGCCGGATCGCCTCAGCGATCTTGCTGGTGGCGAATCGAATCTCGGAGTGTATTTGCTTTCGCGAGGAAATCCGAAAGGCGCTATCGAGTTGTTTGGCGACAGCGTCGAGATTCGACGCAAGCTGGTCCGCGAGCATCCGAAAAGCCTTGAACACACCGAGCGGCTTTCGATGGCACTCGCCAACCTTGGCGCCGCATACCGCACCGCCGGCGACCCGGATCGAGCGGAGTTGCTGCTGAAGGAGTCGCTCGAGGCTACGACAAAGCTGGTTCGCCGCAATCCATTCGTCGACAAGTTCCAGGCAGACCTTGCGCTCGCATATTACAACCTCGGCCACAACCAATTGATTCGCATCAACAGGCCAGGTGGCGACAAAGTCAAAATGGCCGATGCCGGCGAGGCCTCGCTGAAGGAAGCGGCGAACATCTATCGCCGACTCGCGGAGGAGCATTCCGCGGAATTGCCCTATCGCATGATGCATGGCGCCACACTCGCGGCGATCGGTCATTTGCGTTACGAGATCAAGGTCGCGGATGCGGCGCCATGGTATGACCAGGCGATCCCGATTCTTCACAAAGTGATCCGCGACGGCGACAGCAATCCGGAAACGAAGAAAGCTCTGGCGAACAGTTGCTGGGGCCGAGCGGAACATCGGTCGAAAACGAAGCAATGGACAGCCGCACTTGCGGATTGGGACGAAGCGCTGCGTTTCGCGGCCAGCTCCGATCGCCCGGACATCGTCCAAGGCCGAACCAAAACTCGGATCGGCTACGCGCAGGCTGCGACATTGGATGGAGATTGGCGCGTTGCGGTCGAGCAGTCCGACTTCTTGAAACCGGAGTCGCTGACCGCGACGCAATGTTTCGAGATGGCCCGCGTCATGGCGCTCAACGCCAAGGATGCTGCGGATGCGAAAGCGAAACACGTGGAGGAGGCGGCAACACACGCCGTCGAATGGCTGCGGCGGGGCATGGAGAAATCGCTTGAGAATGATCCGACGCGTCAGCGGGCAATCGAAGTATTCCGGTCGCTCCCCGTCTTGGCGGATCGTGCCGACTTCAAAGACGCGATTCGAAAGATGGAGCCTTGAATCCTGGCCGGAAACGGCAGTTCTCTCTTTCCATCGCGGACGTCTGAGGCGACGATATGCTCGCGTCGTCGGTCGTGATTTCTTTTCGCTTGCAAACTGGGTCAGCCATGCGAATCGTGCTGGTCGCATTGTTTCTGCTCACGTCCACTCGACTTGGTTTTTCCGACGAGACCTCGAAGGCGAGACCGAAGTGGGTCGTCCTCGTCAGCATCGATGGACTGGCCGCTCAATACCTCGATGATCCGCGCGCCGACCTGCCCACGCTACGTATGCTTCGCCAGCGAGGCGCTGCGGCCGAGGGAATGATCGCCGCCTTTCCGACCGTGACGTGGCCATCGCATGTGACGTTGATCACCGGATGCTCCCCGGCCAAGCATGGGGTGATCGGCAATGCCGTCTTCGATCGCGCCTTGGCGAAGAACGTCACGTACATCGGCGACCCCGAGTTGACGAAGGACCAAGCCATTCGCGTTCCCACGCTGTACGATGTGGCCCACGCGCGCGGCCTCAAGACTGCGAGCGTAATTTGGCCGTGCTGCAACGGAGCGAAGACGCTCGACTGGGTGATCCCAGACTCGAATAAAGCGGAGTTGCACGCTCGTTACACGACGCCGGGCTTTGCAAAGGAGCTATCCTCGGCAGGTATCGACATCAGCCAACTCGGAACCTGGGGTTGGGACAAAAAGCACTCGACGGCAAGAGACGAGGTCTACAGCAAGGTCGCTCGCTATCTGTTGACGAAGCATCAGCCCGAGTTGCTGCTCGTGCACTTGATCACACCGGATGGAGTGGAACATGCATATGGACCATACACCCCCGAAGCATACCAAGCGGTGGCCGAGAGCGATCGGCGAGTGAAGGAAATCTGGGACGAACTTCAGAAGCCGCCGTTCAAGGATCAGTCCACATTGTTCGTCGTCTCTGATCATGGCTTTGCTCATTACGACAAAATCATCCAGCCCAATGCCGTGCTCAAACGGTTGGGCCTCATCGAAACGGACGACAAAGGCAAATGGACCAAGCGGAAAGCGTGGTGCGTCAACCAAGGCGGATCGGCGTTTCTCTATGCTGTCGATCCCAATGACGCGGATGCAATAGTGGACCAGATGGCGAAAGCGATGAAGACGATTGAGGGCGTACGAGGCGTCCTCGCCTCCGACAAACTGCCGAGCGTTGGTTTGCCGACACCCGTAGGCAACAAGCAGGCCCCCGATCTGGTGTTGACGACGGGTCCGGGCTATTCGTTTGGAGATGGCTTGCAAGGGGGCGACGTGGTTGCCGCAGGAAGTACCAAGGGCACGCATGGGCATCCCGCGGAGCCGAGCTTCATGCATGCGACGTTCATTGCGACCGGGGTCGGCATCCGACCCGGCGTACAGCTCAAAACGGTGGCTTCTACCGATGTGGCGCCGACGATTGCAGACTTGTTGAACGTGCCGCTACCGACTGCGGAGGGAAAATCGCTGCAGAAGATATTCGTTCGATAGATCAATGCTGGCTAGGCGATTCGCTTACCGGCATGTTGCCGAAGTCGTCGGAAAATCCGTGGGGTTTGTGGTGGTCTTTGTTCACCGGCAGTACGATCGGCAGTCCGACAGGGGCAGATGCTTGGTCGTCGAAGATCACGACGGGGTTATCGAGGGAAATGGCGGCGTCTTCATGCCGGCGCGGCGATCCTTCGGCGCGGGCCTTCACGGAGCCGGCTATCGGTTCATTCGACTTCTTCGCCCGATATTCGACGCGGTAGCAGAAATTGCCGATCGTCACTTCGTCGCCGTCGCGAAGGATTCCTTCGTCCAGCTTCGTGCCGTTAATGCGTATGCCGTTTGTGGAAAAGAGGTCGCGGATGACAAGGTGGTCGTCCGTATGGGCAATGCAGCAGTGGCGGTCGCGATATCTGCGCGAAGGAATTTGCACGTCGCACTCTTGGTGCCTGCTCCAGGAGCAGGATCGGCTTATCGACCGCGATATCGGGGCCTTCCGTCAACGCAAGCAGTTGCGGAACCATGCGGAAACCTTTGAGCAAATTTGACCTCATCCTATCCTAGTTCGCTCGCGGGGAAATCGCAACCCGACGGCTGCGCCGCCTCTTTCACTGCCGAGACGCTTGTTCGGTCGATCTTTGTTCAGCGCGGATGGTTTCCGCTGAGGTGCCGCCGCGTGGACGAGAGACCGGAACCTTCGTCCGCGCCGGTCGCCGCAGGGGGCAAGGGGATCCACGGAGAGAAGAGGATGGCCGAACAGCCCCGACCGATGATTGGAATCAACGTCATCGGATTCCGCAAACCAAGACGACTCTCAAGGCTCATTTGCGACTAAACCTCGGCTACATGGATGCGATTCTTCGCGTCGGCGGCCTCGCCGATCCTGATGCCGCCGTACGGCGAACGCGACATTGAAACCTTCCTCGACCGCGTGGATGGTTTCTGGTGCTCACCGGCGGGCTTGACCCCGATCCGCGTCGCCATAACCAGTCGATGCATCCCACCGTGTCCCCGACGCCGGAGCGCGCGAGGAGAAAGGACGCATGCTTGTCCGCCAGCTTTTCGAACGCCAGATGCCGACCTTGGGCATCGGCATGGGCATGCAGCTCATGAACGTATACGCCGGCGGAAGCATGTATGTGCACCTCCCGGAAGAGATGCCGAAGTCGATGCCGCACTTCGATGCGACCTGCAATGGTCCGCACCGCCATTTGGTGAACGTAAGTGCCGAACACGCGCCTCGAAGAAATCTACGGTGGCGTCGAGTTGCTCGCGCCGAGCTGCCATCATCAAGCGGTAAAAGTGCCGGGCGAAGGGTTTCCTGCGTGTGCGCGACCGCTCCGGATGGAGTGATCGAAGGAATCGAATGGACCGACCCCGCTTGGTTCGCGTTCGGCTTGCAATGGCACCCCGAAGCCGAATGCGCCTCCGCGCTTGATCTGCAACTTTGGAGTGCTTCGTGCACCGGCCGCCTGTCGAGCTCGCCGCTCGCGATGGCGGGTTGATGTTGGGGAGCGATGTACTGCTCCCGCCGGCTGCATAAAAAGCAGTCGCTGATGAAACTTAAGAGCCCGCGCACGCCGTAAGCGGATTTGCCATAGCGGCAAGCCAGTGACCGTTTACGGCGTGCGCTCCTCTGCCAAACCGGGCTGGAGTCGCCCTGTCATGGTTGCTTGAGCGTTTTGATCGCGGTCCTCTTGCTCATCCTTTCCAACGTCTTCATGACGTTTGCGTGGTATGGCCATCTCGGAGACGATGGCGGCACAAAGAACTCGTTCATCGAATTTCTCGGTTCGCTGAAAGACCGTCCCTGGTTCGTCGCCGCGATCGTCAGCTGGGGGTGGCGTTCTTCAATACGTCCTTCAAGTGCCCGCCACCGGGTCGCCAGTCCGTATCTCTCCCGGCTTAAGCTGAAGATGGTGCAGGAAGTCCTTTCACTTGCGGTCTTCGCCGTGGTCGCTATGGTTTATTGGAGAGAACGCATCCGCCTCGACTTTCTGGGCCGGTTTGTGCATCCCGGGGCGGTGTTCTTCGTGTTCGGCGACCTGGCGAGCATTCTGCGAAGGAATCGCATGCCGTGCTGGTGGTTCCGGCGGATCCCCCTGCCGATCCGCGTTGACCCTTCCTCCTGTGCTCCGCTATACGTTCGCTACGTGAACGAAATTCCCGCATCGCAGGACGCCGACCATGAATCGTAGCCGGACCTTCTGGATGCTGCTGATCCTCACCCCGGCGGGAATTGTCGCTGGGCTCGCTCGGTCTTCGCCACGGCTCCGCTTCTACCGGCAGGCCGACATTGAGGCGGGGGCCTACCGCAGCAGCTGCGAAGGCTTGTTACCAAACTTCAGCGGCATTCTGGAACGGGCGGCGATCGACCCCGCACGGCAAGACGGTACTCCTCTCTGACGAAGGACTGTACCAACAGTTTCTTCGAAGAGCCGCTTGCCGGACTTGGAAGGCAAGTCGCCGGAAAACTCAACATTTATCATCCTCGCGTCGTCTTCGATGACGACCGCATTCGCATGGCGTTTCCGCTACGGCTCGGGGTTTTGGAGCACTGTTCTTTCGTATGACTTGAAGGTTTGGGTCTCGCAAAAGGACACGAACGTCCTTGTGGTTGAAGTGCTCGTCGGAAAGTCGGGGCGCTGCCCATGCCGACTCACCACATTCTAACGAGTTGAGCGACGTCAGGTCGTCGGCATAACATCGACGTGTCGTGGTACCGCAATGACGAAAACCACCCGGTGGCCGTGGTCCGCTTCAACACCGATCGCCCCCGACCGCTCATGCAGCTGACGAATGTCGCGGTCCATGACGGTCAGGATCACGACTGCTGCCGTCCCGCTCAGCAGTAAGCCAAGATCGATCCCGGGCAGCTGTTCGGATTATGGCCGACTGCCGACTAGGAGCCTGCAAACTTCATGGCCAAGGTTTCGATCGGTCCTACAATGCAGGTTTTAAGAATCACCCCGCCGAAGCGGCCGCAGAGTCAGGCCGGACAACGACGAGTGTAAGGAGCCGCTTTCATGCGACCGCGTACCACTGCCTCCAAGAAACGCCGTCAGCGAGTCAAGGAAGAGCGTCACTTCAAGAAGATGCAGAGCTGGGCCCAAGTGCCAGATGCTCTCCCCGCCCGAGCGCCCAAGGCGAACAAGAAACAAGTCCGGAGTAATTGCCGCTGTTAAGAGATAGCCGATCCGAAGTGTCGGCTTTTTCTGGCGCGCATCACGAAGTGCTTGATCGTTGCGGCACGGTCTTCGACTGTGCCGCAACGGCTCCCCTGCGTATCTACGCTTACTTTACTGCCGGCGTCCCTGGAATGCGGCGTGCCGTTGGATCGGTCGGCGGTTTTGTCGAGGGTGATGTACGCGAGATCGATGATCTCCTGCGGTTGCAGTTGCTTCTCCACATCGTCCGGCATGAAAACCCTGCTGACCGACAGCGTTCCACGTTTTCGGCATAAGCTCGATCTTGCCGCCTTGCGTTTGAGTACCACACGCTGCGGACTGCCTTCGACGATGGCGTCGGTGATGACCTGACCGTTCGCGGTCGCCACGGTGACGCCATGATAGCCGGCGCCGATGACGAGGCTGGTCAAGACGTTGTGGACAGCAGTTGCTCGAAATCGCTGCGGCCATTCCCGGTGAGATCGGGGCCGACTTCCTGGCCTTCGCCGCGCAGCTCGGTGTACCCGAGCGTAGACTTTCTTGAAGTGCAGGGCGCCTGTGCGGATCGCCGGCCTTCGACTTCACCAGCCGCGCATCCGACGACGACCTTTTCGCGAACCGGATTTCGGCCATCGCGCACGGTGCCCCGACAATCAGCACCTGCTTCACCACCTCCTGGTCCTGCCGCCGATTAGCTTCCGGACCTGACGATGTTGAGCGAGGCTTGGGGAATTTTCTTCGACGCGATCCTCATGCTGCAGCGACTTGCTCAACTGGCCGCCGCGGTCAGCATCGATCGCTTTTGCAGCTGCATGTCCGGTTCAAGTTTAAGAAGCCACGATCAGGGTCTCCGCGACCTTGGGATGACCAGTCCTCCGAGGCGTTGAGCAGCTGACCGCGCAGACTTCCGAACCGAGCTTGGATCGGCGAGATGGTACCGACGGCATCGACGAACCGAAATCGCCGATGGAGGCGAGGGCGGAGCGAAAGATGGCTGTCGCTGCGATCGGAGGTGACGAGACCTTGCGAGCCTCGTCGATCGCCGGCTTTTGCTGGTAACGTGACCGCGCGAGGAATGGCTTCATCGCCAAGAATTGGTTCGGGCTGTTCTGCAATTTCGGCAGCGCGTTGCCAACGCTTCCGCCAGTTCGCCAACCTGTCACCGTACTCCGCTCCGACTGATCTTGTTCGCGATCGAGGCAGCAAGTTCGCCGCCGACCGTGTCCCCTTTTGCCGGCGAGCACGATGACGACTTCCGCCAGTTGATTCGCCGAACGCGACGCGAGAATACGGTCGACGACGCGCGGCATCAGTCGAGCCAGTTCGGCGACGCTTCTAGATCGCGTTGGCCGACGAGGCGCAGATAGACGTCGCCTTGCGTTTTCGAGCAGCGGATGCAGATTCTGCCAAACGATGTGTGGACCACTGGTCATGCCCGCATTGGCCGTTACATCGATCAGCAGCGGATCGCATCGAGACCTTCACGCGGGTCGAGCGATCACCTGCAACTGCACATCGGGCGATGCATCCAGCCAGGGCGACGAGAGCCGCCGCGATGTCGGCGGAAACCTCGCCGCGATTCGAGATAGCGGACGCCAGCGGCGTGATCGTCGCCTCGGCATCCTCGCCAGTTCTTCGAGATGGAATGCATCATAAGCCGCCCGCTCATGCAGGTCCAGCGGGCGTGCAGGCGAACCGTGCGCGGAGCGTTTGCATCGAGCGCGAGCTTCTGCAGCTTGACGAGCGTGTCCGGCGTGGCCCGCGTCGGTTGCAGCGTGCGGCTGTAAGAGCGTTCCGCCATAGATGCGCCCGTTCGCGGTAGAAATGTTGGCGCCGGCTGGCTTCGTGATCAGCTGGCGTCGTTTTCCAGACTGTTTGCTCATCTCCGTCCCCTTGTAGCTCACGCGATAGAGCCGCCGCCAGCACATCGATGCCGACCGGCATCGCGATTCGCGTCCTGATAGCAGGTAGCGGTCGTACCAGTCGAGGACGTAGAGATGATCCATCTGGTCCGACTGACGACGGGCATGTCCAGCGCATCGTATTCGCGGAGAGGAAATCAGGCCGCAGTTTGCCAGCGAGAGGATCCGTCGCGTGTCAATTCATCGAGCGGATGCAGTTGCCGTGGATAAAGCTGCCCATGAATATTTGCCGCGTATTTCCGATACGCGTCCGCGTCGGCTCAGGGTGATAGATGCCAAATAAGCCGCCTTCTGATGCTTGTGCTTGACGATCGATCTGATCTTCCAGGTGAATGGCGATAGGGTCCGCCCTGACGGTGATAGAAATATTCTGCACGAGATGCCAGAGGATCGATCACGCACGAGATGAAGAAAACTGCCGCCGCCATCGACCGCCGCCCCGGAAAGGGCTGTTGGTTCCTTCGCAAAACAGCTCACCTTTTTCACCTTCGCTTTACGCAGTGCGCCAGGTAAGCCATCACCGCCGTTTCGCTTCACTTTGACCGATCGAACACGTCCGTCACATCAGAGAGCCAGCCGTCCGGCTCCAGGTCAGCGGAAGCCCGGCAGACCATGCGGTCGTCACGCCTGCGCCGGATGATGGGAGTTCGGCTTCGCCCAGCTTCGAGTTCGTTTCGTCCGAACGGATAGAATGTCCGGCGAGTCAATGCCGCTGAAACCGACGGCGACGCCCGAGGGAATATTGAGCCCTTCGATGACAGTGGTGACGGTCGTAGACGCCGTCCCCTTTGGTAGATTCGGTCGACCTTGATTTCGTGATATTTTGCTTTAGGGGCCCGCGGCCCGCTTGGGATATTCGAGACTTTCCGTAATCAGAACCGCCCGCGTCATCAACGCCATCGCAACCGGATTCATCTTCTGTCCCGCGACGATGAGTTCCACCATAGGCCATCGGGCACGTCATCTTCTTGAGCGCTTCCGCGGGCGAAAGGGCAGGGCCGGGCGGTCGATCCTGAGCATGTGGAATCACTTGCTTCGGCTTCTTGTCTTGCCCAGGAGCATCGCTCTTTGGCACAACCAACCGGCCAAGCCGAACCCAACCAATACCAACACCGCACTCGCCCGCTTCATGGCGGAATCTCCGCGGAATACACGTGGGGTTTCTTCACGCATGATCCTAACGTCCTCCACGCGAAATGCCAGCACGAAGGGCGGGCTGTCCACGTACTTGCTTGTCCGAACGAACTTGAATGAATGGCGTCATGGGACCGATGCGTTTCTGGCTTCGTTCGCCGCTCGATCAGGTAGGATGTTCGTTTCGTTCGACCGAGCTATCCCTCAGTTCGCTGGCGTATCTGTTTTGGTTCTTTCCTGCGGAGCGAACTTCACTTGTCTCATAAGAGTTCATTCCGCCCCCGTACCCCGCCCAGGTGGCCAGCTTCGCAGGCGAAAGAATGTTCCAACAACGTAACGCGAGGATTGAGCGATGGGACACGGTCTTCGCGGAGGATACTTAATGGACAACCTGTTCGCTCGCCTACGGACAAGGAAGTCTCGATGCATACCGCGTTGGCCGCGGCCATCGTTTGCGTATGCCTCGTTTCGGGGCCGGAGATTCGGCCTTGCCGCGGGGTTATCTCTTTGCGGTCCGGCATACGAACTCGATGACGGGGTCCGCGGACCGGTGCGGGGCCATGTGCCTCAGCCGGGTGGGATGTACCTTTCGACGGATCGTTCCGCCATCATTCATAGGCATCGGTTTAAGTTCAGCGGTGCACCGAATCATTCAGGCTTAGTCGTCGTGTTGCCCGAGGGGAAGTCGGCGATCCTCGAAGGTGGGCCGTTCAATGGCTTGAAGGTCGAGATCGTCGATTTGGCGTACTGCCTCAAGCATCATGAAGAACGCGGCGAGAAATGCTGGATCCGCGTCCGCAAGACTCCGCCGACGTGCGAGCAAGCGGACGAACTGGGCCGCGTGGGCTCAGGCTCAGCATGGAAAGCCCTTCGCCGCTCGGCGAATGATGCGGCACTCACGCCCTGCACGCCGCGGGCCTTTGCGAACCTATTTCATGGGGCAGCCGAATGGCGAACGTGATCGCTACTTCTGCTCGGAGCTGGTGCTTGAACCCGCGGTGCACCTCGGCCTATTGATGGCCGAACCACGCGGCCCTCCGCGACCTATCCGGAAGACCTCTTCACGGTCGTCACCGCAACCGCTATCTCAAATAGAGCATTTTTCCTCCCTTGGCCGACGATTGGCATCCGCCCTCGCTGGTTGAGCGAGGGCGTCGTCGAAAACGGCCGTAATCAAATCGCCGTCGAGCGATGACTGCGAGAACTTTGATTCCCCGCCAAGCGCTCGTTAGAAAGCGAACTCCGACGTCAAAGTCCTCGTTCACCGGACGCTATTCAAGAGCCGATAGCACAAGATCCTTTTACGAGGCTGACGTGTCGCGACATGAATCCGGCGGCCATGCAGCGCGATGATTTTTTTCGTCGTTAGCATCTGCAAGGCAATGGTTTGCGTCAAATGGAATCCAGATGGAATGATCCCCCGGGATAAAAGTGGAATGGAAATGGAATGGAGTCGTCGATCTGTGTCGTGCCTTGGGAGGGGGAGGGGTTGCCCGAGCCGCGGATCCCGAAGCTGAGTTGCTCGATTCTTCGCTTGGAGCGGTTGAATAGTCTCCGAAACTTACTTTCGGTCTCGGGGTTTACTTGGAACGTTGGTTGCCTGTTGGCATTTCAGAGGTTACGACGTCTCCAGGTGTTCCGTGCTTTTCGCTCCTCGATTCGTGCAATGGACTGCAATCGCGTTCGTAGTCGCCACCCAATGCTCGCTTCGTGCGGGCGACGACTGGCCTGCATATAAATGCGACGCGGCTCGCAGCGGCGTCACGGAAGCACGGACGCCGCTTCCGCTTCGCGTCTCCTGGGTTCACCAGGCCTCGCAAACTCCTCGGCCTGCATGGTCGGAACCAGGTCGATCCTTGAACATGTTGGATTTCGACTACGCATTTCAACCCGTCGCCCGGAACAGATTGGTTGTTTACGGGTCGTCCGCCGACGACAGCGTTCGTGCCATCGACGCCCACACCGGCAAATTGGTTTGGACCTTCGTCACGGGCGGACCCGTCCGCTTCGCGCCGCACCTGGTCGGCGATCGTTGCTACGTCGCTTCCGACGACGGCTGCGTCTACTGTTTGGAACTGAAGAACGGCAATCAGATTTGGCGGTTTCGAGCAGCGCTCGATGATCGCAACCTGCTCGCCAATGGTCGCATCACCTCGCGTTGGCCCTGCCGTAGCGGCGTGGTGGTCGAGCATGGAGTGGCCTACGTAACGGCGGGCATGTGGCCCAGCGAAGGCGTTTACCTTTACGCCCTCGAAGCGGATTCCGGCAAGATACGCTGGTGCAACGATACAAGCTGCTACGACTACCTCGAATACCCTCACGCGCCTTCGGTATCGTTTGGCGGACCGGCGCCGCAGGGCTATATGCTGGTCGGCAACAAGACGGTGGTCGTCCCAACGGGGCGAGGTGCGCCGGCCGCCTACGACGCGGAAACCGGCAAGCTCCTCCATTTCTGGTCGAACTCTCCGAACCGCGGCGGAACGTGGGCCACGCTCGCCCATAATCGCATTTTCGTGTCCGCGATTGCCTGGCAACCGGATCAGCCGGTGCGGCTGGGGGAGAGCGTGCCGCATCGCGCGGACAGCGTCGCGGCTCTCGCACTCCGCACGGGCAAAGAGGAATGGCCTATCGGCGACGCAATTAAACCCTTCATCGAAGGAAGCGATCAGCCGCGCTGGCGCAGCCAGGTTGGCCACGGTATCTTGTCGCGGCAACGCGTCCTGTTCGCCGGCAATCGCATCTACGCCATCGGCAACGGCAAGGCGGACGCCTTCGAAATCACGGGTCCTGCAAGCGTGAAGCACCTTTGGAGCGTGCCTAGCCCGCGTCCTTATAGCGAGGCTCTCACCAGCAATGCTCTCTTAATCGGCGGCCAAGACCAACTTGTCGCCATAGATCCGGAAAACGGAAAGGTCCTCGATCAGGCAGCGATTCCCGGCCAAGTCCGTGGCATTGCCGTTGCCGAAGGTCGAGTCATCATCTCGACGGAGCAGGGGCTACTCGCGTCGCTAAGCAAGGACGGCGTCGCGAAGCTCGAGACGACAACGCCATCGTTCACGCAACGTCCGAAAGGCTATGCCGTCGTGGCGGGAACCAAGGATGCGGCCTTCGCGGAGTCGATCGCGAAATCCGAGTCCGTCCATGTGCTCTGCCTCATCGCCGATCCCGCCGTCGCGCAGTCGGAGAAGCAACGCCTCGCGGAAATGACGAGTCTTTACGGTTCACGGGTGGTCGTCGCAACAACAGACACCTCGACGAATGGCGAGTTGCCCGCTCGTTTCGCATTTCGCCAACGGCGTTTTGTGAAGAGCGAGGCCAAGGAGATTATTGACGCCTGCGGAACTCTATCGCTTACTGCGGCCATGCGGCGGCAAGTTGTATTGCGATCGCAGCATCGACATCGAACGTTTCGCCAAAGATTCCGAAATCCCACATCGCGAGATCGTGAAGTCCGAAGGTGGCACGAAGCACATCGTTCGGGGGCCGCTGGAGGGGGCGTTCGATTGGAACAGCAAAACCGATGCCGACAAGTTGGTCCGGTGGCCCTGGAATTTCAATGGTTCGGCGATCCCAACGGCCAGCTGCTGGTATCGCGTCACGCCAAGCCGAGGACGCCAGTTGCCTTCTGCGGTCGTCGGCTATTTTCGGCGAATCGCATGTGACCGCGATCGACGCCTACAACGGCGCCGAGCTTTGGCGGCGTCGCCTCAGTGTAGGCGTTTGCACGGGGCAGCAACCGGCTAGCGCGGACGATCAGTACCTTTTTGTTCATGACGGGGCTTCGATCTGGCAGTTCGATGCACAAACTGGTGCATTCTTCAAAGCGTACTCGAAGAAAGTAACAACGCCGACGCATGATGCTTCCAAGCCCTTACGGCTGCAATCAGCGAATTCGCAGGGCGATTCTGGCGCCATCGATATCGTCGCGAACGATGCGGAAATTGTGGTCACGCTGACGACCACGTCGAAATCGCCTTCGCGCGACGATCGGTGGGAGTTAGCGTTCGACTTTCGCCCCGTTCGCGACCGCTTGCAAGCCCCTGGCCGCGGAACTTTCGAGTTGGTGCTTGATCCGTGGAACGGCACGCTCCTGCCGCATCCAACCTTTCCTCATCCGCATCCGAAGCTTTCCCCGCCAGTCAAAAACGCCGACGGAACCGCAGTCACCTTGCGTCTCGCCCGTGGAGATATCGAACGCTTTTTCGGACGGGTTCCCGACGACTTCGCACTTGCTGCCGACGTCAAACTCTGGACCGAGGACTTCCGAGTGCGTCTTTGGGGCAAACCCATGGTCGGCAAATCGAAACATGCTTGGCCCAATGATGCGGAAGGGATTGTCCGTCTTCGCCAGCTTAGGTCCGATGTCGCGGTCGCCGTCGCTTCGCTGGACGACGCCCCCGCAGGTGCTCTCAAAGCCGGACGCCTGCCTCCCATGACACGCCACCGCACCGACGGCGATTTTTCGGAAGACTTCAAAGAAGGGCTTGGCAAAGAGGTCCCCAAGGGGAAGGAGACGATGCTGCAGCGCGTGCTCGGCTTCGAACTCGCCAAACGATTGCACCCGCTTACCGGCGAAGACACCCCGCGCGATTATAGCCGCTCCTATGGTTGCAGCGGCACCAGTTGCTCGGCCGCGATGGACTTCTTCCGATCGGGGACCATCGGAATGTACGATCGATTCGAGGACGCCGGGATGCGCAACATCTCGGGCATTCGTTCCGGTTGCGGGCAAACGCTTGTCCCCGCATTCGGCATGTTGCTTTACAGCGAAAGCGCCTCCGACTGCCTTTGCTCCTACAGTTTCGCGACATCGCTTGCGATGGCGCCGGCTCGCATCCGTCGCAACGAGGACTGGGCACTCTTCGACGATAAGCAGATCTCCTCGGGAATCATTCGGCGTTCCTCGCTGAATCTCGGCGCTCCGGGCGATCGTCGGGATGAGAAGGACCAACTTTGGCTCGCCTATCCTCGGCCAAACCTTGGGTTGTCGAAGAAGACCGCCTCGCCGCTTCCGTTCGCGATGGAGGTCATGCCAGGTCAAGGAGCCTATCGGATCAACACAGATCGGCGACCGATCGGAAACACCGATCGTCCTTGGGTGTATGGCTCGGGGATTCAGGGAATTAAACGCATCAGTCTCGATCTGATTCATCATCAACCGGCCAAGCTGATCCTTTCTTCCGCCGCCGCGCAACCTCCAGCGATCGACGGCAAGACCGACGACGCTTGCTGGGATGGATTCGCACCAATGCCTTTCGCCGATCGCGGCGGCCAAGCGTATTTCCGCCATGACGCGAACCATCTCTATGTCGCTTATGAGCAGGATCCGCCGATCGACAAATCGGGCAAGACGCTTGCCTGGAAGAAGAGCGTGCGCGAACGCGATGGGGCTTTCGACAAGGACGATCATTTCCGCCTCACGCTGTTCAACGCGAAAGCGAAACGCTTCCTTACCTTTGCAGTGACCGCCGGCGGCGCTCTTTACGATTCGCGTCTGGACATCGACAAAGATCCGGATCCCAAGGACAAACGCCGGATACCGGAGGAAGATGTCAGCTGGGATAGCGAGTGGACGGCCAAGATCGATCGTCAGCCGGCGGGATTGCGGATCGAGATGGCGATTCCCTGGAAAACGCTGACCGACGCTGGGCTGAATCGAGAGGGGCTGCTCGCGGAATGTCAACGAAAGACGCGTTGGGGCGGCGCCAAGGACGCCTCGATCGGACGCCTCATCGAATCCGCCACGGAAGTGAGGCTCATGGATGCGGCTCCCGCCGTGCGGATCTTCTCGGTTCGCCTGCATTTCGCAGAAGTCGGCGACGCTCGACCTGGCGAGCGAGTCTTCGACGTAATGCTCAACGGCAAAACGATTCTGAAGGACCTCGATGTGACGGAACAGGCGGGCGGCCCATTCCGAGCCCTGGTTCGCGAGATCTCTGAGGTCCAAGCCGACCGTCACCTCGAACTGCGGTTCATACCCAAGCAAGGGCGGTCCATGCGGCCGCCCATGCTCAGCGCGATCGAAGTCATCGAAAAATAGCGTACCTTCGACGAGTTTTCGCCATTACTTGGTCAGTTCGCGAACCAAATCGTCCGCTGCGTAAATCTTCTTCAAGGCTTCGAGAACAGCCTTGGAGTGGACGGAGATGTGGCGAGCTTGGAAATCGGTGTAGACGAAATTGCGGACCAGGCCATGGCGATTGCGGTCGAAGTTGATGCCGACGAGTTCGCCGGCGCGATTGAGCACGGGGCTGCCGGAGTTGCCTCCGATAGTGTCGGCGGTGGAAACGAAGTTGAACGGCGTCTTGAGGTCGAGCTTACCCTTTGCCTCGATCCACTTCTGCGGAACCGCGAACGGTTCGCGTTGGCCCTGTTCGTCGCCGCGTGCAAAGAGACCTGAGAATTCGGTGGCATAGGGCAGGGCGGCGCCATCCACTTCATATCCCTGCACCGTGCCGAACGCGAGCCGCAGCGTAAACGTGGCATCGGGAGCGATCTTGTCGCCGAACTTCTCGAACAGCAGCCGCGAGATCGTCGCGTAGGCTTGTTGCTGCACTTCTTCCGACTCATCGTAGGTTTGCCGAAGCTTGCGAGCTTGATCGTCGATCTTGCGAACGAGCGCGATCATCGGATCGTCGGATGCGTCGATCGCAACTTTCCCATGATCGAAGAGGCGTTTGCGTTCTTGCGGATCGGAAAGCTTCGTGCCGGCGACTAGTTCTTCGGCTCGCTTGGCGGGCGACGTGCCGTCGAAGATCGACCGAACGAGCGGATGCTCGCCGCCGAGGTTTTCCGCGAGAAACGAAAGGGACGCAGCAAGCTTGACGCGTTCGAGATCGATTGAGATCGGCGCCGGGGAGAAGAGTTGGAACTTCAGCGATTCGAGCCCGGAACTGCGATATTCCGGCACCCGCCTGCCGTCGTCCTTGGGCAACTCGTCGGCGAGGCGGGCAAGGTGGCGAGCGATCTTGAAGAGCTTGGAATCGAAGGCGTCTCCTCGCTCTAGCAGGAAGTATTCCCGCTCGAAACTGCGCAGCTTCGTCTGTGCGTCCGCGATTTTCTGCCAGGGCGAGGACTTATCCTTGCCTGCTTCCCCTTCGAACGCATCCTTCACCGACCGCTCGATTTTCTCCTTGGCAGCCAAGATGCCGGGATCAAGCAAACCCTGATACTGCCCGGTGAGCGCCTTGCGTGCATTCGCGACGGGGAATAGGTCCTTCATCGCATTGCGACGCTGTTCCGGTCCTTTTTCCGCGTATTGCGAAAGCAGAGCCTCGCGATAACGGAGCATCGAAAGAGTGTAGGGCAGGGTGACGTCGCGGCGATGGATCAGGCGGGCAAGCGTCTCGAGGCGATTCGTCGTTCCGGGATGGCCCGACACGAAGACAAGGTCGCCTTCCTTCGGCCCGTCCGCATTCCAGCGGAACCAGTGCTTCGTCTTCAGCGGTTCGCCATTTTCGTAGACGCGGAAAAAGCAAACATCGAGGTTCCAGCGAGGATACTCGAAGTTGTCCGAATCGCCGCCAAAGAATGCGATGCCATGTTCCGGCGCCATCACGAGGCGCACGTCGGTGTACCTCTTATATCGGTAAAGATGATATAGGCCGCCGTGGAATAGCGTGACGACGTCGCTGCGAAGCTTGGTTTTTTCCGTCGATTCCTTGGTAATCCGTGCGATCGCCGCCCGACGCGCTGCTGCGGATTCGGCAGCGGAGAGGTCGCCCTTCACCGCATCCTGCACTTGCTTGGTGACGTCTTCGATTTCTTCCAGCACATTCAGTTCAAGATCCGGGCACTTCAATTCCTCCGCCCGAGTGCGGGCGAGGAAGCCGTCGTGATAGAGGTCCTTCCCCTTGCTGCTCAGTTTCTGCAATGCATCGGCGCCGATGTGGTGATTCGTGACGACCAGGCCCTCGGGCGAGACGAAGCTGCCCGACCCGCCGTTGTTGAAACGGATCGACGCCTTCTGCACCTTCTCCATCCATGCATCGGTGAGGTCAAACTGGTATTTCGACTTCAGCAGCTCGCGCGGCGGCTTGTTCGGAAGCCACATGCCTTCGTCAGCGAATGCCGGACAGGACCATGCGAATGCCACAAGTACGACAATGCCGCGAGTCGTCATGTTCAGACCTCCGTCAAATGGGTTAGCACGCTGCGCAGCAAGTTGTCGCAGTGTCCACTCGAGAGAATAGACCACCTGCAACAACCTGCGTTCAACACTTGCTTGCGCAGCGTGCTAAGAAACTAATTCGCCGCCAGCGCGTGGTCCCAGGCTTGCTTCGTGCCGTGATGCAACCGTGCGCCGACTTGGGTGATCACCTTCATCGCGAGATAGCAGGCGGCTCGGCCCGCCTTCTCGATCGGCACGCCGTGGGTGATGCCGTAGAGGAACGATCCCGCGAACATGTCGCCGGCGCCCGTAAGGTCGCGCGGTTCGCAGGGGTACGCCTTCACGTGCGTTTCCTTCCCCTCGTATCGGATGAACGCGCCATGCGGACCGTTCGTCACCACGCACGCGGGGACGATGTCCTTAAGCTTGGCGAACGCAGTCGGGATGTCCGTCGTGCCGGTCAGGGCGGCGGCTTCGGTTTCGTTGGCGAAGAGCAGGTCGGTCTGCTTCAGTGCTTCGCGGAACGGCTCGCCGAAGACGTTGATGACGAACGCATCCGAGCAGGTGACCGCGACCTTCACGCCATGTTTTTTCGCGACACGGATCGCTTCGCGGACAGCGGTTTGGCCGGTCTCCGGATTGGCGAACACATAGCCCTCGACGAAGAGCCAATCCGACTTCTTGATCCGATCCTCATCAACATGCTTCGCTGCCAAATGGCTGGAGACAGCGAGGCAGGTCCGCATTGTGCGTTCGGCATCCGGCGTGATCAGGCAGAGGCAGGTTCCGGTGGTTTCCTGAACGATCACCGGGTTGCCGATGTCGATCTTCAAGTCTTCGAATTCGCGAGCGTAGAAGAGACCGTAGCGATCGTCGCCGACGCAACCGATGAACGCGGCATCGCCACCGAGCTGCGAAAACGCGATCGTCGAATTGGCGACCGAACCGCCGCTGACCAGGCGTGGCTCGCTGCTATGAAATCGCTCGAGCAGCGTCGTCTGATCCGGCACTTCGACGAGCCGCATCGACCCGCGATCGAAGCCGAGCCCGGCGAACTGTGCATCGTCCACGTTGACGAAGATGTCGACCAGGGCGTTGCCGAGGCCGCAGAGTTGGAATTCTTTCATGAGGTTCTCTTTGCAGTGTTTAGCCGCCGCACTCGGAGCGGCGTAGGCAGGTTCCGTAGATGGAATTCGACGTTTTTCGCTGATGTATCGTCCGCGCCGCTCCGAGGCCGGCGGTTAAACGAGTCGTTGGGCCAAGTCGATTCGGCGTAGCGATTCTTCCTTGCCCAAGATCGACAGCGTTTCGAAGAGACCGATGCCGACTTGTTGGCCAGTGGTTGCGACGCGGAGGACGTGGTTGAGGTCGCCGATCTTGATGCCGCGCGATTCGCACCACGCCTTCAGGCGATGCTCCAGTTCGGCGACGGCGAACGACGGTGCGGCTTTCAATTCTTCCGCGGCGGCTCGAAGCAGGTCCATCGCTCCGTCTTTCCGCAATCGCTTGTCCACAGCTTTCGGATCGTATTCCGGATCGCGGAAGAACACGGGGGCATGCTGCAGAATATCCGAGAAAACCTTGATGCGGTCGCCGCAGGCTTCGACGATGCGGGCGATCTTCGCTTGCGTCGCCTCATCGATCGGCTCCGCGACGATTTTCGCACGCACCAAGAACGAACGCAACCCGCGATGCGATCCGCCAGCGGCAGCATCTTCATGTGCTCGCCGGCGACCCACAACAGCTTTTCCGGATCGAAGCTCGCGGGCGAATCGTTGACGCGATCGAGCGAGAAATTCGCAATCATCGTTTCGATCGACATGACTTGGTCTTGTCGTCGAGCGACCGGCCGAGCGACCAGATAATCACCAGGCCGGACGGCAGGTAACCCATCTCGCGGTAGAAGGCGACCGTCGCTGGATTCAAATCATCGCGGCTATCGATTTCGGCGTCCGTCCAGCCCACCAGTTTCAGCTTCGCGTGATCTCGGGCGTCACGAACTTCTTCATGTCGCGCTTGCTGAGCTTCTTCTTCGAGTTCGGCTCATTCACGACCGGCACATGGCCAAACGCAGGCACCTTGGCGCCAAGTCCCTCATAGGCGACGACTTGCACCTTGGTGTTGTCGAGGTGTTCCGCAGCGCGAATCACATGCGTAATGCCGTAAGCAACATCATCCACGACCGTGGCGAAATTGTAGAGGGCTCGACCGTCGGCTCGGAGAATCACCGGGTCGCCGATGAGATCCGACTGCCACTCGACGCGACCGCGGATGAGGTCGTCGATCGCGAGCGTGTTGCCTTCATGAACCTTGAGCCGAATGGGAGCGGGCTTCGTTTCGAGAAGCTTTCGGTTTTCCGCGGGCGAGGTGTTGCGGTGTTCGCCTCGGTGAATGTAGTTGCGTTTCGCTTTCTCTGCCGCCGTCCGTTCGGCGTCCAGTGCCTCCTTGGACATGTAGCAAGGATAGGCATGCCCTGAATCCACTAGCTTCATCGCGGCGTCTTTGTACGTTTCGAGACGCTGCGATTGAAAATAGGGAGCACACGACCCGCCCACTTCCGGCCCCTCATCCCACTGAATGCCCAGCCAGCGGAAGCCGTCGAGGATCGGCTGCAGGGCTTCGGGCCGGTTGCGTTCGGCATCGGTGTCGTCGATGCGGAGGATGAATTGGCCTCCCAGGCGGCGCGTGAGGAGCCAATTGAACAGGGCGGTGCGGACGCCGCCGATGTGGAGGTAGCCGGTAGGGCTTGGCGCGAATCGGGTGCGGATGGTCATACGTCCAAGGATATCGACGAACCACGCCGCGGCGAGAAGGTTCAACCGGCCATCGCCTTCACGGTGTCGTCGTCTGACGCGTTGCGGGCCACATTCGCCCGGCCTTCCACCAGCGTCTCGATGGTGCCGTCCTGTACGATGTGATTCGCTTGGTTGAACACCGTCCGCTTCCACGTGATCACGCCGCGTCGGCCGCGTGCCTTCTCGGTCTTGCCGACGACGGCGGCCTCGCAGCGAATGGTGTCGCCGATGAAGACCGGTTCGCGGAAGTTCCACTCGCAGACCTTCATGAACGCCATCGTCCGCATCGGCAGCGCGAATAGCCCAGGCCGGAAGCGATCGACCAAATCAGCAGACCATGGGCGATGGGCCGACGATACGGCGTGGTCGCGCGTATTCGTGGTCCATGTGAATCGGGTTGAAGTCGCCACTGATCCCCGCGAAGCCGACGATATCGGCTTCGGTGAGCGTCCGCCCCAGCGACATCCACGACTGGCCGACCGACACGTCGTCGAAGAAGAGGTGGTGATCCGTGAACGACATGGGAGGCTCCTATTCCGGGGTCGGGGACTAAGCGGGGCACTATACCCTCCGCCCTGTGCCTGACAAGGCCTTTATCTGGGCGATTGCCTCTTACGTTACTCGGAATCCGCTCCCGGACGCAAGGGAACTGGCCGACGCGTGGCCGGGTCGATTCCGACGTAAACGACCTCCGCCTCCGTCACCTGCAATAACTCGACGCCGCGCTCCGCTTCGACGACGACCAGCATCGAAACCGACGTCTTGCCGATGCGAAGCGGCTTGGTTCGCAAGCGAACGACGTCGCCTACGAAAACTGGCTGTTTGAACTCGACGCGGTTGATCGCAACGGTCACTAAATGCGGCAATGGCCCGCCCGCCGCCCCGATCGCATGCCGCCCGCCGATCGCACCCGCGAGATCGATGTAGCTGAGGATGACGCCGCCGAAGATCGAACCAAGCTGGTTCGTTTCGCGCGGCATCATGATGGTCTGCATCGCCAAATACATTTCGCTCATCGCAACGCTCCAAGCTCCGCGGGGTGTCGTCAATGTATGCGGCGACAAAGGCGGAATACGTTTATTCGGAAAAGCAATCACACGATCCCGTGCCATGCTTCGCCGGTTCCCTCGCTGGGATCGTTGCCCGTAATGTTCCCACCGGCGAAGCATGCCTCGTCACAGGTTCCAGTGTCCCGTCTGGAGGCATGCTTGAGCAGTGGCTTCAGAGGGAATCAGCTCTCAGCAAAGTTCCGCACAAGCATGGCACGTTATCGTCAGTCATCTTCTTTAACCTACCTGCGATCAGCTTTTCGCAAGCAGTTCATTTGCCCGCGAAAATACGGAATCGAACATGGGGACAGTAAGTCGGCCGGTGAATGTGTTTTGTTGGCTGGGGTGGTAGGAGCCGATCAGCGTGAATGGTCCAACAGTCGGTTCGCTGCCGTGGCCGAAGCGGGGCTTCGATTTCAATGCGTGGCCTTTGCGTTTCAGCGTTCGCAGGGCGCCGTCCCAGGCGAAGCTGCCGAGGCAGACGAGCACCTGGATGTTGGGCAGCAAATCGAACTCGCGTTCGAGGAAGGGCAGGCAATGATCGCGCTCCTCCAGGGTCGGTTTGTTGTCGGGCGGGGCGCATCGCACGCATGCGGTGATCCAGGCGTCCGTCAGCTTCAAGCCATCGTCGCGGTGCGTGGAAGTTGGTTGGTTGGCGAAACCAGCGCGGAAGAGGGCGGCGTACAGCCAATCGCCGGAGCGGTCGCCGGTGAAGACTCGGCCGGTTCGGTTGCCGCCATGGGCTGCGGGAGCGAGGCCGACGATCAGCATGCGGGCTGCGGGGTCGCCGAAGCCAGGGACGGGGCGCCCCCAATATTCCTCATCCTGAAACGATCGGCGTTTCGTCCGCGCGATCTCTTCTCGCCATCTCACCAGACGCGGACACGCCCGGCATTCGACGATCTCGGCTTCCAGCATCGCAAGCGGGTTCATGCTTCGTGTTGTACCACTCGCCCCGTGTTGTCCGCGACTGCGGAAAACCCATATCACAAACGACGGTCGGCCCAGCGTCCTGTCTTTTGTCGCGGAGATGATGGCATGCACACTCCCCCCGTCCCGGTGTCCCGCATTCGCTTCTGGTTCGGCATGGCCCTCAGCGTTTTGCCGGGCCTGCTGCTGCTCATGGCTGCGTCGATGAACATCATGCAGCCGGCGGACGTGGTCGAGAAATCGAAGGATATGGGCTACGAGCAGCACACGCTGCTGCCGCTTGGCGTCATCACCATCGCCTGCGTCCTGTTACTGCTCTACCCCGGGACGGCCATGCTCGGAGCGGTGCTCATCACCGGTTACCTGGGCGGAGCCGTGGCGACGCATGTTATCCACAAGGATCCGCTGATCCAGGCGGTGATTCCGGTGATATTCGCGGCTGTGATCTGGATCGGCCTATGCCTGCGCGACCCGCGCATCGCCAAGATTGCTTTCGCTCGAGACTGACGCAGTAAAAGAAATGAAGTGCGATTCGCTTTCACCCCTCTCCCGCTCAGAGGAGAGGGGGGCCGTAGGCCGAGTGAAGGGGGGCAGCGACGTGCCGCGGCTAACTGTTTACCCACCAGGCCCCACGGTAAGCGAAGCGTACCTTGGAATCTCCGGGACCGGAGCTTTCAGTCCCACCGTGCGATGAGCTTACGGTGGGATTCGGCATTGCAATTTCGTCTCCGCATGGCCCCGTCCCCTCTCCTCGAAGGGAGAGGGGGAATCACGACGCGCGGATCACGACAATCGTCGCGTTGTCCGTCGCGCCGCGGAGATTGCAGAGGTTGAGCAATCGACGGGCGGCTTCTTCGGCGCTGTTGCTGGTTTCGCGCGTCAGCATCTGCTCGAGTTCTTTGTTGCTGATGTGATTCGTCAAACCGTCGGAGCAGACGAGGACCCAGTCGCCGCGTTGGAGCGTGCCGTGGTGCATGCCGGGGCCGACGTCGGGTTGGCCGCCGATGGCTTGCTGCAACTCGTTTTTGCGCGGATGATTCTCGGCTTCCGCCTCCGTGAGTTGGCGCAGTTCGACCAATCGATTCACCAACGTCTGATCGCGCGTCAGTTGAATCAGGCGGCCGCGGTGAATGTGGTACGTGCGGCTATCGCCGACGTGGCCGACGATGACGTTGCGGTTATCGACGTAAACCGCCTGGGCGGTGCAGCCCATGCCGCGTTTGCCTTTGCCGGGCGTGCGGGACGCGGTGAATACTTCTTTGTTCGTGTGCTTAAGGGCCGCTTCGATCACCTTCATGTACGCTTGCGGATCGACCTTTTCCGGCGGAGTGCCTCCGGTGAGGCCGGCGAACATCGGCTGTTGCAGGAAGTACTTTCGCAGTTCGTTCATCGCCAGCGCTGCGGCCACTTCGCCGGCGTCGTATCCGCCCATGCCGTCGGCGAGGAGGACCATCGCGTATTCGACGAGTTCATCCTGGCGCGAATCGACGCCATGCAGCACGGTGAACGCATCTTCGTTCCCCGTGCGGATCATGCCGGTCGTCGTCCAGCATGCGATGTCGAGGCGAACCGTGTCGAACGCCTTGCGGCAAACGCCCAGGGTGTAATGCAATTCCTTGAAGCCGGTGGGATCGGTCTTCGTGCCTTCGTCGGTCGGGAACCGGGTGAAGATTTCGCGGACGAAGGTTTTGTTGATGAGCCGCAGGAACAGCGGATGTACGTCCGGGAAGCGATCCGTGATCTGCCGAGGCTGGAACTGGCGTTCGAAGTCTTTCTCTTCGAGCGGGTGATGCAGGTATTCCAGCGAATAGAGAATAGCTCCGAAGCTGTACATGTCCGCCGCGCGTCGGCAGTGTGGGGGGAAAGAATCAGCTCAGCGCGGTGTAAAGCGACGCCTGAATCGGGGCTCCGGACGGAACAGGAAGGGGATTAGGCCCGAGAGATCGCTGATGTAGGCCTGCCCCGCGTCGGTGACGGAGAGCATGTCGGGCGTGAGGCCATCGAAGATCGCTCCGCCCAGATGGACGGCATCCAAACCAAGGACGATCTGCTGCAGCCAGGTGTAGCGGTCGTTGCTGGTGGAATCGAGGTCGTCCCAGGCATCCCAGATATTGCGGCCTGCAGGGGCGGATTCGACCAGGTATTCAACGTCGTTTTCAATGAACGAATCGACGACTGTCGGCACGCAGGATGCCGGGCTTTCTCGAGCGTTGGCGTTCCCAGGCGAGGCTAGGCCAAGCCGCGGCTCTCCGCCGACGATGGCTTGAGCGACCGGCGTAGCTCCGGGCATGTCGAAATCGAAGCTGGGAACGATCTCTTCATCCACCGCCTCGGCGACCGCGATCGGTTCCTCGATGACGGTGAGCGGCTGCATGGCCGTGGCGACGATGACGACGGGGACCGGTTTTCCCGAGCCGTGGTCGAAGCCGCGATGCCTGCGGATGCCGTTGCGTTCGGGGGCGATCATGCCACCCACTTCAAAGCCGGTTGTTGCGGATGCGGGTCGGAGCGGCGGCATGGCGACGGCCCGGGGTGCGGCAGCGGGAGAGGGAGAGGACGACGCGGACGGCTTGGCGACGGCGGCAGCAGCGGCGACCGGCGTGGCGAATGTGGGCCCTGAGCCGTCGGCAGGGAACATATAGCCGCAATCATCGCAAAACGCGGCGTCTGCTTTTCGCGGCGATCCGCAGGCTCCACATGGCGCGGAGAGCGAGGAGCAGGTTCCACCACGACGCGGCGATAGGCGGCGCCGCTGGCGCGACCGAACCGCCTGCAAGACCGGCATGGTCCGGGTCGACGGACAATGCAATCGGAGCGGCGATCGGAATATCTTCGATCGCGGGTTCCGCTTCCTCCACCAGGACCGCTGCGTCTTCGACTGGTTCGACGACTTCGACCGCGTCCGCTTCGACCACGGTCGGATCCGCGTGGTTGCTTTCCGCCTCGGGCACGGACTCGACGATCGCATCGACGACCTCGGCTTCCACCGGCTCCGCGTCGATCGGGCGCGGCGACCGGGATCGCTTCCTCAGCAACAGGCTCGGGCTTTTGCGGAGTTTCCTCCTGCATGCCGAACATGCGTCCCCACAACCCGCCTGCTTTCGGCGACTTCGATTCGTTCATGGTCGTGTCCTAATGCGTTGGTCCGACTAGCGCAGGCGGTTGCCGCAGTGTATGCAGAATCGGCATCCCATGTGGTTGAACTTGCCGCACATCGCACAAGGAGCGCTCGGATCGGTCAACGATTCCGCACTTTACGCAATAGGGCGAACGCACCGTCGGCGTCTTGCACTTCGCACACGGCACTTCCTTGGTTACCTGTTGCCGTTCCAGGTCATGCTTGATTTCCTTCGCGGAGAAATACCGATCGTTGACGTCCCGCGAGGTTGATCCGGATCAGTTCGTAGAACCAGCGATACTGTTGCGGGATCGAAGGGCTGGATTCCGCGAGTTGCGTTTCGATCTCCTTCGCCGTGTAGAACCCTTCCGGCGCCTTGCCCGTCGCCAGGTGATACATGGTGGCGGCGAGCGGAGAAGAGGTCGCTGCGGGCCTCCGGCTTGCCGACGATCTGTTCCGGCGGCGTAGCCTTCGGTGTAGACGCGGGTTTTGCCGGCCATGCGTTCCTTGACGGATCGCCCCAGGTCGCGGGCGGTGCCGAAGTCGATCATTTTGATCGACTTCTTATCCTCCAGGAGCATGATGTTGTCCGGTTTCAGATCGCGATGGATCAACGGCGGATGCTGAGTGTGCATCGTCTGAAGCACATCGCAGACGCTTTTGCCCCATTCGACGATGAGCGGCACCGGGAACGGCTTGTTGCCGTTCCGCCTCCAAGATGTCGAGCGAAATCGCGGCCGCGGATGAATTCCATCACCAAGTGGGCGGTCTGCCCCTGGTGGATGAAATCGAACACGCGCGGCACAATCGGGACTGTCTCGAGCGAACGCAAAATCTCCGCTTCGCGACGGAAGAAGTTGAGCCGGATGGCGAATTCCTGCGGATCGTTGCCGATCACGGTGTCCTTGATGGCGACTTCGCGGTTGTTCGATTTGGTGTCGGTCGCTTTGTAGACGCCGAACCCACCCATTTTGAGGAGCTTGTCAAGGCGATAGCGGCCATGAAGGACGGTGCCAGCCGGCGATCGGGAGCGGATTGCCGCTGGCAGTTGCGTTCGCCCGGCGGATTGGCGACTCCGCACGCGGGATTGGTGCAGAGGTTCGGCGGACCTTCGGTTTCGACGGCACCGGTATCGGCCGTGATCATGAAGCCGCAATCCATGCAGGCGACTGCGCTTCAGCGGTTTCGATCCGCAGGCCGGGCAGGCGGTCGGCGTCGAAGAACTCGCATTCGCTGTCGTCGTGCGATTGCCGTTGCTGAGTTCGATGCTCGGCGAGGAGGACGACAGCGATGACGCCGTCGTCGTGGCCGGAGCTGCGGTCGCGCCGACGGGAACCGGTGCGGGCGCGGGAGCAGGCGTCGGCGCGGCGGCCGGAATGACGAACGGCGTCTTGCAGGTGGGGCACGCCACCTTCTTGCCCGCCGAACCGTCAGGCACCTGCATCGACTTCGCGCACTGCGCGTTGGGACAGCGAATAATCAGAGGCATAGTTGGTACCGATTGCAGATTGCAAATGTCGAATTGCAAATTGAAGAGAAAGCCCTCGCGTCTTCAATTTTGCAATCTGCAATTTGCAATTTGAAATTCTCTAGTCCTTTCGCTTCTGCTTCTCGAAGAAGCGAAGCATGCTTTTCGTTCCCAGCTTGATCATGTCTTCCGATTTCAACGCAGTTCGGCCGTTGACGCGCTGATCGTTAACGAAGGTGCCTGTCGGCGTGCCTGCGTCTTCCACATAGTAGCGGCCCGCATCGGCGACGATAAAGGCGTGCGTCTTCTCCACGCCCTGGTCGCCGAAGAGGGCGATATCCATCCCCTCGGCTCGCCCAATACTGATGCGATCCTTCGCCAAAATCATTTCCCGCCCGGGGCGGAAGCCAGCTTCCACCTTGATCCATGCTTCCTTGAGGATCACCTGAGCCAAGCCGACGAGGAGGCCCACCATGACGCCGACCGCGATGAAGCCGGCGACGGTCGGTGTCCAAAACGATTCCAGGCTGCGACCGGTCCCGAACATGCTGTAGAAGATGGTGTTGAAGACAGAGGCCAACAGACCTCCCAGCAGTCCGCCCAAGCCGCCGCCGATGAGGCATTTGAACAGTTTCCCCATCGCTCCCGAAACATTTTTGCGGGAGATCAGTGCGGTGAGAATATCGAAGAACGCGATCGACACGCCAACGAGCAAGCCGGTCAAAGTCCAGCCGATGAAAAACAGGAAGCCATGCACCTCCTGAAGTGCGGCCCCCAGCAATCCTCCGAGGAACCCGCCGATCGCTCCGATGGCCATCGCGCTGAGCAGACGCAGA
>JAXMAT010000058.1:0-35152 GCA_046350235.1 Gemmataceae bacterium | reverse complement strand
TCCAGTTTCGCGGGCTGCAGACGGGCGGCCGTCGAAATGATCCACTGAATGGGACGAGTCGCCTGGCTCACCAACAGAAAGCCGCCTGCGGGGGCGAGCACCAAAATGAAGACCGCAAGGAATAGAAGCGATCGCTCGAGAATGGCCAGATCGTCTTCCAGCGATGCACGCGAACTGCCCACGCGGATGATGCGACCCTTCTTTTCCGGCTCTTCAATCCGCTCATCGACATAGCGGAATTCGCCGTCATCCAAGAGCAGGCCGGCATTCGCGGGGTTGTACGACGGAAGCTTCGGCCCCGAAGGCGTAGACCAAATGATGCCGCCATGGTCGTCGAAAATCTCGACGAACCATTGCTGAAAAGGGTGCGTATGCACTTTTTTGTTGAGAGCGGTATGGAGCTTGTCTTCCTCGTCGTGAAATTCCGCAAGGTCCGACTTCACCGCAGCCAAATCGGAAAGCAGCTTTTGGTTGAAGTCGGCCCGAATCGCTCGGCCGAAAAAATGCTGCACCATCACGAACGTGACAATGACGAGCAGCAAAACGACAGCAGTCAGCCACAGAATGAGCCGGATGCGGAGCGTCGGGAAGAGTCGATTAAGCGGCCCGAAGGGCATAACCCCGGCCTCGCACGGTATGGATCAACGATTCCTTCGCGCCTTTTTGCAACTTATTGCGAAGGCGATTGATATGCACTTCGATGACGTTCGTCGTGCCTTCCCAGTCGGATTCCCACAAGCTCTCGCACAACATCTTGCGAGTGACGACCAGTCCCGCGTGACGCATCAGCATTTCGAGAATGCTGAACTCGGTCGGGGTGAGATCGATCTCGGTGCCGCTGACGGTAACTCGACGAGTCGTCAAGTCGAGCCGCAAATCGCCGACGTGCAGCGAGGCGGGCGGCTTGTCGGCCACGCGGCGTGTGACGGCATCGATCCGAGCCAGAAGTTCCGCCATGTCGAACGGCTTGGCCAAGTAATCGTCGGCACCGGCGCGAAGACCTTCGATCTTGTTGTCCACGGACGAAAGCGCAGTCAAGACGATCACAGGCGTCTTGATGCCCTCGGCCCGAATCTTCTTGAGGATCGGAATCCCTTGTTCGCCCGGAAGGAGTAGATCGAGAACAATGAGGTCGAATTTTTGAGAGCGAGCCGAATCCAGACCTAGCTTTCCGTCGGTGACCCAGTTGCAGTCGTGGCCTGCCTCCGCGAGTCCTTGTTGGATGGCTTTGCCGATCACTGGATCGTCTTCCACCACAAGAATATCCATAGGGCTGGTTCTCTTGAGCCACGGCGGCGAGCCGATGGAATCGGGAACGGTAACCGTATTGTAATCGAAAGCGGCGGGGGGGGTTGCAGTCTTCATCAATTCTGTACGAACGATGTCGATGGAACGGTTGATAGCTTGCTGAAGATTCATGCTGCCGGCAGGTCCGCTCGTCTTTTCCGCAAATGCTTCGGACAATGGCAGCGACGAGTTCTTGTCGCACGGGAGAATCGAGCCGTGAGCCATGTTTTGGTCGTCGATGATGAGGAAGCCGTCTGCTACGCACTGAAGCGGGCCCTGACTGCCGAAGGCCATACCGTCACCGTCACGCCGTCCGCCGAGCGAGGATTCGATGCGGTGGAAAAGCAGATGCCTGATGCCGTCGTATTGGACGTAAGGCTGCCGGGCATAGACGGACTGACCGCCCTCGAACGATTCAAACGAATTACCCATGACGCGCCGATCGTGATCATCACCGCGTTCGGCAATCTGCCAACCGCAGTGCGTGCCGTGGAGGGCGGGGCGTTCGATTACCTCGCCAAGCCCTTCGATCTAGACCAAGCACTGGACACGGTTCATCGGGCATTGCAGCGGCGCGAACTTCAGCAAAAGCCTTCCGCGTCGCCCGAAACGACTACCCCAACGCCTGAGGAAATGGTCGGCGTAAGTCCGGCCATGCAGGGCGTCTACAAACGCATCGCTTTAGTCGCTCCCCGCGATTCCTGCGTTCTCATCACCGGCGAAAGCGGCACCGGCAAGGAACTCGTCGCCCGCGCAGTGCATCGCTACGGCGCCCGCCGCGATCGGCCCTTTCTGCCGGTCCACGTCGCCGCATTGAACCCGAATCTCGTCGAAAGCGAACTCTTTAGCCACACCAAAGGAGCCTTCACCGGCGCTGCCCAGGCTCGACCCGGCTTGTTGATGCTCGCGGCGGGAGGAACGCTGTTTCTCGACGAAGTGGCCGAATACCGCTGCCCGTGCAGGTAAAACTGCTTCGTGTGCTGGAGCAGGCTGAAGTGACTCCGGTCGGGAGCACGCAGCGCACTCGCTTGATATCCGCATCCTCGCGGCCACTCACCAAAACTTGGAGAAAATGGTCGCCGAAGGGAAGTTCCGCCAAGACTTGTTTTTCGACTCAATGTCTTCCAAATCCACCTGCCGCCGCTGCGCGAACGGCGAGAGGATATTCGCCCGCTGGCGGAACACTTCGGCCAGCTCGACGCACGCTACCCGCCGCTTCTGCCGGAAATGGTCGAATTCCTGTCTCGCAACCTTGGCTCGGCAACGTCCGCGAATTGCGTAATGCGTTGGAACACGCGGTCATCGTCTCCCACGGCGGGCCACTGCTTCCGGAGCACGTCCCCGCCGCGTCCGGCCTCACCGCCGGCACGCCCGACGAACAACTCAGCCGCCGCCGTGCTCAACTGGCTCCAAGATCGCATCAAGTCGGCAGGAAAACGAGCCGCCGCAGAACCTCTACGAGGAACTGCTCAAACGCATCGAATGCCCGTCCTCGAAGACTTGATGCGCCGCCTCCAAGGCAACCGCTGGGCGGCGGCCCGTTGGCTCGGCCTCAACCGCGCCACCGTCCGCAAGAAACTCCGCCAGCATGGCCTCGCCGACATTCACCGCGACGATAAAGACGACGGCGACGACGACGCTTCGTGAAGAGCCGCGCACCTTAGTAAGCGGATTCGCTCCACGCCAGCAAATCCGCTTACTACAAGCTCCTTCAGATGGCGATTCCGATTGTTACGGCAAGTGCGTCCCCGCCCGAAACTCCTTGATGGGCTCATACGCCAACGCCACTTCCGGTGCCTTTTCCGCATGCGCTGTCAGGCCTTTCCACAGGTCTTTCGCGGCGGCGTACATGAAGCCGAAGGCCATCGCGCCGATGATGATTGCCCAGTATTCGCGTTCACTGATCATGGTTCCATCCCTATTTTGGCCGGTGTCGTTTGCCGGGTTGAATTTGGATTGCGAGACAGTATCGCGATAACGCACGCTTGGCGCCAAATGCGTTCCGACTCGACATGATACGACGCAAGCGTTTTCAATGAAGAAGGTTGTGTCAATCTCAAGCATATGATCGTCTTTGATGGCGCTTATGCCGCTTTGTCATCCCATCGAAGACATGGCGATCCAACTGATATCGATAGCTCCACGCGAAACGGCGTAACTGCTCGCATTCGCGCGAATCTTCGGTTACGATGACGGCTGCCCTCCGCCTGCGATTCTTCGCTGGGCCCGCCTCGTTGAGGTTGTCTCATGGTTTGCCGTCGCGCTCTCCTGCTGCTATCCGCGTTGCTTCTTCTTCCAGGCCGATTGACCGCTCAGGACGATGCGTCGCCGGAAGCGATCGAATTCTTCGAGAAGAAGGTTCGGCCTCTTCTCGTCGATCAGTGCTATTCCTGCCATTCGGCCGATGCGAAGAAGGTGAAGGGAAAGCTGCTGCTCGATAGCCGGGAGGCGGCGATCAAAGGCGGCGAGACGGGGCCGGCGGTTGTCGCGAAGCATCCGGAAAAGAGCCTGCTGATCGAAGCGATCGAATACAAGAATGTCGATCTGCTGATGCCGCCGCGGGCGAAACTTTCCGATGCCCAAATCGCGGACCTGCGGAAATGGGTGGCGATGGGAGCGCCTTGGCCGAAAACGATCGTCGCCAAGAAAGAAGCGAAGAAGGACGAATTCGACCTCGAAGCACGTCGCAAGTCGCACTGGTGCTGGCAAGCGCTCGCCGAGACGAAACTCCCCGACGTCAAGAATGAAGCATGGGCGAAGACGCCGATCGATCGCTACATCCTTGCGAAGCTCGAAGCGAAGGGCCTGAAGCCTGCGCCCGCCGCTGATCGCCGTACGTGGATTCGCCGGGTGTCGTTCGACATCGTCGGCCTGCCGCCGACGGCTCAGGAGATCGAAGCATTCGAGCAGGACAAGGGGGACGATGCCCATGCCAAGGTCGTCGATCGTCTGCTCGCCTCGCCCCAATTCGGCGAACGCTGGGCTCGCCATTGGCTCGACCTCGTGCGATATGCGGAGAGCCGAGGGCATGAGTTCGACTACACGATTCCGAACGCGTACCAGTATCGCGATTACGTCATCCGCGCTCTCAACGCCGATGTGCCTTACGACCGATTCGCGACCGAACATCTCGCGGGCGATTTGATGCCGACGGTCCGCAAGCATCCGCAGCAGGGGTTCAACGAATCGATCCTCGGCACCGGATTCTGGTTCCTCGGCGAGCAGGTCCATTCTCCGGTCGATATCACGCAGGATAAGGCCGACCGCTTCGACAACATGGTCGATGTGATGTCGAAGACCTTCCTCGGCCTCACCGTTTCCTGTGCTCGTTGCCATGATCACAAGTTCGATGCGATCTCGGCCCGCGACTATTACTCCCTAGCGAGTTTCATCGAAAGCAGCAGCTATCGTTTGGTTCCTTTCGAATCGCTCGAACACAACCGCGGCGTGGCCGAACGGCTATGGAAGGCCCGCGCGGAAGCGAAGCCGCAGGTGCTGAAGGCGTTGGCCGATTTGGTTCGTACCGATGCCGAGCGCGTGCCGCAGTATCTGAAAGCCGCCCGCGAATCGCTGAAGACGGGGAAAGACGACCCGAACCTCGATTTCAAGAAACTCACGACCTGGAAGCAAATCCTCACGGTGGCTTCCAAGGATGCGACCAGTCCGCTCCACATCCTCGCCGCGGCGCCCGACGATTGGGCCGGCTACATCGCATCGCTCACGAAACAGCCGGAAGCGAGCAAGGCGGAGATCATCGTCGATTACGCGAATCCCGGCCGAAGCGGGTTCGAGCCCGATGGTTTTGGATTTGGTCCGGACGCTTTGAAGCCGGGCGATCTGCGCTGGAGCACCGATCAGACGCAGCCCCTTCGCGGCATCGCCGATCGCGGCATCGCCGACTTCGACGCGACCTGGTCGAAGCCAAAGGCGTCGCCCGGTTCGGAGAACGAACCGACGCCATTGGGCCGGATGGTTCGCTCGGGCCGCACGCTGCGGACGCCGTCGTTCGAAGTGAAGAACGGCCTCGTCCATGTGCTCGTCCGCGGTCAGGCGATGGTGTACGTGGGCATGGAAAAACACGTACAGATCGCGGGCCCGCTGCATGGGGCGCTGGTGCAGGCGTTCAACGTCGGTCTCGAATGGAAATGGCACACGATCAACCTCACGCCCTACAAGGGCCGCCGAGCGCATTTCGAGATCACGCCGGAGATCGGCGAATGCTCGATCGCGATGGTCGCACAAGGCGAGGGCCCGCTACCTGCTGCGAAACCGATCGTCGTCCCCGAATCGTTCGCGAAGACGAAGACATGGAACGATGCAGCCGACGGCGTCGCCAAGGCCCTTCTCAGCAACGATGCCACGTGGGCGAACTGGGCATATCGCCATCGCGCGGTCCTCGGCGATGCGACCAAATTGGACGAAGTCGTTCGCGAAGCGTTCGCCGAACAGACGAAAATCGCGAGCGACATTCGCCACGATTCGCGTCTTGCCCCCGCCATGCTCGATGGCGATCAGGCGAATCTCCGCGTCTATCTCCGCGGCAGCTACAAAACGATGGGCGACGAAACTCCGCGGCGGCACCTCGAAGCCTTTGCGGGATCCCAACCCATTTCCGCGGAACGAGGCAGCGGCCGACTCGAACTCGCTCGCCAAATCGTCGATCCCAAGCTGACGCCCCTCTTCCCCCGCGTCATCGTCAATCGCATCTGGCACCACCTGTTCGGACGAGGTATCGTTGGTTCCGTCGATGATTTCGGCTATCTCGGCGAACGCCCCACGCATCCCGAATTGCTCGATCACCTCGCCAGCGATTTCGTCGCGAACGGATGGTCGCTGAAGAAAGCGATCCGCACGATGGTCCTGTCGAACACCTATCGCATGTCGGTGCAGCCCGATGCGAAGGCGATGGAAACCGACCCGGGCAACTTGCTGCTGCATCACATGCGAGTTCGCCGCCTGGAAGGCGAAGCGATCCGCGACGCGATGCTCACCGTCTCCGGCCGACTCGATCGTATGATGTATGGACCTTCCATTCCCGTGCATTTGACCACCTTCCAAGATGGCCGCGGCCGGCCGGGGAGCGGGCCGATCGATGGGAATGGGCGCCGGAGCGTTTACCTGTCGGTGCGTCGGAATTTCTTGTCGCCGTTCTTACTGGCCTTCGACACGCCGATTCCGTTTTCCGCCGTCGGCAGGCGCTCGGTGTCGAATGTCCCGGCTCAGGCGCTCATCCTGCTGAATGATCCCTTCGTCCATCAGCAGGCGGAGATCTGGGCGAAGAAGACGCTGGCTCAGGGCAAGACCGATGAGGAACGCATCGCCAGCATGCACCTCGCCGCGTTCGGCCGACAGCCCTCGGCTGAAGAGACGGCCGCCTGCCTCGAATACGTTCGCCAACGCCCCGCGAACTCGCCCGAAGCCGCCGCATGGGCGAGCCTCGCGCATGTGCTTTTCAATGCCAAAGAATTCATCTTCCTGCAGTGAGGCCCGCCATGAACTCCCGCCACTCCTGCGGACGCGTCCACGTCCCCGTTACTCGTCGCGAAATGCTGACCCGCTGCGCCAACGGCTTCGGCGCCATGGCACTCGCCGCTCTCGCCGCGGAGCGGACCGGCGCCCAGCCGCCCGCGATGGAAAGCACGCCCGGCCGGCTCGAACGCCTGCATCATCCGGCCAAGGTGAAAAACGTCATTTTTCTCTACATGGACGGCGCCCCGTCGCAGGTGGATACCTTCGACCCCAAGCCCGCCCTCGAACGCTACCACGGCGAAGATCCGCATCGCATCTTCAAAGTGGAACCGACGCAGTTCAACAACATCGGCCGGGTGATGAAGTCGCCATGGGGCTTCCGCCGTCGCGGCCAAAGCGGGCTATGGTGCAGCGACCTGTTCCCGCAGGTCGCCGAACACATGGACGATCTCTGCGTCCTCCGCTCGATGACCTCGAAGTTTCCCGAGCACACCAGCGCCAATTATTTCCTGCACACCGGCTCCGGCATCCAGGGCAGGCCGAGCATGGGGGCGTGGGTGAGCTATGGCCTCGGCAGCGAAAACAAAAACCTGCCCGGCTTCATCGTGCTCAACGGCGGCCTGATTCCGCCCGGCGGGCTCGATAACTTCAATTCAGGGTTCTTACCTGCGGCATACCAAGGATCCGTCTTCCGCGCCGGCGATCCGCCTGTCGCGAATCTGCGCCGACTCGAAGCGACCGAGGATCAGCAACGCAGCAAGCTCGAACTGCTCCGCCGACTCGATCGCCGCATGCTGCAGCAGACGGGAAATGCCGACGAAATCGAATCCGCCATCGCCAACTATGAAACCGCATTTCGCATGCAGGCGGCGATTCCCGAACTGACGGACATCCGCGGCGAATCGGAAATCGTTCGCCGGATGTACGGCCTCGATTCCACCTATGCCGGCACGCGCGTGTTCGGCACCCAATGCCTGATCGCTCGCCGTCTGGTGGAGCGCGGCGCCCGCTTCATCGAAATCACCTGCCCCAGCGTCGGCCATGATCGCTGGGACCAGCACGGCAATCTGAAGCGAGGCCACGAGGACAACGCCCGCGCCGTCGATCAGCCGATCGCCGCCTTGCTGCGCGATCTCAAAGGTCGCGGCCTGTGGGATTCGACGCTGGTCCTCTGGTCCGGCGAGTTCGGCCGCACGCCGTTCGCTCAGGGTGGCGACGGCCGCGACCACAACCAGTTCGCGTTCTCCTGCTGGCTCGCCGGCGGCGGAGTCAAAGGCGGCTACGCCTACGGCGAAACCGACGAGTTCGGCTACAAGACCGTCGCCGGCAAACTCGAAATGCACGATCTCCACGCGACCCTTCTTCACCTGATGGGCATCGACCACACGCGACTGACCGTACGTTTCGGCGGCCGCGACATGCGCCTGACGGACGTGCATGGCGAAGTGGTGGAACCGATCCTGGCGTGACCCCCTGTCTGTTTCAGAGGACTTCATAGGTATCGTCCTCCCCTTGCGGCTGAGGGATTCCTCGGTTTCTCGCAAAGCCGCAAGCGAGAGCCTCCGCCCCTTCGATTGGACGTACTTTCGCCTCGGACGTAAAACTCCCTTCGCGATTACCGCGAACGGCGGAACTCTCCGGGCGTACTCTTGAGCGAACTTGTTCATCAGCGTTGCATCAATCCCGCTTGCGGCGGCACGCAATCGCCGGAGGATACTTCCTTCCAGTGCCCCAAGTGCGGCGGGCTCATGGACGTCGCCTACGATTGGAACCGCCTCACGCCGCCGCGCTCGTTGCGGGACATCGAGGTGAAGTGGGCCGACCGCGGCGATCCGCTTAATTTCTCCGGCATTTGGCGATTTCGCGACCTCCTCCCCTTCGCTCGCGGCGAACAGATCGTCACCATCGGCGAGGGGCAGACGATCCTGCAGAAGGCGGATCAGGTCGGCCAATTCGTCGGCATGAATGCGGGCTGCCTGTTTCTCCAATACGAGGGAATGAACCCCTCGGGCAGTTTCAAAGACAACGGCATGAGTGCCGCGTTCACGCACGCCCGCATGGTCGGCGCCGTCCGGGCCGCGTGCGCCTCGACGGGCAATACCTCCGCATCGCTGGCCGTCTACTGCTCCGCGTCGGGCCTGATGCGGGCGGTTGTATTCATCGGCAGCGGTAAGATTTCGTACGGCAAACTCGCCCAGGCCCTCGACCATGGCGCCCTCACGATCCAGATCGCGGGCGACTTCGACGATGCGATGCGGCGGGTGCAGGAAACGGCCCGCAAGCTCGGAATCTATCTCGTCAACAGCATCAACCCCTTCCGCCTCGAAGGGCAGAAGACGATCATGTTCCGCGTCCTCGAAGCGCTTCGCTGGGAAGTGCCGGACTGGATCGTCGTGCCCGGGGGCAACCTCGGCAACGTCTCGTCCTTCGGCAAAGCGTTCATCGAATTGCAGGAGTTGGGCCTCATCAAGCGGGCGCCCAAACTCGCCGTCATCAACGCGGCGGGAGCGAACACGTTCTACAACCTCTACGAGAAGCACGGCCTTCGCTGGAATGGCGGCAAGCCGGACGCGAACCTCATCGAAGGCTACTACAACGGCCTCGACGCCGAGCGCATCCGCGCGGCCACGATCGCCAGCGCGATCGAGATCAACCACCCGGTAAACCTGCCGAAGGCGTTGCGTGCTCTGGACCGTTGCGGCGGCGTCGTCCGCGAAGCGACGGACCAGGAAATCCTCGACGCCAAAGCGAAGGTCGGAGCCGGCGGCCTGGGCTGCGAACCCGCATCGGCAGCCAGCGTGGCCGGAGCGAAGAAACTGCGGCGCGAAGGAATCATCGCCCCCAGCGACCGCGTCGTCTGCATCCTTACCGGGCATCAGCTCAAGGACCCGACCGCGACGGTCGCCTACCACAGCGCGGATCAGAAAACGTTCGACGACGTCCTCGGCCACCGCGGCGTCCGCCGAGCCAACTTCGCGAACCGCGCGGTGCAGGTGCCGAACGAGTTGGATGAGATCATCAAGGCGATCGAGTTGTACGCGTAAACGCACCGAAATCCGTAGGGTGTGTCGAGCGCAGCGAGACGCACCGCGTCGTGTTGCCCGGAAACGCATGCCGATCAGATAAACGATTGCACATTGGATTTTTCGTTTCGAGGCAACCCGCGACGGTGCGTCTCGCTACGCTCGACACACCCTACAGGAATTCAACGATGAAGACATCCATCGCGGTCAACGGCGCTTGTGGGCGGATGGGGAAGCGGATTCTGCAGCTTGCACATGAGGACAAGTCGCTGAAGATCGTGGCCGCCCTCGATTCGGGTTCGCATCCCGATTTCGGCAAAGACGCGGGCGAACTCGCGGGGTTCGGCAAATTGGGCGTGCCCGTCACATCGACGCTGCCGAGCCAGCCGACGGTGAATGCGGTGATCGATTTCTCGATGCCCGAAGGAACGATGGTCGCCCTCAAGACCTGCGTCGAACGCCGAGTGCCGATCGTCGTCGCGACGACGGGCTTCACTGCGGAACAACGTCAGGAGATCGAGGCCGCCGCCCATCACACGGCCGTGCTGCTGGCGCCGAACATGAGCCTTGTCGTCAATGTGCTGTTCAAGCTGGTTCGCGAGGCATCGAAGGCGCTGAAGGACAAGGGATTCGATGCCGAAATCATCGAACGGCATCACCGCTTCAAGAAGGATTCCCCCAGCGGCACCGCGAGCCATTTCGCGAAGGTGATCCAAGACGTGTGGGGCGAAGAGTTCAAGATCCAGCATGGCCGGGAAGGCCTGATCGGCGAGCGCCCCGCGAAGGAAATCGGCATGCACGCGATTCGGGCCGGCGACAACGTCGGCGAACACACGATCGTCTTCAGCACACTCGGCGAAACGATGGAACTGGTCCACAAAGGCCACACTCGCGACGCGTACGTGCATGGCGCCTTGGCCGCCGCCAAGTTCCTAGCGGGCAAACCAGCCGGGCGATATTCGATGGAAGACGTGCTTGGGCTGTGAGATTTCAGCAATCCATCCAAGCCCAGGGGCGAGCGCAGCGAACTTCTGGGATCCAAACTGTGAACCCACGAGCTCGCTGCGCTCGCCCCTGGGCTTTGAAAGTACACTTCTTTTTCCGGGATCGCCCATCTTCCCAGAGATCCAATCGTTTTCCTCTTGTCAAGTCAACGACCCCATGGCATAAGCCCGATGTGCGGAGGAGGTGTGCGCCGTGCGGAAGGAATTCGCCATGCTTCGGTCGAAAAAGCTGTGGGGTGCGGGACTGCTTGCCCTCGCTCTCGGCTGTTCGCCGTCCACGCCGATGTGCGAGATGCCGAGTTTCGTCGCAGGCGGCGCTCCCATCATTGATGATGCGAATCCTGTTTACATCCCGCTGGGGCCCAACGAATACGGGCGCGTCTTCGAGACATGCCTTTCGCTGCTCGCCGACTACCGCTTCGAAATCATCGAATCGAATCGCTACGACGGCACCATCACCTGCAAGCCGCGAACGGCCCCTGGCCTCGGTTTGCTGCTGAAGCCCGGCAGCCCCGATCTTTACGAGCGAACGCTGGCTACAACGCAGTCAATGCGCCATCGTGTGTTAGTGAAGATCCATCCGGCTGAGCAGACCGGGTTCTTCGTGCAGTTCACCGCGATCAAGGAACTGGAAGACCTACCTCGCCCACTTGGCAGCCTCGTGGGCCCCGCGATCTTCATGAACAGCTATCCGCTTGATCGCCAGCTCGACGTAGTCGATCCCATCGTTGTCGATCGTCGCTGGATCCCCAAGGGCCGCGACATCGCCCTCGAACAGGAACTGATCCGACGATTGAAAAAAGTCATCTGATCGCTCCTTCTCATCAGAAGGAGTATGGCCCCCTTGAAGTGCCTAAGTCTTCGGCTTACTCGATCAAATGTACACTCCTCGATAGAGTTGATCGGGGCCGCAAAGCCTGAACTGACGGCCACCCACGAACGAACTCTCAGACATTTTTCAGCGCAAGTTTGTTGAATTGCTGCGTAAAATGGACGTATCGGTACGCGAAGGGTTTCTGCTTCGATTCGACCTGCCCGAAGTGCCCTTCTCCAGCCGATGGTTCCGGCAAGATGCCGTCCTCTTCTATTCACGCCCACGAGGAAGCCATGCACCGCAACTGGACGGTTGTATTCAGCGCTTTGGTGATATTTGGGACTGCTGCCACCGGATGGGGCCAAGTCAATCAGGGAAATGCGGGGGCTACCGGCAACGCCGGAGCTACCGGAAACGCGGGAAACACGGGAAATACTGGAAATGCCGGCGCGACGGGAGCGGCTGGCGCATTCGGCAATAACGGCGGTGGCTCATTTCGTGGGTTCTTCCCAACGCGGCCCGGCTTGGGAACTCGCCAACCCCTCAACACAAACATCAACCTCGGAAACGCAGGAAACTCCGGAAATACAGGAAACAACGGAAACATCGGCAACACCGGAAACGCTGGAAACAACGGGCAATTTGGCCAAGTCGGACAGCTTGGTCAGCTTGGCCAAGTAGGCCAGTTTGGTCAAAATGGACAAACAGGCGGTATCGGCGGCATCAGGATTATCCCGGGAATCCAGGGGTATACCGGCGGCAACGTCGGAGGCCTTGGACAGCTCGGCCAAATAGGACAAATTGGTCAGTTCGGACAGATCGGTCAAATCGGCGGGCAGCTCGGCCAGTTCGGTCAAATTGGTCAGATTGGCGGACAAATTGGTCAGTTCGGACAGATCGGTGGCCAAATCGGCCAGTTCGGTCAAATTGGTCAGATTGGCGGGCAAATTGGCCAGTTTGGCCAGATCGGCGGCCAAATCGGCCAGTTCGGTCAGATTGGACAGTTTGGCCAAATCGGTGGTCAGATTGGCGGGCAAATTGGCCAGTTCGGACAGTTGGGCCAGCTCGGACAGATCGGGCAATTTGGCCAGATAGGTCAATTCGGAAACGGCGGGAAGTTCGGGGCTTTCGGTCTCGCGGGAACTCGCCAAGGGCTGTAATGCTGGGACAAGTCGAACCCGACCAAGCACGAAGGCCTCGCTCCGGCGAGGCCTTTACGTTTGGCACGTCCATGATCTCGGTCTACGGCGCCAGTGAAGCTTGATTCGGCGGCAGATCGACGGTGGGCGCCGAGGATTCATCCGTTTCGCTCATCGTCACTGACTCGTTGCGCCCCTGCCACCATTGAGCGGCCAAGTCGCAATTCCAGTCGCTCGCTCCAGGGCAAGCAGACAAGGCTCGATCCAATTCGACGACGGTTTCGTATCGTTCTTCCGGCTTCTTGCGAAGACATCGCATGATAACGCGTTCGACCGCCTCAGGCACGCTTGGCTCCAAGCGGCGAAGCGTTTCCGGATCTTCATGAATATGCGCGACCAAAAGCTCCATCGTCGATTCTCGCTCAAAAGGCGGACGCCCCGTGAGCAGGAAATAGGCAAGCGCACCCAACGCATAGATGTCGGTGCGGGCATCGACGCCATTCTTTCCAATCGCCTGTTCGGGCGAGATAAACGGCGGAGATCCAAGAATCGATCCCTGCATCGTCAACTTGCCGTCGTGCGTCTTGACCGCCAAATCCTGCACCAGACCGAAATCGAGCAACTTCGCCACGTCATCGATCCCGCCGCGTTTGCAAACGATGACGTTGCTTGGCTTGATGTCGCGATGGATGAGCCCGATGCCATGGGCTTCCCGCAGTGCGCCGCAAAGTTGGCGAAGCAAATGAATGGCTCGAGACGCAGGCAGCGGCCCATAATCATCGACCATGTCCTGAAGGCTCATGCCGGGAAGGTATTCCATCACGTAGTAGAATGTGCCTTCGGGGTCATGGCCGTAGTCGTAGACTTCGACGGTGTTCCAATGCGTCAACGTCGCCATCGCTTGCACTTCCCGCTCAAAGCGAGAGACCGCAGTCGCGTCTGCGGATTGCTCATGGCGGATGACCTTGATCGCACATTGTCGTCGAAGCAACATGTGCTCGCCAAGATACACCTCGCCCATCCCGCCCGCTCCTAGACGCCGTAAGAGACGATACTGTCCCAGTTTTCGAGCCTGACTCGCTGCGTCTTGCAGGGTGTTGATCTTGTAGGAGCCGAACAGCGCGATCGCGGCCCCAAGCCCAAGCATCGCGGCTTCGTCGAACGTCGCACGGCCCCAATACTGCCCCATCACGTTGCAAGGGAAGCAGATGACGAACGTCAGCGCAATCGGCGTCGCGACAATCGCGGAGACGATCGCGACGCAGCGTTGCCACGTGTTCGGGATGAACATGCCGTAAAGGACGATCAACGTAAACCAACGAAACGTGTTGGAGTTGATTGCGAGATTCATCACGTCATCTTGATGGTCGCTTGTCGCCCAGGATAGGAAATGGCCATGGGCGAAGATGCGGTATTGCAGGTAGGCGAAGAAAATAGCCATCGACCCGAAGATGACGGCCTCCAGCGTGCGAAGGCAGGAGATTCGCAGCGATAGACGACTGAAGAGCACAAGGCAGCTTAACGCTTGCAAGCCGATGATGACCGCATGAAGAACAAGGTCCATCGCAGCCTGATCGGGATGCGGCGAGACAAGCCCTTTGACGAAAAACGTCACGAACCCCGCCAGCGCGATCAACCCCGCCACGCGAAGACGCGTTCGGAGCATGCCGGGAATCTCGGCGGAATGCTGCGAGCCCGATTCGAAATTGGGAACCAACGCCATGCACTGGCGCGGAACGGAGCGATCGTTTTGCTGAGGCGACCGAAGCGTCGGACGGAAACTCATCGAGATGCTCTCCCGGCTTGGCCCAGGGAACACGCTCATTCTACCTTTGAGGTATTCGATTTACGAATGTTTTCGCGTAACGGATGCGTTGCGTTCGGCTTGCGTTCACACCGCCCGGTTGGAACGAACCATTACGCCTCGGGCAGCTTCGGTCCCGGCGTTTCCGTTCGCTTGATCGATTTGATGCGATTCTTGGCGTCCACAAAGACAAGCCGGGGAGCGAAGTTCGCGCGTTCCGTATCCTCCACGCTGGTGAAACTGGCGACGATTACCAGGTCGCCCGGTTCCACGAGCAATGCCGCGGCTCCATTCGCACAGCAAACGCCGGAGCCCCGGTCGCCCTCCATCGCATAAGTCCGGAACCGGGTGCCTCGCGTCACGTTCCAGACGTGGACTTCCTCGAAGGGGATGATGTCGGAAGCATCGAGCAGATCGCGGTCCAACGTGAGACTGCCTTCATAATGAACGTCGGCCTGCGTGACGGTGGCGCGGTGAATCTTCGACTTCAACATAATGCGTCGCATATTCCATTATTATCGGATTCAACCATACGGGCAAACGAGGCGCACCCTTTGAAAGTAAATCTGAATAACGACGAAGCTCTTGAGACCTTCCCATGCCGCCGAAAGACCACGACTTGCACGGCAACGTTCCGGACAAATCGAAGCTAGCAATCTTGCTCATCGATGTGCTCAACGACTTGGAGTTTCCCGAAGGCGATCGACTGCTTCGTTTCGCACTGCCCATGGCCGAGTGCATCTAGGCGTTGTGCGAGCGGGCCCGGCAATCTGGCACTCCGATCATCTACGTCAACGACCATTTCGGCCGATGGCGGTCTGACTTTACTGCCCAGATCGACCATTGCGTCAAGAAGGGCGTCCGAGGCCGGCCGCTCGTCGAACTTCTTCGCCCGCGGAAAGACGACTACTTCGTGTTGAAGCCGAAACACTCGGGATTCTTTTCGACGACGCTCGATACGCTTCTCGATTACCTCGGCGTGCAAACCATCGTGCTGACCGGGGTGGCCGCCAACATCTGCGTCCTTTTCACCGCGAACGACGCTTACATGCGCGACTTGAAACTCATCGTCCCTGCCGACTGTGTGGCATCGAATACGATAGAAGAAAACGACTACGCCCTCGATCAAATGAAACGCATCCAGAAAGCCGACATCCGCGTCTCCGAAGAACTGAAACTCGACCCTAAGCGGGCGAAGTGATCGGCAATCGCTTGCGTCCCTTGGAACGATCCAGGTAGGATGCAGCCATCTCCTCACCTGCCGAGCGGCTGAATCCATGCGCCTTCCTCTTCGCGTCGTCGCTATTGCGCTGCTTTCGGCTTCGCCCCTTGTTGCGAACGAGCCGAAAGAAGCGGACCTCGCCAGGATTCCGCCTGCCTTCGCAGGGAAAGTCGATTTCGTCCGCGACATCGAGCCCATTTTCCGCACGTCATGCATCGAATGCCATGGGCCGAAGAAACAGCGCGGCAGCCTTCGGCTCGATCACGGCGATTTCGCGATGCGCGGCGGCAATTCAGGGCAGGTGATCGTGCCTGGCAAAGGAACGAAAAGTCGGCTGCTGCATCTGATCGCTGGACTTGACTCCGAAACGCCAATGCCGCCTACCAAGGAAAAACAACTGTCCAACGAACAGGTCGCCAAGATACGAGCGTGGATCGATCAGGGCGCGAACTGGCCAGCCCGAAAAGCGGAGACCGTCGTTGCAACAAGCGATCACTGGGCGTTTCGGCCAATCGCTCGCGTCGAACCGCCGGTGGCGAGCCGCGTGTGGGCCAAGTCCGGCGTGGATCGCTTCATCCTCGCTCGACTCGAAAAGGAAGGCATCGCTCCGTCTCCGGAAGCTTCTCGCATCACACTGATTCGCCGGCTTCATTTCGATCTGATCGGGCTGCCGCCGACGCCGGAAGAAATCGATGCGTTCGTTCACGACACGCGGGCCGATGCCTACGAGCGCGTCGTCGATCGCTTACTCGCCAGCCGCACTACGGCGAGCGGCTGGGGACGCCATTGGTTAGTGTCGCACGCTATGCGGACAGCGACGGCTACGAACAGGACCGCCCTCGCCCCTATGCCTGGCGTTATCGTGATTGGGTCATTCATTCGCTGAATCGCGACATGCCTTTCGATCAGTTCACCATCGAGCAATTGGCGGGCGACCTGTTGCCGAATGCGACGCTGGAACAGAAGACGGCGACAGGCTTCCACCGCAATACGCTGACCAACCGCGAGGCGGCACGGATCAGGAGCAGTTCCGTATCGAAGCGTGCATCGATCGCGTCGCTACTACCGCGAAGGCGCGACGCTTGACGATGGGCTGCGGCTCAGTGCCACGATCACAAATACGATCCCCTGTCGCAACGCGAGTTCTACCAGTTCTTCGCGTTCTTCAACAGCGACAACGAGGTGGACCTCCCAGCCCCACTTCCAGGCGAGGAGAAGAAGCCGGAGCCCAAGGAGAAGGCAGATTCGAAGAAGGAACCGGTCAAACCCTATGTGCCCACGCTCACGGTCGGTTCGGGCCGGAAAACGCACATCCTGATTCGAGGCGACTTTCTGCGGCCAGGGGTCGGTACGGCCGACACGCCTTCGGTGCTGCCGCCGCTGAAAGCATCGGCAAAACCGAATCGCCTCGATTTAGCGAATGGATCGTCGATCCCGCAAATCCGCTCGCCTCGCGCGTCATCGTGAATTGGGCCTGGCATCGCTACTTCGGTCGCGGCCTGGTTTCCACGCTCGAGGATTTCGGAAGCCAAGGCGAGAAGCCCTCGCATCCGGAATTGCTCGATTGGCTTGCGAACGATTTTGTCCGCAATGGTTGGAGCTTGAAAAGGCTGCACAAGACCATCGTCATGTCGGCGACCTATCGACAATCGTCGAAACGCCGCCCGGAGTTGACGGCTCGCGATCCTCTGAACGTGCTGCTCGCGCGTCAAGTTCGCCTCCGATTGGATGCCGAAATACTCCGCGACAATTCGCTCGCGGTCAACCGGATTTGCATCGTGAGGTCAGCGGGCCGAGCGTGCGCCCTCCGCAACCCGCGGGAGTTTCCGAGTTGACCTACGCGAACACCGCTCGGTGGGTCGAGAGCAAGGGAAAGGATCGCTATCGTCGCGGCATGTATACGTGGTTTCAGCGGACCAGCCCGCATCCGCTGATGACGACGTTCGACGCCGCCGACGGCATCGTATGCACCGTGAAACGCGACCGGTCGAATACGCCGCTCGGAGCCTTGATGCTGCTCAATGATCCAGCTTTCGTCGAATGTGCCCAAGCCCTGGCGAAACGCATTCTCGCCGAGGCGCCGAAGACGACTTCCGAACGCGTCGATTGGTTGATGCGAACCTGCGTCGGCCGACTGTCTTCACCTGCCGAACGAATGGCGATCCTTGGCCTGCACGGCGAAATGCTCGTGTTGGCAAAGGCGAAACCGGAAGAAACAGCGAAACTGACAAACGGCATTTCGGCCGCCGATGCCCGCACTGAAGCCGCCGCGTGGGTCGGAATCGCTCGGCTCATGTTGAACCTCGACGAGTTCATGGTCCGCGAATGATGGGTGCCTGATGATTCCGCCTACCCCAGCTTCCATGCTTCGTCGCCGTCGGTTCCTCACCTCCACCACGGGCGGAATCGGCACGTTGGCACTGGCGTCGATCCTTCGCGACGAAGGGCTGCTTGCCCAGGAACGCGATCCCACGAATCCGCTCGCCCCGCTACCGTCGCATTTCGCCCCGAAGGCGAAAGCGTGCATTTGCATCTATCTCGAAGGAGCGCCGAGCCAGATCGATCTCTTCGATCCGAAGCCCAAGCTTCGCGAGTTGCACGGTCAGCCGTTGCCTGATTCGATGACGCAGAACGTTCGTTTCGCGTTCATCCAGAAAGCGACGGCGAAGATTCTGGGCTCGCCGCGTCGTTTCGCAAAGCATGGCCGTTGCGGGATGGATCTCTCCGACTTTCTCCCTCACCTCGGAACTTGTGCCGACGATATCTGCTGGATTCGGTCGATGCACAGCGATGCGTTCAATCATCACCCCGGCCAACTGCTGATGAATTGCGGTTCGACGATGTTCGGCCGGCCCAGCATGGGATCATGGCTCGCCTATGGCCTCGGCAGCGAAGCCCGCAACCTGCCTGCGTATGTCGTCCTCACGGCGGGACGCGGCACCAGCGGCGGCACGTCGAATTGGTCCAGCGGATTTCTGCCGACAACCTACTCCGGCGTGCTCTTCCGCAACCAAGGCGAACCGGTCCTACATCTCAACAACCCTGCCGGCCTTTCGGACGGCATGCAGGAGCGGACGATCTCCGCCCTCAATCGCCTCAACGGACTACGCCGCGAAGAAACCGCCGATCCTGAGATCGATAGCCGAATCGCGTCGTACGAACTCGCCTTTCGCATGCAGTCTGCCGCTCCGTCATTGCTTGATGTGAGCGACGAGACGAAACGGACGCTGGACGAATACGGCATCGATCGCGACGAACCGGAGATCCAGGCTCATCGTGGCGGAGGTCGCGGGCAGTTCCGCAAGTTCGCTCTCAATTGCCTACTCGCTCGCCGAATGATCGAGCGAGGCGTTCGCTTCGTCAGCCTCTTTCATGCATCCTGGGATCACCACAGCAATCTCAACGCGGAGTTGCAGCACAATTGCCTCATGGCCGACCAACCCGTGGCCGCGCTGCTGAAGGACCTGAAACGCCGGGGGCTCCTCGATTCGACGCTCGTCCTATGGATGTCGGAGTTCGGCCGCACGCCGCTCGGCGAAAATCGAGGCGGCAATCCGAATGCGACAGGCCGTGACCATCACCCCTTTGCATTCACCCTCTGGATGGCCGGCGGCGGCGTAAAGCCGGGGCACATCCATGGCGAAACCGACGACATCGGTTGGGGCGTGACTCGCGATCCCGTATCCGTCAACGACCTCCATGCGACCATCCTGCACCAGTTCGGCATTGACCACCGCCGCCTTACCTTCCGTTTCCAGGGACGCGATTTCCGCCTGACCGATGTTGCGGGCCAAGTGCAGCAAGCCCTGATCCGATGATGCCGTCCGGCACACTTCGTGAGGCGAGCGTTCCTTCATGCTTCGCGCGATCCATATAAGACATTTCGCGCACAAAACGACGACGTTCGAGCCATCGTTCTCTGGCTCAAAACCTTGGGGCCATCCACGGAACCGCCCCCTCCGAATCAGCGACGAATTTGAAAGATGGCTTCGATCTCGACCGGAATGCCGTTCGGCAACGATGCCATGCCGACGGCGCTGCGGGCGCCTTTGCCTTGCTTGTCCCCGAAGACTTCGACCATCAGGTCGCTGAAGCCGTTGATGACGAGCGGATGTTCCTTGAAATCCGCGGTGGCGTTGACCATGCCGAGCGTCTTGACAAGGCGTTCCACGCGGTCGAGGCTGCCCAGCTCCGCCTTCACCACGCTAAGCACTTGAAGACCCACCGAGCGCGCGACCTTGCGGCCTTCCGCAGTCTGCATGGTGTCCCCGAGTCGGCCCGTCGGAACCTTACCTTCGACGGGATTCGGGCCGGTCCCGGACACATAGAGCAAATCGCCGACGCGAACCACATTCACGAACGTGTTCTTCGGCTGCATCACGGGCGGCAATGCGATCTTCAATTCGCGAAGCCGATCCTCCGCCGAGGCGCCGTCGCGCTGCGCGGCGACATTCGAGCGACGGCTGAGCCAGGCCGCGGACAACACAGCGACAAAGAGCAACGTCCAACGCACATGACGCGATTCGAATCGAAACATCTCAGCCCCCAGGTTCGAGAACAATGTGGTGGCAATCGTAAACGTTCCCTCGGTAGGATCAAGCGGCCATCATCTTGAAACGAGGAATGGACGATGAGCCATGCATCGAAGCGAAACAGCCGACGCCGCGCTTTGACCGCCGCGGCGGGAGCTTTAGTCGGCGCCGGCGCGACGCAAGCCGCTGATCCCGTGGCCCGTGCGCCGCGCCGAAGCGTGTACGAAGCACTCGGCATCAAACACGTCATCAATGCGACGGGGACCGTTACCAATCTTGGCGGCTCCATCATGCCGCCCGAGGTCGTCGCCGCGTGGACCGATGCGGCCAAACATTTCGTCAACCTCGTCGAACTTCAGGAAAAAGTCGGTCAACGCATCGCTCAACTCATCGGCGTGGATGCGGCTCTCGTAACCACTGGGGCGGCGGGTTCGCTGCTGCTCGGAACCGCTGCCGTCCTCACGCGAGGCGAACCGGCGAATATTGCGAAGCTGCCTGATGCCTCGGAGATGAAGCACGAAGTACTGGTGCAGAAATCGCATCGCTCCTGCTACGACCATCAATTCACCAGCGTCGGCGCCAAGATGATTGAAGTGGATACCGCAGCCGATGTGGCCCGAGCGATCACGCCGCGGACGGGCCTTATGTTCTTCATGAACAAGGAAGATCCGAATGGCCGAATCTCGCGGCGAGATTGGCTGAATCTGGCTCGGCAACATCGCATTCCCACGCTGCTCGATGCTGCCGCCGATGTCCCTCCTGTGGATCGCTTGGCTGGTTACATCCGTATGGGTTTCGACCTCGTCGCCTTCAGCGGCGGCAAGGCGATGCGAGGGCCGAACGACACGGGGCTTTTGCTGGGCAGCCCTCAGCTTATCGCGGCCGCCGCTCGCAACACAAACCCCAACTGCGGCGCCATCGGCCGAGCGCTGAAGGTCGGCAAGGAGGACATGATCGCATGTTTGGCCGCAGTCGAACGGTTCGTCCGTCTCGATCATGCCGCCGAACGGCGCGAATTCGAGCGACGCATCGGCGTCATTGAAACCGCAGTGATGGGCATTGCGACCGTGCGATGCGAGCGCATCGTTCCCATCATCGCGAACGAGGTGCCGCACCTGATCGTCGAATGGGACGAAACACGCCTTGGCATCACGCGCGAAGCGGCGACGCAGCGATTGAAGGACGGCGATCCTCCGATCCAGATCGGCCGAGTGACCGGGACCGGCGACAGGGGCATCCTCATCTCCGTGCTGACGCTGCAAGAAGGCGAGGAACGTGTCGTCGGCGGCCGATTGCGTGCGATTCTTAGTCGCCCTTAAGCTGAGGCGAAACGCCGCCGTGGCGGTCGAACCAATCGAGCGTGCGCGCCAGCATATCCACCTGCTGGCGTGGTTCGGAGGGACCATGTCCTTGTCGCGGATAGCGAACCAATTCGCTGGCGATGCCGCGTTGCCGGAGCGCGGTGAACATCTCTTCAGACTGGGTGATATGTACTTCGTTGTCCGCCTCGCCATGGATCAGCAGGGTCGGCGTCTTGGCATTCTTGATGTGCCGAAGAGGGGATCGATCCCACAAAAGTTCGTAGTGGTCCCACGGCATGCCGAACTCGACATGGATGAGGTCTTGATAAAGGCTTGTCGAATAGAAGCTAATGAGGTTGCTCAGCCCCGCGTAACTCATCGCCGCGCGAAAGCGATCGGTTTGCGTCACGATCCAACACGTCATGTAGCCGCCGTAGCTGCCGCCGGTGACGAAGAGCCGCTGCGGATCGAGTTGCGGATGCTGGGCGAGGATATGGTCGAGGACGGCCATCAGATCCTTGTAGTCGCCGCCGCCCCAATCCTTCACGCAGCCATCGCTGAACTTTTGGCCGTAGCCTGCGCTGCCGCGAGGATTCAGATACAGCACGGCATATCCTCGATCGCAGCACATCTGAAACGTAGGCGAGAACCCATTGCCATGCATGCTGTGCGGCCCGCCGTGGATGTTCAGGATCAGCGGAATTTTGTTCGTGGCCTTTGCCGGGAGCATCAGCCAGCCTTCGATCGGCGTGCCGTCGAAGCTTTTGCATTCCACACGTTTCGGCTTGATCCAATTCCTGCTCTCCGCGACTGCCGTGTTGAATCGGGTGCGGCCCCGCACATCTTTTCCGCCCGCGGAAAACGTGTGGATTTCAGGCGGTTTCGTCGGCGTCGAAACCACGCAGCAGCCGTTTCCCTTGTCCGACATCGAATACGAAGCGACCACGCCGTCTAAGGGGAAAATCGGCCGAGCGGAATCGTCGATCGCATCAAGCCGATAGAGAATGCGGTTGCCTCGATCCGCGACGATGCAGAACACGCTCTTGCCGTCGGCGCTCCATCGCAGCGAACTGCATCGGCGATCGAGCTTCGTCGCCAGCTCCCGCGCCTTGCCGCTCGCGCGATCGACGATCCACACATGGGCATCTTCCGCGACGCTGTCGATGGTTGTCAGCGGCCGCTTCGTCATGAGGAAGGCAATCGACGAGCCGTCTGGGCTCCACGCCGGCGCCATCTCGTTGCCGGGGGTCTGCGTCATCTTCTTGGTCACGCCATCGGAAACTCGGAGGAGGAACAGATCGTTGTTCCAGTTCCGATCCGCGTCAGGCTCATGGTTCGAGCAGTAAACGATTTCGTCGCCGCGTGGGGACCAATCGATCGAATGCACATCGCGGTTTCCATTAGTGACTTGCTGCGTCGTCCCTTTCTCAAGGTCCGCGATCCAAAGTTGCGAACGTCGAACATCGGACAACCCGGCTCGCGACTTGTACTGAATCCGCGTGACCACGAACGGCTCCGCATCCGGCTTCTTGGAAACCGCATCCGCGGCGATGTAGGCGAGCTTCGAGCCGTCCGGCGACCAGCACAATGAGTTCCCCTGGTGAGCGAGATAATGCGTGCTCCGATCGAGCGAAGCCGCCTTCTTCACGTCGCCGGTCTTGACGTCGATGGTCCATATCGCCTGACCGCCCGTGAATGCGAGGCGATCCCCTTTCGGCGACCAAAGCACCTGATCGATGGATGCCGCAAGCGTTCGCAATGCCCGCGGTTCGCCGACCTCAAAGGACATCAGCCATAATTCGACTTCGGTTCTGTTAGCCTCCACATTCGCGGATGAGATCGTCGCAGCGATCGTCTGACCGTCCGGCGAAATCACTGCGGCCCGAATGGTTTTGAAGCCAAGCAGCCCCTGAGCCAATTGCGAGCGATGCTTGGCCGGAAGAACGTCGTCCGCTCGACCTGCCTCAATCGAAAGACCAAAGAGGACTCCCATCATCCAAGTCGTCTGGATAAACCTTCGGGCAGCGAAAGCGAGTCCCATGGCGATCTCCTCCTCGATGTCCAACGAAAGCATGTGGCGGCTTGTGTCTCCGCCGAGTTCGCTGAGAATAACATCCGCGAGGAGTGCCGAAACGAAAAAGAGCGTCGATTCCGAAACCCTTACCCCCGATTGGGGTTCTTGCATGAGTCGGATTCCGAGCGCCGGCGAGGGTTTTGCCATTTCGATTACAACGACCTGCCCCATCACTGGCGCTAGGGATCCGACTCAAGCTGCTTGTCCACGCGACAAGCGAACTTCCCCCAAAGCGTTGCGTGACAGGCGCGTGGCCTCGTATCCTTTCCCATGACCATCGGCGCGTGTCCGCAACGTCTCGCTGGCAACCTCGAAAGCTGAATCACCAGGAGTCGATCGAATGAAACCCGCGGTTTTGCTGTGCCTCGCGATGCTGGGTGCGGATTCGGACTTTCGACCGGATCAAACCAAGCTCCCTACCATTCCTCCCAAAGGAGCGATCGTGCTTCTGGATGGCGTGGGAAATCATTCGTTCCTAAGCATGGCGGGCGAAAAGGTCGATTGGCCTGTCAAAGATGGGGAAATCGTCTCGACGCCGAAGAAGAATCAGAATCACATCGTGTCCACGTTGCACTTCAAAGACGCGGACATCCATGTCGAGTTTCTGTTGCCCGAAAAGGGTCCTGCAAATAGCGGAGTCTACATTCACGGGAACTACGAAGTTCAGATTCTGAACTCTTTCGGCAAGCAGAAGGTCACGCAGGAAGATGCAGGCGCCCTCTACGGATTCTCGCCGCCGCTCGAAAATGCATGCCGAAAGCCTGGGGAATGGCAAGTGTTCGACATTCGCTACCGTGCGCCTCGCCGCGACGCCTCCGGCAAGATCGTCGAAAACGGCACGGTGACCGTCTGGTTCAATGGAAAGAAAGTTCAGGATGGGACCTCCTTTGGCGAACCGAGATCCACGTTCCATCCGTTCCGATTCGGCACCACTCCGTATCTCGAGAAAATCCGCGACCGGCAGAAGAAAACAATGACGGGGCCGGTGTTTCTTCAAGATCATGGCAACCCGGTCAGGTTCCGAAACGTGTGGATTCTTCCCGCAGATGACCGCGCGTTCGTTTACGATCCCAAAGTCGACAACAAGTGATCCGATTAACCGCCGTGCCGACCAGGCGTCGATTTGCGAATCTTGCTCCAATAAAGGGCTCTGGAATGCGAGTTCCATCGTGTTGGCTGTTGTGCGCGCTCGTTGCATCGTTGCTGTGCACCCCACTCGCCTCCGCCGACGAATCGCTTCTCACTGTCGGTCGCCTGTTCGGCATCAAGGAATTCGAAACCGAACCCATACCGGCAAAACGGTGGAGCAAAAAGTCCTCCACCTACTTCACGCTTGAGAAACACGCTGCCGGAAATCAGAGCGACTTGGTCCGCAACGACCCTGAAACCGGCAAGAAAGACGTCATCGTCCCGGCGGCATCATTCATCCCGAAGGGAGCGAAAGAGCCCCTCGGCATCGATGCCTTCGAGTTTTCGGAAGACGAATCCCTCGTTCTTCTTTTCACCAACACGAAGCGAGTCTGGCGGCGAAACACTCGTGGCGACTATTGGTTGCTCGATGTGGCGACTCGGACGCTCAACAAACTAGGCGGCGATGCAGCCGCTTCATCTTTGATGTTTGCAACCTTGTCGCCGGACGGAAAACGAGTCGCTTTCGTCCGCGAAAACAACCTCTACGTTCAGGAGTTGGCCAATCTGAAAATTACGCCGCTCACCACCGACGAAGCCAAGACGATCATCAACAGGAACCTCCGACTGGGTAAAAGGAGAGGAGCTCGACTTGCGAAACTGTTTCCGTTGGAGTCCGGACAGCCGGCGCATCCTTTTCTGGCAGTTCGACACGTCGGGAGTTCCCGAGTTTCACCTTGTCGACAATGTCGTGAGCAAGACGCCTCGCATCCACTCGTTCGCTTATCCAAAGGTAGGCGAAACGAACTCAGCGACCCGCCTAGGTATCATTCCAGCGATCGGCGGAAAAGTGCAATGGATCAATCTGCCGGGCGACGCAAGAGAGCACTACTTCCCTCACGCCGACTGGACCCCGGACGGCGCACACATTTTGGTTCAGCAATTCAACCGGCTTCAAACGGAATTGCGCGTTTGGCGAGTTGATCCCAATTCCGGTCAATCCCATGCCGTACTCATCGAAAAAGATGCCGCCTGGCTCGAAAACGAAAACCCTTGGCGATGGTTGGATGACGGCAAGAGTTTCCTCTGGCTGAGCGAGCGTTCCGGTTGGCGACATGCCTATCGTGCGTTCGTTGACGGCTCGCCGTTGCAGCCGATCACCAAAGGCGAGTTCGATGTGATGGACGTCGAAGCGATCGACAAGACAGGCCAATGGCTCTATTACGCCGCCTCGCCGAAGAACGCGACGCAACGTCATGTGTTTCAGGTGAAATTCGACGGCAGCAAGACGGAACGCATTTCGCCGGAGAAGGACGGTTGGCACAAGTACGATTTTTCGCCGGATGCGAAATGGGCGGTGCGGACATGGTCGAATTTCACGACGCCTCCCGTCGCGGAATTGGTCCGTGCCGGCGAAACCAAGCCCGTTCGCACGCTTTCCGACAATGCCAAATTGCGGGGCAAACTAGCGGCCTTGAAGCAGCCGCAGGTCGCGTTCATGCAAGTGCCGATCAGTGACGGCATCACGCTGGACGGATGGAGCATCAAGCCGGCAACCATCGAGCCGAACGCAAAGCTGCCGCTGCTCATGTATGTGTACGGCGAACCGCATGGGCAGACGGTGCGAGACGCATGGCCTGGTCCGCGCGGATTGTGGCATTGGATGCTCGCCCAGCAAGGGTTTGTCGTCGCCAGCGTCGACAACCGGGGAACGAATGTGCCTCGCGGTCGCGCGTGGCGAAAATCGGTCCATCGGAAGATCGGCATCGTGGCTCCCGGGGAACAAGCCGCGGCGGTGCGAGTGCTGCTCCAGCGTTGGCCGTTCATCGATTCCAGTCGCGTCGGCTCGTGGGGATGGAGCGGCGGCGGCAGCATGACTCTGAATGCGCTCTTCCGTCATCCGAACCTCTATCGCACCGGCATTGCCCTCGCGCCCGTTCCCGACCAGACGCTATACGACACCATCTATCAAGAACGGTACATGGGGCTGCCGGCCGACAACGAAGCTGGCTATCGCGACGGTTCCCCGATCACGCACGCCGGCAAACTGCGCGGCAACCTGCTGCTTGTGCATGGCACCGGCGACGACAATTGCCATTACCAGGGCACCGAACGCTTGATGGAGGAATTGATCGCCAAGAAACGATTCAGCGTCCTCCCTACCCGAATCCGAACTCATGCCATCCGTGAGGGACGGAACACCGATCAGCATCTCATGGAGACGATGACCGCGTTTCTCCGGGACAACCTCCATCACCGAGCAACGACGCCCGAGCCCGTCTACGAAAAGCGAACGCTTCGCGGATGGACGCTGCGGATCAATCGCGAACTTTTGGCCGCGGATGTTTGTGACCGCGAAAGCCCTCGAACTGCTCGATCGACAACTGGATGAGATCATCGAACCCTACCGAAGGCGGTCGTCGCCAAGCTTCAGGAAGGTGCCTCTCTATTTCAATCCAGTACCCGGGCGTGCGACCCGCGGCAGAGTATCACCCCGGCCCGGAATGGCTGCGCCGAAGCAACCGCGACCTCGCGATGGCGAAGTGCGTCGAGTTCACGAACGTGCGAATCTTCGCGGCCGAAGTGAATCGCATGCCAAGCTTCGTGTTGCATGAACTCGCCCACGCATATCACGACCGCGAATTGCCGAAAAGGGTTCGGCAACCCAGAGGTCGCTGCCGCATTTGCCCGCGCGAAAAGATTCGCGGAAGTACGAGAAGGTCGAACGCCACTTCGGCAACGGCAAACCAAACACCTTCGAAAAAGCCTACGCGCTGACGAACCCCATGGAGTACTTCGCCGAAACCACCGAGGCGTATTTCGGGCGAAACGACTTCTTCCCCTTCACCCGGGAAGAACTGCAGAAGCACCCGAGATGTTCGGGGTTGCTCGCAAACTTTGGCAGGCGACCTCTTCCTCCGCTCCGATTCCTGCTCCCCCGTCGCTTGCTCAGTAACTGCTCAGCGAGCCGCTCGCCGATTTAGCCAAAGCGGCGCGTGAACGCGGAGATGCCGGCCGCGGAGCAGTGCTCTTCTTCAGCCGTTTCTGGCCTGCGCGAAGTGCCACGATCATCTTGCTGGTACGCAACTCGGCGGACATCGCCAAGGCAGGCAAAGAAGGGACCGCCGAGTATCTGATCGAGTCGGTGCTCAAACCGTCGAAGTCCATCAAGAAAAAGCTACGAGACGCACACCCTCGTCACGCTCGATGGGCGAACCGTGACCGGCTTGTTGGTCGAGAAAGGAACGACTCGCTTACGCTCGTCGATCCCGCGGGCGGAAAGACCCCATGGTGATCCGCGTGCCGACATCGAAAGCCGCAGCATCGGCAAGCAATCGCTGATGCCGGATGGCTTGACGAACGTCTATCGGATCGTCAGCAGTTCCTTGATTTGGCGAAGTACCTCATCGAAGTCGCCGAGGGCGGCCCACCGGGCGAAGGAACTGCGCCCCGCCCAAACCGTGTTCGCTCTGCCCGAGTACGAGAAAGACCTCGATCATGCGGGATTGATTCGCGCTCTCGACGACAAGGCCTTCAAACGCGGCGAAGCCATTTATCTTCGTGTGTGCGCCAATTGCCACGGCACGAAAGACCTGCCCGGCTCGCTTCCCACTTCGCCGCGATTCGCCGCGCATACGTTCAAGAACGGCAACGACCCATACAGTTTGTATCGCACGCTCACGCATGGCTTCAATCAGATGACCCCACAGACGTGGATGGTGCCCCGGCAAAAGTACGATGTCGTTCACTACCTTCGCGAAGCCTACCTGAAGCCGCACAATCCAACGCAATATGCCAAGGCCGACGACATCTATCTCGCAAAGCTCCCGAAGGGAGCCGGCTTTGGTCCAGCGCCGGCGAGCATCGATCCGTGGATGGCGATGGACTACGGCCCCAGTTTGACGAACACCTACGAAGTCGGCGGTCCCGGACCCAACATTGCATACAAGGGCATCGCCGTTCGATTGGACGCTGGGTCGGGCGGCGTGTCTCGCGGCAAGAGTTGGGCGCTGTTCGACCATGACACCCTTCGTTTCGCAGCCGCGTGGACCGGAAGCGGATTCATCGATTGGAAAGGGATCCACTTCAACGGACAGCATCAAGTACATCCGAAATTGGCGGGGGCACGCCACGTCGAAAACCCGGTCGGGCCAGGATGGGCGAACCCCGAAACGGGCAGCTTCGACGACCCGCGTTTCCTGGGCCGCGACAAGCGACCTTACGGCCCGCTTCCTCGGGCATGGGCTCACTTCAAAGGCACCTATGCCTACGGCGATCAAACTTTGATTTCCTACACGGTCGGTGACGCCGCAATACTGGAATTGGAAGGCGTCGAGGCGGACAGCAACCAAAGGACCGTGTTCACCCGCACGCTCGATGTCGGCAAATCGAAACGCGACTTGTTGGCCCGCATTGCGCCCGAATCGTCGGCCGTCGCATTCGTTGCCAACAGCAAAGCGTCGCTCGCCAAGCAAGACGGCTTCCACGTGTTGAGGATCCCGGCGGATGCCACACCGACGAGAGTGAAAGTGCTGATGAGCAACGGCGGCGCGGACGACCTCGTCGCGTTCGCCAAGACGTCCGCCGCGCCGCGCCCCCTCAAACCGCTCACCGAAGGCGGGCCAAAGCGGTGGCCCGACTTGCTGAAGACGACTGCAATGCTCGGCGTGGCCGACGGACCGTTTGCCGTGGATACCTTCGGCTTGCCGGAGCGAAACCCATGGAATGCTCTGCTGCGACTGACAGGGTTCGACTTCTATCCCGACGGCAAACGAATGGCAGTCTGTACCTGGGATGGGGACGTGTGGGCTGTCAGCGGAATTGACAAACCCGAAGCCGGGCTCACCTGGCAGCGGATCGCATCCGGGCTTTTCCAACCTCTCGGCCTGACGTTTCGGGATGGCGCCATCTTCGTATGCTGCCGCGACCAGATCGTGCGGTTGCATGATTTGAACGGCGACGGCGAAACCGATTTCTACGAAGCGTTCAACAACGACCATCAAGTCACGGAACACTTCCACGAATTTGCCATGGGATTGCAGACGGATGCCGAGGGCAACTTCTATTACGCGCGCAGCGGAAGGCATGCCCTCCCCGCTCTGGTGCCTCAACACGGCACACTGCTGAAGGTAAGCAAAGACGGGACGAAGACCGAGATTCTTGCGACCGGTTTCCGTGCCGCGAACGGCGTCTGTCTCAACCCGGACGGCACATTCTTCGTGACGGATCAAGAGGGTTTCTGGACTCCGAAAAACCGCATCAATCTCGTCGAGAAAGGCGGTTTCTACGGAAATATGTGGGGGTTCACCGACCTCGCCGATACTTCCGACTCTGCCATGAAGCAGCCGCTCTGCTGGATCACCAATGCCTTCGATCGATCGCCTGCCGAGATGATCTGGGTTCCGCAAAAAACTTGGGGGCCCCTCGCTGGTTCGCTGCTGAACACTTCGTACGGCATGGGAAAGATCTACGTCGTGCCATTCGAGAAAGTGGACGGTCAGGCGCAAGGCGGCATGTGCGCCCTCCCCTTGCCCACCTTTCCCACGGGAGTCATGCGACCTCGATTTCACGCACGCACCGGCGACCTTTACGTGTGCGGCATGTATGCCTGGGCAGGGAATCAGACCACACCCGGCGGGTTCTATCGGGTGCGGCATACCGGAAAGCCGACCGACCTGCCTGTCGCACTACGAGCGAAAGCAGGGGCCGTGGAACTCACCTTCACCGACGCGATCGATCCCCAAACGGCGGATGCAAAGGACTTCGACGTCAAAGTATGGGGACTGAAACGCAGCAAAAACTACGGCTCGAAACACATCGACGAGCATCCGCTGACGGTGAAGCGTGTGTCCGTATCTGCCGACCGACGCACGGTGCGCATCGAACTGCCGGATTTGACGCCGACCTGGTGCATGGAAATCCGATACCGATTACGAGGAAACGACGGCCGCGCCATCGTCGGCACGATCCACAACACAATCCATGCTCTAGCCAAATAACGAATGGCGCCCAAGTCTGCGATGGCTCTGCTTCCGAGCCGATTTGGGCTACCATCGATGCCGACAGAATTTGAAATTGCCCCTAGATGAGTCGCTCATGCCTCGTGTCCGGCGCGCGTTCACGCTCATCGAATTGCTGGTCGTCATCGCGATGATTGCCGTACTGATCGCGCTGCTAGTTCCGGCAGTTCAAAAAGTCCGCGAAGCGGCCACGCGGACGCAATGCCAGAACAACCTGAGGCAAATCGGAGTCGCCATCCACCACTACCACGACGCCCGCGGCGCCTTTCCCCGCTACCGCATGTGCGATGCTTCCTCCGGTCTTTACGACGCCAATTGCTACAACCTTTCGTCCGCCACCATTTGGACCGGGACCGGCGAGGTCTGGTGGGCGCCGTACGACAACCGCCCGTCCCCTTCGACGACCACCAGCGCTCAGGGTTCGCCGAACCCGGACAATACCTACGCTCATGGCGGGTATCCCGCAGGCCTGCTCTGGCCCTTCGTGGAGGGCAATCCCGCTTGCTTCAAGTGTCCGAACGGATTCGACCCAGCGACCGGACAAGCGTTTCAGTGCAGCTACGGGATGAATTACGTCAGCGGCGGGCCGAACGGCCGGAAACTCTCGCACTTGGCGAACGGCAACGGCAGTTCCAATATCGCCATCGTCTGGGATCACGGGCGAACGCCCGGTTGTGCGGATTCCACTCACGCAGCGACGCCGAGCAACCCACGCGGTCCTTGGCCTTTTCCGGACGCGACCCATCCCAAGACGCACTACCCCGACCAGCGACACGTCAATACGTTCAACATGCTCTTCTGCGATGGCCACGTCGTCGCGATCACGTCGGGCGAACTCAATCCCGCGTTGTTCCTTGCCAATGGAATCACGCCGGTCTTCCCGTGACCGCTCCGCAAGATCAAGCAGTCGGCGAAGGTCAGCGGCGGCGGCTCTTTTCGCGAGACTCGTCTTTGCTGTTTCGCTGCGACTTGGCGCCCGTCGGACCGTCGATCGCCTCGAGAAGGTCGCCGATGGTTCGATGCGATTCGACCGGGTGGCGCAGTGGCCTTGAGGCGGAAATGGCGTAGTGGTTTTGTCTGCCCACTTTCTCTCGAGAGAGGATTCCCTCTCCTTCCAAGTCGGCAATGATCCGCTGGACTGCGCGCTCGGTGATGCCCACCTGCGAAGCGACTTCACGAAGCACCATCGTCGGATTGCGGGCAAGCACGATCAAGACATGCGAATGATTCGTCAAAAACGTCCAACGACCGACCGACGACTCCGAAGGGACGTGCGACGCGACTGCCGTTCCGCCTAGATCCTCGTGGTTTCGGGCAAGCTTCGTCATGGCGACGCACCTCTTGCAGCGCAAACAGTTGCCGCTGGTTCTTCAAACTTCCTAACGGAATTTTATCGCGCTTTTACGAAGACGCAATCACGAAAAACAATTCGTGACAAGACTTTAACCCGTCAAGGGGCGGGAACCGACCGCAATGGGCGACTAAACTTTCGCGTCATAGTATTGACGATTTATATGTCGTGTATTATATTTCGCGATACACGTATCACGCTACAGGCGTCCCTTTCGGAGATGCAGCTATGTCGCTGGTCCTTTCGGCCCTCGTCGCAACGCCCTGCGCGCTGCTGATGATGATCGGCCTCATCCCTAGCAGTTGGGCCGACGCGCATACGCGCGGGCTGAGGCGTGCGGCAGTCACGATATTGGCAGCGGCGTTCGCCACATTCGCGGCAGCGTCGGGCATCCTCGTCGCGTCCGGCCCCGCGGACTTGGCTCTCGTCTCCTGGGAATGGCCGATCCCGATGAACCTGGGGATCTACTTCGACGGCATCTCGGCCATCATGGCTTTGCTCATCTGCTTCATCGGCTGGGTCATTGCTCGGTACTCGGTGCGTTATTTGGACGGCGACCCCACTCAAGGACGATTCGTCCGCTGGATGGCATTCACGCTCGGCGCCGTCTTGATGATGGTGTTGGCGCGGAACTTGGCCATGTTCGCGGCCGCATGGATGCTGACGAGCTTCGGCCTCCATCAACTGCTTACGCATTACCCTCGTCGCCCATGGGCCATCTGGGCTGCACGGAAGAAGTTTCTGATCAGCCGACTGGGCGATGTGATGCTGATCGCCGCGATTGTGCTGACCTACCACACGTTCGGCAGCCTCGACTATCGGGATCTGTTCGCCGCATCGGTGTCGGAATGGATCGTCTCGCTGATCGGCATTCTTTTCGTGCTCGGAGCGATGACGAAATCAGCGCAGTTTCCCTTTCACAGCTGGCTTCCGGACACGATGGAGACACCGACGCCGGTATCCGCCCTCATGCACGCGGGGGTCATCAACGCCGGCGGTTTTCTTGTGATTCGCTTGAGCCCCTTGGTATCGCAATCGCACAGCGCCTTGGATTTCCTGGCTCTCATCGGAGCGGTCACCACGCTCTTGGGCGGCGTCGTGATGATGACGCAGAGCAGCATCAAGCGGTCGCTGGCGTACTCCACGATCGCACAGATGGGATTCATGATGCTGCAATGCGGCTTGGGGGCATTTTCCGCGGCTTTTCTGCACATCATCGCTCATTCGCTCTACAAGGCTCACGCCTTCCTCAGCTGCGGCAGCACTCTCGAGTCGGCTGCCCTGCTTCGAACCGCCCCGCGTAAAGCTTGGTCGGACGCTGCGGCAGCACTCGCGCTGCCGGCTGCCGCGGTCGTTGCGTGGGCGGCACTGACAACGAATGCTTGGTTGTGGAGAACCGATTTCGGATCGAAGCCGGGCGCCTGGATCCTTGGCCCGATCGTGATGCTGGCGCTGACACACCTGATCTGGAACGCCATGGCGTCAAATTCATGGCGAATTACCGCAACCGGCATCGGCGCGGCATTTCTGGCAAGTTGGGCCTACCTGGGTGCTTGGTTGGCCATCGACATGCTGACCGCTCCGGTACGGCCCGTCACCTCCAACACACTTTCGCCGATCGGCCTGGCGGCCATCGCAGTCGCGGCGGTCGGCTTCGTTGGCGTCTTTTTCTTGCAAGCTTTGGCAGATCGGCTGTCCCATATGCCAGCCATTCGCAGTCTCTATGTGCATGCAGCGAACGGATTCTACCTCGACATCCCAGTTCGACGTTTGACCGCCCGCATATGGGGCGGCATCGCACCCACCCCATGATCCATACGGTCCGCTGCTCAAACCAAGGAACCTTTGAGGATTCGTGTCATGCTGGAGATCGCAACTTCGAAGACGATCGAACCGACCAAAACCATTCCGGATGCGAAGGCCTCTCTTGCCGCTATGTCCGAGGAACTCATGCGAGAGCTTGCCGCTCTCGAATCCATCGTTCCTCCGCTGTGGCCGCTCCGCAGCTATGTCGCAGTCAATCCGTTCCTCGGACTTTCGGGACAACGCTTCTTGAACGCACGGCAGACATTTCGGGAGGTGCGGGATTGCGAAATGCTGCCTTCCCTGGACCACTACGCCGCCAAGATCGAGTCTGGGCAAATCGCTCGACCGGACATCGAGGAAGCGTATCGGCGGGCCGTGCAGGAGTACCCGGAACTGTACGCTGGCTTGAGTGTCGAAGGAATCGTACGTCTGTCGGAACATCCCGCGGCAAACGCACCGGCGAACGAGCGTCGCTGGTTCGCCATCTCGGAACTCATCGATCGGCAGACTCGAGCGAGTTGGACGAGCCACATTCTGAATGACGTCACGCGCCACTGCGGTGCGCATTTCGACGAAGGTCAGGCGATCTGGAGCAGTCCCTGGAAGGGGATGCCTTTCTACACTGCCTGGCGCGAGGCTGCGTCTCTGAGCTGGCGGATGGACCAATTGGGCATCCCCGGATTTCGAAAGCTGGTTCGCGAACTGCCGAAAACGCCAACGGAAGCGATTCGGCAGATGCTGCAAGAGTTGGATTTGCCTCCTGATGATTGGCGGTCCTTTTTGATGTGCGAGATCTTCTCAATCTCCGGCTGGGCCTCCTACGTGAGATATCGCGTGCGGGAGGCGGAAATCGCGGGCCAACGTGATGAAGACCTGATCGGTCTGCTGGCGGCTCGTCTTGCGTACGACGTAGCCTTGGCACGGGTTCATCCGAAAGTCTGGCGCGAGGCGCGGGCGAAGGCGGCTTGCGGCGAGATCGGCGGCGACATTCCAATCGAGCCTCCGCAAGACGTGTTGGCCCGGTATGTCCTGCAAGTCGCCACGGAGGTGGCCCATCGGAGGACGCTGCTCGCCGAGCTGATTGCCCGGAATCCCGACAGATCGACAGCCAGTCGAAAAACCGTGCAGATGGTTTTCTGCATCGATGTTCGGTCGGAAGTGATGCGACGCCATCTCGA